>JANRKS010000020.1:0-118488 GCA_033763315.1 Deltaproteobacteria bacterium
ACCAAAGGCAGCGGACGTAAGGCCCGCCTTTGTACCGACCCGACGGCCACCACAAGCCCCTCTTGTGACAGCAGCTCACCCGCAGGCTGCCACAGCCCCGCTTGCATGACCGTCTTGGCCACGCCGCCGCCCAGGTTGAACGTAGCGATGCCACGCAAGTCCCAGGAGGCCCCAACCGTTGATAAGGCGGTCCATGTATCGAACGGCTTGCGTGCAGCGGCTTGTTCGGCCCATTGCCCGGCACCGAACGCCGCGAGGCTGATGTTGAAGGACTCAACGCGTGGCACTTGATGCCATCGAAAATCAACGCCCGCGCCAATCAAAGAATTGACGATTATGCCCTGCGCCTCAGTTCGAGAAAACCCCACGACGGGCATGCCGAACCAAGGAATCCATTCCAGGCCATGCGCTTGCCCTCCGCCGTAGGCCAACGCGAGCGGCAAGGCCAAGTGCCACCGCGGTGCCAAGCCATAGGTCACGCGCAGCAACCCTGCCGCACCGTCCGACGCCACGAGGCGCAACCCGGGATCGATAACCGGCGCATGGCGAACGCCCAAAGCCAACTGCAAATTCCACGATCCAGGTGCCACAATGGTGGACTCGCCGGCAGTGAAAGACTTGTCTGCCAACAGTTGATCCCGCCCACGCACGAGCTCACCTTCTTCAACGCTGGCGTTGCCTTGCCGGCCCAACGCCACGTCACGCGACCAAACGGCCCCATTGTCTTGACGGCGGACCAGATATTTTCCTGCGGGCAAAGCGAGGCGCAAGCGTTTTGGCCCTCGCTGCGTTTCCAGCAGCACGATGCCGCTGCGTAGGTCGACGAGCTGCAATGGTCCCGTGTCCTGCCGAAGCATCAACAGAGCGCGAGGCCTGTCGAGCGCAGACAAAACCAGATCGTCGCGACCCTTTACGTCCATATGAAAACTGGGGTTCTGAGGCTCACTTGCTAAACGAGCGGTGTCCCGCACGGTCATTTCGCGCGCGTAGGCGAAAGCTTCGTTGATTGTGATGAGCCCGTCGTCGTTGTGATCACCAGCGCCGCGCAATCCGGCGTTCCAGTGATGCGTGAAGAACGAGCCGCCTAAGAATTCGGATTCGTGGGCGTTCTGCGCCCCCGAACTTGAGGAGATCAGGATGGCGCCTTCGCTCGTCAATGCATTAGGAACATCTACGTCAAAGGGCGCCGCTTCTCGCAAACCTTTGCTGCCGGTCCAACCGCCGCCGCGGCAGGCATCGATGATTCCCATGCGGAGCAGAGCGCGCGTGTCCTGCATGCGAATGCGTAGATCGGAAACCGCCAACCTGCGGCCGCTGGGATAAAGTGCATCTGGATCGGCGTGGCCGGAGTAGTAAAACAACAGCAGGGCCTGAGTCGGCTTCACTTTGCCTGCCTGGGCCAAAGCGTTTTCCAACGCCTCGATCACCTGTGCGGGCTGCGGCTCTGTCAACAGCCGCACGTTCTCTGGAAGAAAGCCGCCTGTTTGAACTAGAACGTCCGCTACAGCCTGCGCGTCTTTGTGCGCGTAACGTAGGCGTGCGCGCCCTGCCGGAGCCGCGTTGGCGCCCACGACCACGGCCAGGCGCAACACCGGTGGTTCAGTTTGGGCCTGCCCCCGCCGCGGCGCGAGCAGGGCCAACACAAAACCCAAAGCGACGAGGGCGATCCTGAACGTCCGCGCACGCATTGACTGCATCAGTGCAAATCATCCGATCCACGCGACGCGGGCGCTGGCCCCTTCGAAAAGACCAGTTCCAGTTGCCACCAGTGCTCGTTCGTATTCTTACCCTTCACGTCGCTCAGCTCTTCACTTCGCACGGCTTCGTCCGAAAGCACAAGCAGGATCCGTTCGTCACCGGGCTGTGAATCGATTTGCCACGCCACTGGCAAAGTCGTGGGGCCTTTGCCTCCCACGGGGCCCTCCCATAGCCTTTGCCAGCCGCCTGCGGCATCGCGGCTGAAGGCTGAAATATGCTTGTGGTCTATCGCATCTACCTTCAAGCGCAACAGGTCCCGCGGCAGAACCTTTGTGGACCCATCCCATAAGAAAGTGTCGTTGCCGCGCTTGATGTATGCCCACACCATGGGGCCTGCGGCCTTGATGCCAACGTAGGCCTGCGGCTCGCGGACGGCGTCCGGGCGGGTGCGCATAAGGAGGAACACCGCAATGGCGAGTGCTGGCGCCGTCGCGAGCACGGGCAGCCAGAAACCGCGCAAGCGGGCGCGAAGCCCCGCGTAAGAATGCCCGCTTGGGTGCGAAGCCTGCCCGCCTGGTGGGGGAACCAACGCAGGCAGTCTGTGCACCCAAGCGGGTAAATCATCGGTGTCAGGGCGCACGCGCGCCATGTGTTGCTGACAAACGAGGCAAGAGGCCACGTGCTCTTGCACGGTCCGCGATGTGGCTGCCCCTGCCGCGAAAGAGTCCAGTGCAAACAACGACGGATGCTGGTTATTGGTCATGCTCCCACTCCGTACCGGATGCTCATATTTGCCAAACGATCATCGAGCCTTCTTAGAACACGCCTCACACTTCGCTCGCTGATGCCCATCACCGCAGCAACTTCTTGTTGATTGAGGCCATCCAGGCGAGAGAGCACGGCGGCTTCCATTTCGTCGGCGGGCAAGTCCTTTGCCAACTTGTGCAGCAGATCGCGGGCGTGGCTAAGGATTTCGGGGTTGCTGGTGTCTGCACTTGTGTCATCAAGCGTCGCCAATTGTCTGCTTGTGCGTAGCTTGTCGATGGCTAGGTGGGTTGCCGTTTTATAGATCCAGGCCACGGCGGCCTCCGGCACGCGGAGGGTGTCCTGCCGCTGCCAGAAACGCAGGAAGGTTTCTTGCGCCACATCCTGAGCGTCGCCCGCATTGCCCAGAATGCGCCTGCACTTTTCCCTGATCATCGGGAAGTAGTGACGGTACGTGGCGTCAAGGCCTTCTGGCTGGGTCATAAGCGTTCAGGTGCTAGCTGAACACAAGACGAAGCCGCGAGGAAATTCCGGCCAAAAAAACGACAGGAGCTCGAAGTGCCCGATCTTGGGGCGTCTACGCCGACGTCCGGCCAGCGACGTGAACCATGAGTGGGATCACTTTGATGGGCATCCGATGCGTTTGCTATCGATCGCAACGTCGTCAATCCAAAGCGTGACTGGGCTTTGCAGTTGGTGCGCGTGACGCCAACCAAAGCGCACGATCGACGTCGGTCCCACGTAAAGCTTCCGACCTGTGACATCGTTCAGGCAACCAAAGGATTTGCCTGCAGGCGTGAGGTTGTAGCTGAGCCCAGCGACTTTTTGCCCGTCAACCCACACTTCGTGTTGGTCGCCATCGTCCTTGAGGTGGTACTCCACGCAGGCCCACTTGCCGATGGGCATTGGATCGTTGGTGTGGTTCCAGCAGTCCACCAACTGCGAGGTGGAAGGCTGTAGGCCCAACTGAGTTTCTTGCCACGTGGTGGGGTGGCCGCCAATGCCTGTGGTCGCCAGTATGATCTTGCCTTGCGTGTCTGCTTTCACGTTGCCGGCGGCGCGCAACCACGTCCAGTGCAGCTTCGAGCCTGAAGGAGCTTTGTCGAGAAACACCATCATGCGCATGTATGTGTCGGCCAGCGGCAGCAACCCGGCTTGTTTAGGGGCAATCGATCCTTCGGAGCCCATTTCGCCTTTGCCGACGATCTTTACGGATCGTTTGCCTGAGAAGAACTTGGTTTCATCCACCGCCACAGTGGCTTCGCCTTCGATCAACTTCGTGTAGCCGCTCAATGCAGCATCGGCGGACTCGAAGTTATCGCAAAAAAGGTTAGTGGTGCAGGTGCTGCTGGTGGGGGGCGTGCCGCCGCTGCCCGCGGTGCCGCTGCCACCCGCCGTGCCGCCGCCGCTGCCCGCCGTGCCGCCGCTGCCTCCCGTGCCGCCGCTGCCCGCCGTGCCGCTGCCTCCCGTATTGCCGCCGGTCGAGTTGTTGCCTCCACCACCCGTCCCGGAAGGCGATTCGGCACCGGCCGTTCCGCCATCTCCACCGCTTCCGCCCACGGGTTCACCTGCCATACCACCTTCCCCAGGTTGATCGTTGTTGGAAGCGGGCTCACCAGAGGTGCACGCCACAACCAACAAAGCCCCTATGATTTGCCAGGGAGCGGATACGCCGCGTCTAGAAATTCCTACGACAACGCTTGATGGCATTCTGTCAGGCTAAGCTTGAGTGCCACGACAAACAGTTGACACTTGTCTAGGAAAGACGCCACGACACGGTCTCGCGTTCACGGGCCCTTGTCTTTGGCCTTGGCGTTTTCCAAAGAAAGCTTGACCCTCGCCCGCCCTGGGCGCCGACCTAACTTGACCCCATACGCGGCGTTTTGCCGACGCAGAGGTATAAGTTATGAAAACGCCGCAAAAGCTAGCCACCTGTTTTGTTGTTGCCATCGCTACCTGGTGTTCAGCCTGCGTGGGGACGGTGGATTCCGAGTCGGGCGGATCGTCTCAGGACCAGCCCAACAACATGGGCGGCTCTGGCGGTGGACGTGAAGAGTCGCCCCCCTTGGCCGCGGGGAAGTGCGGTTTGTTGCCACCGGCTTTGCGACCGCTGACACCAGTGCAGATCGCACGCACACTGCGCACCCTGGTGCCCGGCGCGCCGGATGTAACGCAACGGCTTTCGGAGGTCGCGTCGAGCGGGGCAGGACGATTCTCGAACGCCCTCGCACGTAAAGATCTCACCACACCCTTTGTCGAAGCGTTGATCGAGGCAACCCAGGACACCGCGAAGCCTATGAGCGACAAACCGGCGGATCTACGCTCTTGTTTGGGGCAAGCGAGTCCCTCGAAACAATGCGTAACGGAGCTGCTCGAAGAATTTGGCTCGCGCGTATTTCGACGACCTTTCTCTGAGGAAGAGCTCACGCGCTATGGTGCGTTTTTCACGCAACAGGTCGCTGACTTTGGTGTGCCTACGGCTTTGCGACAGTTGGTTCAAGCCTTGTTCATGTCGGGGCACTTCCTGTTCCGCACGGAGCTTGATGGCCAAAGTGTTGACGGGAAAATGGCGCTCAATCCCTACGAACTCGCTTCGGCGTTGTCGTACTTGATCCAAGATGGGCCGCCTGACGATGTGTTGTGGGGCAAGGCGAAAGCCGGCGCGTTGCCAAAGGACTTAAAGGCAGAAGCCCAGCGTCTCATCACCGCACCAAAAACCGCTTACGGCATTCGCATCTTTTTGGACGAACTGTACGGCCTTTCGTTGGTGGCCAACGCCGACAAAGACCGTGCGGTGTATCCCAAGTTTACGGACGAGGTGGGGCGGGACATGGCCGAGGAGCACGAACGATTCGTTGAAGACAACTTCTTCAGTGAAGCGTCGTCCTTCGAAAAGCTGTTTTCGAGTCGCAAGAGTTTCGTTACGCCAGCTCTGGCTGCGGTCTATGGCGTTACGTCGAACACGCAAGGCTTCGCAAGCGTGGAACTGCCGCCCGAACGCCACGGCATTTTAACCCAGGGTGCGTTCTTGGCGCTTTACGCTCAACGCGACGAAACGAATGTGGTTCGTCGCGGGCGCGTGATTCGTGAACGTTTATTCTGCGAAAACTTGCCTCAGCCTCCGCCCACGGTCAACGCCGTGCCCCCACGCCCCGACGGACAACTTTCACAGCGTGAGTTGCTCGAACGCCACAATAAGGACCAAAGCTGCAAACAGTGCCATCAGTTCATGGATCCGATCGGCTACCTGTTCGAGAACTTTGACGGCATTGGACAGCATCGTTCCGAGGACCTGGGGGAGCCAGTGAATGCAAGTGGTGAGTTCGTGCCCTTAGACGGTGGGAAACCGATCGCTTTTGCCGGTCTTTCGGAGTTCGCTAGCTTCGTGCAGAGATCCGATCTCGTATCGAGCTGCTTCTTGAGCCAAGCCTACACGTACACCCACGGCCGTGCTTTGGGAGATCGGGAAGCCTGCTTGTCAGAGCCGATGCTCGACGAGTTCAAACAGGACGGCAAGAACATGAAGTCCGCCCTGATTCGCCTCGCCACAAGCGATCTCTTTGTTTTTCGCGCGCAACCATAAGCCAGGAACCAAAGCTATGAAGCCGTTGAGTCGACGAACGTTTGGATTTAGCCTGGGCCTAGGGGCCGCCTCGGGGTTGCTGACGCCGATAGCGCGTGGCCTAATTGCCGAAGCACGCGGTGAAACGTCCACGGTCAAGCGATACATTTCATTCTGTGGCGGCAATGGCCTCGACATCGGCCGCGTGGAAGCTGCGGTGGGCAAGGGCCCTGAATTAAAGCCCACAGGCATCATGACGCCGTTGGCACCCCACGCGAAGGACTTACTTGCCCTTGTGGGTTTATCCGGAACAGTCGGTCAGTTGCACGGCAATGGCGAAAGCGTGTTTACGCTGGTTGAACCTACGGCGTGTTGCAAAGGCGTAGGCTTCGTGCCGGGTGGCATATCGATTGACCGGCACATCGCAAAAACTGTAAGCAAAGGCCGAAAACTATCGTCCGTAAACCTAGGGATTTTAGACACGCAGTCGGGCGGAGGCGACGTCGAACCGAATACGCTTTCAGCTGACGGCCCCGGGCAGCCGTTCCCGGCAATCTATGACCCCATCAAGGCCTTCGCCGCAATCTTCGGTGGTGCAATGGGCAGCGCCAACCCGGGTACAGGATCTTCCGGCGGCACGCCGCCCGTCGATTTGCTGTTAAAGCAGAAAAAAAGCTTGCTCGATTTCGTTCTCGACGACACGCAACGTCTTAAGCAGCGACTGGCGGCGCCTGAGCGTGTGCGCTTGGACCAATACCTTGAGTCCCTGCGCGAGATCGAAAGCAGACTGAAACCAACAGTAGGTGCACCAGAGGTTGTGGATGCGGCCACCTGCAGCAACATGAAGGCCCCGAGCGTTGGCCAAGGCGCCCCCAAAAGCCCTCAGTATCTGCATGTGTCACCGCCTGTCGTCTACGCTCACATCGACATCGCGGTGATGGCGGTGGCTTGCGGTCTAACCAACGTGGCCACCATCTTCACGCCACCCGGAGCGACACACATGGGGTTCGTGGACCTTCCCGGCGCGGGGAATGGCCAAAGCCACCACAACCTTCACCATAATGCGCAAGTGGCTGAGCTTACGGTGATCGACACTTGGTTCATGACGGCCTACGAACGGATCATCAGCAAAGTGAAAAGCTTCCCAGACGCTGCCGGCACACTGTTGGATTCAACGCTGGTGTTATCGGCCAACGCCTCGGGCGGCGCGCATCACAATGGGCAAAAGAGCCACACGATTCTGCTTGCCGGAAGTCTGGGTGGCAAAATCCGAACGGGCCGGTCGATGCGTTTTGCACCAGGCACAGAGCTCGTGGGTCCTTACCTTTCGATCTTGCAAGCGTTTGGTTTGCAAGACGCCAACAAGTTTGGCAGCCAATCTGGAACGCCCACAAGTTTGGCGTAGCGGTGTGCCGAATCAGGAAATGTTTCGGCGACGCCTGGGTGCGTAAGCCGTTGGCCTTAATTTACGTCCTTCGACAATGGTGCTTGTTGCTCGCGGGTGCACTTACGAAGGCCACGAATAGAAGGCAACAGGCCGAAACAGAAAACTGGCCTCTCGTGCTATGCAAGTTAGCCTCGATTTCTGAGTCGTCGATTGTCGTTGGGTTTACGCTGCCGGCTTCCCGTTAGAACCAGCGTCTCGGGTTGCACGTTTAGGTATCATTACGAAAGAAGCCCGCTCGTGGCGGGCTCCTTCTCCTGTATTCAAGTCGGACGGATGACTAATTTTGTTTCATGCCGCCATCGATCCAAGCCTGCAAATCGTCTTGTTGTGCTTTGGTCAAGCATGCAGCTTTGCCGCTGTCAGTGACTGGATTGCCGGAGCAGCCCTTGTCTTTCGGCATTGTGCCGGCTTTGATGCGTGCCAAGGCACACTCGCCAACCTTTTTGCCTGCACAGTTCGCACCGCCCGTCTTTTGAGTCTCTGAGTACTGGCGCAGGTCCAAGCCACCTGACCCACCACCCGTGTGGCACCCGCCACATTTCTCAGTGAAGATCGCTTTGATCTTGCCATCGTAAGTCACTGCCGCCGCCGTGCCACCCGCGCCGCCGGCTGCACCACCAGCGCCACCCGCTGCGCCGCCGCCACCGCCACCGCCGCCGCCGGCGCCGCCTGCCGCACCCCCGCCTGCGCCGCCCGAAGCGCCGCCGCTACCGCCGGAGGCCGAGCCGCCGCTGCCGCCGCTGGCGCTGCTGCCGCCCTTGCCGCCGGAGGCCGAGCCGCCGCCACCGCCGCTGGCGCTGCTGCCGCCTTTGCCGCCAGAGTTGCCCCCCGAGGCTTCGCCGCCCGAGCCACCATCGCCATCGCTATCGCTAGAACTGCTGCAGTTGATAACGCCCAGGCCTGCAAAGGCGAGGGCTGAAACGACCAAACCAATACGCATCATTTTCATCACCGAACTCCTTTTACACGGGTTGCGCGCTCAACATAGGCCGCGGGCCCCGTGTGGTTTTGAGGAGGGAGTGTACCCCTGTGCGTCGACCAAGGGAACTGCCGTTTTACCTAACCTTGACTGCACTCACGTTCGCCCTGTTACAGCTCGCGGCGCGTTTCGGCCAAAAGCCGCTGAACGGCGCGGGCCAAAGCCTGGCGGTGCGGGGCTTTGACCACCACCGCGCTGGCGCCCAAACGCCTCGCTCGCTCTTGTGTGGCCGCCGAAGTGCGCGAAGACAAAACCACAATCGGCAACCGACGCAGCGTGGGATCACGGCGGATGCGGGCAATCAAGGCGAAGCCGTCGACGCGGGGCATTTCGAGATCAGTGACAACCAGGTCAAAACGCCGTTCGTTCAGCAGCTCCCACGCCTCCCATCCGTCTTCCGCGGCCAAGGTTTGCAGGCCCAGCCCCGCCAACGCGCGTGCGGCGGCTTCGCGCGCAAGACGCGAGTCGTCCACAATCAACACGCGGGGTGCGCCTCGCTGTGGTGAAGCGCCCGCGCCCTTGGTGCGCTTGTAAGCCAACTCAGCGAGCGCCGCGACGTCCAACACCAATTGCAACTTCCCCGCCCCCGACACCGTGGCGCCTGAAAAATACGGCAGCAACGACAAGATGGGCCCTAGCGGCCGCACCACCACCGTGCGCGGCCCGATGATCTTGTCGCAGGTGATCACGAACGGGCGCTGGCCAAAGCGCACGTGCAACAACGACAGCCGGTGATCAGGCGGCGTCTCAAGCCCCAAGATGCCTTGCAGCCGCAGCACGGGCACCATCTGCCCCGTTGGCAACTTGAATTCACTTTCAAGCGTGGCGTTGGTGCGATCGGTTTCTGTGCCCAACGGTGGCAACGCGGCCACCACGTGACCGATCGGCATCGCGTACACGTGGCCACCCAACTTGAACAAGAGCCCTTGCGTGATCGCCGCCACCAACGGCACACACAATGTAAACGTTGTGCCTTTGCCAGGCACCGTCGCGCAGGTCACGCGGCCGCCCAGCTGTGCCACCGCCGTTTGCACAATGCTGAGGCCCATGCCGCGTCCCGATAGGGCATCGGCCTTCTCGCGCGTTGAAAAGCCAGGCTCGAACAGCGCTTCAAGCAGGGCCTCTTCGCCAAGCTCTGCGCCCGCACCCAAGCGGCCCGAACGAACCAGCTGATCGCGCACCCGCGCTTCATCCACGCCGCGGCCATCGTCGCTCAGTGTAAGGAATATGAAATCGCCTTCGAGTCGGCCCGTGATCTCGATCTTGCCGTCGCTGCTTTTGTTGGCAGCGTGCCGCTCTTCCGGAGATTCGATGCCGTGCACCACAGCGTTGCGCAGCAGGTGCAGCAGAGGATCAAATAGGTGATCCAAGACCGTGCGATCGATCTGCAGATCGCCCCCCTCGGTGCTGATGTGCAACGGCGTTTGCACCGAAACTTGCAGCTCCTCAAGCGCAAGCTCCATGCGGCGAAACAGCCAATCCATCGAGACCAATCGCACGCTGTGCAATGTCTCGTCCAGGGAATCGGTGTTACGTCGCAGTGTCTCTGTGTCGTCAAGCAATCCCGTCGTGGCGCGATCTAAATGGGAGATCGCTGATGCTAGTTCCAGTTCCAACTCGCCCAGGCGTCCCACCGCTCGTCGTGCGTTTTCAGCGCTGGACGCCGTAAGCGCAGGGTTTGCCAGCCAGCCGAGCGACCGGCGCATGGCGGCTCGGCCCTGTCCCAACTCGCGCCGCAAACCATCAAGCTCACTCAACCGTCGTTCGATGCGCGTGCGCAACACCACCAGATCGCCCACTTGTTCGCTGATGCGTTCAAGTGTGACGCTGTCCATTGTGAGCCTGCGATCGTTGTCAAGGCGGCGATCACCACGCCGGCGGTCTAAGCGTCGCCGGTTCGACGGAGGCACGAAAGGCTGCTGGGCCTCGGGCGTGGGCGAATCGCCAAGGATCAACTGTCGTGCACCTTCAACAAGCGCCTTAAGCGTCCCCAGCTCTTCGGCCATGCGATCGAGGATGCCTGGCGTGGGCGACAATTGTCCGCTGCGGATCTCGGCGCACAAATCTTCGATGTCATGAGCGGCGATAGCGATCGCGCTGTGCCCTACGGAGCCAGCTGCGCCTTTCAGCGTATGCAGCGCGCGAAACAAGTCGTCCAGGCTCTGCCAGCCACCATCGTGATCGGGTGTGGGCGAGCGAGACAATTCGTAAAACGCGTCTTCAATCTTGTGAAGGTGCCCCTCGGCTTCATCCAAGAACAGATTGCGCAGAACCTCTGCATCGGCGGGCGCCCATTCATCGAGCGGTTCAACCGGCGCGGCTTTGCCTGGCTGCTTTGGATCTTCGGTCATGAGGTGGCAGCGGACGTGTTCGCTGAAACCTTTTTGGCTTCGTCATAAGTGCGGATCAAGGTTGTCAGGGCACGCGACAGAGGCGTGGCATCGTCGCCTACCAAGGGCCGCAGCATCGATACAAGTTGCCCGATATCCAACGTGGGTCCACGCAACAGTTTGCGAACGGCGTCGTCCACGGGGGCGTTGTATTGCAGCTGGCTTAACGTGCGGGTCAGCCCCTGCGCGGCGTTCATCAGTTCATTCGAAACCGCGGCTGTTCCACCTGCGCCATCAGCCAGGCTCTTTGTCAGCGTTTGCACTTCTTCTAACGTGCGTGACGCCTCCACGGCCCCGCTTTCTAGCGTTTGCACAAATGCGCCCACATCTTTTGTGGCCGCGGCCGAACGTTCTGCCAGCTTGCGCACTTCTTCAGCCACCATGGCAAATCCCTTCCCCGAGGGGCCCGCCCGGGACGCTTCCAACGCTGCGTTGAGCGCAAGCACGTTCGTTTGCCGCGCAAGATCATCCAGCACTTCAACCACCTGGCTTATCTCTTCGCAACGCAACGTCAGCGATTGCAGCCGCCGTGCAACCTCCGCAATGGCCGCCACTTGTCGGTTGGCACCCGTTGACAGGGCTTGCGTCGAGCGTTCGATCTCACCACCGGCTGCAGCCAAGCTTGACGCCGCTTCGTGTCCGTTGCGCGCAAGTTCGCCAAGCTTTGTGCCCGCGGCGTTCAGCGCGCTGGCCAAAGGTGCCAACGGGCCGGCTGTGATTTCGAGTTGGGCGCTTAAGTCGCCCTTGCCTAATGCATCCACGCGCGCGATGACAGGCACGAGGCTTGGATCAGAAATGGCGCCTTGTTGTTGAACGCCGCCTTCGAATTTTGCGATCAACAACGCTGTGCCAATACCGAACGCGGCCACCAGCAAAAGCGTGCTCGCAAACGGCGCCAATGACAAAGCAGGCGCGGCGATGGCGGCGGCCAACAACGCCGTTTGGATCAGCACCACGGTGGTGGCTTTTGAGGTGCGGCTCACGCGGCTTGTCTCCCCGAACGAATGGTTTTCATGGTGGTGGCCAAGGCCGTAGGCACGTCGATCAGCAAGGCGGGACCATCGGCGTCAACAATTGTGGCCGATACGAACGACGTGTGGCTTGTGTGTGGTCGTAGAAAATCAGCCGGCACCGTCACCACGCGTGCCACGCGCTCCACAGCCAGCCCGCTGCGCACGAACGTGCCGTCGGCGAGCTGTGCTTCAACGATCAGTACGTAATCTTGCGCTGAACGCGAAAACGCATCGAATGACACGCCTGCAGAATCCAGACTGCCGGGCATCAGCTCCACGCCCAAATCCAAAACCGCCAGGGGCAGGCCATGAAATGAGATCGCGCCACGGATCAGCGGCGGAACCAGGGGTACCGGCGTGATCGCGGGCGCGGCCAACACTTCTCGCACCGATGCAACGTCGATGGCGCACCGTCGACCGCGAATCAGGAAGAACAACAGGTCATACGTCTCGTTCATTGCGGCGCCGTGGGCGAGATCCGCGGCCGGATGAGTTTGCTCTTGAGCAGCCGGTAAAGCACGCGACATACATCAAACGAACCCATGTGAGACTGAAAGATCACATCCTTGACGGTGTTGCGGCCATTGAGCAATTCGGCCACCGCGATCTCATCACGCAAGAGCTTGCCGGGGCCCATGGCTGCCATTCGCTCTTCTTCGCGCAGATAAACTTCATCGAAGTTGTTCACCTCGCGTTCAATGATGCGCCATTCGTCGATGCGCCTTAGCCCTTCCATCAAGAGCTGATCCACCACCAACCCCAAACTGGGCTCGCTGCCGGCGGGCGTTTCTGCTTTTTGCACGAAGTCGAACGTGCCGTTGTCCCAACGAAGCAGCTCATAGATGAGCGCGCACGTTTGTAGCCGCATACCTTCGGTGAGTTCTCGCGTCGATATCAGGCCCTTGTCAACCAGCGCTTCTCCCAACCGCGGCTTGCTGCCGGCCCCGGTGCGCAATTGCTTGGCGACGGCTTCCAGCTCAGAGGACGCAATAAAGCTGCGGTCGATCAAAAAGCGCCCCAACAAAAATTCTTCCAGCACCCCATCGGCCCGCGCGTAATCGATGCGGCCCTTTCGCAAGTGCACGCGAATTGTGGTGCGCTGCTGGCTGAATGTGGCAACACCCGTGCGTTGGCCTTCGCTGAGCAGCCCCAGGATTTCGCCCGCACCAAACACCCCCAGCGTGCCAGTGAGCGCCGGCTGCTCTTCTGATTTGGTTGGCGTGAAATCAGGTGCGGGCGTCAGCATGAGCCGTCGCCGCGGAAGCGAGGGACCTTCTTGTAGGCTTGTGCCGACAATGTGCGACACGAGTGCTTTCAAAGCATCTGGTGAAAAAGGCTTCGTGATTGAATCCACCACGCCCGGAAGCTTCGATGGATCTTTGGGGCCGTGGCCGCTTCGCAACAGCACCACACCCGGCGCGTTGGGCGTTAGCGCCGCGATGTGGGCGCATAGATCGTCGACGGGCTTGTCGTCCAGCATGTCGTCGAGCAGCACCAAGCGCGGCTTTTCTCCCTTAAGCAGCTCGCGTGCCCCGGCATCACTGTTGGCCGCAATAACCTGCAGCCCCATCTCGCCAAGGACGAGCTGGACCAGTTTTGAAAGGGTAGGGCTGTCGTCGATGACGACGATGGATTCGCCAGACATGAGGTAACCGCCAATGTCGCTTAGATGCCGCGCGAAAGGTCGCGATGCTAACACGTTGGCCGCCACTGCCCAAAGTTCCTTGACGCCCAGTCGCTCGACAGCAATGCGGATCCATTGAGTTTTTGTGCGGCCCGCCGATACCCCTCCTGAGGTTTTTGCACGATGGATGCCGCAGCGTGGCTTCGTACAGTTGAGGACTCAGCAGCCCAGGCGCAAAAGCGCCTTGAAGAATTGGGCTCGGCCGTTAACGAGTTTCGCAGCCGCGAACAATTGATAAGAGACGCCGACGAACGCCTTTCGCCAATCTTCGATTCGCAGCGCACGTATCTTTATGCCTTCGATGCCGCGTCCGCCCAACTGATCACCTTCGCGATGGTGGGCAAGGACCTAAAAGAGATCCGCGTTCCCGCGGGCCCCGGAAGCTTTGCTGGTTTCGTGGCGTTAGCGAAGGTGGCCGTGAATGTGCGCAACGCCTATGACCCCGCGGAACTGGCCCGCATCCATCCGAAGCTCAAGTTCAATGATCACCTCGATCAGCTGACGCAATTTACAACCAAGTCGATTCTCACGTTGCCCCTCATGGTCGACGGCGTTGTTGTTGGCGTCGTGCAGGCGATCAATAAGAAGAAGGGGCTGTCGTTTATGCCCCGGGATGTGACGGCGGCTGAAGAGGTGGGCAAGATCCTGGCGCCGCCGCTCAAACGCCTCAACGACCGCGTGCGCACCGGCGAGCGCCGCGCCGGCAAGTGGGATTACCTGCTTGACCGTGGGGCGCTCACCAAGGATGCGTTGGATCTGGCCGTCAAGGAAGCCACCGCAGCGCGCGTTGATCCGGCACGCTACCTCATAGAGAAACTGGGCGTGAGCCGCAGCGACGTGGAACGATCGCTGGTCGAATTCTTCGGCGTCGAGTTTTATCGCTTCAACGGCACCGAATCGGTGCCAGCCGAACTGAAATCGCGCCTTCGCGTAGATTTCCTTAAGAACGTTTGTGCGGTGCCCGTGGAAATCCAGGGCTCGCGGATCACCATCGTTATCGATGACCCTTCGGACATCATGCGCACGGACGCTTTGCGTTCGATGGACGCCGATCGCGAGATCGTGATCCGGCTCGGCTTCCGCGACGAAATCATGGGTTGCATTGACCACTCGTTCGGCGCCAAGGCCGGCGACGTGGGCCTGATCCTTAAAGAGCTTTCCGCCGACGAGTCAACGGGTGCGGTCGAAGACGCGGGCGATGATGAGGTTCGTGGCGAATCAGACAGCGCGGTGATCAAGCTTGCAAACCAAGTGATCATTGATGCCTATAGAAAGGGCGCCTCAGACATTCACATCGAGCCTAATGGGCGCGAACGCAACACAACCATCCGCTTTCGCGTTGATGGCGAATGCGTGAACTACCAAGAGATTCCGTCGGCCATCCGGCTGCCGTTGGTGGCGCGCCTCAAAATCATGGCCAAGCTGGACATTTCTGAGCGGCGCAAGCCGCAAGACGGGAAGATCCGCTTTCAGATGCAGGATCGCAAGATCGAGCTGCGCGTGGCTACCATTCCAACCGTCAACGGCAACGAAGACGTCGTGATGCGTATCTTGGCGGCGTCAAAGCCGATCCCCATCGAGAAAATGGGCATGAGCGACCGGAATCTGGCGGAGCTCAAAAAGATTGTATCGAAGCCGTATGGCCTTGTGCTGGTCGTGGGACCCACCGGATCCGGTAAAACCACAACGCTGCACTCAGCGCTGGGTTACATCAATACGCCCGACACCAAGATCTGGACCGCGGAAGATCCGGTTGAAATCACGCAGCCCGGGTTGCGCCAGGTGCAGGTGCAACCAAAGATCGGCTTCGATTTCGCCACCGCCATGCGCGCGTTTCTGCGCGCCGATCCGGACGTCATTATGGTGGGCGAAATGCGTGACAAGGAAACCGCCAGCACCGGCGTTGAAGCCTCGCTGACCGGTCACTTGGTGTTGTCCACCCTGCACACAAACAGCGCGCCCGAAACAGTGACGCGCTTGATGGACATGGGCCTCGATCCCTTCTCGTTCGCCGACGCGCTGTTGGGCGTCTTGGCGCAACGTTTGACGCGCGCGTTGTGCCCTAAATGCAAAGCACCGCATTCGCCCACGGATGAAGAATGGGCCACCATTGTGGACTCGTTCGGCGAAGAGGGCGTGGCGAAACGCGGGTACCGTCGCGAAGGCATGACGCTGT
Organism: Deltaproteobacteria bacterium; assembly: GCA_033763315.1. Classification (GTDB taxonomy): domain Bacteria; phylum Myxococcota_A; class Polyangia; order Fen-1088; family Fen-1088; genus JAGTJU01. Next base: position 15,715 of record JANRKS010000020.1, read on the forward strand.
ACCACGGCGTGGGATGCGAATCTTGCGGCAAGAGCGGCTACAAAGGCCGCGTGGCGATCCATGAACTGCTCGTGAACAACGACAGCCTCAAGCTAGTGATTATGCGTAAGGCTCCCGTCGAAGAAATTCGCCACGGCGCCATCGAAGGTGGAATGACGACATTGCTTCAAGACGGCATCGACAAAGCCATCTTAGGAAAGACGGACATCAAGCAGATCTTGGCGGTTTGCAGCCGTTAATGACCATTTTCAAACAACGACAACAGAGCTCAAGGTGTGCTGATGTCGCTGGTGTGAGTGCGCAAATGCAAAAAATTGTATGTGCTGACGAACACAAACTGAGAAGTATCTGGCCGAACCTGCCGATAACCAGGGTGGCTCGCAATTAAACATGAAGACGGCAGCTTCCATAGCTCCGAACAAAGGTGATGCTCCCAAAGCTATGACCGCGGACGAGTTCCCGCGCAAGTTCGGCCCCTACGTCCTGCTCAAGCCCTTGGCTCGAGGCGGGATGGGCGCGCTTTACCTGGCGTTGACCGGTGAGCGCAGTATGCAGAAGCTATGCGTGATCAAAACGGCCCTGCACCACTTGGCGGACAAGGGCTACCTGCAACGCTTTCGCGACGAGGCCAAGGTGGTGGTGCGGTTGTCGCACGGCAATTTGGTGTCCGTGTTCGATGCCGGCCAAATCCAAGGCGAGCTGTTCCTCGCGATGGATTTCATCGAGGGTAAAGATCTGCGAGCGGTGTGGAACCGGTGCGCGCAAAAGGGCATCGCTTTCCCCGTCGATGTGGCGGTGCATATCACGAAAGAATTGGTGCGCGGCTTGGGTTACGCGCATTCGTTTAGTGGTTTAAACCTCGTTCACCGCGACGTATCGCCACCCAATCTGCTGTTGTCTTATTCGGGTGAGGTGAAGCTCACCGACTTCGGGCTCGCGTCCTCTACGCTGAAGTTGGAGAAGACCGCGCCTGGCGTGATCTATGGCAAGGTCAGCTACATGGCGCCCGAGCAGGCGCGCGGTGAGCCACTCGACGGTCGCACGGATCTCTACGCCGCTGGCGTGATGTTGTGGGAATTGCTCACCGGGCGGCAGTTGTTTCCGGCCACCACTGGCATCGCGGGCTTAGGGGGCGAAGACGATTTGTTGGACCGCGTGCGTTCACCCAAGGTGCCGGCGCCGTCGTCAAAAACAGGCCGTGTGCCGCCCGAGCTCGATGCCATTGTGATTAAGGCCTTGGCTTCGGATCCGGCCGATCGGTATCAAACAGGCGAAGAGTTCCGGACCGCTTTGGCGGCGTTTTTGGCGAAAACCAGCCCTGCCACCGATGGTGAGCACGTGGCCGCGTTCTTGCGGCGCTTGTTTGTTGATGACATCGCGAAAGAGAAAGCTTCGCGCGAGTTGTTGATGGGCATGGGTGGATCGCTTTTGCCCAAGATGGGCACGCCTGTGGCGCCGCAACCACCGGATCCGCCCGGCATGAACGATCCCTTCGAGGCGAAGACGCCGGTGTACAACCGCAAGAAGGGCTCGACGGAACACATGGATCCGTCGCGGCCACCCAGCGAGGTTACGCCAACGCCGTTGCCAAGCAATGTGGACCCAGGAGGGCCGGGGCGCACGGGGGAAACGCGCGCCATTGATGGCCCACGCCCTGATGTGCCCGTGGAAGCCACGTCCCAAATCGTGGGCGCGCTGCTTGGGGGCCGCTACCGCATCATTCGTTTGTGCGGCGAAGGCGGCATGGGCCGTGTTTACGAAGCGGAACACATTGAGATCGGCAAACACGTTGCCGTTAAAGTTTTGCATCCCGCGTATACGCGCACGCCCGATGTGGTGGAGCGCTTTCGTCGTGAGGCACGTGCGGCGTCGCGCATCGGTCACCCCAACATCGTAAACGTCACGGATTCGGGCACCACGGAAGACGGTGCGTTCTTCTTCGTGATGGAATTCATCGAAGGCGTTGAGCTTGGCCTTGCGATCCATCGCGAAGGGCCGTTGCCCGTCAAGCGCGCCTTGCGCATCGCTGATCAGATCTGCCAAGCCTTGCAAGCGGCTCATGACGCGCAGGTGGTTCACCGCGATCTGAAGCCTGAAAACGTTCTGCTGATCTCAAAAGAGGGGCGGCCCGACTTTGTAAAGGTTTTGGACTTCGGCATCGCGCGTGTGTCGGAAGTCGAAGAATCACCAACAAAAACACCGGGCCGGCGGCTAACTCGCCCCGGCGTGGCGATGGGCACGCCCGAGTACATGGCGCCCGAGCAGGCCGCAGGGAAATCGGCGGATGCACGATCCGATATTTACGCCCTGGGCTCGATCATGTACGAGATGCTCACAGGCAACCCGCCTTACGAGGGCGAAAACGTGATGGAGGTGCTTCACCGCAAGGCCACCGAAACGCCTCCGCCTGTGCGCTCATTGCGGCCCGATGTGCCCGTGACGGTGGATGCGTTGGTGGAGCGTGCGATGGCACGCAATCCCGATGATCGGCCCCAAACGATGGCGGCTTTTGCCGCCGAGATCGGCTTGGTGCTCGAAGCGTTCGTGGGCAGGCGCACTCCCACCGAAGTGCAGCAGATGCGCAAAGAGACGGGTTTCTTCGTTGGCTCGATCGAACCCGTCACCGGTTTAGCCTCGCTGGGATTGTCGCGCAAATCCACGGCGATCGCGGCTGGTACGTTGGGCGTCATTGGCCTTTTGGTTGTGGCGAAGGTGGCGTTCACCAGCAGCAAAACATCATCGCAGAAGCCGAACCCGGCGACCGCTCATGTGGCCGCCGTGCAAGTGGTGCCTCCGCCGCCCAAAGTTGTGCCGGCTCCTCCTGAAGCGGCCGCCACACCTGCCGCGAGCGATCCGAATCCGGTGCCGGGCGAAGAATGGAACATGGCCGCACAGAACGAGCCTTCCGTGGCGCCGCAGCCGGAGCCGCCTGGCCCCGTTGTTCCCGGACCGCGTCCGAAGCGCAAACCCAGCGACGCCGCCGCTGGCCGCGATTTCTTGGGCGAAGGCCAACGTTTGCTGAACGCCCAAAAATACGACGATGCCAAAGCCGCGTTTGAAAAGGCGATGCGCAGCAAGCCACTGAAGGGCCGCGCCCTCCTGGGCATGGGGCAGGTGGCGTTCCAAAAGCAGGACTACGCCGAAGCCGTCCGTCGTGCGAAACAGGGGGCGAGCTCGGGCGCGGGCGTGAGCGCCCATGTCTTGTTAGGCGACGCGTATTTCAAGCTCAAAGACTTCCCGTCGGCAAAGAAAGCGTATAGCGATGCCCTCAAACTTGATCCCAACAACAAGGCTGCGCGTAGCAACCTCGAATCCACCGAACGGCGGTTGCAATGACCGCTTCGGAAAACTTCGCGCCGTGCAACGGGCCGGTGTAAGGTAACCGCTTCGGCGACAGCCACAACCCACATGTCGGGCCGGTACCCCAGGCGCTTCGGAAAGTATGTGCTGCTCAAGCCGCTGGCGAAGGGCGGTATGGGGGAGATCTATGTTGCGGCCGGGGGCGACATCGGCGGCTTCGAAAAGCTTTGCGTGATCAAAAAGGTGATCACGGAGAAGTCGGATCGCTCGAAGGCGATTCGCTTCTTGGACGAAGCGAAGGTGGTGTTACGGCTTTCGCATTCGTGTTTGGTCACGACCTTCGACGCGGGCGAAGTGGACAATGAGTTCTACATCGCGATGGAGTTGGTGGAGGGCAAGGATCTGCGCGACGTGTGGAACCGTTGCGTGCGCACCCGCCAACGCATCCCGCTTGATGTGGCGCTGCACGTGGTGCGCGAAGTGGCGCGCGCGTTGTCGTATGTGCACGCCTACGGGAACTTGAAGCTGGTCCACCGCGATGTGGCCCCTCCGAACATTTTGTTGTCATACGCCGGTGACGTGAAGCTCACGGACTTCGGCCTGGCGCGCAGCGTGTTGAAGCAAGAGCAAACCGCGCCGGGCGTGGTTTACGGCCGTGCCGCCTATTTGGCGCCCGAGCAGGCGCGGGGCGAGGTGGCCGACGCGCGCACGGATGTTTATACGTTGGGCATCGTCTTGTGGGAGTTGCTCACCGGGCAACAGTTCTTGCAGATTTCAGGCTTGGATCCCGCCACAGCGTTGGCCATCGTTCGACACCCACGCCTCATCAAACCTTCAGCGCGCGCCACGTGGATCACGGCTGAACTTGATGACGTGGTGATGAAGGCGTTGGCACCCGATCGGGAGCAGCGTTTTCAATCCGCCGACGAAATGCGCCGGGCGCTCAATGAAGTGATCGCCACGATCGCGCCGCGCTCAGGTGCCGATCGCATCGCCGAATTCATCGAAGGCATCTACGCCGATACGATCGCCGAAGAGCGCGAAGAGCGCGATGGCTTTCTGCGCGACGTGATCCCTGGCTTTCGCGCACGCCCTGAAACGATGTCGATACCGCCGGCACCGCCACCGGTGGTGGAAAAGCGAGACGATTCCTCCACGCAGCCCCGCGTGCGGGTGCGCAAGAAAGACACCAGCGAGCCATTGTCGCGTCGCCGCCCCAGTGGCACGCGCCCCGCCGTTCCTTCCACACGCAAGGGCCCTGCAGGCGTGCCACTGCCCGGCTTGCCGCCGTCGCCCAAGCCGTTCGGCAGCGACAGCACCGGCTCGCTTGAAGTGCGCGATGGCGCGCGTCGCACCGATCCATCATCGGTGGATGGCGCCGCGGCTGCGGCACACAGCGATGATTACAACGATCCCGCGCGCGTGTTTGCGCGGGGCTTCTTGGGCCGCATGTTGGGCGGTCGATATCGTGTGATCGAACCCATCGGCGAAGGCGGCATGGGGCAAGTGTTCGCGGCCGAACACATTGAGATCGGCAAACGTGTGGCGGTCAAGGTGCTGCAGCCATCTTGTTCAGGCCGTCCTGACCTTGTTGAACGATTCCGTCTCGAGGCGCGAGCCGCTTCAAAAATCGGCCACCCGAACATCGTTGACGTGACGGATCTCGGCACCACGGAAGAGGGGCTCGTTTACTACGTCATGGAGCAACTCCAGGGCGTGGACTTGGCCGAAGTGTTGGCGCAAGAGCGCACAGTGGAGCCAGCGCGGGCCATTCAGATCACAATTCAAATGTGCCAAGCGTTGGCGGCCGCACATCAAGCCGACATCATCCATCGCGATCTGAAACCAGAGAATATTTTCTTGCAGCCGCGCGGGCCGCAAGGCGATCGCGTGAAGATCATCGACTTCGGTTTGGCACGCAGCCTCGAAGCGTCAATGAAGGTGAACAACGGGCGCCCGCTCACGAACCCGGGCACACCTATTGGCACTCCTGAATATATGGCGCCTGAGCAAGCCGATGGCCATCCCGCCGACGCGCGCTCCGATATTTACGCTGTGGGCGCCATCTTGTACGAAATGATCACGGGCTTTCCGGCGTTTTCGGGCCGCGGTTACGCCGATGTGCTGGTGAAGAAGACGCGCGAACGACCGCGGCCGCCGCGTGATCTGCGGCCTGGCATCTCCAAGGAGCTGGAGGACGTGGTCATGTGGGCGCTCGAACGTGATCCCACACGCCGGCCTCAGACGATGTCACAGCTCGAGTACGCGCTGACCAAGATCGCCCGTGGTCGTGGCCAAGCCGTGGCGGCGCTGCTGGGCATTGAGGCCAACTCAGACACCACGCCGGCGCCGTCGCCCGCGTCGCCGCAACCACCGGGGGTGATGACGTCGGCTTCGCTGCGCCCTGCGAAGAAGGAAGTGGCGTTGCGGGCGCTCGCTGAACTTGAGCAAGCGGGTGGGGCGTTGATGGAGGCGAACGATCTCACCGTTCCGGCCGCCACCGTGTTTCCCGACTTTGACGCCGATGCGCCTGGCCGCACGGTTGAGGACATGGCCGTCTTGCAGGCAGATAGCCCTGCGCAACGTCCGGTGCCATCCGCAAGTGCCAAGGCCGCTGCTGCCTCCTCCGCGCACACGCGCGCCGTGTCTCCCGCCGCGCCACCGCCCAAATCAATGGTGCCAGCGCCAAGCGTGGGGCAGGCGTTCTTGGCTCGTCATGGGGTGGGGCCCGATGGCGCCCAACCGTCCACGCCGATCTGGAAGCGCGTGTCGATCGGGGTTGGCGCGGCGGTGGCCGCGGGCGTGATTCTCAAGCTGTTGCTAGGTTAGCGGCTGCGCGTGCGGGCCACGGCAAGCAACATGGCTTGCATTGCCAACGCGCGATCGCCTTCGACCTTGATGCGGCCTTCAAGCAGCGCCTGCAAAGGGGCTTTCGTACCGTTCATCAGGCCTTCGAGCGCTGGGCCATCAATCGTCACCGTACTCTTCGGCCGCCCGGCTTTAAAACCAACATCACCAAACGCCACATCTAGGGAAAAGCGGCGGCGTTTTTTGCCGATGATCTCTACCGCGAGGCGGCCCGCCAACTGCTTGAAACGATCCAGATCGCTGGCATCGACAACCATCAGATCGATCAGATCTTTTTCGGGTGGCACCAGCGCCGGCAAATCGGGATCGCCGTGCAATAGCGTGTGAAAGTCCGCTGCACTTAGGCGCACCCAAAAGTCTGCGTCTGGCTCGTCGAACTCCTCTTGCACCGTTAACTCGTTCTCCGACGCCACAAACAGCAGATCCACGTGGCTGGTTTTCTCGCGCACAGTCACCCGCAGCTTGGGACAATCGGGCGGCAAGGTGCGCCCTTTGGCTGCGAATTGTTGGGGCAGCCACTGTGTCAGCACGTCTTTGATGTTCAGCGCGGGATCGGGGCGTTGAGCGACCGTCACAGCTTGTTCTCCGTTTATTTGCGGCTGCGGGGGGGCTTGCCGCGGCTTGGGGCGGCGCTGCTTGTTTTGCGGCCACCACTGTTCTTGGACTTGGAACCCCGCGCGGCGTCGCCTGGCCGTTTGCCACGGGCGCCGTTGTCTTCCGTGCCGCCCGCCACGCGGGCTCGCTTGCCCCCACCTTTGGCGTGCCGGTTGCCTTCTTGCTTCGCCGCCGCCAACCGCTTTTTCTCAGCGCGGCTGCGCGATCGCGCGGGGTGCCGGCCACCTTCGGGGCTGTTGTGAGCCACTTCGCCTGCGATGCGCAGATCGATCTTTCGTCGCGGCACGCTGACGTTGATCACCTCCACGCGCACGCTGTCGCCCAACGCAATGGAGAATCCGCCCAAGGCTCCTGACAAGCGCATAGTCTTGTCATCAAAGTCATATTCGTCGTCAGGCAGGTCTTCCAACCGCACCAAGCCTTCAATGAAGGGATCGGCGATTGTCACGAACAAGCCGAAGCTGGTCACCGCAGACACGGTGCCGTCGAACGCGTCTCCCACGCGATCACGCATGAAGAACGTGCGATACACATCAACCGTTTCGCGCTCCACTTCCATTGCCTTACGCTCTTGCAACGATGATTGCACCGCAGCGGCCGTGATGTCTTCCGTGCTGGGCAAGGGCGGCGCCGCCTCTTGCGGAGGAAATCCACCGGCGGGCTTTTTAAGCGAGGCCAACCGGCGCTTGAGCAGCCTGTGCACCACCACGTCCGGGTAACGCCGAATGGGCGACGTAAAGTGAAGGTAATCGCCTGCGGCCAACCCAAAATGGCCGATGTTCACAACGTCGTAGCTTGCCTGCTTAAGCGAGCGCAATAGCTGAAACGAAAGCGCCTTTTCCGCGGGGTGGCCTTTGAGTTCCGCCAACACAGCGGCCAAGCCTTTAGGCGTGCGCGTTTCATCAAGGTCAACTTCTATGCCATAGCTTTCGGCCAGCGACGCGAAGGTCTCGAGACGTTCCACAGAAGGGGCATCGTGCACACGCCACATTGTGGGCTCACCGCGCTCGGTGAAGCTGCGTGCCACGGCCTCATTGGCCGCCAACATGAACTCTTCGATCATCGCGTATGCACCGCGTTCGCCTGGATCTTTGCGCGATTGGCGCACGTTGCGGACCCGCTTGGGATCATCCTCGTCCAGTTCAACAACGGCCTGGGGTAGATCGAGATCAAGTGCGCCGCGCGCGAAACGCCGTTCGCGCAGCACGCCCGAGAACTGCTCCATCTCGCGCAAGGCGGGCAGATAAGGTTCATACTTTTTGCGCTTGCCACGCACGTCGCCGGCCAACGCCGCGGCAACCCCCGGGTAATCGAAGCGCTCGCGTGAATGGATGACAGCCGCACAAAAGTCGGCTTCCACGGGCGTTCCTTGTCGATCGAAATCCACGCGGACAACCATCGCCAAACGATCTTCTTGCGGCACCAGCGAACACATGTGCGAAGACAAGGCTTCGGGTAACATGGGGATCGCGCGGTTCGGCAGGTACACGCTACACCCGCGCAGGCGCGCTTCTTTATCAAGCGCACGCCCGTCACGAACGTAGTGCGACACATCCGCCACAGCCACCCACAGGCGGTGTCCATGCGGGATCGCTTCTAGCGCCACAGCGTCGTCGAAATCGCGCGCGGTTTCAGGATCAATCGTGACGAAGGGCACCTTACGCAGATCTTCTCGATCCAGGCGATCGGCTTCTGTCACCACCGTGGGCACCGCGCGCGCTTCGGCTTCCACTTCAGGCGCAAACGTGTCTTCGATGCCGGCGTTGGCCAAGATCTTTTCAACTTCGGTGCGGGGATCATCGGGATCGCCCAACACCTTGATGACCTCAACCACCAGCGTTTCTTCGGCCAACCGCGGGTAGTCCACGATGCGCGCCACCACAGCCTGGCCTGGTTGACCTTCTTTCACGTCGCCTTTGAGCGACACAGCGAAGCCCAAGCGAGGATCGTCGGGCACCAAATGCACGGAGCGTCCCCGCAACGCCAGCGTGCCCGTGATCTTCGTGCGACCGCGCGCGACGATGCCGCGCACTTGCCCCTCAAGCCCACGCGGCCCCACCCACCACGACACTTCCACTTGATCGCTGTCCATCGCGTTCGAGCGGCTGCGGCTCGCCACGAAGATTTCTTCGCCGCCGTCTTCTGGAGTTACAAAGCCAAAGCCATCGGGGTGCACCTTGATGCGGCCCACGGCAAGTTTTTCCGCGGGCTTGGTCCCCGTTTTACGTTCCATCATTCGCCTCTTAGTGCGTAAAGGTTCTTGTCATCACAGCCCACGTAAATGGTTCCATCAGGACCCACCGTGGGCGAACTATCAATGTCGCCACCCAATTCCACCGACCACCGCAAGGTTCCGTCGGGTTCAAGCGCATAAAGCCGATCGTCCTGCGCGCCGAACAAAATCGCGCCGCGCGCGTCGACCAACGCTGACGACACAATGCGATCTGCGGCGCGAAAGGTCCAAGCCAAAGTGCCATCGGGTGACATGACGTAAAGCAATCCGTCAAATCCCCCCACGATGATCTGACCGTTGCGCCCCAACGCGGGACTTGCACGCACGTCGTCCTTCGTGACGAAGGCCCACAACAAGCCGCCTGTGGGTGACAGCGCGTAGATTTTCTGATCGTCCGAGCCAAAGTAGATTGTGCCGTCGTCCGCGATCATCGGCGATGATTCAATGTCGTCGCCCGCGCGGAAGTCCCACAGCTTCTGCCCACCCAAAGACAATGCGAACAACGTATCGTCGTGACCACCGGCAACGAGAAAGCCGGCGGGGTGCAACGCGGGCGCCGTGGGGACCCTTCTTGTCGTCGCGTATTGCCACAAGGTTTTGCCCTGGCTCGAAAGCGCGAACACACCCGAACCACCCACGTAGATGGTGCCATCGGAGCCCACCGTGGGGCCGCCGTCCACATCGCAACGGCTGGCCTCGGGGCCCACGCCTAACGTCGCTTTGCAGTTGCCTAGCTTCACCCGCCACGCCAGCGCATTGCGGGTGGCATCGAGCTTATAGAGGTGATCGTCCCCCGAGCCGATAAGCACGTTGCCCTGCAGATCAACGGCCGCAGATCCGAACACCACGTCCCCCGTGGGCTGCTTCCAGCGCAAGGTGCCGTTGGGTTGCACGACGTGAATCATGCCGTCATGGCTGCCCACGACGATGGTTCCATCAGAGCCGATCGCTGGAGACGACGTGATGGGCCCACCGGTGGCGTATTTCCACAACACTTGGGGCGCGTTGGTTGGCAAGATGGCGCCGACCCGGCCGCGGTGTTGTGGTTCGAATCGAAACATCGTCAAGGCGCCGGCCGGCGGTTCCGCACCGGCCTCACCCCCTGCATCGGCGATAATGTTTTCTGGCTTGGCAACGGTAACCCCCGCATCGAGGCCGCCGGGCCACACGCACTGGCTTTGCACACATATTCGATCCAGCTTGCAGTCCCTATCGGAGCCGCAGCCCGCCATGCTTGTGGGTGTGGGCCGCGGCAGACACGCCCACAGGGCGCCCGACAATGCGGTGAACATTCCCAGCGCCAACGTACCCCGGACGCGGCCGCGGCTCGTAATAAGAGCAAGCACGCGACGGTAGAGGTTTTTCTGCATGGGTGAAGCGCCTTATGGTCGAAGAGTTTACGCTGTGAGGCAACTTTTAGCCGACCCGACAATCAAGGAAATTGGAGTGGCCTGTCGAAACGGCGTAAAGTGCTACGATGCGCGCGGCCGTTTTCGTGTTTCCCATGGTCTTGCTGTATGCAGGATGTGGGCAGACGCAGCCGAAAGACCGATCGCGCTCGGCTGCGCACGCACCGCCAGCCCTGTCACCCATCGAACACGTTTGTGAAGCGCCGCCGCTGCAAACACTGATGCAAGATGGGCTTTCGTCACGCGTCCCCATGTTGAGTGCGCCACTGGCCCCCGAGGCCCTCGCGCCGTTGGCGAAGCACGTGATCATCGTCAGCGAAGATGGCATGAGGCCCGATCTGCTCACGGCCGCCGAGGCGCCCTTGCACCACCGCCTGATGGCCGAAGGCGCTTATTCACTGCGAGCGATGACCATTCGACGCGCCAGCACCTTGCCGTCACATGCGGCGATGCTCTCAGGCTTTGACGTCGAAGCGCACGGGCTTTATTGGAATTCATGGCGCCCAGAGCGCGGCTTCATTAAGGTGCCCACCGTGTTTTCGGCGGCGGCCGATACAGGAAAAGGCGTGGCTGCGTTCGTTGGCAAGCAGAAGCTGGCTCACATCATTCGGCCCGAACAGATCAACGTATTCGCGACGCCCAGCTACTTGTGCCGCAAGGTGGCTGAAGAAGCCATCGAGTATTTCCTTGAGCACAAGCCACAAGTGGAGTTCGTTCACTTCTCGGATCCCGACAGCTTTGGCCACAAGGACGGTTGGATGTCTGAGTCCCAACGTAAGGCGGTGCGGTCTTCAGATCGCTGCCTACGCACACTCATCGACGGCATCGCGGCGTCCGAACTCGCACGCGACACCTTGGTGATCGTGTCAGCTGATCACGGCGGTCACGGCCACAACCATTCGGGTTCCTGCCTGGAAGATCGTCTAATCCCGTGGTTCGCCTGGGGCGTGGGCGTCAAAGCCGGCCACAAAATCGGTGAGGCCATCTCCACTGTGGATACGGCCGCCACCACTTTGTGGGCGCTGGGCTTATCGGCGCCTGCAGGGCAGCAGGGCCGCCCCGTCAAAGATGCCTTTCGTTAATAAAGGCTGAACACCAGGCTCAGACCACCGCTGGTCCAGGTTTCTCCATCTGAATTGGGTTCGCCTGGGTACCGGCCCACTAGCACGCCGCCTTCCAGGGACAACGCCACGTTGGACGATTGCAGAAGGTCGACGCCCAAGGCGCCTTGGAAAGCGAAGCCGTTTTGATCGACAGCGATGCCTAAGTTGTCCTCTTCGGTTTCATTCGCGATGCCCATGCCACCCCGAACGTAAATCACTTGGTGGAAGAAGTATTGGATGCCCAGCAGCAGCGCGTCCTGATTCGCTCGAACGCCGTCCTTTTGTGCGGAGGCACCTTCGAAGCCCAAGACGATGGAAAGGTTCGGCTGCACCCCAAATCCAAACCGAAGGCTGTAAACAGCCCCCGCGGAGCTACTGTTATCAACAGTCTCGTTCTTTAGCGCCAGAAAGCCCGGCCCGAGCCCCACGCTGAACGAAAACGGCCTGTAAACGCCCTGAGGCGGGGGCGGGGGGTAATATCCCGAATATTGCGGGTTATATCCCTGGGCGTTGTAGCCCTGCGGGTTGTAGCCGGTGCCACCGCTGGTGGTCGCGCGGGGAGGGGGTGGCGGCATCGGCCGTTCGTCGGGGACCGCCGTGGTCGGCACCGGCTCTGCGGGCGCTTCGGCCGTCGCGGGCGCTGCTGGCGGGTTGGGATCCGCCTCGGCTTGCGCAAGGGCCGGGCCCGTGATCGCCAGCCCAGCAACGGTCACCAGGGCCGTCAGCGGCCCCGCGATCTGTGCACGCTTGACCGCAACGAGCTTCGTAACCGAGGGGTTCTTCTGACGCATGTTCCTGCTCCTCCGCATTAGGCGAATCGAATGGCCCAGCACCTGTCAGACGGTGTGCGTCTGCTTAGGATTCATACCGCGGCTGGACACGATCTCAAGAACCTCGGCCACGGCAAACGTTATTCCGGTAAACATCGCGGATGCAATGGGTCAAGGTGGGATATTTGCCTGAAAGCTGCGACTTCTGCGTATACAATGGTCTGACCCATGGTCCAGTCCCTCGCGCCCGAACTTTTCTTGGCCCTTGGCTCCGCCGTCCGCAATGGACAGGACAGGTTCGTGGTTCATGTCACCGACGAAGCTGAGCGCACCCGCGTGGTGGGCGCCTTATCGTTGGAGGGCGCGGCATTGGCTGCCGAGAGCGTGGGCCGTGCCATGGCTTGTGTGGCCGAGGGGGGCCTTGAACTCGCAATCTTCGATGTTGATCGCGAGGCGCATGATCTGGACCCGCTGGTCGCGTGCACCGAACTTGGCAGCACCGCCGATCTCGTCTTGCTCATGGACGGCGATCCCGCCAAGGTTTCGGACGCTTTTGTTCGCGGCGCCTTTGCTGTGTTGCCGCGTCCCTTGCCAACGAGCGACGCTTTGTTGCGGGCGCACATCCGCTGGTTGGCGTCGTCGCGCCGCTCGCGCGTGCGAGGCGTGGCGTTACGAGGCGTGCTGGCTCGTTACCGCACCGAGATCGAAGCTCTGGACAAAGGCCTGTGGGCCGTGTTGTCGCCGCTCCTCGAAGACGAGGGACCCGCCGCGCGCGTGTTGGTGATCGGCGATCCCGAACTGGCTCAACTGGTTGGTGGCTCCCTGACCGAAACCAGCGCCGACGTTGTGGTCATCGGCGCCGGCCCCAATGACGTTTTGGAATCACGCTTGACTGAAGCACGCTCACGGGCGCCAGGCTCGGCCACGATCGTGGTGGACGCGGCTCCCGATGCCGCGCGGCTGTCCGCTGCTATCTATGGTGGCGCGCGCGCTTACATTGAACGCAGCAGGCAAGACAGTGCGGCTGCGGTCGTAAAGTCTGTTGCCAGCCGCAAGCAGAGCGAAGTGAAGGGGCGTCGGCTTGTGGAAGGCGTGGCGCGCTTCGGCTTGTTTGATCATCGAAACGCCACAGCCACAACCAAGGATGTGGACGCGAAGTTGCTGGTGGACGCCACTTCAAAGGGCAGCCCCTTTGTGCCGAGCGGCCATGAGGTTTTGGTGGTGGACGATGAGGTGGTTGTGTTGACGGTGCTGCGCGAGGCGCTTCGCCGTGGCGGTTATAAAGTGACCACGGCTTCCTCCGCGCAAGACGCCATCACGCAAATGCGCGCGCGCCCATTCGATTTGGTGCTGACGGATAAGAACCTCGCCGGCGCGTCTGGTCTAGACGTACTTCGCTTTGCCCGCACGCTGGATCCACCGCCAGCCGTTGTGCTGATCACGGGCTATTCCTCCTACGATTCTGCCGTCGAAGCGATGGAAACGGGAGCGCTTGACTACATCGAAAAGCCTATCAAGGACGTGGAGCTTCTCCGCCAACGCGTGCGGCGTGCCTTATGCCGCCGCGACGAGCAGATGACCAAAGCGCAGCTCGATGAGTTTGCCCCCACCAAGCGAAGCGTTTTATTGGTTGAAGAACAGGAGGGGCGCCGCAAACTCCTGAACGATTTTCTGGGCCGCACATACCAAGTTGTGGCCGTGGCCACGGGGGCTTTGGCGCTGGAGAAATTGCAGCAACAGCGCTTTGACGTGGTTTTGGCCGACCGCAATCTGCCCGGGATGACCGGCAAACGTGTCATCGAGCAAGCGCAACAGCTGTTGCCCCATTGTGCCTCCGTGCTTTATACGGCTTACCCTTCCTACGAATCCATCCAGGAAGCCTTCGAGGTGGGGGCCGACGCCTATTTGGTGCGCCCGACCGAAGACATGAAAGCCCTGGAAGAGAAGGTCGCGGGGGCCTTACGTAGCCACGGCATTTTGCTTGGCTAGCCGCGTACGCGTGGCCAGCGGTCCGCCCGCGTAACGAACATTCGACCGGCCAACGATCGGTTGTCTTAAGTTTCCGTTCGAAACAGCACGACCTCGGCTAAGATTCTCCACCTTAACCGCTGCCGGAGGGCCAGGGTCGGTGAAGATAGCGTTTACTTACAATCTGCGTTTGTCAGACGACGAAGACGAAGCTGAATTCGATACGCGCGAAACGGTGGAAGCCATCGCGGCGTCTTTAACGGCAGCGGGCCACGAGGTGGAAAAGTTGGACGTGGCACGGCCCACAGCCGACATTGTCTCGCGCCTTGAAACGTTTGCGCCGGATCTGGTGTTCAACACAGCGGAGGGCCGGCGGGGTCGCGCGCGCGAAGCGTTCTTCCCAGCTCTTTTCGAAGAGCTTGGTTTGCCATTCACAGGCTCAGACGCTTACGTGCTGACGTTGACCTTGGACAAGTGGCTCACCAAGCTTGCGGTCACCGCCGAGGGCATCGACACGCCCCGCGCGCGCCTTGTCACGCAAGACTCTTACCGACGGCAACGCACGGGGTGGGTGCCACGGTTGGCGTTCCCCGTGATCGTGAAGCCGAACTACGAGGGTTCATCCAAAGGCATCGCCGATGAATTCGTGGCCACCGATGAAAAATCGCTGGCCGACGTGCTGCCGCGCGCGCTGAAGAACTACCCCGCTGGCGTGCTGGTGGAAGAGTTCGTGCCAGGGGTGGACGTGATGGTGCCGTTCGTCGAGGGGTTGGCTGACGATGGGGTGCTCGAGCCAGTTGATCTGGTCATTGAAGCGGGTGCGCGCAGCCGCCACAACCTTTACGACTTTCGTTTGAAGGTGCGTGAGCCCGGGCGCGTGAAGTTTCGTTGCCCCGCCGAATTGCCTCGCGACGTTTTGGCGCGGCTTGAAGCCTTGTCGTTGCGGGTTGTGCACGCCTTGGGCCTGCGTGATGTGGGCCGCATCGACTTTCGCGTGGGTGACGATGGCAGGATCTACTTTCTCGAAGCCAATGGCTTGCCGAATCTGAGCCGCGGGTCTGCAACGTTTGTGGCGGCCGCGCGTTTGGGCTTGTCATACGACGCGACCATCGCTGCCATCGTGGCGGGGGCGGCGCGCCGTTACAAACTTGAGGCGCCGGCGATTGTGTCCAAGGGCAAGATTCGCGATCGCTTGCGCGTGGGCTTTGCGTTCAACGTGAAGCGCGTGGACACCAAAGGCGGCAACGACGCCGAAGCTGAATACGATGCGCCTGAAACGATCGATTCGATCAGCAAGGCCATTCAAAGCCACGGCCACGACGTGGTGATGTTGGAGGCGAACGCTGATTTTCCGCGTGCATTGGCGGAAGCCGGCGTCGACTTTGTGTTCAACATTGCCGAAGGCGTGGCTGGTCGTAACCGCGAGGCTGCCGTGCCTGCGTTGTGTGAATTGATGGGCCTAGCTTACACGGGCTCGGACGCAGCCACGTTGTCCGTCGCTTTGGATAAGGCGCTTTCCAAGAAGGTGCTGCGGCAGCACGACATCAAAACAGCGGATTTCCAATTGATGGAAACGGGGCGCGAGAAATTGAGCCCACGCTTGCGCTTTCCGCTGATCGTGAAACCCAACCAGGAAGGTTCATCCAAAGGCGTCAGCGCTTCGGCCTCGGTGGTTGATGATGAAACGCAGCTGCGCGGCGTTGTGCGCGAACTCATTGAACGCTATCGCCAGCCCGCTTTGATCGAAGAATACATCACAGGGCGCGAGTTTACGGTGGGCTTGCTTGGCGAGCGTCGCCCGCGCGTGTTGCCGCCGATGGAAATCATCTTCAAAGATCAGGCGAACAAACGGCCTGTGTATGATTTTCAGATCAAGCAAGATTGGGAACGCCACGTGGCGTATGAATGCCCAGCGAAGCTCACAAACTCTGAACTCAAAGCCATCGAGAAGACGGCGCGAGAGACGTTCACCGCGCTTGATTGCCGCGACGTGGGGCGCGTGGATCTGCGCATGACCCCCACGGGTGAAGTGTTCGTGATTGAGATCAACCCACTGCCGGGGCTGACACCGGGTTATTCGGATTTGTGTTTGATCGCGACGGCCGCGGGCATCGACTACCGCGATCTGATCGGTGAGATCTTGGCGGGCGGACTCAAGCGGATGCGACAGCGGCGACGCCAACCCGCCGCTGAGCCGGCCGACAATGCGCGGACTGAACGGCCCAAACCACCCGTGGTTCAACGCGGCAGCGCGCCCACCACGCATGCCGTGGCCGCACCAGAGTCGGGGCCATTGGCCGTGGATGTGAACAACGACGATGCCGCGGCGTCTGTGAGGGGGCAGTGACCGCACGTTGCCGGTTTCGCGACCTGGGCTTCGCGATCGGCCGCTTGCCGCCCGGCCCGGGCAACGCCATCACAGATGTGGCTGGCGTGCGCGTGGGTCACACCACGATCATCACGGGTGAGGGCCCGCTGGTGGAAGGCAAGGGCCCCGTGCGCACGGGCGTAACCGCGATCCTTCCCCCCGATCCGATCTTCGAGAACCGCGTGCTCGCAGGGGCATTTGTGCTCAATGGCGCGGGCGAAGTGTCGGGCCTGACGCAGGTGGTGGAGTGGGGCTTGATGGAGACGCCCATCTTGCTGACCAACACGATGTCGGTGGGCAAGGTCTCCGACGCCACGGTCAAATGGATGACCAAACGTTATCCCGGCATTGGCACCGAATACGACGTGATCATTCCGCTCGTGGGTGAATGCGACGACTCATGGCTCAACGATGCGGTGGGGCGGCACGTGCGATCCGAGCATGTGTATAAGGCGATCGATCAAGCCACGGCGGGGCCGGTGGCCGAAGGCTCGGTGGGGGCAGGCACGGGTTTGATCACGTGCGATTTCAAAGCAGGCATCGGCACCAGCAGCCGCCGCGTGCCCGCTGAACGTGGGCACTACACGTTGGGGGTGCTCGTTCAGTCGAACTTCGGCGTGATGCGTGCGTTGCAAGTGGCTGGCGTGGCGGTGGGCGACGCTATGGCGAAAGAGTTTGCAGCGATGGGCAAACGCGTGCGCAACGCGGGCTCGATCATCTGCGTCGTGGCCACCGACGCGCCATTGTTGCCCTCGCAGATCACGCGCTTGTGCAAACGTGCCGCCTTGGGCATCGGCCGCACGGGCTCGTTCGCGGCGCACGGCTCAGGCGAGATCATCGTCGGGTTCTCCACAGCCAACAAAGTGCCGCGCGAGAGCACGGGCATGACCACCAACTTGCACGTGTTATTGGACCCCGCGTGTGATGGTCTTTACGAGGCCGTTGTCGAATGCACCGAGGAGGCGATCATAAATGCCTTGTGTATGGCTGGCGACATGGAGGGGCAATCAGGCCACCACGCACCTGGCATCCCGCTCGATCGCCTGAGCGAAATGCTACGCGCCCACGGATTGGGCCGCCGCGAACCGGGACTCTAGCGCCTCGGCCCCCGACGGCGGATTTTGACTCCACTCAAATTTTGCCACGGCAGATTTTGACCTTGGTCAAATTTTGCCGTACCTTCATCGGGTGACGAAGACCACGACGAGGCGATATCTTCGGGAGCAGGTCACGAACGACCTGGCTCGCAAGATGGTCTTTGTCGGTGGGCCCCGACAAGTTGGGAAAACGACGCTTTCACAGTCCCTGCCGGGTGGCAGGGCAGGGTACATGAATTGGGACGCGGCCGACCATCGTGAAGCCATCCTGTCGAGGCGTTGGCCAACGTCGAAACTGTGGGTTTTCGACGAGATTCACAAGTATCGAAGTTGGCGTGGCTTGCTCAAGGGGCTTTATGACACGCGAACACCCAAGCAACAGATATTGGTGACCGGCAGTGCGAGGCTGGACCTGTACCGATACGGGGGAGATTCGCTTCAAGGCAGATACCACTTCTTGCGATTGCACCCGTTTTCGGTGGCGGAATTGGGCTTGAAGACCGAGTCTGACTTTGCCGATCTTCTGATGCTTGGCGGTTTTCCTGAACCGTTTTTGTCGGGCTCGGCCGTGCAGGCAAAGCGGTGGTCTCGCGAATATCGAACACGGCTCATCCGCGAAGACGTGGCCGACTTAGAACGCATCTCCGACCTCGGAAACCTCGAGCTGTTGATGCTTCGGCTGCCCGAGCTTGTCGGCTCGCCGCTGTCGGTAAACTCTCTCAGGGAAGACCTGCAAGTGGCCTTCAAGACAGCTGAGTCTTGGATCTCGGTGCTAGAGCGCATGTACGCCGTGTTCCGCTTGCCACCTTTCGGCGCGCCCAAACTGCGCGCCGTTCGAAAGGAACAGAAGCTTTATCATTTCGACTGGAGCCTCATTCCCTCGCCAGGACCACGCCTCGAGAATCTGGTCGCGTGTCACCTACTGAAGTGGGTTCACCATCAACAGGACACACAAGGGCGGGAGCTGGAGCTTCGTTATTTCCGCGATCGCGATGGGCGCGAGGTGGATTTTGTGGTCACGGAAGCTCGCAAACCCATTCTGTTCGTTGAGGCGAAAGTGTCCTCCGGTGCGCTTGACCGCAACCTCGCCTATTTGGCGGGCAAATTTCCGGGAGTACGGGCGTTTCAGGTAAGTGGCACAGGAACGGCCGACCACCTAACGGATCACGGCATTCGCGTTTGCCCGGCCCGAACGTTTCTATCGACCTTGGTGTGACATAGCGGCAATGGTCGCGCCGCTGTCGTTACTTCTTGAAGGCCGGGGCCATCGTGATCAAGGTAATGGCGCCAAAGAAGGCGATGATTCCCACGGTCATGAGCCAGGTCAACGGAACGATGGTTGGTGCGTAGATAGACATGGTTACCTTCAGAAGTGGCGGTACCATACCAGACTTGGCGGCTGTCGCTGGCCCGAAAACCTGAAACAACGCGAGGCAAAATGGTGGGCCTTTCCCGCCTGGCGTCAGCGGCGAATGGGCCCTTGGCTGCCTCGGTTCAGCGGCGTTTGCGCGCGGCGGCCCGGCTGATGGTCACCTTGGTCAAGGTCACCGGGGTGCGCGGGCGATCGTTCATGTCCCGCGGGCCTTTGGCGATTTCCCGCACCACCTTGGCTGGTTTGCATTCCCCGAAGATGGTGTAGGCGCCATTGAGATGGTTGGCGGCCGCCTCCGTGATGAAGAACTGCGCGCTGTTGGTGTCGGGGCCGTAATTCGCCATCCCCAACAAGCCAGGACGGTTGAACTTGAGCTTTGGCGAATGTTCGTTCGGGATGCGGTAGCCGGCCTCGCCTGATCCTTTGCCTGAAAAGTCGCCCGTTTGCACCATGAAGCCCGGGATTACGCGGTGAAACAGCAATCCGTCGTAGTAAGGGCGCTTTTCCCACTGGTGCGTTCGAGGGTTCAAAAACGAGCGCAAGCCGCGCGCCAACCCGACGAAGTTCGCCACAGTGATCGGTGATTCCTTCTCAAACAGTCGACAATCGAGTTGTCCTTTAGACGTGTCTAAGACGGCCGTCAGGGGCCCTTGGCCTTCGAGGCCCGCGGTTGCCTCCTCAAGCGTGAAGTGCCCTTCATGCGGATCCTTCTCCGCGGCTCCCGCCGGCGCCGCGCACAAATAAAGGGTCAAGCTCCAAACACTCAAGGTGAGATGTCGCACAGCACATACATATCACCAACTTGGTGACCGGTGCAGGGGCCTTACCCTTTGACCAAAAGCCGCGAAATGAATTACGCTCGGATCTTCGTGAGGCATACACTGTGGCCGGGCGCACCGGAAGAAAGTGGAGAGGGCGCGGTTCCCCAAGCGGTTCGTTTGGAGGAGCCCTCGGTTCCCAACCCTCCCACTCCACCCGGGCCGATCCTCACAGTTTCGTCGGAAGAGATCAGCCGCTTTTTTGTGCGCGCCCGGCGCGATCAGGATTGGGAGCGATGGGACATTCGATTGGACGCGGCTCTGCGTGAAATTCTCGAGCGCGCCAACGACTTTGTACCTTCTGAATCCGGAGGGATCCTCCTTGACGATCCACGGGCAAAGCTGGCCGGTGTTCAAACGCCGCGTCTGACGTTCATCGCGGTGTACGGGCCTGCGTCGTCTGAGCGTCTGGGCCGGCGCATTCCCTCTGATCGCGGTTTCGTTGGTGAGGTTTACCGCACCGGTGCGCCTCGCAGTGGCGTGCGTTTGGGCTTTGAAGATCCCATCACGATCTTGTGCCCCCCAAGAGGCACAAGCAAGCCCGCCGTGGATTCGATCATTGGCGTGCCCGTCATTGTTGGCGAATCAATTTGCGGTGTGCTCACGCTTGTGAACCGCCGATCGGGTGGGCCCTACACCGCGCGCGATGGCGAGCTGTTGCGCATCTTTGCGGCGTATATGTCGTCGTCGATTCAAAACGCTTTGGACGCGATCCGCGCGCGCGCCTTGTCGCGGCTTGATCACTTAACGGGCCTGTTCAACAGCCGCTATTTTCACGTGCGTTTGCAAGATGAGATCGTGCGCTGCGACCGCGATGGCTCGAACTTGTGTGTGTTGTTCATCGACCTCGACAACTTTAAGGTGATCAACGATCGTTACGGCCACTTGGCTGGCAGTTGGTCGCTGCGTGAAGTGGCCCGCGTGCTGTCTGAGAAGGTGCCTGCCGCTTCCATTTTGGCTCGCTATGGCGGTGATGAATTCGCCGTGTTGTTGCCGGGCAGCGATTTGCCGCATGCATGCCGCGCGGCCGAAGAGCTGCGGCAGGGGATTTGCGATTTGGCTTTGTTCGACACCGAAACGGACGCGCACGGGCCGGGCATGCGGTTGCCGTCCGTTCAATGCTCGATCGGCGTGGCTTCATATCGCGATCATTTGGGGCCCGGCGGCACCAAACGCCGACGTGAAAACGTGCTGTTGAGGCTGGCAGACGCGGCCATGTACAAGGCGAAAGCTTCGGGGCGCAACCGCGTGGAAGTGGCCGACGGCGAAGACTGACGCTAAACACCGGATGTGAAACGCGCATCCGTTCGTTGGGCCGTGGTCTCGTTGGTGTTTGCTTTGGCGGCCTGCCGCTCGAAGCCGCGGCTTTTGCCGGCCGACAAAATTTTGGCTGAATTGCGCGGCGGCGACGGGCATCTGCTGTTGCAGGTGGGGCCGAGCGGCGACAACTTCGGCGACGAACGCTTGGGTTGGTATGGAGGGCCTGAGCAAGGTGGAACCTTGCAGCGGTTGCCGGGGCAAGCCGGTTCCGTCTCCGTCGACAACACGCACCTCACTTTGCGGCGCGCTGACAATGGCGATCTCGCCATGACCTCCAACGCGCAGTTGCGGCTCACCGTCGATCGCCGCGGTGATACCTTGCGGGTTGGCAACGGCGAGGGCTTTCCTTTGGCACGCATCCGCCTCGAAGGCGACGTGGCGCGCATGCATGGCCCCGGGGGCGAGTTGCAGGCCAGCGCAAAGCAAGAAGGCGGTCGCATCGTTGTGATGGACCGCGAAAACAAACCTTTGGGATATCTGACGGGATCGTTGGGCCCCGAGCAAGCGCTGCTTGCGTTTTTGCCCAACCTTGCTCCCGTTGAACAAGCGCTGCTGTTGGTCACCCCGGTGCCCGCGGTTAAAGCCGTGAAGCCTTAACCGCAGGCAGGGGTGTATGTGCCGTCGCCTAGCTTTCGCCAGGTCGACGGGCTAAGGCTTGCCGGAGGATGCGCTCGGCCAGTTGTTCGGGTTGCACCCGATACCGACCAGCGACCACCAGCCGCCGTAGGTCTTCGACTCGTGACGCCCGCGCGATGTCTTCGCCAGACTGCGCCGAGAGGAAAGACTGTTTGTTGCCCGCCGCCGCCCGCCGTGATGTGAGCCTACCTGTGCCCTTCATGTACATGGACATCGGTGCACGCCCTGCGGGTCTTAAGGAAAAAAAGCAACTTTTTGAAAACGGAAAAGAAACCGCGGAGTTACAACTCCCGGTTGGCCCCTTTCCCGAGCCTTCGCCGCCGTGCCTGCGGGCACCGACTGCGCGATTTGGGGGCGCCTTAGGCGGCGGCCTCTTCCAAATCCGTCAACGTCTCACGCAGGCGGCGCGTGGCCTCACCGTGGATCTGGCACACGCGGCTTTCCGTCACGCCAAGCACAGTGCCAATCTCTTTCAAATTCAAATTCTCAATGTAGTAGAGCGAGAGCACCTGTTGCATCTTGTCGGGCAAGCGGCCAATGCCCTGCACAAGGCGGCCCAGCGTTTCCCGGTGTGAGGTGAGCTCAAAGGGATCTGGTGAAGTCTCGTCACACGTGCGCTCAAGGAAGTCGGGGCCCGCATCGTCGATGCCCACAACCGAAGAGCCTGAAAGCTTCTGTTGGCGCGCGTAAAGCTCTTCAACGTCAACGCCTAATGTGTTGGCCAATTCTTGTTGATCGGGCGTGCGACCCAGCTGCGATTCAAGCTTGCGGGTGGCTTCGCGCAGCTCGTTTGAGAGGCGGCGCATGTCACGCGAGAGCGTGTCGCGCGAGCGCAGATCGTCAAGCATGGCGCCGCGGATGCGGAACTCGGCGAAGGCTTCAAAACGGTCAACGCGGTTTGGATCGAAACGTTCCGCAGCCTCCATCAAACCAATCACGCCCGAGGAAACAAGATCGTCAATCTCCACGTGGGCCGGCAAGCGGCGCGCCAAACGACGTGCAACTTTCTCGATGTAAGGGAAGAATTGAGCGGCGTATTGACGGCGTTTTTCAGCCAAGGCTTCAGCCGCGGTTTGTACGGGAGCGGCAGCCGCGCGCTTGGGCTTCTTGCGCTCACCGGCCTGCAGTTCGGTTTGCTTGACCGTCACATCAACGGCGGCGGCTTTGCTGCTGGTGGCTTTGGCAGGCGTCTTGGTCTTTTCGGCAACCGTCTTGACGGCTTTGGCAGGCGACTTCTCCGCGGGCTTGGTGGCCACAGCCTTTGTGGCAGGTTTAGCGACAGTGGCCTTCACACTTGTTTTGGTGGCGGCGGGCGCTTTGGTGTTGGCAACTTTGACGGTGGTGGCTTTGCTGACGGGAGGCTTGCGGGTTTGCACGGTGGCCATGCGGGGAATAAGTGCACGGCACGTGCCAGATTTGCGGCGACGGAAAATCGAGGACTTGCTGAACTGTCGCTACGAAAACCGTCGTAAACCGTCAGTGGGATGACGATCTCTGTCAGCTGACGCCGCCAACCGGTTGACGGCGTTGCGTTCGCTGACACGTTTCCCATGAGCCGCCGACATGGCTCCAAAAGTAGGAGATTTGCACGACTTAAGCGACGTTACGTCGGCGCAGTTTTTCGACCAATGTGGTGCGGTTCAATCCCAAAAGTTCTGCCGCACGGTTCTTGTTGCCGCCCGTTCGCTTGAGCGCTTGGCCAATCAAACGATCTTCAAGTTGCGAAAGCAGCAAGCGCAGGTCCACGCCTGTGGCGGGCAAATCAAGCGGCGTGTTGGCGAGATCCAAAACGCTCATCCGCAGGTTGGGCGGCAGATCTTCAAGCGTGATGAACGGGTGGGAGGCCACGATCACCAGACGCTCAACCACATTGGCCAGCTGGCGCACGTTGCCCGGCCACTCATAGCCGCGCAGACGATCCATGACCTCGCCATCAAAGCCCGAGACGTTGCGGCTGTGGCGGGCGTTCATCTCCATCCGGAAGTGATCCGCCAAACGCGGGATGTCCTCGGGCCGCTCGCGCAGGGGCGGCATCTCGATCGGAATCACATCCAGTCTGTAAAACAGGTCTTCGCGGAAATCGCCGTCGCGCACCATCTGCTCAAGGTTGCGATGGGTGGCGGCAATGATGCGCACATTGACGGAGGTGTGATCGTTTCCGCCCAACGGCTGCACCACGCGATCTTGCAGCACGCGCAACACCTTGGCCTGCAGCGCCTTCGACATGTCGCCGATCTCGTCGAGAAACAGCGTGCCGCCGTCAGCGCTCGCGATCTTGCCTTCGCGGCTGCGGTCAGCGCCCGTGAACGCTCCACGCACGTGACCGAGCAGCTCTGACTCCGCCAACGCTTCGGGGATGGCGGCCATGTTGACGGCCACGAACGGCCCGGCCCGGCGTTGGCTGGCGGCGTGGATCAAGCGGGCCACAACTTCCTTGCCCGTGCCTGTCTCGCCGCGAATCAGTACGCTGGCATCGGTGTTCGCCACTTGTTCGATGCGTTCAAGCACCAGGCGTATGGCGGGGTGCTCGCCAACCAACGCCGCACCCTGCGTGGGACGCCAACCATTGACGGGCAACGTGGCGTCCAGGAACCTCACCACGGCCGCTTCAACCGCCTTGGGAGAAAACGGCTTGGCCACGAAGTCTAGGGCGCCTGCACGCAGCGCTGCCACGGCCTGGCGAATCGTTCCCGGACCGGAACTCACAATCACCGGCACAATGGGTTGGCACCGCAGAGCCGCTTGCAGGATTGCGAAGCTGTCGATGGCCTCGGTCCCTAAGCTGGGAATGCAAAGGTCTGGTGGCGCGTCTTGCAGGGCCATCAAAGCGGTCTCGCCATCGCTGGCGTGCGACACAATGTAGCCGCGTTCAGCCAGGATCTGGCCCAGCTGTTCACGCGCGTTCTGGTCGTCATCGACGACAAGGATCGTTTTGCCCATTGGCTTACGTTTCAATCGGCGGGATGAAGGTGTGGCTGAAGCGATGCTGATCGCGTTTTGTGGGGGCTGGGGCTAACGCAACGGCGCAACATGGCGGGCCTAATCGTCGGTCTTACCAGCACTCCAAGGGCCCGCAAAGCCGGCCCGCGACAAGATCGGACCAAATTCTTTTTTGTTGGGAGCTTTCGCATACGCCTCCGACGCCTCCACGACGTTGTTTTTCACCAGATCAATCATTGCGTCGTTCAGGGTCTGCATGCCGATGCCTTTGCCGGTTTGCATGAGCGACGGGATTTGAAAGGTTTTGCCTTCGCGAATCAGGTTGGCCACGGCCGAAGTCACGACCAAGATCTCAAGGGCTGCCACACGGCCGCCGCCCTTCTTCTTCAGCAGCGTTTGCGCCACCACGCCTTTGAGCGATTCGGACAACATCAAACGGATCTGGCTTTGCCGATCGGTGGGGAATTGGTCAATCAAGCGATCAACGGTGGAAGGTGCCGTATTGGTATGCAGGGTTCCGAACACCAAGTGGCCCGTTTCCGCCGTTTCGATCGCGATCGCGACCGTCTCAAGATCGCGCATTTCGCCCACAAGCACGATGTCGGGATCTTCGCGCAAGGCCGCGCGCAAGGCGCTTTTGAAGCCCTTGGTGTGCACGCCAATTTCACGTTGGTTCACGAGGCACTTGATGTCCTTGTGCACGAACTCGACGGGGTCTTCGATGGTGATCAAGTGATCGTTGCGGTTCTTGTTAATCCAATCGACCATGGCCGCGAGCGTGGTTGACTTGCCGCTGCCGGTGGGGCCCGTTACCACGACCAAGCCTTTGGTGTGTTGGCACATGTCGATCACGGCCTTGGGCACACCCAGCTGTTCCACGGTTAAGATCTTGGAGGGGATCTGCCGAAACACGGCGCCGGCGCCCGCCAAGTCACGAAACACGTTGCAACGCATACGCGCGCGTCCCTTGAGCTCGTACGCAAAGTCGCTGTCGTTCGTCTCGGCGTATTCTTTCTTGTTGCGCTCGGGAGTGATGGGATCAACCAGCCGCGAGATCTGCTCGCTTGTGAGCGGCTGCCGGTTCGGCATGGCCAAGATGCCGCCATCGACGCGCACCATGGGCACGAGGTTGGATTTGAGGTGCATATCAGAGGCCCGCATATCGAGCATCTGGTGGAAAAGTTCATCAATGCTGTCGGGTGTGGTGGCGGCAACCATCACGTTGCTGGCCGCCATTGCCATGTCGGCGCTGTCGGCCGCCGAAATCGAAATGGGTTCGGGCGCTGGCCGGGGTGCGGGGGCAGGCATCGACACCGGGGCAGGCGCTGGCCGCGCAGGGGCTGGTGCGGGCGCCGCAGCAAATACCGGGGGTGAGGCAAACGCCATCGCTTGTGGGGGCTGTGGGGCGGGTGCGGTGGCTTGGCCGCGGCCGGGCTCGATCGTCACCACGATGCCGGCGTTGCCCTCCTCGACCGTGATGGTGACCAGGCCGCTGGGCGAGGGATAGGGAAACGAACGCGTGCCCGAAAGGCCTGGCGTGTAAGACGGTCCTAACACTTCGGCCAAAAGCGCCACGATTTGATCTTCAGTGGCGGGTTTGGAGGAAACGGGCTTGGATGCGCCCGCGATCACCATGGCCACGGGCGCATCAGCTTTGAACACCAAGGCATTCGCCCGGTGCTTCACCATCGCGTCTAGATATCGATCCAGTGTTGCCATACCCGTCCTTCGTCGCTGCCGTGCAGCTCCGCCTTGAAACTTCGACGCGGTGGCACCAAAACTTGAACGCGGTTGCTGGTTTAGCGGGCGGCGGTGGCAAGGCGCTGGGTCAAAAGCCGCACCAAAGCGTAGATGGTGAGCTGCGGGTTCACGCCCAAAGAAGACGGGAAGAGCGAACCATCCATCACCCAAACGTTGTCATAGCCCGTGAGTTTGCCGTGTTCGTCGGTGGCGCTTGCTCCTGATCGACCCATGCCACAGCCACCCATCTGATGGGCCGAGAACAACGTGTGAAGTTGCGTCCCAAAAGCTTGCTGTTGCAAGCGCCCAACATCGGCGACGCTTTTGAGGCGCAGCGGTTCACGGTGCAAAGTGACCACCTCTTTGGCACCGGCCGCAAACAGAATGCGTGTCATCGTGGCCAAGGCGTGTTTGCCGGCCTCTATCAAGTTGGGCGCGATGGGATACTTCAATTTGGATCGGCCGTGTGCCGAGACGGATACCGTGCCGCCATGGTCTTTGCCGTGACCATCGATCAGCAAGGCGATGGTGGCTTGCGCGAACGGCAGTTGCGCGGCCAAATCGCGGTGATCTTGCGCAAAGCCCGGAAACGCCACCGCCGACAGCATCGGGTGCACGGGCGCCGTTTCCAGAAAATAGCCGGTTTTTCCCGCGCCCCGCTCGGCGAAGTGGTGGCACGCGACGGATTGCGGAGGCCCGTAATAGCCCTCAATGGGATCATCGAACAAGCCCACGATAGGCACTGTGGGGTGCAAGAATGTGCGTGTGCCCAACCCCGGGGCCTTGAGTTGTGAACGCATCAATAGAGCGGGCGAATTGATGGCGCCGCCAGCGACGATCACCCCGCGCGTCGGCTTGACCACAAGGGTTGCACCGGTGGTGTTGTCATTGGGTGGCATGATGGCTTCGGCCATCACCTCATCCACGCGTTTGCCCGCTGACATCTGCAAACGCACCACGCGGCAATCCGAATATAGGGTGGCTCCCGAAGCCGATGCGTCCGCCAAAAACGTTGTGCGCGAGGATTGTTTGGCGTCGAGCGGGCAACCCATCCCACAATAGCCAAGGCGGGCGCAGCCTTTGACGCTGCGTCGGATGAGCTGCGGCTCGTATCCTAACGCTTTGGCGCCTTCGAACAGCTTGGCGTTGTTGCGGTTTACGTCATCCGTGCGGCCCTCGTGAACATTCAAGCGTTGTTCAACGTGCTCGTAGTGAGGGCGTAAGGTGGCGGCGTCGATCGGGAGGCGATGCTGGTCTTGCCAGAACTTCAACGTGCGCTCCGGGATGCGAAAGCTCGAACCCCAATTGACCGTGGTGCCCCCGCCTACGGATCGGCCTTGCAACAACAACACGCCCAGATCGGCGGTGGTGCGGTTGCCGTGATCTTGATAAAGCGCTGGATAAGCCCAGCCTTCTTGCATGTTAAAGTCGCGCCGCGTGTGGTGGTGGCCTTCTTCCAACACCACCACTTTGGCACCCGCCGCGGCCAGCACCGCCGCAGCCATGGCGCCGCCGGCGCCGGAGCCCACCACGCAAAAGTCGCAGGTCAGTTCAATGCGACCGCTCAAAGATGTGGCCGAAAGGGCCTGCCCCGTCATGGCGTGCCCTCAAGCGCGTTCGGCACAAACGGAACGTCGGGTGGCCCGGGATAGCCAAGCGCCGCATACACTTCGGGCGAAGAATAATAGGTGGCGTGGATAAGCCGCGTGAGCGCAAGGTATCCCGACCGCATGAGGGAAAACGGCGCTGTTCGCCACGAGTTCAATCGGTGTTGTTGTGCGGCCACAGTCAATTGTGAAAAGGGCGTGGGTCGCAACGTGGTCAACAAGCCGGATAGGCCGTTTTCGAACAAACCAATCAACTGCTTAAATTCGGCGCACGCTTCGGGGTGCAGTTGCGCCACCACGGCGTCCACTTTTTCGGGGCACTGCAGTTGCCACGGGGTGGGCCACTTTCGATCAGGCAGCGCTTGCGGCCCTAACATGCAATCGGCCAGCGCCACGATGACGGCGAACTCGCTGCGGCTAAGCGCCTGTAAGGGGCGGCGCGGCTCGGGCCCCAGTTTTGTGGCGCGCAAACCAACCCAAGTTAAGCCGCCGGCCCACAGCAGGGCCCCACCTGTGAGGCCAAGCTGGAAAGCGGTGCGACGTTTCATGGGTGCAGTGACCACGATGTTCAGCATGCAACCACGGTGTGGGCCGTGCCTGCGAATTTTTGACAGCGGACAGCCAACACCTTAGCGTGAGGCCTTCCCCCGAAAGGCTGCCATGGGTGCGCAGATCGTCAATGCTATGCCGGACTCCGCCCACAACGCCACCGTCTGGGTGGTCGTGGCGCTGGCGTGCGGCGCCGTGTTGGCGGCGATCGTGGCGATCACGCGGCGAACGGCGTTGGCCACCACGTTGGCGATGTTGGGCGCCGGCCTGTGCGTCGCGGGGTTGTACGCAGGGCTGTCGTGGCACTTTCTGGGCGCGATACAGTTGATGTTGTGGGCGGGCGGGCTATTGGCGTTCTTCGTATTCAGCGTCATGTTGCTCAACCGTGACGACTCCGATCCGGTGGCGATGAGAGGCATCATCACGCGCATCGCCGCCATGTTGGCCTTGTTCGCCGTTTTGTTCTTCGTCGTGAATCTGGTGGCGTGGTCAGTTTGGCCGCTGCCGCCTGAGACGACGGGGCAAGGATCAACGTCGCGGCTGGGGCGCGCGATGTTCGGCGACGACCTGGTGTTTCCCCTGCAGATGTTGGCGGTGGGCTTGTTGTTGGGCGTGTTGGGGGCGCTCTCGTTGACCCGCGTTGCCTCGCAGGAGCGTGAGTCGCCATGACCGTGTTTTTCTACGCCGTGGCTGCGCTTGCGTTGTTTGCCGTGGGGCTGGTTGCCATATTGCTCCGACGTAACGCGCTTTACGTGGTGGTGGGCGTGTCGTTGCAGGCCGCGGCCACGGGCGTTCTATTTGCAGCGTTCGCTACTGCTTTTCATAAGGTCGATGGCACGGCGATGGCGATGATTGTGATGGTGTTGGGTGGCCTGCACGCCGTCGTGGGCTTTGCCGCCTTTACGGGGCTGCACAAGCAACACAGCACACCCAGCCTTGATGATTCGCGGCTGCTCAAAGGCTAGATGATGACACCCGCGCCCGTGCTGTTGCTTGCCCCCTTCTTGGTGGCGTTCGCCGTGTGGGCCAGCGCTCAATCGTTCGCCGATCGGCAGATCGCGCGGCTGCGGTTTCCGATGCAGATGGTGCTGACGCTTGTGCTCGCGCGGGTGCTGTGGGCCGCGCCATGCACCGCCTGGCAAGTGGGCGCGGCGGTTGTGGTTTGGCTTGGCGCGGGCGTTTGCTTTTGGTGGACGCGTTTGCCAAGCCAGGGCGAGCCTTCCGCACACGTCGACGCCGGTTTGTTTGGCCTGCAAGGCGCGGCGTGGCTTTGCGTGCTTGCGCCAACGGCTGCAGGGGTCATCACCGGTTTTTGCGCGGCGGGCGTCTGCCTCACAGTGTTTTCTGACGTGCGTGGGGCAGGCTCTGACCGTGTGTTTCGCTTTCACCGTCTCGCCGATGCGTTGGGGATCGCGTCGCTGTTGGTGTGGCTTTTGTGGACGTCGGACCTCACGGTGGCGCACATCCGATCCGCACAAGCCAGCGACGACGCTTTGCTGTCTCGCATCGCCGGCTTTGCCGCGGCAACGTGGCTTCTGGGGCTTCTGTGTGCCGCCCTTGCCTTTCGCGCCGCCGCCGCTGTTTTTGCGTGCGGGCCAGTCCGCGCGCGCTGGCTTGCAACCGTTGTGGCGCTTGGCGCCAGCACGTTTGGCTTCGGACGTTTGTTCGCACCCGCACAGGTGGCACCGCTTATCCTTGCCTGCGCCGTCGGTGTCGTTTGTGCCTTCGCGCTTTCGCGTTCGCGCGTTGTGGGCGTGGTTGGCGCGCGGCTTTATCGCGGCCTGCGGTTGTGCGGTGCATTCATTGCGGGCATCAACCAGTGGGTGCTTTCAACCGTGCTTTTGCAAGCACCGGTGGTGTTTGTGGATGCGTGTGCACGCGTGCTTAAGCTCCTGGCGGGCGGCGACATCCAACGCTACGTGGCCATCGGTGTCGCCGGCTTGGCCGCCTTGGTATTCATGACCACGCGGCCCGCGGCGCCGTCGACGCTTCAGATCGAGGCCGATGGATTGATCATCCGCGCCGCCGCGGCTCGCGGGCCCTTGTCTTCGTCACGGCTGCTATATGATTACGATTTCGACGGTGACGAGCAATTTGATCGTGTGGGGGTTGGTCCCCACGCCGCGTTCGTGTATGCAGTGCCAGGAACGTATTCGGTGTCAGTGACGATCCGCGATCCGTTTTGGCATACCAGCAGAACCTTGCGGGCCAAAGTCACGGTGAAGCGATGAACTTGCTGCTCGCAAGCGTGGCTCTTCCTCTGTGCGCCGCTCTGGTTGTGGCCGTCGTTCCGCGTGTGTTTGATCGTTTGCCACGCGCGATCGCCTTGCTTGGATCGGCCGCTGGCGCCTTGGCCGTGGCGGGTGCCACGTTTCGCTTTGTTCCCAGCGACGCATCGGTGCAGCTAAGATTTACGCAACCGTTCGATGTCGCTTTGGGCGTGGATTTCAGCTTGGCCGTCGATGGCATCTCGCTTGCTTTTCTGATCGTCGGCACTGGCGTGTGCTTATTGACCCTGCTTGTGCGAACGCAGCTGGGGCCGCGCGCCGGCGATGGGTGCTTTGCGCTGTTGTTGGTGCAATCGGCTCTGGCCGGCGTGTACACAAGTCAAAATGCGCTGCTTTTCTGGTGTTTTTGGGCGCTGTTCGTGTTTGGCACCTTCTTGTTGGTGGGCCTTCAGGGAGGCGCGCGTCGCTTGCTGGCTTCGTCCAAGCTTGCCCTCAGTGGTTTCACAAGCTTGGTGATGTTGCTGGGCGTTTTCTTGTATCTGGGCGCCCAGATGCAACAGCTCACCGGGCGCGTGTC
Source organism: Deltaproteobacteria bacterium (assembly GCA_033763315.1). Taxonomy (GTDB): domain Bacteria; phylum Myxococcota_A; class Polyangia; order Fen-1088; family Fen-1088; genus JAGTJU01. The sequence continues at coordinate 47,233 of JANRKS010000020.1, forward strand.
GTTCAATTTTGATGTGCTCACGCGCGTGCTGCTGCCGCTTTCCACGCAGTACGTGGTCATGATTGTGGCATTGTTGGCCTTGGCCTTGGCCCTGCCCCTGGTGCCTTTGGCGGGCTGGTGGAGCGATACGCACGCGCAATCGCCGAACGTGGCCTCAGTGGTTCTATTGGTGGGCCCCGCGCTTTACGCGCTCATCCGAATCTTGCTGCCGTGTTTTCCCTTGGCGGCGTTTCATCTTATGCCGCTGCTGGGTGGAGTGGCCGCGGTAACCGCGATCATCGCGGCCATTGCCGCTCCCTTCGAGGACGATCTGCGTCGCCGCCTCGCATGGGTGGCGTGCACACAAACCGCCGTCGCGGTTGTGGGTGTGACCTCGTTGTCAACTCAAGGCATCGTGGGAGCCATCTTACTGATCTGCACTTCGGCTGTTGCGCTTGCAGGGGTGTTTTTGTGCCTCAATCTGTCAGCCATCGACGCCGTCGCAACGTTCACTTCAGACGAACAACGTGCTTCGTTTTTGCCTAAGGCGTTCGCTTACACGGCAGCGCTGCTGCCCGGTCTGGGTGGCTTCGCGGCGGCCTTCGCTTGCTTGTCGGGTCTTGCGTCTGCCGAGCGACAAGCCACGCAGCTTCCCGGGCGCCCGTTCGAGCTTGAGCCACTGTGGATCATCCTCGCGTGCGTGGGCTCGGCGGTGTTTGTGGGCGCAAGCTTGCTTTCGGCGCTTCGATCACACGCCGGTGTTTTTGAGCGGCTGGGTGTGCGTTCTGTGCCGCTTTGGGTGACGTTTACGTTGCTGCTGGCGCTTGGCTGGGCACCCGCAACGGTGATGAATTCGCTGTCGCCCACCGTAGACGCGTATCTTCATAACCTGCAAAGCAAGATCACCCACGCGGCCAGCAATCCAAGCGCGCCCACGCACTTTTACCCCAACGCACGTTCGGTCATGCTGTCTGCGAAGCCGAAGGTGACGCCGCTCGAAAGCACACAAGGTTCCTCGCCATGAACGGCCTACCTGTGGCTGAACTCCTGCACGTGTGGATCACCGTAGGCGGCGCGCTGATGGTCATCGCGGCGGCAGCGTTGTGGCGATTCAGCGCACCTGCCTTGACCACTTTCGCGGCGCTCGTGGCGGCGTCATCGGCCGTGTCAGCCGTGAACACCTATGGCGTGCTCGCGCCACGGCAAACCGCAGGCGCCGGCGTCATCGTTGATGCCGCCAGCCTCGTGGCTTCCGTGGTATGTTGCTTGGTCACTGCCGCCGTCTTGGCAACGACGTTAGGCTCGAAGTCATTGGGCAAGGGCATCCTACGCCATTGGCCTGGGCTGGTGTTGTTGACCTCCGCGGCTTTGATGCTCACCGCGCATGCGGCCTCGCTGCCGGCCCTGCTCGTGGCCACGGAATCCGCCTCGCTTGGTTTCGTTGCCTTGCTGGGCGCGGGCCGGTCGCAACGGCGTGGCACCGAAGCGGCGATGAAAGCCGTCGTCGTATCTGCAGTGGCTTTCGGTTTTGCCGGCTTAGGGACTGCCTTGATGTACGGCGGCAGTGGCGCTTTGTTGCAGTACGATGCGCTTGCCGCCAGCTTTGCCGATCACGGTTCCAGCCCCGTGACAATGGTGGGCCTGTTCTTCGTGATCGCGGCTTTTTGCTTTCGCCTCGGGGCGGTTCCCTTTCACATGGTGGCCCCTGACCTGCTCGATGGCGCACCGCTGCCGGCGGCGATGTTTAGTGTCTCTGCCTTTCGCGTGTGTTTCGTGGTGGCCTTGCTTCGGCTCTTGCAACTCGGTTTCTTTGCCCCAGCCATCGCCGCCGACGTGACGGGCGTGCCGCTTTTCCTGATGTGGCTCGCGGCGTTGAGCTTGTTGATCGGTTCGATCGGTGCCGTTCGCCAAGAGCACGTTAAGAGAATGCTTGCCTACCTATCCATCGCGCAACTCGGCTTCGCGCTCATGGCGGTGGTGGCGCTAAGTCAAGACGCGCCCGCGGCAGCCACAGGCGTAGGCGCGTGTTTGCTCGCACAGGCTGTGGCCTTCTTGGTGGCGTTTGCGGCTCTAAGCGATCTGGGCGCCACCAACGAAGGCCACCCATTCGTCGATGACTTGGCGGGGCTTTCGCAATCGCGACCCTTGCTGGCTTTCGCGTTGGCGTTGTCGTTCTTGTCTGCGGCGGGCATGCCCTTCACTGTGGGCTTTGGCGGCTTTTTCCCGGTGTTGCTTTCGACCTTTAATGTGCCGTTGCTGCTGCCACTGGCGGTGGTGGGGCTGCTGTCATTCCTTATCGGACTTTACCCCGCTTTGCGAGTGATCGTGGCGATGTACTTTCGCGAGCCCACGCGCACATGGCCCGAAGCGCACACGGCCGGAGGCAGCGCCGTCTTGGTGGTGGGCACGATGACCTTGCTGATCTTCGGTGTGCTCACGTCACCGTGGCTTGGTTGGGCTCGGTTGCTGGTCCCCTGAGCCGAAGATCGATCAGGCTCAATGAGCGAATGCGTGCCAAAAGGAAAAGGCCGCCGCAAACATACGACGGCCTCTTCGCCTTTTGCGTGGTGGTTACTTTGAAGAGGGATCGAAGATGGCGAAAAGTTGGCCACCCTCCACCAAGCCTGGATCTGCCGTGAAGGCATAATGAGCCTGGTCAACGGCTAAGAACCAGCCCTGGCCAAGGATCTCAGAAGCATCGATCATGCCCGAGGCCTCTTCATCGCGGGTGAGGAACATGGGCGCGCCTGGCGTGAACAGCAGGGGGTTGTGCGAAGCGATTTCCGTCAACTTGTCGGTGGGGATGTCGTAGCGCCACGTCTTGCCAAGCGCGTCTTGTCCGCCGATGTCTTCTTGCAAGTAGACGTGCCCGAACTTATCGAGCGTGATGTTGTCGAACATCTTTCCGCCTTCGGTGGCGCCATCGATCATCAAATCTAGCTTGGCACCCGCCGTTGGGTTTTTGACGTCGTTGAACCGCACGCGCCACAGCCGTGTCGACGTTGTGTAGGATGAGGTTGTGACGAAGTAAAAGTCGTTGGGATTCTTGGGGTCCCATGCACCGTCCTCCGGACGCGCGAACTTGGAGATGAGAAGCGCGTTGCTTTCGGTTTCGAGCTGGGCGCCTGTTTTATTGATGACAGAAGGCACTTCAACCAACTCGACGGGCGTGCCCGAGGGAATGCCAGCTGTTGGATCCTCAACCGGGAAACCCACAGCCTTCAGTCCGTAGAGCTTTCCGTTGGTCAAACCGGCCTTCTCGATGGCAGATCCCGTCGACGTTTTGTCGCCAACGTAGAAGTAGACTTGCCCGCCACCCGAATCGTCCAATCCCACCACAACGGTCTTGGCGCCGCTGGCAGGTGAAGCCACGGCGTTTTCCCACGAGAACTTGCCAAGCGCAGGCAATTCATAGCTGTTGCCGTCCATCAGGTGCGCGAACCCCTTGCCCTCGTTGCCGGACTCTTCGCCATTCATGAAGATGCGGCCGTTGTAGCCAAGGCCGGAAGCGCCGTCGAAGAAGGCGGACAACTCAGGCAGATCCGCAGAGCAGAAGCGGCTGGCGGCGTACGTGCTTGGCACGTAAGCGTTCGTGGCTGTGTCCCAAAGGTAGACCTTCTTGATGAGATCCTCGCCTGAAAGAACCGTGAGGTCCGACTTGCGCACTGTCCACTTCGACACGAACGCACCCTTGGCGCCGTGTGCGCGAACGGCACCCACGGTGTTTCCGATTTCGTGATTGATCAACCACGTGAACGTGCCGTCGCCATTGTCGAAGGCGCCGGTGCCATCCACAAGGCCAGCAAGTTTGTAACCGCCCACCGCGTCGCCCACCGTCAACATTTCTTTGACGACCACGCCAGGCTCGGTTGGCACAACGTAAGGCAGCGGGCCGCTTTCGAAGTCCAAGCCAATCGAAAGGCGGCCGTTGCGGATGAGCTTCAAAAGCACCTTCACAATGTCGCTGCGGTCTACGCGCACGGGGACGGGCGCTTCGGTCAAGTAGGTGGGCACGCTGCTGGCGCTTACCGCCGCGCAGGCTCCCGCAAAAGCCTCTCCTGAGACTTGCACGATTCCGGCAGGAACGGCCGTGATGTTGAACGTGGCGTCAGCTCCGGGGCTGACGTCGAACGAACGTACGACCGTGCGCGCGCCCGCCACAGTGACGCGCACGCAAGTGGCGTCGCTGGGCACCTTCGTTAAAGCGACAGAGATTGTTCCGAGCTCTTCATCTTGAGCAACGGTGGTGGTGTTGCCACACGAAATGAGGCTGTTGCCGGCGAGGCCGGCGGCCAAAATCGAAGCGAGTGTTGTTTTTTTCATTGGGTCGAGATTCTCCTCACCCTGTGTTTACCGGCACCGGCGGTTGCCTGCGTCACAAGTGCTCGACTATTGAATCCCTCGCCTGTGACAGCATTTGCCGCCACCGCAACACCTGTGCAACGGGGCGTGCGTGTCTACGTTTTCCGGTTAGTTTTCCGCCGTGAGAATCATCTTCCTCATGGCCGGCCTAACGTTGGCGGCGGCTTGCGACGCGCGACCCACGGCAACGTTGTTGCCGGCGGATCCAGTGGATCGTCCAGATTCTGTCTTGCGCTTGGCTACACCCGCCGAACAAGCACGCTTTGACGAAGGCGACACTTTGTTCGAGGTCACGATGCGCGAAGCTGATGGCTTAGGCCCCAAGTTCTTGCAACGGGCCTGTGCGAGTTGCCACCGTGACGATGGCCGCGGCCCCGCCTTCGTAATCAAAACGTCGCCGTCAAAGCGCGTGTCGCGACGCTTGCCTCCCGCTGTTTATGGGCGTGGCTATCTTGAAGCCATCGCTGATGAAGAGATTGAGACGCTGGCAATGCAGGCGAAGGGAAGGCGCAATGGCATCGGTGGGCGCATTCACCGCGTTCGCTACGGCGCGGAACTGAACACCGACAAACGATATCACTCGTACGCACCAGGCACCGGATCGCCAGCGCTGATCGGCCGGTTTGGCGTCAAGGCGCGCATTGCCACGCTTGACGAGTTTGCGGCGGATGCTCTGCAGAACGACATGGGGCTGACCAGTCCTTTGCGTCCACACGAGCCGCTTGGCGCCGGCGACGACGGGAAGCCCGGCGTGGACCTCAGCATAGATCGCGTCAATGCGCTGGCTGAGTACACCAGGTTGCTTGAGATACCTCCGCGCGCCGTACCCAACCCACGTGGAACCGCTCTGTTCGATTCATGTCACTGCAGCACGTGCCATGTGCCTCGGCTCAAGACCCGCGTTGATTACCCCATCAAGGCTTTGGCCGGCATTGAGGCCCCTGTGTTTACGGATCTGCTGTTGCACGACATGGGCGAGGCAATGTCGGATGGCATCACTGAAGGTGAGGCGGGGCCGCGTGAGTTTAGAACCACGCCGCTTATGGGACTGCGCTTTTATCCGGCCTTTCTCCACGATGGCCGCGCGGCATCGGTAACCGAAGCGATACGGGCCCATGGCGCCGTTGGCTCGGAAGCCACAATATCGGCGACTTCCTTTGAGGCGCTGCCGCCTGATGATCAACAACAACTGGTGCGGTATGTGGAATCCCTTTAGCCGCACGTTGTGTTGTTTCGCCTGCTTTGCTGCGCTGGCCGGCTGCAAACGTCAGGAGGACAAACACTCGGCGTTTCACGCACAGGCCACCACGCGGCTCAAGCAGCATCTTGCGGCAACCGTGAATGACTGGGTGGCGGCCAGCGTTGCCTTGCACGACGCTGCGCCCGTTGGCAACGAACACGGATGGGCGGGGGAGGGGGACGCGCTTGCACGTATGAAGAAGGCCTGGACCGAGGCGCGACGCGCCTATGAGCTTGTTGAAGGCGCCCTGGCGCCGCTGTTCCCGGAATCTGATGTGGCTACGGACAGCCGCTACGAGGATTTCCTGGTTCGCAGCGGGGGTGCGATCGATTCCAACATGTTTGATGACGTGGGCGTGGTGGGCATGCATGCCATCGAACGCATTCTTTGGGCCGATGCCATCGCGCCCTCGGTGCTTGCGTATGAACAAACGTTGCCAGGCTTCGTAAAAGCCGCGCAGCCGGCCACGATGCAAGAAGCCGCTGACTTTAAAGCGAAACTGGTGGCCAAACTCGTCGCCGATACGCAGGCGCTGCGTACACAACTGCAGCCATTGCAGCCTGACATCGCGTTTGTGTACCGAGGCCTGCTTGATCTGGTCCGGGAACAAGTTGAAAAGGTGGATAAGATGGCCAGCGGCGAGGAAGAGTCGCGGTACGCGCAGACGACGATGGCCGATCTGTCTGCAAACCTCGAGGGGACGTGGGCTGCGTACAACATTCTCGCGCCATGGCTGCGCGACGAAGATCCCGCCAGCCACGCGCAGATCACGGAGGCGTTCGCAGCCCTGCAAAGCACGTACGCTGAGTATAAGACGATGCCGATGCCACCGCCGGGCTGGAGCAGCCTTGATCCCTCAGCGGCCGCGCTGGCCACGCCGTTTGGCAAATTATTCTCCACAACGAGACAAGCGGCGGATCCCAAGGCCCCAGGCTCGCTGGTGGCGCTGTTGCGCGCAGCCGCGCCGAAGCTGGGGCTGCCCGAGATGCCATGAGGCGTTCACTTTTATGGGCCCTGTGTGGCGTGCCCTTGCTGTTTGGCTGCAAAGAGGCGCCTGCCCCACGTCAGCTGCCGGCACTCGCGCCAGGGCAATCGTTCATCGCGTTTGAACGGGACTTCGCAGGCTTTCGCGATTGGGCACGCGTGCCTGTGCCTAAGGAAGCCCGTGCCGCCGGAATCACTCACACCGCGGGACGGCGCAACGAATGGATCAACGTTAAGCCGCCCAAGCACGCAAGCGTCTTTCCCGTCGGGACAATCCTCATCAAGGAAATCGAAGCGGGCATGCCCGAAAATCACAAAATCTTCGCTATGGTTAAGCGGGGCGGCGGCTACAACCCTGAGGGAGCCAAAGGCTGGGAGTGGTTTGAGCTGTTTGAGCGTTCCACGGGCGAACTTGGCATCCAATGGCGAGGCATCAATGCGCCGGTGGGTGAATCCTATGGTAGCGGTGATCCCTTTGGCGGCTGCAACGGGTGCCACGAGACCGCCCAATCAAACGATTACGTGAAGGCAGAGGCGGCAAGTCTGCAGCGCCTTTGATGCGGCTGCTGTCGCCTGGTCGTTTAGGCGCGTTTGCGTCTTAGAGTACGTCGCTGCAATGATCAAGTGCCTAACGCCCCGACGGGCTCAGGTGATCCAACGGCGTGCCATCTGCTTGCGCACGCCTTTGTTGCAGCCACTTCGCCGCCGATTGCGCCGCCGACGCCAGACCCATCGGTGCGTTTTGCTGCGACCATGCCGACAACGTCGTCTCCGACAAGGCTCGCACGCGCGCGTCAGCATCGAACAAAGCGAGGTGTCGCAGCAGGTGCACCGTGTCGGGGTGTTTGATCCGCGACATCACCTCAACCAACCGAAGGCGGCCATCTGGCTTTGCAGAATGCAACGCCGTTTCGATTTGAGGCAGCGCGCGCAAACCATGGTTCACCAGCGCGGCGGCCGCCGGCGGCACGAACGCATCGTCACGGTTCACCACCACGTGGATGTTGCCGTGAATGTCTTTGTGAACGTCGCCTTCACAGGCAGCCACCGTCAAGACAGCCAGCAAGCTTATGCGGGCTAAGCCAAACAAAGTTCTTCCGCCTCGACGCGCTCGCCGTTGCGGCGGCTGTGGCGCGCCATTGATTTTTTCAAAGGGTCAGCGGGCTCCACATAGATATCGTCGCCCAACCCGCGCAGCTTCTCGAAGAAGCTTTCACCAAGGTCAATCAATGCGGCGGGCGACGTGTGTGCGAAAGCCGCCTGGCGCAAATGAGCGCCACCATGCAGCCCCTTTGAGTACCACGCCAAAGTTTTGCGCAGCTCGTGCAGCACCATGCGAGGAGGGCTGTGCTCTTGCACCAAGGCCGCGTGGCGCGACCACACGGTTTGTCGCTCTTGCAGTGTGGGCTCGCCTGGATCTTCTTCGCCTTGCTCCAGCGCCAACAGCGAGCGGAAGATCCAAGGGTTGCCGCGCGAGCCGCGTCCGATCATCACGCCATCACAGTTGGTGACGGACTTCATACGCTGGTAATCGGCCACCGTTTTCACATCGCCGTTGCCCAACAGCGGGATCTCTTTCGGCAGCCGGTGACGCACTTGCGCGATGGGCTCAAGCTGCGCGTCGCCCGCAAACCCTTGCGCACGCGTTCGGCCATGCACGGTGATCATCGCTGCACCCGCGTCCACCATTTGCAATGCAAACTCAGGCGCGTTGATGCTGCACTCATCCCACCCCAAACGGTGTTTCACCGTCACGGGAATGTGGCTCGATAAGGCCGCGCGCACGGATCTGACCAGCGTTGCCGCCAAATCAGGTTCACGCATCAGCGCTGAGCCACACAGGCCTGAAACGACCTTCTTGGCCGGACACCCCATGTTGATGTCCACGATGGACGCGCCCGCTTGCTCTGCCATACGCGCCGCCGCCGCCAAACTTTGCGGATCGCGCCCAAAAATCTGCACCACGAAGGCGCGGTTTTCGTAGCTTGGCCACATGCGGCTGACGGCTTTTTCGGCACCGCGAGTCAAAGCTTCCGCTGAGAGGAACTCAGTGAACGTGATCGAAGCGCCTTGCTCTTCGCACACCGTGCGGAACGAAAGATCGGTCACCGCCTCCATAGGAGCCAAGACAAGGCCTGGTCCCAGATCAACATTGCCGACGCGCATAAGGCGCCCAGTATACGGGACGCCCCCAAGCGGCGCCGCCGCAAAACCTGGGCCTCAAAACACTGTGATGGTCGCGGTCCCCGTGACGCCGTCAAAAACGCCACTAATGGTGGCTTTGCCCGCCGACACCGCCGTGGCTTGGCCGCGCGACATCACGGCCACCACCGCGGTATCCAGGCTGGAAAACCGCGTTTGGTCGGTGACGATGCGGCTGGTGCCATCGGAGAAGAACGCCGTGGCTGTGTATTGCAAGCGTGTGCCGCGCGGCACCTCGGTCTCCACGGGCGTCAGTCGCAGTAGCGCAACGGTCAGGTCGCGGCAGGTGAGCGTGCCAGACGTTGAAAAGCCGTCGAAGGACGCAACAACCATCGTTTCGCCGATGCCTCGGCATGTGGCTTGCCCCCGCTCAACCGTGGCCACAAGTGGGTTGGTCGCGAGCCAAACCCCCGCATTTGTGACGTTGCGCTGGGTGCCGTCGTTAAACAGCGCGGTGGCCCTAAACGACACCGTTTCACCCACGCGACGTGCGGCATCTGGCGGTTCGAGAACAAGTGACAAGCGCGCGTCTTGCGTGACGTTGATGACCGCCGCGGCCTCTTGGCCCGACATCTTGGCCAGGATTTTGGCGGTGCCCACCGCCTGTCCCAACGCCAGTCCAGGAACGTCCAGGTGGTTGACGGCGGCCACCTCGGGAGCGGTGCTGGTCCACGTGACGTCCGCCGTAACGTCGCGCTGTTGCCCCGACGCGAAGATCCCTAAGGCGAAGAACTGCACCACACCGGCTGTGTTGATCGTGGTTTCAGTGGGGCGCAGAGACAATGCCGTGAGTGTGTCGGCCGTGACGCGCACTGTGGCCGTCGCCTTTTGGCCCATGAACTCGGCCACCACCCGCGCCTCCCCCACGAGGACGCCCGTGATGCGGCCAGGGCGGTTCGGCACGGTGGCCGCGATCATCGACTCAACGAACCACGTCGCCATGTTGGTCACGTCGCGGCTAGGGGCATCCGGAAAAGCCAGCGAAACCCTCAATTGAACGCTTTGCCCCACTGTGACAGAGGACGAAGCCGGGTCGATAACGAGCTTGCCTGCCACGCTCCCTCCCGCGCCGCCCAACCCACCCCGGCCACCCACCACAACGCCGCCCCCTGCGCCGCCGCGGGCGCCGGACCCGCCGGTGCCACCGCGGGCGCCAAACCCGCCGGTGCCAGGCGCGCCGCCACCGGCAAAGAATCCGCCTTCGCCCCCCTCGTCCAACCCTCCCGGGCCCCCCACGTCGCCCTCTGGGCCTAAAGACGTGCGTCCGCAGGCCGTGGCGATGAACGCCAACAAAATCAAGGTGGCGGGTGCGGCCCCCGAACCACTTAACCACCGGCAACGCGTAATCTCGTGCATAAGAAACTCCCGCGGTGGAACAGCCGCGTGTGGCTCATGATGTCGCAGGCGCGGCGCAAGAGCAATGAATCCGTCGGCCTTGCTGCCTTGCCCCTGCTACGCTCGGCTAACGATGCCCAGCCCGGCCGAACGCTTTCGGATGCGCGCCAAAGCCCGCAAAAGCTCGTTGCCCGGCAGCGACGGTCCGTTCGCTTCGTTCCTCGAACGGCACAAAGAGCGCGAGCAGCGGGAGCGTCGCAAACGCCGCATCTTCTTGGCCTCCTTGGCGGTGCACGTTGTGGTGTTTAGCGTAGTGTTTCTGCTATCGGCGTGGAAGGTCGACGAACTTTTTGGCCGCCGCGTCGAGGTGAGTGTGGTGCCTGCGAGCCAAGGCGAGGGCCAAGGAGCGGATGGCAAACCAAAGCACACCAATCCCACCAACATCAGCCGCGCCCTGGGCCTGCGGCTGGTGGTGACGCCGGGGGGCTCGCGCACGGAGCCGCGCGGCGACACGTCGCCCGTCTCTCCCGAAGTGCTGCAACAACTGCAACCTTTGGTGCTGAACAAGTTGCTGCCTGCGCTCACATATCCAGCGCTTGCCAAAGATCAGCAATTGCGCGGAGCCGTAACCGTGCTTGTCGACGTGGACGACGCAGGCAAAGCCACCGCGCTTGACGTAAAGCTGCCTTGCTCGAACACCTTGCTGTGCCAAGCCACCAAAGACGCTGTCGCGCAACTTAAGGGATGGCCCAGCGCCAGCTTGGGTGTTCGCTCGTTTGCTGTGCCCGTCGACTACCGCTTCGAATAGCGTTTGCGCTAGCGCACGCAGCGCACCCAATGGGCTTCGCTCATGCCCGCTTCTTCAGTGGTGCCGTCGCGCACGTCGACGAATACGTAGTTCATCAATCCGGATTTGTTGACGGGCGTCGCCGTCCAGAACAGCGCCGCGGGCGTGTTGGGAAAAAGCGCCGCATCGATCGCCGGCTGTTGCTTCGTTTCGTCCACAATTGTTTGCAGCTCTTTGGTTGAAGGCAACCGCCACCCATTCTTCAAACCGGCGCAATAGTCCTTCGCAGACTCCCACACGAGCTCTTGATCCAAGATGTTGCGTTGCCACGTCAGCAGTGTGTTTCGATCAAACACAGTTGCGCTTGTGATGTCATAACGAGGCAGCACGCCCGGGCCACCCCCGCGCACACAGCGCACATGCCCGCTGGGGCCGGCGGTTTGCCCAAACGCCGTGAGCCCTGCACCGAAGTAAACGCTGAACGCATACACCGTTCCGTTGGCCGTAGGCGAAGACGACCAGAAATAATCGTTGGCTGTGTTGGGAAACGCTTCCTGATCAATGCTGGGCAAGCGCGTAAAATCAACCAGGGATACAAGCTCAATGCGGCTTGGTACACGCCAATCGCCGCGACCTTCGAGCTCAAGCTCCTCGCAATATTGTTTGGCGTCGGCCCACGTTTTCTTTTCCGTAAATCCCCGCTGCCACGTCAACCCGGATGTGGTCTCTGTCGCGGTCGCCGCCGTCAGCACATACGTGGCTGTGGCCGACGAAGGCACGCCGGGCGGGCTCGGCATGCGCCACGTGGCATACGTCAATGGGGGGCAGGGCAAAGGAGCGTTGGCGCCGCAAACGCTCAGCGTGTCAACACTGGCATCGGCGGCCACAGCGTCAACCGAAGCATCGGTGTTGCCTGCATCGACCACAGCGTCCTGATCGTCGTGACACGCCGCCACGGCGAGCGCCGCAAACCACAAGCGTCGCGCTCCTGTCATACCTACGTCCTAACGCTTACGCCGCCGGCGCGCAATCCCCCTGAACACCAGTGCCACCATAGCCCAGCCAAGCAGCGACGCCACGCCGATACGCCCGCGCCCGCCCACGCTGCAAAACCCACCACTTGCGTCACCGCCAGCGCGTTTATACCCGTCGAAGAAGTCTCGCGTGGGGATGGGCTTTTGCAACAAGACAGATGTGATCGGGCTCGCGTTGCCGTTCAAGTCAAGCGTGGCCACGCCCACGAGATAGGGGATGTTGTTCTGCAGCCCTGTGATCCGCACTGATCGTTGTGTACGCAAAAGATCAGAACACACATACGCGGGGTTCAAGCTCCGAAACGGGTCAGGCGCCCCATATTCAACACCTTTGCTGGCATTCGACTCATCGGTGCCGGCGTCATCCGGAGCGGCCGCGTCGGTGTTTCCCGCATTGTCGTCTGGAGTCACAACCGTCAGCGCCTGACGCAAAGGCCCCAAGTCGCCTTGCGACAACGATTGGCTCACCACCTTGCCCGGGCACTCGGTGGTGGGTGTGTGAAATTGCCCGTCGTAAGGACTCTCCTTAAAAACGCTAAACTCACCGCGGCTGCAGAAGACGGTGTAACCACGAAAATCCGCAACGCCCTGGCTTTGCTGCCAACTGACTTCAAGCGCTTCGTTGCCCGGGGTCACTTTGATCGATTCGCGATCGGGAGGGGAGGGTGGCTGGCCGTCGTAGTCCACCGACAGCGTCGGGGCCGCGTCGTCGTTCAGATCCGGAATGCCGTCTCCATTCGTGTCGATTGCTAAACGAATCGACTGTTGTCCCTGCGCACCGCACGCATTGCCTTCTCGCCCAAACAACCAGCTTACCGGGAAGGTGAACGTCGGCCGATCGGGGGATCGAGCGAAAGCGGCCAAATTGATGTTATCGATGGTTCGGCAAGCCGCCGCAGACATCGTGGTGGGGTTATTGGAAACGCATGCGGCATCGCCAATCAAAATCTTGATGGTGTCCTTGCGCTGGGTAAACAACGTCTTTTTGGCGGCACCCTGGGAGGAGAAATAGAGTTCAAGCCTGATCTGCGTGCCGCATTGGCAGCGCGCATTGTTGAAATAGTATTTTTGTTCGAAGTCGGAGAACACGCTCCATTCGCCGTTATCCTTCTTGCGCAGCAAACGCATGAGGAAATCGGCTTTCACCGGTACACCGGGGTTCGCGGTTCCCGAGGCCCCACCGGTGCCCGTGGTGGTTCCTGTGGGGTTCGTTTGAGCTTGGACGAAGCCGAGCGGCGAACCGACGATACACATCGTTAAAAGGGCGACAGCGACATAAACAGAGCGCACACCGCGCATCCTAGCACCTTGGCGCCCCCCGAGGTGCAGCCCCTCCATGCGGCTTTACGCCGCTTTTCGCGTCTGCAGCCGCTCTTTGCAAAGCGCTTCCACGGCGGTTACCTGGTGCGCCAGTTCGTTCAATTGCGCGGTGTTGAGCTGCCGCGTGCCAAATCGGACGGCCTCGTACGTCGCGACGATGCCCCCATAATCTTTCGCCAATGCGGACTCGGCTCGGCAAGCACGCTGCAAATGTTCCCGTGGTGTCTCTGATGCCTGCTTGGTGACGCCCAACGAACCCACCGCGCGAACGGACCGCTCGTAAAGCTTCTGCACAGCCCCTTGCGCCCCCGCGCGCGGCACCAGCCGTTGGCCAGGTTTCACGCGGCGCTTGCGGATGCGAAGCGCCACGTAGACTGCCAAACCAAAGGCCACCACACCGTAAACGAGGCGTTTATCGGGCTTAGGCAACGAGAAAGCTGACCCCGGCTGGCGTTTGAACCCGAGCGACTTTGCCAGCCCTCGTGCCAGATCAAGCTGGCGGCTGGCGTCGTATTCAATCACCCACTGCCCCCACCACAACTCAATCGAGTCTGCGACTTGTTTAAGCCGGCTCATGCGCGAAGGCCGCGAGATGGCGGGGGTCGCATCCATGCGCGTCCAACCGAACCCAGAAAAATACACTTCCGTCCACGAGTGCGCGCGGTTGTCACGCACTGTCACCAGATTGGATAGATCGTTCCACTCGCCGCCCAAAAAGCCATTCACATACCGGGTGGGCACGTCCGCGATCCGCAGCATGATGGCGGCCGCCGTCGCGAAGTATTCGCAATGACCGCTGCTTTGAACCATCAGGAAATCTTCAAGTGGATCTTTAACGGAAGGATCGCGCTTAAGATCGAGCGAGTACGTCTTGCTCCTGTGCAGCCACGTCATCACCGCCTGCGCTCGCGCGGCCGGTGTCTTGTGGTCAGCGGTGATGCGTCTCACCAACCCCGACAGACGCTTCCGTAGATCTGCAGGCACTTGCAGGTATGGTGCAAGCAAGCCCTCGGGCAGCTCGGTTATGGCTTTGGCCGCGCCTGGGCGCGCACGCCGCAAGCTATCAATGGAGTAGGCCACGTAGCGTGCCCCCGCAAAATCCGCCAACGGCAACGCCCGCCCATAAGGCGAGGTACGCATCGTGCGCAGAGCGGCTTCGCCCGAATACCGAGCCTCAATTTGTGTTGATAAGAAGGCACCTGTCGCCGGCTCCTCCACTTCAAACGCCACAGGCGAATCCAACGCAAACGCCACCGGCAAGCTCACTCCCATGATTTGAATCTCCTGCCGATCGGCCAACGCAAGCAGTTCCTTTCTCGACGGAGGTTTATCGGGCGTCTCGGGACCAGAAACCCATCTCCATTGATTGGGCCCTTGGCCAAACCCCGTGGAAAGCTTGGTGCGCGTGAGATCGGATCGTGACCGCAACCACTGGCCGTTTTCGTACGTGTCGTAAACGGTGCCACGCCAATAAAGGCTTGCAATCACGGCGTCGCGTGCTTCTTCTGAGGGCTGGTCAAGCAAACGTGGCATTCCCACGCGCAAGATCACCGTTTGGTTGTCGCTTGAGATGTTGCCGTGGTGGCCAAGCTCCACTTGATCACTAAAGCCTGCCACGCTGCCATGGCGTCGCACGCCGCCCGTCAAAAAACCAATGCCGATGCGGGGCGCCAGCGCGAACACAATGGTTGCCCCAGCCAGCACGGCCAATGCCGCGGCGGCCGTGGCATAAAAAAACGGGCGCCCCACCACGCGACGTGAATCCAACACGCGTGCGGCTGTCACCCGTTGTGCGGCCGTGGAAGCTTCGTGCTTCACTAAGTAATTGTCTTCAATCTCTCGGCGCAAGTGAAACAAGATGAGCGCCCACACCAACGCCACCACATACACCGCGAATCCCAGCGCAAACAAAGCGCTTTGCGCCAACCACGAGGCGGCCAAGATTAACAGAAAGGCCAGAATGTAAAGCTGCATGTAATCGCGGTTGGTTTTCCGCTGCATCAGCTTGTAGCCCACCAACACCAATACTAAATCAAGCAGCGCGGTCAGATCGGGTTCAGGGAAGGACTGAACCAACGAAAACACCGTGATGCAGAAGTACCCCAGGACCAGAACTTTGAACGGCAAATCAAGCCGCACGAGCCACGCGCTCAGCTGGCTTTCGGGCTCCGCGAACCACGACAAAGTTCCCACGATCAGGCACGCGGCGATCTGAGCGAACGTCAAATTGCCTGCCGCTGCCAAAGTGCCAATGGCGGCGGCCACCATCAAATAAGACGAAGCTTTATGAGCGGCTCTGAACCTCACGCGGCTTGCCCTCGCGCACCACTGGCCAATGTCACGCGGGGCGCGCTATCCGCCATTGTTACGCGCGCCACGA
Source organism: Deltaproteobacteria bacterium (assembly GCA_033763315.1). Classification (GTDB taxonomy): domain Bacteria; phylum Myxococcota_A; class Polyangia; order Fen-1088; family Fen-1088; genus JAGTJU01. The sequence continues at coordinate 62,856 of JANRKS010000020.1, forward strand.
CCACGGCCGTGCCCAATGCGCCGCTTGGTGCCTTCACATCGTCCATGGTCACGAGCGCCAAAGCAGCCAGCAGCGCGTGGCTTTGCTGGTTGCCTGCGCGCGATCCCACGCTCACCTGGCCGGCGGACAAGCCCACCTCATAGCCGCGCTTCAAGAACCACAACCCCACCGACGCGGCCATAGAAACGGCCTGCTCGAAAGCCTGGTTTTCGTTTTCCTGCCGCACTTCGGCCCACTGAAGTTTCACCACCACGCGGCCGCCCGCATCGTCTTCATGCTCGCGCACGAGCCATCGACCGCGTCGTGCCGAACTTCGCCAGTGGATCTGCCGTGGATCATCGCCTTCGCGGTATTCGCGCAGCCCGTGAAATTCCCCTGACCGCGATGCACGTGCGTTGCGGCGATCCGGCAAAGGCGCGCCGCCCTCGGCCGCCAATAACTGTGGCACCGGCACAAGCGCGGGGTACACCAACATCTGCGCGTTGGCTGGGATATCGTGCGCTTTGCGAATCAACCCGAATGGAAACCGCGTTGACACGCGAAAGCCCACTAAGCGATGCACGCCCCGGTGGTTCACCACATTGCGGTACGCCGTCTCTTGTTCGCGTCCGGCGGGGATCTTTAAGAAATAGCAACGCCGCTCCACAGGGCGCTCGTCCGTGAGATCTTCCACTTCCAAGGAAAACGTGGGCGTGCGCTTCTTGTTGTTGCGTACGCCAATGCCCATCAAAAACGGCGTGCCCGCATGGATGGCCGTGGGCAACTTGCGCGTCACCACCAAATGCCGCAGGCACAACTCCGACATGATGCCGCTGGCCAAGATCAAAAACAGCATCATGCCGAACACCAAGAACAGCAGGTTCAACCCAGCGTTCACAGCGGCGGCGCCCACCACCAACGTGGCGCACATGAACCAAACGCCTTCACGCGTGGTTGGCAGACGTTTCCATAAACTGCGCTTCTTGCGAGCCCCGCCCGCGCGCGCAGGTGGCTCAGGCATCAACGTGCCGTGAATCGACGACGGCCGCGGCGGCGTGGTGCGTTCACGAGCCGAACTCATCTGACCACTCCTAACCCGGCACAGGGAACTGATTGACGATCTCGCCAATCACACGTTCGGCGTCATCGCGCGCGCGCCCACCTTCGGTGTGGTGGGCCAGCAGCACGCGGTGTGAAAGCGCTGCTACGGCGGTGCCCTTGAGATCATCGGGCAAAACAAAGTCCCGCCCGTCGGCCAAAGCGGAGGCCTTCGCTATGTTCCGCCACGCCAACTGGCCCCGCGGTGAAATGCCCAACGACAAAAACGGCGACCGGCGCGTCTCCCCCGCCACCGCCACGATGTAATCCGCGAGCTCCGGCGACAGCCGCACGCGATCAGCAGCCTCTTGCAACGAAAGAATGTCGCGCAACAAAACGGCCGGCTTAATGGCCTCTACGGCCGCACCGGCCTTGCCCGGCATTTCCAGCAGCAAACGGCGCTCGTCTTCGGGCTTGGGGTAATCCAGCCGAATCCGCAGCACGAACCGATCCATTTGCGATTCAGGCAAAGGATAGGTGCCGTAGTGTTCTTCGGGATTCTGCGTGGCGATCACCATGAACGGCGTATCAAGTTTGTGCGTCTTGCCATCCACCGACACCTGGCCATCGTTCATCGCCTCAAGCAGCGCGCTTTGCGTGCGCGGTGTGGTTCGGTTGATCTCGTCGGCCAAAACAACGTTCGCAAAAATCGCCCCGGGCTTAAAATCAAACATTCCGGTGCGCTGATCGAGCAACGACACGCCAATGATGTCGGAGGGCAACAGATCGCTTGTGAACTGAATGCGGTGAAACGTTCCACCGATCGACCCGGCCAGCGCGCGCGCCAGTGTGGTCTTGCCCACCCCCGGTACGTCCTCAATTAACAAATGCCCCCGCGCCACCAGCGCCATGACAGCGCTGCGAATGGCCTCCGCCTTCCCGCGAATCACCTTCGCGATGTTCGCCTCAAGGCGGGCGATTAACTCCGACGAGTCTGCTTCGTAACCCTCGGCGGCAACAATACGGGTCATTTTTTCCACTATACCAGCCTTCCTATCCTCGGCTCTCTGGCGGCTGGCTTGAGGGGAACCAGCGAATTGGGAAGGCGATTAAAGAGGGTTTCTTACGTCCAGAAATGCGAAGCGTCGAAAATCAGCATCGTTGGTGTAAAGCACCCTGACCTTGTGCTGAAGTAAAATGACGGCGATGTGTGCGTCGGGCACAAGATTGCCTCTAACGGGCGCCTCCCCGGCGATTTTTTTGAACCGCATGAGCACGTCGGATTGCTCTGATAACAACCGCACGTGAGGCAACGAGAACAACGCCTCTAGATTCCCCATCGCCACTTCGGGTGCCAAGGGATTCCTGAGAATGCGCGGGTGTGTGACGATTCGCAGATACGCCATCGCCGCTGGGCACGGCACATAGACCATCTCGTTCCCCCTGGCGCATTCGGTGAGGAACGCTTTCGCTCTGACGGCCTCCTGGCTACCTTCGTTCGAGGCGTAAATCAGAATGTTCGCGTCAATAGCGAAGCTCATCTCGGTAATGTGTCCTTATCCAACGCGTTGGCCAAAGCGTCCTTGTCCTTGAGGTTGACCATGGGCTCAAGGGGTTGCGACACCCACTTGAAGGCAGGCGGCGCCTTCTTTGCCTTCTTGCGGGCGGCGAGGCCCAGGGCTAGAGCTTCTGAAACCACGTCGCTCAGACTCGCATTTTCTTCCTTACCGATTGCTTTTAGCTCCTCCAAGAGCGGGTCCTCGATATTCACTGTCGTGCGTGCCATGCATCTGATGGTACCATTAGATGCATCTGATGCGTTGACTTTTATCATCTGATTCCCCCTGCGACGGCAATCATCTGGGTTGCGTTACCGACGCTTGCAACAAGCTGAATCGTCATTCATCGGTGGTCGCCCCCGAAGCGGCGTCCCAAAGCTCGAAAAACTTCGGCCGAACGTACGCATGGAGTTCCTCGCCGAGGGTGCGTGGTAGGTGGGCAGCCCGAATCACTTCGAGCACGTCCGCCAAATCCTTTAACCGATGCGGCGCCGTCATCCCGGACGCAAGCTTTAACTCGAGGAACCGTGGCACGGGCAGCAGACGGACGGCATGACCTTGCTCTGCGATGGCGGGATCGGGGAACGCCACTGGCTTAACCTTTCCATCACCCGGGTAGTCTCCCACTCAAAACCAGGTCAATCTCGACATTGTTCTCGGTGTCTCTAAAGCCGCGGCTGCCGGGAAATTTTTCTAAGTAACCCAGGCCCAAGCAGCCGGCCTTGAACTTCGCCAACCCGGCGGGCGTTAAAAGAACGTTCACGTCGCTGGTCATGCGGCGGTACCCAAGTTCGTTCAACGCCATCGCGCCCACGACCGCATACGGTATCTCGTGCTCCTCCAGCAGGTGCGCAAGCTTCTCCATGGCCTTGCGAACGTCTGATCCACCCATAAAAAACCGGCTGGCAGCGTCAACCCCCGCCCAGAAAGCGGCTTCGGCGGTTGGGTTCAGGGGTGGCATGGGTGGGCACCTCAAGAAAGTTTACCACTGCCGGCGTTTGCGGGGCTATGAAGCGTTTATGAGCGAAACGAACGTTGTGAATGCGCTGGATTGGCTGGACGAGGAGGGTTGGATCCCGGCGGATCCGGCACTGCGTGGGCGGGCCATCCGCATGGCACAAGCGATTGAATACGCCAGCACGCTTGAACCGGATGAATACCGGGGCACGATGATTCCCTGCCAGCGGCAAACAGATGGGCAGCCGTGTCTCGGCTTTCTGATCGTCACGATGATGGACAATTACGATTTCGTCGCCCATTGCGATGAGTGCAACGAAGAAGAATTCGTCATCACGAACTGGCAGGGCACGGCTTGGGACGAAGGGGGCGACGATGAAGACGACGATGATGGCCCGTCGGTTTTTGCAACGGAAGAGGTACAGGCGCGCTTTGAAGCGGCCTTGGAGGCGATCGCCTGCCCGTTGTCGGCCAACCGCTTGCTGGGGATCATGAGCTCCGCAGAATCACCCGCGGTTGTGATGGAAAAGATCATGAACGTGACGCCAGATCCGCCCAGCCAAAAGGCTGTAGACAAGTTTATCGCCGTCCTTATGGACACCTGGAACAACGTGCGGCGCCCCGAGCTTGGGGGCAAGACGCCTGCCGAGATGCGTTCCTCCGGCCCCATTGTGAAGGCCGCTTCACCGGGTAGAAACGCTCCCTGTCCCTGTGGCAGTGGGAAAAAATATAAACGGTGTTGTGCGAATTAATTGTGCCATTGCCTACACAGGCGCACCTGTGAAACGCGTGTTTGCGACAGCGACCGGCGGCGAAAGTTACATTTGCGCCGATGGCTTCAGGTTTGCTGTGGGGCAATCGATGGTTGGTGCTGGATTTTATGCGTCAACGCAAAGTATTATTTTGCGGCCAGCGAACTAGCCCTGATACTCGCAGCAAAGCAATGAGAGTCCCGGTGGGAGGAATTATGCGAAAAGTAGCCCTAGCAGCAGCGTTTTTGTCCGCGACAGTTGTCGCAGGATGTGGTGATGACCTTCCGTCGAACATCGACGCCAACGTCGTCGTAGCCGATGGCGGCGGCGGCAACACGGGCGAAGGTGGGGTCCTCCCGGACGCAGGTTGCCCCAGCGCTACGTTTATCTCGCCGGTACCGGCTGCGAAGCTCACCGCGGCGGATGACGTGGACGATCAGTGCAAAGCCAATGGCTTTCAGATTGACGTGAAGCTGGCCGTTGGCGCTCCCGATGGCACCCCGGTTACCTTGCTGGCGAACAACACACCGGTGGGGACTCCCGGTGTGGTTACAGGGGGCACGGTGACTTTTGCGGGTGTTTCGCTGGCGACGAGCGGTGCATCGGCACTGGTCGCGCAGATTGGCAACGCGACGGGCTGTACGGCAAGCAACACGGTAGACATCAATTGTTCTGCGGTCACCTGTAACATCACGAAGCCGGTAATCAGCGAGGCTCACCCCAAGCTGAACGACGTACCGGTGGCAGAAGGCGGAGACCGCGTGAGCTCGCCCGGGTCTGACTACCAGGCCGCGTTTGAAGTGACGACGAACGCAGGCGACAACAGTGTTGTGCAGCTGCAGGTTCGCCGCGCCGATGCGCCTGACGCTGTCGTTAACGTGAACGCCACCGTTTTGGGCGGAAAAGCGAATTTCCCCGGCGTGGCTTTGCGGCCGGATGGTGCTTTTCAAATTCAAGCAGTGTGTAGGTCCGGAGCCGTTGAGGGACGCTCGCAGTTAGGCACCTTCACAGTGGATACGGCGAAGCCTGATTTGACGGTGACGTCACCGATCGCGAATCAGTTCTACGGTCCTAGCACGGGACCTGGCGACCTTGATGGCAAGGTTGTCAATGGCAAATTCAAGGTTTGCGCCAGCACCATGGCGGCTGACGCAACCAATGTGGGGATGGCCATAAACGGCGGCAAGAACTTGGGAGCAGCGATAGGGACATCAGCGATGACCTACGTCCCTGTTGCCGTTGGCGGTTCTGCTGGCAGCGGATGCGTCGAATTGGATTGCCTCGGCGGTGCGCCGTTCTCAGTCAACGTGTCTCTACGAGACGATGCTGGCAACGTTGCGACTAAGTCGATTGCGGGCGTCACCTGTGCCTCTGCGCTTCCAGGCGTGCAGATTGTTCAGCCAGTATCAGACTCAGCACCATACACTGATCCTTCCAAGCATCTCCTTGCTGCGAACGCAACGCAGGCGTTCAAGGACAACGATCCGGCGATTGGCGGCGCGCAAACCCTTGTGGTCGCTTGTACGGACAAGAAGCTTGCGAAGGCTAAACTCTTCGTCGGGGTGGAAGGCGGCGCGCTTGACCAGGTGGGGTCGGAAGTAGATGTTGTCGATGCCGTGACGGGCGATGGCTGTCCTGCGGGTCTCGGGTTCGTCGCAAAATGGCCGAAAGCTACTCTGCGCGACAGCACAATGAACACCGCAGGGGGGCTCATCTCGCCGACTCAGCTTCGTGTCGAAGTAACGGAGGTTTCTTCGGCCAAGGGTCAAAGTCCCATCGTGAGCCTGTGGGTTGATTCTACTGCTCCTACAGCAGATCCCCGAACACCCGCATGCGGAACACTGATCGAATCCACTGTGGACCAGACACGCGAGCTCACCCTGATAACGTCATCCGCCTTGATCAAGCTGGTGGTGACGTCGAACGGCGCTCCGGCTGAATACGACCCGACAAGTATCCTTGGTAGCGTCGCGACTTTCTCAAACGTGCTCTTAAAGGTAGGCGAGAACGTACTAACGGCGGTTGTGCGGGATCCAGCCGGCAACCAGTCAGGCTTGAGCGGGGCTGCCTGCGCCATCAAGGTGGGCACGCCCCCCATCGTGAATTTCGTTTCGCCGGCGACAAATGCAAAACTCTGTGCTGTAGGTGGTTCAGGCTGCGTCGCAGATGCAGACGGCGCTACGGATGGTTGGCAGGGCACCGTCACTGTTTCGGTTACTGTTGCCGGAACTCCAGCTACGACAGGCACCGTGACTCTATCTAAGACAGGAGGAGATGCTATTGGGACTTCCAACGTGGTCAATGGCGTGGCCACCTTTTCAAGCGTCACGATTCCTGAAGGCACCGTGGCTATTTTAGCTGCCACCAGCGAATACCCATCGGCCGGAGTTGGTACAACAGCCTCCGCATTCACAGTCGATTCAAAAGTTCCCTCGGCGGTCGCCTCTTTGAGTGCGGAGATACTTACAAGGCGAGAGTCGTCGTTTAAGCTTCGCTGGACGGCCCCTGACGACAATGGCCAACCCGCCGCGGCCTACGATATTCGAGTCTCCGAGGCCCCCTTGACCGAAGGAAATTTTTCTGCGGCTGAGGCGCTGACGTTTGCCGGTGTTCCGGCCGCTTCGGGCCAAGCAGAAGCCCTGGATGTTCGAGGCCGGAAAATCGAAGCTGACTACTACTTCGGTGTCGTACCAGTCGACGCGGCCGGCAACCGTGGCCCCCTAGTGAAGCTCGATTTACCCACCCGCGCCTCCTTCAATAGGACCATCCTCAGCCCGCCGAGCATCGACCCCGACCAAACCAAAGAAGACGAGGCCGGCTATTCTGTCTCAGGGTACGGAGATCTAAACGGAGACGGCCGTGGCGACGTCATCGTGGGGACTCGACTAGGCAAGCGGGTGTTGGTCTATTTCGGCACGGCAATGTTCTCTCCCGACGCTCCCTCGCTGACTATCACCGGAACCAGCGCCGGCTTTGGGCGGCATGCCATGCTTGTAGGCGATGTTGTTCAAAACCCTGATGAGCCGTCTAGTAGCAGCAAACCGGACCTAGCTGTGGCGTCTTCGGCCAACAAGATGTTCATTTTCGCGGGTCGGACGACCTGGCCCGCGACATTATCGGAGGCTGACGCTGATTTCGTTATCGACGGCGCTGGTAGCTCTGGACTTTTCGGTTACGTCTTGGCTCCTCTCGGGGATTTCGACTCGGATGGCATAGACGATTTGGCAATAGGAAATCCAACCTATGCCAGCAAAGGCCGGGTAGTGATTCTCCGTGGCTCCAAGTCTATGCCCGACACGGTATCGGTACCGGATGCTGCGAGGACCATACTGATCGACGGTTCGGCTGCTAACGGCCTCTTTGGCCTCAACTTGCAGGGTCTAGGCAAATTCTATTCTGGCGCAGGGGCGAGCCTCGTCGTTGGCGCTGACAGGGCCAACAGTGACGCCGGCAAAGTCTACGTTTACAAGGGGCAGGCGGCGTTGTCTGGTTCGATTACTTCCTTCGATGCCAGTATTGACGGATCGCCGGGCAGTCGCTTGGGAGGGAATTTGGCAACGCTGGGACCAGTTAATGGCAGCACGAATGCCATCGGGCTGGCTTCGCTGTTCGCCGGAACCGGCGTCGTTCAATTGTACTTCGGCAACGAAACGGCAGGTCCCCTTGGTGGCACCTCAAAATCACTCACGAATGCGTCAGCGGTTGGTACGAACCAGTTCGGAATCGTCACCATCGGTGGGGCCTTCTCGGGTTCGGTGGCGGCATTTTCGCTGATAGGCAACGATGCTCCTGATATCGTTGTCGCTCCAACCCGCGAAGGCTCGGCTCCAGGCAAGCTCTATGTTTTGGATGGCTCGCAATTGGGTAGCTTGGCGGCGTCCTCCGACGTAACGACCGCGGGAATAGCGTCCGTGGTATTGCCTTTGCCCAACGGCGAGAATGGAACGCGACCGTGGTTGGGGAATTCCAGCTTCAGTCGCCTCGTAAGGGATGTGGATGGTGATGGATACGTTGACCTTGCCATAGGCGAAGGCTCGTTGCCGGCATCCGACCGGCGTGGGCGAGTTCTTGTCTTCTGGTAAACCAACGTTCTCCCACTTTTGTGCGGTCTTTACGGATGAGGACGGCGCAATGTGGGCCAGTCTCCCGGCGACGGCGATACGCGTTCGTTGGGAAGACTGGCCGGCAAATACCGCCACACATGCCCTTTATTCGGACGGTGATAGAATTTGCCTCGCAACTGGACGTGTAGATAACCTCAGCGACTTAGGGAAAACAGCAGGCATCAATGTCCCCTTTGGGACAAATCTTCCCTTCTGTATAGCGGCGCTGTACCGAAAATTGGGCAGCAGGCTGTTTGACAAGATCGAAGGCGACTTATCGGTTGTAATTGGAGATCGTCCAAGCCGAAGTGTGCTTGCGTATCGAGACGCATTCGGCGTAGGACAACTATTTTCTTGGGAATCAGGGCGAACCCAGATTCTGTCTTCGTCCTGCGACCTTTTGCTTTCGCTATTGCCGCGGAGGCCAGCGATCGATGAAGTGACGGTGTGCGAATACCTTTCGGGACGCCCTCGCTTCCTAGATCGCACTTACTTCAAGACGATACGTTCGATCAGGCCCGGTCATGTCGACGTGACATCCGGGGGCCGTCGGCAGACCAGTTGCTCAACCCGCTTGACGCCCAAAGGCGACGCCGAGGAGAGCGACGTGATTTTCGCTCTACGGAAGTCCGTGTGGCATCGCCTTTTCGACACGCGGAGCGCAGTTGTTCATTTGAGCGGGGGTCTTGACTCATCAGCGATATCCGCTCTGGCGGATGCTTTGAAGAATGATGGTGAACTCCCTTCGACTGATCTCCACCTCCTTTCTTCTCTTTTCCCTGGGACGGCCTCGGATGAGAGCCGGGGGATACGGAGGACCTTGACGCAGCTCCGCTTGCCCTGGAAATCACGTGACGCGACATCCTTCCCATTCTTCTGCCCTTCAACGATTGCTCTCGATCGCCCATCGTTTCGCCCGTGGTTACTAAACCCCGATCCTACCGAGTTCGCCCTAGCCCGCGAAGTCCACGCAGAAGCGAGCTTAACTGGCTTCGGTGGTGACGAACTCTTCTATTCAGTCGGGGCGATAGCCGAGGCCTTGAAGGCTGGCCACCTAGCAACGTTCGCCAAACAGTTGTTTAGGTTTACTCGGTGGCACCATAGAGGTGCCGTTCTGGCGACTATCAGGGACGCATTACAGGCTGAGAAGCTTGGTAAATGGCCGTGCGCACCCGTAACACCTCCACCCGAGTGGTTGGCCCCAAATGCAAGACCTTACTGGGAAGAAATGAACCGGTCACCCGTCGACTATGCGATCGAACCATCCGAAGCGACCGAGAACGTGACACTCAGTAGGATTTTCGGGCCATCTATGCTGCGATCAGCGCATTCGAGGACTTGGATTGGAGCTGAAAATGGCGTTGCGATGAGATTTCCGTACCTTGAGAAGGACGTTGTCGAGACGGTCCTGGGATTGTCCCGACGCCCACCGAATGGCGATGCGCGCCATCTTCAAAGGAACATGCTCAAAACCCTCCTTCCTTTTGTCGGGGTCCAGAGGCGGAAGAAGACATCCGTAGGCCCGGTGATGTGGTCTAACCTTCGAAAAATACGAACCGAAATCGCCGACTATTGGCGTTCCGATTGGCTGGTGGGGAGTTATGTCGAGCGCAGCTTCGTGGGGGCTGCGGACAAGGCACTGTCGAAAGTATTAGATCCTGGCCCACATACGCCTGTCTGGAGTCTGCCAATCCTTAGGGTGCTTACGCTAGAAGCTTGGCTGCGAAGGATTTCTGGCTATAATAGACTGTCTTAACTGATAGCGGAACCGCATATGACCAAGCAAAGCTCGAAGGCCAAGTCCGTCACTGAACTGAAAGAGAAATCCTACAGGGCTCCCGAGGTGAGGGCTGTGGGAAACCTAAAGGACTTAGTGTCAGGTGGACTGGGAACTGTCCAGGACGGAGGAGAGCTTCCAGGTGAGGATCGACAGGCTCAATAGCAAAGGTGACTGTTGCTCAGAGCGGGCATCCTAGTGTGTCTGGTGGCGCCCTTGGTTGAAGCCTTGCGAAGGTCTTCTGATGCCGCCACTGCGCTTGGGATTTGTAGAGCCGTAGGACGTTATCAACCGACGAAGGAAGGAAGATTCAAGGACAGCCTCGCCCGATGTGTGTCGGGAGTGGATCTTCGGATGCCTGGAGGACCAAACTGTTTTCGGAGAGTACTTCTGCTCTCCGCATGTGATAGGTCTGCTGCGCTGACGTCGGTTAAATTCGGAATTGTGGCGGGTGGCGGGGCTAAGTCCGGTCACGCCTGGCTGGCATCTGAAAGTGTGGATGTAAGCCTCTACGACGCGGTCTTCGACCTATAGTTTCTGATCGCGGCTTGAAGACTGTCAAGGTTGCTTGGACTGTCGAGTGCCGCTGAACGGCAATTAGCAGCGAGGTGGCACGCGGACCTAAATGCCCCTATCAACGTGGGTGGTTGCGAAGTTCCGATAAAGAGATTCTGAAACAACTCAGTAGCAGCTTCAAGGGGCGCAAGCTGTCGAAATCCGAACTCCTCTCTGTCGCTACGTCTCTGGGCGCTAATGTGCCATATCCACGAAAGCGGCTCCCACGAGTCGGTCGAAAGCACTGGGAATTCTAAGTACGAGTGGTGATCAGCTGCGAGGTGGGTTGCTGCGGCCCGAGCCCATTCCCGAACTTGGCTTTCAAATGTAGAGGCCACAAGCGGCTGCGACTCCTTGTTAGCGGATCGGAGACCCTGTACTACGCAGAGATCCTCTGATACCAGCCTAGCTCCTTGGCTCTGAAAGGCACGTGCGAGTGTCGTCTTGCCGGCCCCACTGTGACCGACGGCCATAACGGTTTCTCCTTCCACTTGAAATGCGGAAGCGTGCACTACGAAGTGTCCCCGCGCGGAGAGCAACTTGGGTGCCACCGCTAGAAGCGCTCGATAGGCGAAGGACATTTGTCCCTCCAAAGGACCAGCGAGCCATCGAATGACGAAGTCTTCTTTTTCGATGTTTACGATTGCCGATTTTTCGAGCGTGAGTTCCCAGCAGTCCGCCTTTTCAACAAAGGAGAAGTCGCCGGTCCATCTCGCTCGTTCGAGGGGTACAAAGTCCAACAGGTGTGACAACAATGTCGAACTAATTCCGACCGCCTCCGGCAACGATACCTTCATCAACTCAGCTACCTGGGAGAAGGCAGCTTCCATGCTGGGAGAGCTTAGGAGCACCTTTATGACCAGCTGCGCCTCGTCATTGAGGCTGAAGAGCTCACCAGTCTCGGCATCAAGGAGTAGGGAATCGAGAGCCACAGATTGCAGAAAGAAGCGGCTCTTAAGGTCCTTGATTTCCATGTGAGGTTTCGATGTAGTCATTCGGGTTGGCCCGGTTGGATATCCAGCAAACCCCAGGCTTGTAGTTTGCCAACCACCGACGACACATCGGAAGTTGCTGCCTCACCTCCGCCGCACTCATTCTTAACCTCTTTGATCAAGTCTTCGAGAGATGTCGGCTTGGAGAGCATCCTCCATACGAAGTAAGCAGTCTCGTTGAGTTCCCAGCAGTCCCCCGAGCGCGCGTCAACGAGTACTGCTCCGGCGCTGGTTGGGCGGCTCAGGACGTTAGGATTGGTCTGATATCGCATCCGCACATTCATGGCTGTCAGCAAGGTCTTTAGCTCTTGACCCCTCCCATAGCGTGGCTATCCCTGCAAGTTAACACTGCCGAAGCATCAGTTAGCGCCTGAGCGTTGGCACGATGAAGGCATTGACGTTGATCTCTCTCCTAGGATACCAGGAACCAGGGTGTTGTTGTAAGGCGAGGTGCATCCATCACCCCTTCACGCGATGGCCTCGCAGTCGGGCAATCAACCCGTCGGACGATTGATCCGGTGGTACTGCCTGCCGTTTTTAACGCTGGCTCGTGTTTGTACGGCTTGGCTCGCTGCCAATCAAACCAACTGCGAGGAGAGAGGACCTCACGCTGCAACAGTGCCCCAATCACTAGCAATGCCTCTTTACCTTGTCCTCCAGCACGACCCAAAAGATCGAAACAATACACTGGACGTTCGGCCGCGCGCAGGCTCGACGCTCCTCCATGACCGGTTCGGGCGAAGGCGCATCGCATCCTACCTAGAGCTGGTGGCGCGGTTCCTTACAAGAGAGGTGGGGGGCCCGGAGACGATGAAGAGACGTCCGCCTTGTTCGATGCGGCTCAGCTTGCCAACCCATGACGAAGCGCCCTACATCCGCGTCCGGGGGTTCACCGCTGCTTTGCCTGCCGTAATCGTCACCCCCTCGCGGACGACTTGCACCCGAACGATGCCGGGGATGTGGTGTTGAGCCAGACTGATGGCCAGCCGTATCGAGCCTCCCCAACTGACGAAGATGAGGCGATCCGTCGTGCGGATGGCGCCCCCATTTCAAAGCTTCTTTGCACGAGCGCTCCGTGCGGCCGCTGCGCAAGAAAGACCCGCATCAGCCCCCCAAGACATCGCGCACAGAAGCCGCCGTCAGGGCCGCCGCATGCCACTTCCGCAACAACGCAACGTCGCGGCTGCGTTCAATGCGTTCGCGCTCTTCTTCCAGCGGTTCCAATCCCCGTAGGCGCAGCACGGCGAGAACCGCTTGCGCTAGGCGATAGGCCTCTCCCTCCGCCTTGCCCTCCGCCTTGCCTTCCGCCTTGCCTTCGCTGTGGGCCCGTCGAAGGCTTTGGTCTTGGAATTGGTAGTTTTGTGGAATCATGTTCAAAGCCTTTTTGACTTGATCGCTCAGTGCAGCCCGGATGAGATCGTAATAATACATCGCCGTTCGACCGTCGGGCAGGCTCAGCGCCGCCTCGATGGCCGTGCGAGCTATCTTGACTGCGCGGGTCGTGTTTTTGTCGTGCCCGTGGCAGATCGCCGAAAGAACCGCTAACGCTGTGTTCTGTTCAGCTTGCGCCAAGTCCCCTACGGCAGGCATTTGGTCCGGCCCCAGGACAACACGAGGAAGGCTGCTCTCGAAGCATTTCTACGATCGCTTGGTGTCGTTGCGACGGCACACCCGGTCTTCGGCACACGCTCGCAACTGTTGCTTACAAAACGCAACCGCCCTCAACACACTTAAGCGGTGGTATTCTTGGCGTTTCGAAACGAACGTCTTTAAGCGATATCAGATGCCTCAAAGCAACGACGATCTCTTCTCCCGCAATCTCACGCACACCCAGCAGCTCTTGCGGGAGGCCGAGGAGGTGCTGCAACGGCTTGCTAGGAACCGCGCGGCCATGGCGCGGCCGCGCGTGATGGTTCCAGCTTTGGTCGAGCCGCCACCGCCCCACGTGCCCGAACCCCCACCGCCTTTGGAGCTCTTGGCCAAGCGGCGACGAGCGCCGAACGAAATAACGCATGAGGAACGAAGTGGTTTTACGCGCCTTTTCGCCAAGCGCGGATTTATCGTCAATGCCGACCTGCGCGCTATTTCCGGGTTGGACGTGGCGCAGGCAAGCGTGCGTCTGCGTGTTTTCCGTAACGCAGAATTATTGCGACAAGATGGCCTTGGTTCCCTGACAAAATATTACCCCGGTCCACGGTGGCAGCCCCTAGAGCTGGAACCGCATGCCGCGCCCCCGCCCAATCCCGCTGAGATAAACGTCACCATTGGCACGCCACGCGATGTACAAGCGCTTGCAAATCTGCGCGCGCAACAGGTGCAACCAATGACCGTTGTTACATCAAGCGAGGCGTCAGGCAAAATCGAGAATTTATTGCGGCAGTTGCGCTCGCGCCGCAATGTTCTGCTTCTTGCATCCGATGTGGAGGGCAATCTCGTCGGTTATTTGCACTGCGGCTTGGACGAAAAACGGGGCGATCGCATCGGCTCTATCTATGCGTTCTATCTTGCCCCTGGTGCGCACCAGAACGCTCGGCTTCGTTTATTTGAAACCGCGAAGCGGTGGTTGACCCAACAAGGCGCCTTAAGGATTCGTGTGCAGGTGCCGCATGAGGCCTCGCCCGCGCAAGCCTTCTTTGCAGAGCAACAATTTAACCCCGCCAGCGTTGAAATGGAGCTGTTTGTGGGAGCCACGGTCAAGACGTAACGGCCGGGCGCCTATGTGCACGAGTCGTGTTGCTGTCGCGCCCGTGACAGATTGCAGAAAGGACAGCCAAGCCTGAGACATTTCGGCGTTGAGATGGACCTTGTGGTCGCGCTTAAGGTCAAAAAGAAGCGCCCGCAGCCGCCTTGACGTTGCTGGTTTAACCTCGAAACACGGCATCAAGCGCGACGCTGACTTCAGCGAATGCAGGCCAGGTCAGTGATGAGGTGCTGCCCACCACTGCACTCTGTTGATAGCGGCCATCGACTGAATTCAATCGCCATTGCGTAACCGTACGCAGATCTGGATCCGCTACCCAGTATTCGGGAATGCCGAAACGTTCATAAAGGTGCAGCTTCAGCTGCAGATCGCGCTCTCCTGAACTTGGTGACAAAATCTCCACCACGAGATCCGGAACACCTTCGATGCCTCGGTTTGTGATGATGCCTTCGCGCGCCTTCGAAACAACCACGAGGTCTGGCTGCACCACGGTCTCGTCATCCAGCATAAGGTCGATGGGCGCGTCGAATACCTGTGCAAGCCCTGTCTCCTCAAGTTGCTTCATAAGCGCAAACTGAAGACGGCGAGACACCGTCTGGTGGCGCGGAGCGGGGGCGGGGGTCACGTAGAAGTCTCCTTCGATAAGCTCGTGACGCTTGCCATCCTCGGGAAGCAGGCAGTACTCCCGGTATGTGAAGGGGCGGGGGCGTGGAGCCGACTGAGAACGCACGTCCCAAGTCTAGCATAGGCAGGAGCGGGTCCCGCTCGACCCGTCGCCCCCCGCCATGTGCTTGCGCCTACTTCTTCAGCTCGGCCATCAGCGCTGGGATCGCCTTTTCCCAATCCGCCACCAGGCCGTAATCGGCCACTTGGAAGATCGGGGCTTCGGCATCCTTGTTGATCGCCACGATCACCTTCGAATTCTTCATGCCCGCCAAGTGTTGAATGGCGCCTGAGATCGCCACGGCGATGTAGAGTTTCGGGGCCACCACTTTGCCGGTTTGCCCCACCTGCAGATCATTGGGCACCATGCCAGCGTCAGCGGCCGCGCGGCTGGCACCCAGGGCGCCACCCAATTGATCCGTGAGCTGTTCAAGCAGCTTGAAGTTCTCGGTGGATTTCATGCCGCGGCCACCGGAGACAACGATTGATGCATCGGCCAGATCGGGCCGCTCGCTCTTGGAGGCATGCAAAGCCACGAACGCCGCGCCTTTCGCGTCGAGTGCTGGCACAGATTGAGACTCAACGGCGCCTGCGTTGGCCGCGGGGGCAGCGGCTTCGAACGCCGTTTGACGGACCGACACAACGACCGTGGGCGTGCCCACCTCAACGGTGCTGATGGCATTTCCCGCATAGGTAGGGCGGCGGAACTTGGCGGCGCCATCGACGCCTGAAATTTCGCTCGCCATACCGGCGCCGAGCAGGGCCGCCGCGCGCGGCAGGACGTCTTTGCCTGTGGAAGTGGCACATGCCACTAGGGCATCTGCACCTGCGGCCTTAAGCGCTTGCACCATCACTGGTGCGTAAGTTTCAGCCAGCGGCGCCTGCAACGTGGGTGCATCGTAGACGAGCACTTTGTCGACGTACTTTGCTGCCTCGGCCGCTGCGGCAGTAACACCCGCGCCGATTACCACACCCACCAACGGGCCGGGTCGATGTTTGGCAAGCTCACGAGCGGCGGTGACCGCCGACAACGAGGCTGAGCGAACGGTGGACTCTGTTGTTTCCAGATAAACAAGCACTGACATGGCAGCCTCCTCAGAGCACCTTGGCTTCGTTGCGAAGTTTGGAAACGAGCTCTTCCACAGAAGCCACCTTCACGCCCGCGCGGCGGCTGGGCGGCGCTGTGTGGCTGACGTGCTTCACGAGCACCTGCGGCGAAGCCCCAAGCGATGCCGCCGTGACCTCTTTCACTTCTTTCTTCTTGGCCGCCATGATGCCCTTGAGGGCTGCGTAGCGCGGGCCTTCTTCCCATTCGGCGTCGGCACCCACCAGCGCCAGGTTGTGTACGGATTTTTTGCCGATGATCCTCAAATCAACCGTGAGCACGGCAGGCAAGGGCACGCGTTTTTCTTCGACGCCCGCATCCACTTCGCGCGTGCCGAGGGCTGACTTGCCGTCGGCCGCTAACGTGAGCGTGGCCAAGAACGTGGCTTGTGGCCAGCCGAGGTAACCCGCCAGCAGTTGTCCCACCTGATTCGAATCACCATCGACGGTTTGTTTGCCCATGATGACAGCGTCGGGCTTCTCGGCCGCCACAACCGCGGCCAGAATCTGCGCCACCGCGTTTGCGTCGAGCTCTTGATCTTGGCCGTCCACCAAGATCGCGCGGTCGGCGCCCATCGCCAGCAAGCCACGAACCTGTTGAGTGGCGTCTTTGGGGCCAATCGCCACCAAAACAACTTCGCCAGATCGCTCGCCGCCTTTGCCTTTTTCGGTCAGGCGCAGTGCCGCTTCCACGGCGTACTCATCGAAGGGATTCACCTGCCAACCCGGGTTAGAAAGATCTAACCCGGTGCCAGCGAACTTTAGCTTTTGTTCAGGGTTGGGAACCCGTTTGCAAGGAACGAGGATTTTCACGTTGGCTGCTCCTCTAATTTGGATGCGTGCAAGTGCGTGGAGGAATCAACTGGTGGCAACTTCGAGCGCTTCTTGCAGGTACTCGACAGTTTCCTCGTCAACATCAACCAAATAAACGGTGGCCGGCTTCTCTGAGCGATGGGCGCGCAGTTCGTCCGCAATGGCCCGTGCGGCGTCGCCTGGGTCCACGCCGCCCAAGCCCGCGCCCAAACCCGGGATCGCGATGATCTCGAACTTGTGGTGGCTTGCAGCCAACAGCGCGGCCCGCGTGGCGCGGCGAACGTTTTCGACAGTCGACTTGTGGCCAGGCTCGTCGATTGTGGGCACGTGAATGATCCGCTTGGCCCACAACTTCCCGGCGTTTGTGACCACGGCGGCGCCGACGGCGATAGGAGCTAACGACATGGCCTCCTTTTGAATGGTGGGTCCGCCTTTGCGGGAAATGGCGCCAGCCACCCCTCCGCCCATGATTCCCCAAGAATTTGCCGGGCTTACGAGAGCGTCTACGGCCAACTCAGTGATGTCTGCTTGTGCCAAATGAACAATCATGATCGCCTGGCGGGGTGCCCAGGACCTCCTTGGCTCACCGTACCACAGGGCTAAACCACGTCACAGGAATTGGTGCACGCAAAACGCGACATTGAGGTGCTGCCCCTGCCGCACGCTCATCGATCCCGTTACCTAACGGTGCCCCCTGACGGCAGGGAGCACTGGACACGCTAGTCCGAGATGCCTTCGGCCAGGGCCTGCGTGAGCACATGGTCGACGGCGTCCGGGGCGGTGGCTTGCGCCACGCACAGTTCCTGAACGATCAGATCTTTGGCGGTATCCAACATGCGCCGCTCGCCAAATGAAAGCGGTTTCGTACGCTTCAAGCGATGCAGGTCGCGAAACACTTCGGCTACCTCGAAAAGCGAACCCGACTTGATCTTGTCCATGAAACCGCGGTACCGACGGTTCCAGGTGTGACGGTCTAGTGGCACGTCTTTCTCGCGCAGGATCTGGAGGACCTCCTCTACCTCACTCGTGCCAGCCACGGGACGCAAACCCACCTGTTGTGCCTTGTGTACGGGTACCAAAATACGCAGCCCGGATTCCGCCAGGCGCAGGACGTAAAAGTGCTGAATTTTGCCGTGGATCTCGCGACGTTCGAGATCTGTCACTTCGGCTATGCCTTGCGATGGGTAAACCGCTTTGTCACCGATTTTGAAGGTTAACGGAACACCAAGATCTGCTCCACTTGAGTCATCGCAGAAGCTTGCTTTGTCCCAGTTCGAAGTGTCGCTGCGATGGCTCATGGTGTTTACTTTCCCCTAGAAAACACTATCGACATGCTCTTTGTCGGTAGTTCTGCTTACAAGTCTGACATGAAACTTCTCGCGGAGGCAATCACACGATGCGTCGACCTCCAGATGCACGAACAAGCTTGCCGAGTTTACCAGACACCGGTAAAAGCATGCGGGGCTTGCGGCGCGGTGTTGGTGGTAGGACGTGGCCGCTCGCAGAGGGTGTTTCCCGCTTAACTAAGAACTTAAAGAGGTTCCATGGCAGCGTATCGAGCTTATGTTGCGTTGGTGTTTGGGGTGGCCTTATCGGCAGTGCTTGGCGCCTGCACCACAAGATCAACAGGGTTGGTCACGCCAGGTGACGATAGCCTGGGCGGAGGCGGCATGATGGGTGGTGGCGGCGGCGACGCAGGAACCTCGGGAACTGATCGCGATGGCGGCGGTCGACCCGATGTTGGCACCTGCGTGCCACCCGAGAAACTCAAGGAACTGGGCCTTGCGTGTGGTTGTCACGACGAATGTGATTCCGGCAGCTGCGTTGATGGCGTTTGCTGTTCGGGCAAGTGTGATGGCACATGCCAGGCGTGCAACGTACCCGGAAAGATGGGCACGTGTTCACCCATTCCCGCAGGCATGTCGCCCGTGGTGGTTGGTCAATGCAAACGCGACGACGTCGCCACGTGCGGTTTCGATGGCACCTGTGACGGCAACGGTGCGTGCCGGCGCTATCCCGACGGCACGACATGCGACAAGGGCGTTTGCGATGGCGCCACAATCAAGAATTCAAAGGCCTGCAAAGCGGGCAAATGCGAAACGGGGTCGAACACCGTGTGTTCGCCGTTTGCCTGCAACGCAGACAACGTTCAATGCTTCACAGAGTGCCAAGCAGACAATCAATGCGCGCCTGGGCAGCAGTGTAAGAACGGCAGCTGTGGCAAAAAGAACCTGGGCGCCAAATGCGACACCGCCGCGCAATGCGAATCTGGTTTCTGTGCCGATGGCGTGTGTTGCAACACAAGTTGCGACGGCTCCTGCGTCAGCTGTAACCAACCGAGCAAGATGGGGGAGTGTACCCCCGTCGCTAAAGACCAGCTGGATCCGCACAAAGTGTGCAAAGACAACGGTCCCTCGGCGTGCGGCACAAGCGGCGCTTGTGATGGCAACGGCGGTTGCGCGAAGTATGGCCCAACCACTGTGTGCCGGCCGGGGCGCTGTGAAGGTGCGAATCAAATTCCACCCAGCAACTGTGACGGCAAGGGATCATGTTTGACGTCAAACCAGGTGGCATGCGCGCCATTCGCTTGTTCGGGCACGGCATGCAACCAGAGCTGCACGAGTGACGCCCAATGCTCGGGCGGCAACGTTTGCAGAAACAACATTTGTGGTCCGCGTGGCAAGGGCCAAGATTGCACAGCCAACAGCCAATGCGGCAGCGGCTTTTGCGTGGACGGCGTGTGTTGCGAGAGCGCGTGCACGGGGCAATGCAAGTTCTGCGCTTCTCCGCAGGCGCGCGGCTCTTGCGTCAACGTGGCAGCGTCAACGCCTGATCCCCGCGCGGCAGCGGGCGTGACGGATCCATCCCGTGTATGTGTGGCACAGGATCGAACAACGTGTGGCCGCAACGGCATGTGCAATGGCAACGGTGGTTGCCAACTTTGGGACAATCAAACCGTTTGCGAAAACCAAAGTTGCTCCACGGGGACGAACACGGCGTCGTTTGCGAAGAAGTGCGATGGCTTCGGCATGTGCAAGACCACGGGGTCGCAAACGTGCGCGCCCTATAAGTGCAATGGCACCGCGTGTAGCAACGCTTGCGGTTCGGATAGTGAATGCGTGGCGCCGAATACGTGCGTCGCCGGCAAATGCGGCCCGAAACCTCCAGGGGCATTGTGCAACAACGACACTGAATGTGGCAGTAAGTTTTGCCGCCAAGGCGTGTGCTGCCAAACGGATTGCAAAGGTAGCTGCTTTTCATGTTCGTTGTCTGCGAGCCGCGGCTTGTGTACGGCGGTGCCCGCCGGCTCGAAGGATCCCGCCAATGTGTGCAAAGACGATGGCGTCGCCAGTTGCGATCGCGATGGCACCTGCGATGGCACGGGCAAGTGCCGGCTCTACGGCGCAGGGCAGATTTGTGCAGGAGCCACCTGCGTATCTGGCACCGCGACGGCAACGTCAACGTGTGACGGCGTGGGCAATTGCAACAAAGGCTCAACGCGCTCCTGCGGAAATTTCAAGTGCAACGCGGAAGGAACGGCTTGTTATGAGTCGTGCGTTGACAACAACCAATGCATCACAGGGCGCGTGTGCCAAGGCAGCTCGTGCGGTCTGAAGCCGAATGGGGCCCTGTGTCCCTCCGGATTGGGCAGCGAGTGTATGTCCGGCCAGTGTTACCAGGGCTTTTGCTGCAACGTGAAGTGTGACGGCATCTGCAAGAGCTGCGGCTTGGCCGGCAGTTCTGGAACCTGCACGAACATCCCGAAAGGTTCGCCCGATCTGGCGGCGCGCTGTGTGGCTGCCGCGCCAGCCACGTGTGGCAACGATGGCACGTGCGATGGAGCTGGCGCGTGCGCCAAGTTCGCGAACACGGTCACGTGTCGCGATCAATCTTGCCCCGCCGATTCAAACACCCAGACGAACAGCGCCAAGTGCGATGGCGCCGGCAACTGTCCGGCCGTGCAAACCACAAGCTGTCAGTTGATCAAATGCGATCCGCAGACGAAGTCATGTTTAACCAGCTGCTCAAGCGACGTTCAGTGTGTGTCCAATAGCTTCTGCGACATAGCGACCATGTCTTGTGGTGGCTTGAAGGACAACGGCACCGCATGCACCGCGGGCACGCAGTGCAAATCGGGCAAATGCATCGAAGGCGTATGCTGCGGCGGCTTGGCCGCGGGGGCCAACAGCTGCCCCGCTTGCCAAAGTTGCAAGAATGCCCAAGGGACGTGTCAGGCACTTCCTGCAGGTCCCGAAGGCGCGGGCTCGTGCACGGCGGGCGCGGGTGTGTGCGGGCAACAAACCTGTAATGGTGCGGGGGCATGTGTGGCGGCGAACCCAGTGGGCACAAGTTGCGGATCGCCAACCTGTGTGGGTGAAGACAAGGTTCAGGCGCAGGCCTGCAACGCCGGTGGCGTGTGCGCCAATGCTGGTGCCCCGACGTTGTGTGCCGGCAGCTTCAAGTGCGTGGCTGGTGCTTGCAAGACATCCTGTACGCCCGAGACATCGAGCACTGATTGCGTGACCGGCAAAGTCTGTTTGGGCAACCAGTGCGTCGATCCAAAGAAGGCCAACGGCGTCGCATGTTCAGCGAGCGATGAATGCGTTTCTGGTTTCTGCGCCGGCACTGGAGACACGAAGGTGTGCTGTAACTCAGCGTGTACGGGCGCCTGTAATTCATGCACACTGACGGGTACGGTCGGCACCTGCACGCCTGTCGCCGCTGGCACCGCGGACACGAACTGCAGCGCCACGGCCACCAATAACCTCTGCACCTATGGCGTGTGCGGCGCCAATGGGGCCTGCGCGACCGTAAATTGCTCGGCTACGTCCAGCTGCAGCGCTGACGGAAACGGCGTACAAGGGGCCACTTGCAACGGGACCATGACGTGTGCGGCAGGCGCGACGGTGACGCCTTGCCCTGGCGGTTTCAAATGCACGGCGGGCGCATGCCGCACGACCTGCTCCGACGATACTCAATGCCAAAGCGGCTTCTATTGTTCGGGCACGGCCTGCGTGGCGAAGAAGGCCACAGCCGACACCTGCATGATGAATAACGAATGCATGACGGGAAACTGCGCTCAGGGGGTGTGTTGCGCAACGGCGTGCACAGGAAGTTGCAAGACGTGTGCGGGTGCCAACAAGGGTACGTGTGAGAATGTTGCTGCCGATGGGGTTGACCCAGCCGGGATGTGCACGGATGAGGTTTCTTTGTGCGGCACGAATGGCAAGTGCAATGGCTCCGGCGGTTGTCAGTTCCGCCCGACCACCACCAGTTGCGGAAGCGCGTGCTCCTCCGACTTGATGAGCACCGTGGCCAAGGTTTGCAACGGGGCAGGCTCTTGTGTAGATGGAGCTTCCACTCCCTGTGTTGGATTTTTGTGTGCGGTGACGGACGGCAACGCCTCGTGCAGTGCGACTCTGCCTCCACCACCCCCCGCGCCGGCGTCTCTGCTAAACCCGTAGCGCTTTGTCCGAAAACCTCATCCGCGTCGAAATCGAATCACTGGCACCCGGAGGCGATGCTTTCGGGCGCCAAGTGGGGGGCGCCGCGGAGGGGCGAGCCACATTCGTGCCGTTGGCGGCGCCGGGGGAATTGGTGACCGCGCGGCTGGGGCGGCAAAAGCGTGACGTCGCGTGGGCAACGTTGGAGAAGGTCGAGCGCGAGAGCCACCTGCGTGCGGTGCCGCCGTGCCCTGTGTTCGGGGTTTGCGGCGGCTGTCAGTGGCAACACGTGACCATCGAAACGCAACGGGCCGCCAAGCTGGCGATCGTGAAGCGCGCGCTGCGATTCGAGAACGTCACCTTGTCGGCGCCTTGCGCGCCCTTTGGTTACCGCGAGCGGGCCAAACTGGTAAGCGTGCACCGAGGGCCAACGCGGGTGCTGGGATTCAAGAAGGCGCAGTCGCATGAAGTGGTGGACATAGAGCGTTGCCCCTTGCTCGCCGAACCTTTGAACACGGCGCTGGCCAAGCTGCGCTCACAAGCGCTGCCCGTGGGAGAAGTGGCCTTGCAGTTGGGTGCGGGCGGCCTGGTGGGTGTGGCGGGGGCCGGGCAGCCTGCCTCGACCATCAACTTGGCGGGTGTTGATGAGCCGGTCCTCGAAATCAGCGTGGGCGGCTTTGCGCAGGTGAGCCGTGCGGCGAACAACGCGCTCGTGCAGGCGGTGCTTGCCCAGGTGGGGCCCCAGCCCGGACGCGTGCTTGAGCTTTATGCCGGGGCCGGCAACTTCACGCGTTTTCTCGTGTCGCGGGCGGCCCAGGTGATGGCAAGCGATGGCGACGGTGTGGCGGTGCAGCTCGGTGCCAAGAATGTACCCCAAGCATCTTGGGTGGCTCCCGACGCTGTGCCTTTGCATGACGTGTTCGATACCGTGGTCGTGGATCCACCGCGGGCGGGGTTGGACGCGTTGGCGTTGGATCTGGCGCGCCTGGCCCGCAAAACCATCGTTTATGTTTCTTGCGATCCCCAAACCTTGGGCCGCGACGCCCGCCTGCTGGCCGGCTTCGGCTTTCAACTGACCCACGCGGAGGCATTTGATCTGATGCCCCAGACGCATCACGTGGAAGTCGTGGCGCGGTTTAGCGCCGCGGGTACCGGGTAGAACTACCCCGCGCTTTTTCCGCTACACTGCGGCCGTGCGCGAGCGAGCTCGAATTTTGGTGACCGTGACCGGCCCTGATAAGCCGGGCGTGACGTCGACGTTGATGGGCATCCTGGCTGAAAAAAACGCCGGCCTGGAGGACATTGAGCAGGTGGTCGTGCAGGGCCAACTGACCTTGTGCTTGCTCATCACCGTGCCCCCTTCGAGTGACGTGCTCAAAGAGTTGCTGTTCACGTCGAAGCAGCTCGGCATGGAGCTCGACTTCAAGCCGGTGGAAGACGACAGCCAGGCCACGACGCACGCGGATATCGGACGTCGATACGTGATCACCGCCATTGGTCGGTCGCTCGGCCCCACGGCCTTGCACGCGTTGGCATCCACGCTGGCGGGCGAAGGCGCCAACATTGAGAAGATTTCGCGGCTTTCAGAAGGGCCTTTGGCCTCGCTTGAGATTCACGCGAAAATTCCTTCCGATCGGGATCACGAAAACCTCAAGCGCTTGCTGCTGGCTGTGGCCACGCGTTCTGCGTTTGACGTTTCGCTGCAACGAGAAAGCCTTTACCGTCGGTCAAAGCGCTTGGTGGTCATGGATATGGATTCCACCTTGATCCAGATCGAGGTGATCGATGAATTGGCACGCCGCCACAAGGTGGGCGATCGCGTGTCGCGCATCACCGAGCAAGCCATGCGCGGCGAAATGGATTACGACGATTCGCTTCGTCAACGTGTCGCCTTGCTCAAAGGCTTGGACGCCAAGGTCTTAGAGAGCATCTGCGCCGAGCTGCCCTTGACCGAAGGTGCGGAGATCTTGGTTCGCGTGCTCAAGCGTTTGGGTTACCGCATCGCCGTGTTAAGCGGTGGCTTCTCGCAGGCCGCGGAGGCTTTAAAGCGCCGTTTGGGCCTGGACTATGCGTTCTCAAACCAGCTTGAGATCGCTGACGGCAAGCTCACCGGACGCGTGACCGGCCCCATCGTGAACGCACAACGCAAAGCAGAGCTGCTTGAGTTGATCGCGCAACTGGAAGGCGTGCTGTTGGATCAAACGATCGCCGTGGGCGACGGTGCCAATGACGCCTTGATGTTGGAGCGCGCCGGCTTGGGTATCGCGTTTCATGCCAAGCCAACCCTGCGCGAGCGGGCCGACACGGCGATTTCGGCTGGTGGCCTCGACTCGGTTCTATATTTGCTGGGTCTGAGCGCGCGCGAGATCAAAGAGATCCAGTAGCGCGCGTGCTTATCGTTTGCGCGTTTTCGCGCTTGTTTTCGGCGCCCCGGCCGCTTCAGTCAACCCGCCCAACGGGTCGTTGTCGAGCTGCTTCTTGTTGAACGTGGGCAGCGGCGCGGCGGGCTTGGCGGCCTCGGGTTCTGCGTTAGGCGCACTGGCGGCCGCGTTCGGCGCCGCCGCATTGAGGGCGGCGTTGCGTTCCGCGCGCAACGCTTGCAACGCGGCTGCGTGCTCGGCACGTTCAACCGCCAACGTATTCTCCACTTCGGCGCGCGCCTCCTGTGCTGCGCTTTTTTGCGCTTCCATGCGCTGCAATTGCTGATCTTTGGCGCGCATGAGCCGCGTGTGCTCTTGCTGCTGCCAAAGCCACGCGCCGGTTGCCAGCGCGCCCACCACCAAACTTGTGACGATGATGGTGCCCATGGAGCTCTTTGGCTTCGTCACCGGGGGCGCCGCCCAGGCGGCCTGCTCGTGCACGCGCAGGGCGTGACCAGGCTCGGGGCGGATCACTGGGCCGGCCGATACGATCTTGTCCTCCCAGTGTGTGGCTGACGCAGGCTCGGGGCCTTCATAGGTCTGGCGCCGCGCGCGCGTGAGCGCCGCTTGCCACTCGTCGCCATCTTCTGCTGGCTCCTGATTGTCGCCTTCGGCAAAAGGTGTTGAGGGAATGCTGCCATAGGGCTGACGGGTCGCGGACATGTGGAACTTCCTTTCGCGAGAGCGCTAAGAACTCAACACACCGCTGGAGACGTTTGGGAAAACGTCCCTGTTTTTTGCCCGCCTAAGCCATGGGACCGTCTCCGCGCGCCAAAACAGTGTCCTTTTGGAAGCGGACATCCTTTTCCGGGTGATCGATGTTGTAGTGAAGACCGCGGCTTTCAGGTCGCCGGCGCGCGCATTCAACGATGAGGTCGGCTACGAGCGCCAGGTTGCGCAGTTCAAGGAAATCGCTGGTGACGGTGAAGTTCCAGTAATACTGGCGAAGTTCGCTGCGAATGATGTCGATGCGTCGGGCGGCGCGTTCAAGGCGCGAATCAGACCGCACAATGCCTACGTAGTTCCACATCAAGCGGCGCAGCTCGTCCCAGCTGTGGCTAACCACGACCGCTTCGTCGGGTGAACGTGCTTCGCCTGCATACCAAGGCGCGGGTGAAGCCGGGTGTTCGACCTTGATCTTCGCCACATCGTCCGCGGCACGGGCGGCAAAGACCAACGCTTCAAGCAACGAATTGGAAGCGAGACGACAAGCGCCATGCAGACCCGTCATCGCCACTTCGCCGATGGCATAAAGGTTCTTCACGCTGGTGCGCCCTTGTGGATCCACAACCACGCCACCGCAGCTGTAATGCGCCGCCGGCACCACAGGGATCGGCATCGTGCGCATATCGATCCCAAGCTCCATGCAGCGCTTGAAAATGTTGGGGAAACGGTTCTCGAGGAAGTCGGGCGCTAGGTGAGTCATGTCGAGCAGCACTGAATCATCACCGCTGCGCTTGAGCTCAGAGTCGATCGCGCGTGCGACGACATCGCGAGGCGCGAGATCTTTCATCTCGTGGTACCGCGGCATGAACGCGTTGCCGTTGAGCGTGCGCAAAATACCGCCTTCGCCTCGCAAGGCCTCGCTGATCAAGAACGACTTGGCTTGGGGGTGGTAAAGGCAGGTGGGGTGAAATTGGAAGAACTCCATGTTCGCCACGCGCGCGCCCACGCGATACGCGATCGCGACGCCATCGCCGGTGGCCACGTCAGGATTGGTTGTGTAGAGGTAGACCTTGCCGGCGCCGCCCGTCGCCAACACAACCGCTTTGGCGGTGATGGTCTTCATCAGTTGTTGGTGCTGATCGTAAACGTAGGCACCAAAGACGGCGTTGGGGCCGCCATACTTGGCCGTGGTCAGCAGATCGGCCGCCATGTGGTTCGGCAGCAAGGTGATGCGATCGGCGCGCTCGCGGATGCGATCCATGAGCGCGGCCTGAATGGCGGCGCCCGTCATGTCGCGCGCGTGGACGATGCGGCGGGCGCTGTGCCCGCCTTCGCGGCCGAGGTCAAAGTTGCCGTCGTTGCCGCGGTCAAAGGGCACGCCCACTTCGTTGGCCAGGTTCAGGATGTGAGCCGGCCCCTCCGCCACGCATGCTTCCACCACATCGCGTTTGCACAGGCCTTCGCCCACGGTCAACGTATCAGCCACGTGCATTTCGGCGGTGTCGTCCGCGCCCAGCACGCCCGCCACGCCGCCTTGCGCGTAATTGGTGTTCGCTTCAGACGGGCTGCGCTTGGTGACAACCACAACACGTCCGTGTTTTGACGCCTGTAAAGCGAAGTAAAGGCCAGCAAGCCCAGAGCCCAGCACCAGATAATCGGTTTCCACTGGGGGTTCACTTTAGCGGCATTTGCTCGTCGCGGCAGGTATCACGGCCACGCCCCGCGCCCCGCTGTGCGCGGTTTCGTGGAGCCGCGGTTGCAGGGCTGCTACCATGGGCTTGCCTTGTGGTGCGCCATCCGGGGGTTTTGGTGAAGCTTCGGCTCGGTTCCGTATGCGTGTTTCTCAGCTTGATGCCTGTGGCTTCGGGCCAGGCGGGCGTGTGGAAACGCGAGAAGAATGACGGCACCGTGGAATACACGAACGTGCCCCGTGGCGGATCTGATCGCCGCGCCGCGAACCCTGCATCGCCTCCGACGCCCACCCCAGCACGTCGCTCAACCCCGAGCGGGGGCGCGTTTTGGTTCCGCGAGCGCGCCGACGGCGTCATGGAGTTCACCAACCTGCACCCCATCGGCTCAAAGTGGAAGGTGTTGTTTCGCACCGGCCCGGGCAAGGCGGCTTCCATGCGTGGCGAAACCGATCGTGTGCGCGCCAGCGATCGATCAAGCGAACGTTTCACGCGCTACGACGAGCACATTCGCGATCAGCAAGTGCTTTACGGCATCCCGCCGTCGTTGGTGCGGGCGGTGATCCGCAGCGAAAGCGATTTCGATCCACACGTCATATCGAGCGCGGGCGCCATGGGCCTGATGCAATTGATGCCAGGGACGGCGCGCGACATGGGGGTGACCGATCCCTTTGATCCGCGGCAGAACATCATGGGCGGCTGCCGCTATCTGCAAATTCTGGCGCGCAAGTTCTGTCGCACGCCGGCGCCGGCGGGCCAGGGTGTTTTGTTCCATTGCTCGGCAGAAGAGAACATCAAGGTGATCTCCGGTTACCACGCGGGGCCTGGTGCGGTAGACAAGTACGGCGGCATGCCTCCTTACCAAACGACGCGCGAATATGTGGCCACGGTGTTGGCGCGGTTTGATCGCTACATCGGGGACGAGCGTGCGGCGGGCGTTTTCGCTGCCGACACCGGCCCGGAGGAAACGCCATGACCGTGCAGGGCGAGGGCAACGCCAATGGCGACAGCATGGGGATGACCCGCGAGCCTACCGTGAATGTTCATGTGGCCGAGGCGGGCCAAATGGACGAGCCGCGCTTCTTAGAACACCTGGCGCGGGTGGGTGCTTTGGTCAAAGGCGACCATCTGCCCGAAGCCGAGCTTGAAGCCTTACGAGCGCTGCAGCTGCGGCCTACCGATATGCGTGGGCTCAAGCTGTTGGGCCTGGTGCGGTTCAAACGCGGTCGCTACGCGGAGGCCCGCGAGGTTTACGAAGCCTTGGCGCGCGCCACCCCCGATGATCTAGGCGTGCGAATGTCGTTGGGCCTTATCGCGCTCAAGATGGACTGGGCCGATGAAGCGGTGGCGGAGCTTGAGATGGCGTCCCGCTCGCCTGCCGCCCCCGCCAAAGTGTGGACGTACTTGGGTTATGCGTACGCGCGGCTGGGGAAGAACGCGCGTGCCGCCGAGGCGTTTCGTCGGGTGGGGCAGGACGCATTGGCGGCAGAGGCTGAATCGGGAGAACTCGCGGGCAAAGGCTTGCCAGACGACTCGGACGTGCGCCGGGTGAGCGCGCCCAAGGAAGCGCCCGCACCCGCTGTGGAAGCGCCCGCCGCGCAGGAACCTTCGGCGGGCTGGTCCCGCGGCAAGAGCGGATTTTTCTCACCCGATCCGAAGGAGCTGACCGGAGAGCCCAGCCAGCCGGTGACGGCCGAACTGGAAGTGGAAGGCTTCGCGCCCGCCTCGGACGACATCGCCAGCGAAACGGGCGAGCACCAAGGCACCACGCTGACCAATTTCGTGCTGGGGCGTTTGTTGGACGTGCCCGTCACGGACGAGTTCACGTCGCCGTTTGCTTCGCTGGTGGGAGAGGTGCTGCGGTTCTCTGTGAACGGCCAGGCGTGCGTGCGTGCACCGGCGCTCCTGGCGGCCACCGGGGCGTTGCAAGTGACCACCGCGCAACGCCGGTCGAGGGGTCGCACGGAGGACGTCCCGCTTGGCGATGCCGCGGGCGATTTTGTGATCTACGACGGCCGCGGCGAGTTGTGGTTGGCGCCCTCGGGCACGCAGACGCGGCTTTTGGCCCTGACTTTGGAAGACGACATCCTGTTTATGCGGCAGTCGCGCGTGGTGGCGTTTGACCAGGACGTTGTCTGGGAGGCCGGCCGGCTGCCGGGCGACGCCCTGCCGCTGTTGCAGCTGCGCGGCACGGGGCGAGCCATTTTAGACATCGGCGAGGAGCGCTTTCGGGCGTTCAACGTGCCCCAGAACCGGCCACTGTGGGTGGAACGAGACCGTTTGCTGGGTTGGGTGGGGCGTGTTGTTGCGCAGGCCGTCAGACCCGCTGGCGCTTTGGGACGCCGGCGCGGATGTTTGGTCGCCTGCGAGGGTGAAGGGGTGCTATTGGTGAGTACGCATGGGCTCCTTGACCAGCCAACTGACGAACGCCCCTAACCTTGTGACCATGGGGCGGGTGGCGCTGATTCCCGCGGTGCTGCTGTTTCTCGACAACTTCAGCCCTCTGCGCAGCTTCATCGCCGCCATCTTGTATTTGCTCGCGGCGGCGGGTGACGGCTTGGATGGCTACCTCGCGCGCAGCCGCGGCCAGGTGAGCGTGTTGGGCAAATTCCTTGATCCGTTGGCCGATAAGCTGATGGTCACCGCGACCCTGGTTTACCTCGTGGCGATGGGGCGCGTGCCTGCGTGGGTGGTGGTGTTGTTGATTGCGCGCGACGTGGCCATCACGGGTTTGCGCAGCATCGCTTCGGCCGAAGGTTTGGTGATCGCGGCCAGCGAGGGCGGCAAGATCAAAACGGCGTTGCAGTTCGCTGGCACCGTCATGTTGATGATCCACTTTCGCTATCCGATGCTGGGCCTCAACATTCCTCCGATCGATTTTCACGCGGCAGGCGTTGTGATCCTCTACATGTCGTTGGCGATGTCGTTGCTGTCGGCGGCCGAATACATCCGCTTCTTCTTTCGCGCCGTGGCCGTGCACGATCGCGGCATGGCACCTCCGGCGTCGTGATCGTTCTTGCTGGGCCCGCGCTCACCGCTGTTGAGGCGGCCGAAAGGCTGGCCACGTTCGGTGGTGTGTCATGGGTGAAGAGTCCCGGCGTTGAAGGTGAGCGAAGCTTCGTGGCGTGCGCGCCTGTTCAAGTGGTGTCAGCCGCACAACCCGAAGCGTTGCAGATCGCGTGGCTTGAGCATCGGAAGCGCTGGGCCCCTGCGCCCCCTCGCTGCCCGTTGGCTGTAGGGTTTTTCACGTACGAGTACGGCAAGGCATTGGTGGGTGGCGCGTACGCGGCGCAGGTGCCGAGCGGCTGGTCGGCGATGGAGTTTCGTTTCTACGACGCCATGTTTGAAATCAGCGACACCACGCGTGTTCTGGCTGTGGATGAAGCGGCCGCCCAGCGTTTGTTGCAGCGCTTGCGGCACGAACCAGCGGAGCCCGACGACTCGCTGTTGGGCAGCTTGAGCGCCGCTGAACCCGACGACCTGTTCTTGGAAGGTGTGGCGCGCGTGCAAGAATACCTGCGTGCCGGTGACACGTATCAAGTCAACTTGGCGCGGCGTTTGGTGGCGCCACTTGCGAACCAAGGCGCGCTTACTGGCCTGAGCCTCTCGGCACAGCTTGAGCAGCATACACCAGCTCCGTTTGGCATTTGGTACGGTCCGGCGGCTGAAGGCGTTGCGCGCGCTTTGGTGGGCAACTCTCCTGAATGTTTCATTCGCATCACCGTTGATGGCGTGATCGAGACGTCCCCCATCAAAGGCACGCGGCCTCGCGTGCACGAACATTCACTCGATGATAACCGTGTGGTGCAGGAGCTTGCCACATCACAAAAAGACCGAGCGGAACACGACATGATCGTGGATCTCGAACGCAACGATCTCGGCCGCATTTGCACCACCGGAAGCGTGCGTGTGGTGGAGCACGCTCGCGTGATGCACTTGCCCACCGTGCATCATCTGGTTTCAACAGTGCGAGGGCAGCTAGTGCAGCCGCGGCCCAGCCTGCGCGAGATCCTGGCGGCCACGTTCCCCGGCGGTTCGATCACAGGCGCACCGAAACGTCGAGCGATGGAGATCATCGCGGAGCTTGAGAGCCACGAGCGCGGCCCTTACACCGGCGCCACGGGGTGGTTGGGCGCGGCGGGCGATATTGAAATGGCGATCGCCATTCGCACGGCGGCGTTGTCAAACGATCGGCTGGTGTTGTGGGTGGGCGGCGGCATCGTTGTGGATTCTGATGCCGAAGCTGAGCTCGCCGAGACGAACGCGAAAGCCCAAGCGTTCACGCGGCTGTGGGCCGTGTAAACAAAGGCACTCTCGACGCTTTAATTCGCATGCCACGCCTGTGGGGGGTGATCTACGGAAAGCCGCTTGTAAGGCCTTCGTCACCAACACATAGTCTGCACATCTAGTTCATAAGGGCACGGGCCTCCTTGGGTGCCGCATGAACTTGGACACGTTTGCAGCGTCTCGATGGAACTCTGTGTGCCGTCGGCGTTGTAGTAATTCACAACGCGGCAGTCGTTGGAGGGAACGCAGCCTGTAAGCGGCGTCAGTTGATAGCGTTTGAGGCAAACGTACCGGAGGGTGTCGGGCTCACCGGTGACTATCGATGTACCTTCCCAGTTTCCCATGGCGTTTCGGCGCAGAGTCCACACGTATCGCTTGCCCAAATCAACCGGGTTGGGATACTTCGGCGCAACGCACTCGTTAAGCGAAAGTGTCTCACCCGCCAACGACCAGGCGCCCTGAACGAAGCTGTACATCACGCCGCCCGCCGAGGTGCATTTGCGGCTGTTGTTGGCCGGGTACACCATCGCGCCGTTGGGATAGAGCGCTATCCGAAGCGCGGCGCGAAACTCGCCATCACAAGGGTTTATCGCGGTGGTGGAAGTGGCGGAGTAGCTCCAAACGCCCACCGGGCCTTCGTCGCCCACCGAGAACAGTTTGCCATTGGATGTTTCTTCGTTGCCAGCGGCACCGCGCTGAACCGATACAAGCCAGGTTGCGATGGCCGGGTCGAGCGTAGGCACAACCACGGTTAGCTGCGTGTCGGAAGCGACGTTTACGGTGGTTGCGAACACCGCCTTCGCGACGCTTGGCGAGACGCCCGCTTGCATGAACAGCACTTTAACCGGGGTCCCCGGGCGGCCTTGAAAGCCCTTCCCTGTGAGGGTCAACGTATCGCTTACCTTGCCTGTGGCAGGCGTCAACGCATCGACCACGAAACCTGACATCACTCGAATCGTCTCCGCGGCTGCAACGATGTCAGTGCCGACCTTCACGCTGACCTTGATGGGACCTGCCGCTCGCTTCGCATAGCTGCCTGGCATCGTGACCAGGATGCGACGTCCGTCTGAGGCAATGAACATCTTGTCCACATCGTGCAAAAGTTCAAGACGGCCTGCACCACCGATGTCCTGATCTTCAAGCACCACAGAAGGAATCGCGAACACGCCGCCTACGGTCCTTGGGTAAAGGAAATGCCCTTTGAGCTCAAGTTCGTTCGCCACATCCTGCTTAGCAACGAGGGGAGGCAAAAGGCGCGTGATCGACATTTTGAATATGACGTCAAAGGTAAGCCGCGAAGGAAGGCTCGCAAGATCGATGAAGGCTTTCAAAGATCCGACAACTGCCGTTCCAATGCTAAATGCCTCAAGCGCCGAGTTGATCCCTGGCACCACCTTCTTTG
This sequence comes from Deltaproteobacteria bacterium, assembly GCA_033763315.1. GTDB lineage: Bacteria > Myxococcota_A > Polyangia > Fen-1088 > Fen-1088 > JAGTJU01. The sequence continues at coordinate 95,756 of JANRKS010000020.1, forward strand.
CGAGGTTTGCCGCGAACGATGCAACCACCGACGCCGTCGCGCTGCCGATGACACGCGTCGCAAGCGCCTTGAGAAATGGCCCCTGATCTTCAAGCTCGCGCTTGAGCGCTGACAGCATGATGGCCGACGCCACCTTGGCGCCCTGGTCGAGGTAGGCCTGGTACGCGTCCGAAAGCGCGGGAAACATGTGCGTCACCAACAACTGCGCAAGGAGCTTATCGGGCACCACTTTGCCGACAGCTTCCTTGATGGGCGGGTAAAGAACCTTATCCAGAACCGTGCGAAGGAACACCAACATGTGCGCGCGCTTTTCGGCCTGTGTCAGCGCCGAACCGCCGATCCAACCGCCGGTTAAAACGTGAACGCGGGCGTTGCGAAAGCCAGGGCCAGGAAGGTTGCGTGATTTCGCAGCAAACACGCCATCCAGATCCACAACCCCCTGTGCACCGATCACGTCAGGCCCGAACATATTGCTGATGTGTGGAGCGATCCGACGCTTGCTCTCCAGATCGATGACTTCAGCGCTTAGAAAGCTCGATGTGTCGTTGTTCACGCCAACATTACCGTCCGTCCCAGTGCTAAACACCGTCACGTCGTTTCTTGTGGGGGGCTCGATGAGCGGGCCCTCGTTGCTGGCGTCCGCCCTCACAGGTGCAGGCGCCGGCACGGCGAACGTGCCTTGGGCAATACCGTCTGCGATGGCTTTGCCGGCGGCGGCCACGGCGGCCGCCAGCAGTGGTTTAAGCGACGTGGCCAGTTGCGCTGCGGGACCATCGGTCGCAGAGGCGAGCGCTTGGGCCTGTGGGATCGCGCCGGCCAGAGCTACGACTTCAGGCAGCGCAGCCACGCGTGTTCGCGCGGGCTGCCACGAAGAGCGCGCGAGCGTACGCGGCAAATCCATCGCTAGCAGTGACCAGGCGATGGCCGTGGAAAGGGGGCCGATAACAACCTCGGTGTCTGATGGCAGTGTGTATGCCATCGCAACCGTCGTCGGCACGCCCGCACGCATGCCGTCCACTGTGACGAGCTCGGGGCGAACCGCATTCGTTGATGCTGTGGCGATCGAACCTTGTGCAGCCGTGGGCGTCAGCCCTGCGTGAATTGTGAATGGTCCCACCACGCCCGCGGGCGTCAGGGCCACATCGTCGATGCCCACCGCAAGTGGATGTCGAATGGCGAGGGGCACGGTGTTCGATCCACCGCTTGGAGTGATTGCCTTAGCGCCTTCGCCCGCATCGATAGGCACCACGACGCTCACCGTGTTTGCGGTTGCCGTAACCACGGGCGACATCACTGTGCCCAGCACCACTTGTGTCGCTCCAGCCAGATCCACGCCGGGCACCGTCAACATGGTTCCGGGCGTCGCAAGCAGGCCGCCCGGCGGCGGGGTCAGGATGGGTGCGCCCGCAGGCAGAAGCTCAAGCGGCAACGCCAGTGACCGACGCCCGTCTACCTGAAGGAACAGTTCGGTGTAGCCTCCGGGGGGCAAAACGAAAGTCGCGCTATCGGCCGCGACAGCCGTTGGTTGCAGGTTCACGGGCGGCTCGGCCACCCTTACGCCCACCAGCCACGCGGCACAGCCAAGCCCAGCGCCCGACACTGTGATGGTGTCACCGGGCCGAGCGGCGAAGCTTTGTGCAACGCCTGATGAGGTCACCACGATGTCCGCCAAGCCAACGGCCTCCGCGCCGCCAAGCGGGATGTCGGCTGCGATCAAGCGCTGCGAATCGAACACGTCTAAAAGGGCGTCGCCGTCGTCGTCCACATCCTCGAAATCGGCTACGCCATCGTGATCCGTATCGAGCGGCATCACTGCCAGCGGTCCCCATTCGTCACGGTCAACAAGCCCGTTGTCATCCGTATCTTTCGCTGCCAACGAGGCAGGCCCTTTGCCCGGCGCGCCTGTCGCGACCACGCGGAGCAACGGCGCGCAAGGCCCTGCAGCAGCCGGCGCATCGGAGGCGCCATCCCCATCAAACCCCGGCGACCCATCGATAACACCCGACGGGGTCTTGTTTTTGTCACACGCCCACGCACTGAAGAGGGGCACTAGCAGGATCAGCACTCGGGCGAACCGGGCGAGCAGCATGAGGCCCATAATCGTCCAGAGGCGGGGCTGGGCGCAATGTGCGCCAGTGGCGACCTTCGCGAAGTCGAACCATGTTCGGCCGACGTTCTGCGCCCGCGCTGCGTTGTTTCTCCGCCACTTTGCGTACGAAGTGGAACAGGCCCTTGACCAGCGGGATCGCGTCTCGCAGCCTGTGCACTGTGCATGTAAATTCGATAACAGAATATCTATGCAGAAGTCGCTCGTGGCGACGGTCGATAGCGCTGGCCACAGCGGTGGTGCTCGCCGCGAGTGCGCTGGGGTCAGGTTCGCGCGCGCAGGCCGCATCGGCCGCGACGTCAGGCCCGATCGCGATCCATCCCGATAACCCGCGCTACTTCCTTTGGCGGGGCAAACCCACGGTGTTGGTGGGTTCGGGTGAACACTATGGATCGGTCATCAATCCCGATTTTGATTACAAACGGTTTTTGGCCACTGTGAAGCAGGTGGGGCTGAACGAGACGCGGTTGTTTTTGGGAGATTACGTTGAGTGGCCTGGGGCGTTTGCGATAGCCGACAATCCGTTGTCACCGGCAGAGGGGCGGTTCCTTGCCCCGTGGGCGCGCAGCAAGACGCCCGGTTTCGCTCGTGGCGGCAACAAGTTCGATCTCGACCGATGGGATCCGGCCTACTTCGCGCGGCTTCATGCGTTTTTGGACGAAGCCGATCGGCAGGGCGTGGTGGTGGAAGCCGTGATGTTCTTTGTGGGGCCGGGATGGAGCCACATGCCCATGAACCCCAAGAACAACATCAACAACACCACCGACGCGGGCGCCAAAGGATACCTCACGCTCAACAATGGCAATTTGCTGGCGCGACAAGAGGCCTACGCGCGCAAACTGGTGCGTGAGCTCAACCGGCATGACAACGTCATTTTGGACCTGTGCAATGAACCTTGGTTCGACAACCAAGAACACCCAGGGTTCGCCTCGCAGCCAACAGACGCAACAAAGCAGTGGATACGTCGCGTGTCCGAATGGGTGCGCGACGAAGAAAGCCGTCTGCCCAAGAAACACCTAACCAGCGTCGATATATCGAACCAAGGCACACCGATCTCCCAAGCAGATCTGGTCCGCTTCTTTCCTTATGTCTCTGGATTCAACGTTCACTACGACGGCAACGCCGCCTCGTTGGAGATGAATCCGTTCGTGCCGCGATACTTCGGTTTCAATGAGACTGGCTTCAACGGCACAGGCGATGACAATTATCGTGTGCAAGGCTGGCAATATCTCTTGTCCGGCGGGGCGCTTTATTCGCACCTCGACTACAGCTTCACCGTGGGCCACGAAGACGGCAGCGCAACGCCTCGGTTCACCGCGGGCTGGTACAACGGCGGCGGCAGCGCGGCCCTTCGCAAGCAACTGCGCGTGCTTTTAGATTTCATGAACAGCGTTCCGTTCGCGCATATGCATCGGGACGACACCATTGTGGTGGGCGGCGCGGATCGATGGACGGTCTTGGCAGATCCAGGTGTGGCCTACGCATTTTGGTTCCCAGGCGAAGGCGAAGTGACGCCTTTCATCACGCTGCCAAACGGAACGTACCGCGCCGAATGGGTTGACATTCTAAGCGGAGCTGTAACGGCTGAGGAAGTGAAGAGCACGGGGTTCTTGCTGAACCTGCGCGGCCAGCGACACGGCGGTGGCGTGGCTCTTCGCATCGTATCGGTCACGGACAAGCCGAAGCACTAAAGGAAGGATCGTTATGAAAGTTCTCATTGTCGGGGGCACGGGCCTCATCAGCACCGCCATCACAAACACGCTGCAACAGCGAGGCATCGAAGTAACGCATTTTAACCGGGGAAAGAGCCAGGTACGTGTGCCAGCCGGTATGCCGCGTCCGCAAGTCATCGTCGGTGACCGTAAGGATTTTCCGGCATTCGAGCGGCAGATGGCGCAGGCCGGGCGCTTTGACGCTGTCATTGACATGGTGGCCTACCTGCCTGAAGAGGTCGAAAGTGCGGTGCGCGCGTTTCGCGGCCGAGTGGGCCAATACATCTTCTGCAGCACAGTCGATGCATACGTGAAGCCCTATGTTCGCTTCCCGATCACTGAGAACCACCCGATCGGTGGGCTAACGGCGTACGGCAAAGCGAAGGCCCGGTGCGAAGACGTGTTGATGGCCGCGCACACCCGTGAATTCCCCGTCACGATCATTCGTCCCGCGATGACGTTCGGCGAGGGAGGTCACATGATCGACCTGTTTGTGTGGAACAGCCGGTTCCTTGATCGCATCGCGCGCGGTATGCCGATCATCTCGCATGGTGATGGTCAGTCGCTATGGGGCGCGCTCTATATCAATGACATTGCCGGGCCGTTTGCGAACGCCGTGGGGAACTATAAGGCGTTTGGCCGGGCGTACCACGTCACAGCCGATGAAGTTCAAACATGGGATCAGTATTTTGCGGGCTGCGCGCAAGCGATTGGTGTGCCGGTTCCTGAGTTGGTTCACATTCCAACCTCGCTGCTTGTTCGCGCTCTACCAAAGGCGGCGCGTGAATGCGCCGAGAATTTTCAGTTCGACAACGTCTTTGACAACAGTGCGGCTAAAGAAGATTTGGGATTCCGTCAAACCGTGAGTTTTGTGGAGGCCGTTCGCCGAACGTACCAATGGTTGGTGGAAAACAAGAAGTTGCAGCGGAATGAAGAGAATCCGCTCTACGACGAGATCCTGGCGGCGTGGCGCCCCTTGGCGGACCAGTTCACGCACAGCCTTTCTGGCAACGACGCCTAACGAATTTCAGGGGACAAGGACCAAGTCATGACCACAGCCTCTTTGCGCGCACCGGCCTACGCCCTTCGCAACACCACCGCCATCACGTACGCGTGCTACGCATCGATGCTGTTTTTGGGCGTGGGCTTCGCCATCATAGGGGCAGCCGCCAGCACGATTGGCTTGAGCGCCGCCCAGATCGGCACCTTGATTGCGGTCCAGCAAGCAGGCTTTGCGGTGGCCATTTTTGCGTCGGGCTTCCTGGGCGAGGTCATCGGCCGGCCGCGCGTGATTCTGTGCGGGTGCATCGTTATAGCGGCATCATTCTTAGGTTTTTATCGGACGCCGTCCTTGCTGATAAACGCGTTGATGATGTTTGGCGTGGGGTTGGGCATGGGTGCATTTGAGGGCAGCACTGATGCCTTGCTATTGGAAATGCATCAGAAAAACCAAACAAGGTACATCAACATCAATCACTTCTTCGTGACCATTGGTGCCATGGCCATTACGTTCTACCTGTCTCGCTTGGACGCGCTTGACTGGCGGAGCAGTGTCACTCAAACCGGACTTGTGGCGCTGGCCATCGGCGTGGTGTTTGCCTTTGCACATGTTCACAAGACCGCGGGTGACGGCGGCGGTCGCCCCTTGGGCGGGATCAAGATCCAGAACAAACGTCTTGTCGTACTTCTATTTTTGTTCGGCGTCCTATCGGTGGGCATTGAGCTGGGGGCCTACGGCTTCCTGCCGGCATTCCTCGTGGATCATCGCGCGTTCGCTGCGGCCACGGCGAAGCTTGTGCTGTTGCTGTTCTTCGCAGGTGTGGCCGCGGGAAGGCTTGCCATTGGGCTGTTCGCGGCCAATCGTTGGCTGCGCTTGTATTTGCTCGCCTTCTTGGCCTCCGCAACCATCGCCTTCACCACACTCTTCTTTGTGCCCACCGCACACGCGCTAACTGCGGTGTTGGTGTTTGTGGCCGGCGTGACAATCTCGGCCCCGTTTCCTTTGATGATCGCCTTCGCAGGTCTCACATGGAAGGAACACGCGGGTCCGGTGATTTCGGTGTTGAAACTTTCGATTCCCGCGGGCGGCATGTTGCTACCGTTCGCGGTCGGTGCGGCGGCCCGCGAACGCGGCTTGTTGTTGGGGTTGGCCGTGCTGCCTATCGCAGCGTTGGCAGCCACCCTGATTGCTGTGATTTGCAAACCGCAGCAATCAGGGGTCTCACGCGCATCTGGGTAGAGGGCAGCGGGGCTGTGGACGCGGGGCTCAACCTAGGTTGGCGAGGGGGCCACCCACGTTCCACTCAGGCTCACCGAACGAAGTGAACGTCGGATCGGTGGTGGGCATATAGGTGGCTAACATGCTCAAGAGCAACCGCTGGTGGGACGTACCGTTGTGCCTTAACCATCGCCCAGGCCGCAGCGCGCCTCCAGCTTTGCCCGCGATCATGAACGGGTAGTTCTTGAACCCGTGCGTCTCTTCACCAAACTCGTTCACGTAAAGGATCGCGGTGTGGTCGAGCAGCGAGCTGCCATCTGCCTCTCGCACGGACTTTATTTTGCCGATGAGATTCGCAAACGTGCCCTGCATGTACTTTGCGGCGGCACGGAAGTTCATCTTCGCTTCCGCGATGTTTTCGACCGTTCCGCCGAACTCGCCCGGCCTTTGCCACGCACGGTGGACCACGTCCTGGTGCCAGTCAGTGCCATCGCCTGGCAGCGCTTTGCCGTCAGGGCGCTTCATGTAGTTGCGCATGTTGCCGTCGGGTCCACCGAAGTCGAGAGTGATCACGCGCGTAAGGTCGCAGGCCAAGGCCATCGCCGCCACGGATGATAGGTCCGACGATCGAGGGTCGTAGGCACTGTTGCCGTTCACCGTGGGCTTTCCGCAACTGGCCGATGCCAAGACGGGCGCGGACAGTCCGTTTGATAATTCGCTAAGGTCCGTCAGATAAGCCTCGACGCGTTTCTTGTCGTCGCCGCCCAATTTGGCGCGCAAGGCGTCGCCACTTTCTTTAACAGCGTCAAGCATTCGCTTGTTGCGCATCCGCTCCTTTTCAACAAGCGGATCGGGCATCGATGGGCCGCCGGTGGAGACGCCCATGAATAGGTTCTTCACGAGCTCCGTCGGATTCGATTCGCGGCTTACGGGTGAATTCTTGGCCGAATAGCAAACGTGCCACGAGGAGTTCGGCCCCAGATGCAAGATGCGGGAGCGTGGCGTGGCCGAGCCATAGATCTTGGTCGATATCACCTGATCGATCGAGGGGCCGCCCGCCTGAAAGAACCCCTGGCCCGTGGCCTTCTTCCCCGTGAGCAGATAATTAAAGACAACCTCGTGAGCGTTTCCGCCCGGTGTGATCTTATTGTCGAGGCCGGTCAGGAACAGCAGATCGTCCTTGTACGGCGCAAGGTCGGCGGACAGCGAGTTCATGTCGTACTCGTCTGCGGCATACTCGGTTTTGGTCGGGGCGCCGCCCGCTTTGAGCTTCGGCTGCCACTCGTCCATGAACATACCCTGCGAGTGGTAAACCAGAATGAAGCGCTGCGGAGGCGCGGCGAAGGCCTTGCCCTCCATCGCCTCAAGGAACGGCAGGGCCAATGAAACGCCGCCCGCACCGCGGAGCAACGAACGGCGTGAGATCGAAGAACCTTTTCTTACGGGCACATAACCTTTAAATGACATCTGCAGGTCCTTCTGTTAATTCGTGGTGGCTGGGCGGAAGCGGAAACCATCCGACGTCGCAAGCGCGGAGAACAAGGCGGCAAAGTCACCGCCACTTGCGTTGAAGGCACTGGCTAGATCGGCAATGGCGCACTCATCTTCGGGCACTTCGAGCCGCGCCCGTGCGTAGCGAAACCATTGCGTGGCCACACACGCTTGGGCCTTCGCGCTGCGGGCAAGCATCGAGACAAGTTCTCCTGCGTCTTTGAAGTCGCCGTCGACGTCTGTGTCCAAAAGCGTGCCTGTTGTGTCCACCATCGCTGTTTGCCCAGACTCTGTTTTTTCCGTGAGGCTGTACCGGCCGATGGCGTCGTACGATTCAAGCGCAAACCCTGGCGGATCGATGAGCTGGTGGCAGGCCTTGCATGCCGGCATTTGTGAGTGCGCGGTTTTGATCTGCCGATTCGTGGCGCCCGCAGGGGTGGGCGGTGGCGCTTGCGATTCAGCCCCCGGCGGTGGGGTGCCTAGTTCTTGGCACAGCAGCTCTCGCCGCACGAAGGTGCCGCGCTGAATGGGCGAAGGGTATTTGGCCTGCGCAAAACCAGCGAGGAACCCTGCACGTGTCATGAAGCCCGGGCGCGTTTCGGGCAGCGTTACTTCTGATAGGCCACCGCTGGCGTTGCCTGAAGGCACGTCCACGCCATAGATCGGCGCGGTCCTTGCGGTCACGAATCCGCTTCGACCCGTCATAAGGTGTTTCCAGCCATCGCGAGCGTCGAGCACGCTCTTCTCGATGAACTTGGTTGTTTCGGCCCTTAGATCATTCGCAACGAGTTCGTTCCAAGAAGGGAAAACGTTGGCATCCTTGATGCGGGTGAGGCGATCTTGCTCGGTCCATTGGTCTGCAAAATTGCGAACGCTTTCGCGGGTGCGGGGGTCACCAAACATTCGCTTGACCTGTGCTTGTATGACGCTGGTCTGCAACAACTCTTTTGATTGCGCAGCGGCAAAGAGCTCGGCGTCGGGCATCGTTCCCCAAATGAAGTAGGACAAACGCGTTGCCAGTTCAAAGGCTGAAACACTCACGTAGCCGGCTTCTTTGCTGGGAAGGCTGGCGTCGCCAACTTCGGCCATGAAATTGAATTGGGGAGAAAGCAGCATCGACTGAACGACGGTGTCGAGCTTCTCTTTCACGGAAAATTCAGCGCCCAGACCATTGTAGAGCTTGAGCAACACCGCGCCCTCTTCGGTGGTGGGCGGCCGTCGATAAGCCCTTGTGCCAAACGCTGTGATGAAGTCGCGCACGCATGCCTCTGTCACTGCTGTGGCGGGGCACTTGAGCTCTTTGACTGGATCAAAAGCATCCGTGGCTCGACGTGTGGCCTCAAACATCTTTTGGGTGCGCAGCTTTGGGATGGAGCTGGTGTTCGCGTTGTTGTCGAAGCCGTGACCGGCGCCCTCGAGAGGAAAGGTGGCCACGAGATCTCTTCCATCGGAACGGTTGAGAAGATCTCGCAAGGTGTTGGCGTATTCAAGATTGGTGAGGCGGCGCATGGGCGCTGGACCCATGCGCGACACACCTTTGCATTCGTCTGATGCATCCACCTTCGGCGGGTTCGACGAAGGGTCAATCGGCACCTCGGGCACAAACCCATCACCACCTGCGCCTCCTTCTCCGCCGCCGCCAGAGTTCTCTTGGCTAACCATGCCGGTACAACCGATGGCGCTTGCGCCTAGAGTCAAGGTCAAGAAGGCCAGCACTCCACAACTTCGCGAACAACCTGCGAGGACCATAGTTGCTAAAGTATATCTTCACGGAGCGGCTGAAGATGGGGCTAAAGGCCTAGGAACATCGAAAATGTGGAGCGCGAGCGCACAAATACGAAAGAGCTGGCCACCCGGCCAGGCTCTTTCGTATTGCCAAGTAGATCCAAATAGCTATGGCTTGACGCCGCATTATCGAGAGGCGCATGCAGCTCAGGGCCAAGAGAGGAACGTGCGAAGCGGTCTTGCGACAGGGGGGGAAGTTTGCCGGTGATTCGTTAGTCCGATTGGCGGACACCGACTGTTCACGGCCGGGCATGGGAACGGTGGGGGGCGTAACAAGATGGGATCGTCGCAGCATCGTTCGTTTTTCCTGTGCACCTAAGTTCTATTCAAGGTTAAGGTCGCGCTTCTAGCTGAGGCTGCACATATGACGGTCCTTTGCTCGCCTTTACCTTGGCGGAGCACTGTCATTTTTGTCCGGCGCGATGACAGGGGCCTGGGCGCCCTAGAGGAGTAAGTTATGACTAGAGTGGCGTGTGGGTTTTCTTCGAAGGTGGCTTTGCTTGGACTTGTTTTGTTGGGTGCCGCGTGCGGCAGCAGCAGTTCAAGCGACGACGGAGCCGGTGGTGATGGCGGTGGCGGTGGGCAGGCCGGTGGAGGTTCTGGAGGCAAGGGCGGGGCGTCTGCAACAGGTGGCGCGGGAGGCGTGGCTGGCAATGCTGGTGGATCTGGCGGAGCCGCAGGCGGCATGGCGGGCGGCACAGCCGGCGCCGCAGGTGGCATGGGTGGGCAAGCAGGCGCAGAGCCGCCGCCCTTCATGCTGGAAATGGGAACGCCCATCGCAACGGCGGGTACGTTGCCGATAGATATCAACTTCGCTGCGCCCGCTGATCTCACAGGAAAGTTCAAGACGTTCTCGCGTGCGGAGACGCCGGCCATCACACACGACGCCACGATGGGCGGCCGCGTGAAGATCGCCGCTGATATGCAGGCCGTGGCCTACTACGACACAACACCAGACGATACGGGGACCGTCGGGTTCACCGAGTTCACCGCGTCGATGAAGTTTCAATCAACTGGTTTGGCGAGCGTGTATTTCGTTTTGTCAGGCGACAACAAGCGATCTGACTCCCGCGCTGTGGGCTTCACCATCAACAACGGTGTTGCCGGCCCCGTCGGCGTGACCGACGTCGATAGCCTAAGGGCAGACATGGATTGTTCACCTCAATACTGGAAGGTGCCAACGATCGTAAATATCTGCCAATCGCCGATGGGCAGCGCGTACGCCTATTTGGCACCCGAAGCAGGCGATAAGGTTTACACGCTTGAAGTCACAACAAAGAAAGTCAGCGACACAAGCCTAACGGTCTATGCCGCCATCAATCAGGGCGACACCTTTATCGATCACCAAACGTACACATACACGGCGATGAAGCAGGTGATTGGTGAAGTGGGCTTTGGAGGATCTGCCAAAGGTGGGGATCTGTTCATCGACGATTTCAAAGTCACCGCACCCAAGGCGATTCCCGACCTCAAGATCCTAGAGCACACGGGTGTCGACGGTATCACCTGGAACCTTTGGTTGCCCGAAGGCACAACGCCGATCAAGGGTTTGCTTCACTTCTCGCCCGGTATGGCTTTGGGCGCTGGCAAGGCGGGCGAGTTCGCCTTGTTCGAGGGGCAGCGAAAATTCGCCCGCGCCAACGGCTGGGGCTTGCTGAGCAGCACCGGCGCGGCTCCCACCGTGGCAAGCGCAGATGCCGCTCTCGCTGCGTTGGCGACCGCCAGCACTCGTCCCGAAGTGGCCACGGTGCCTCTGTTCGTGGAGAGCTTGATCAACAGCTTTGCGAATGACTTCGCTGCCACACATCCAGAGAAGACCATCGGCTTTTTCCAAAACAAGTTGGCTTCGGAAAACCTCGCTATGGCAAAGAAGCCAACGGGCGCTACCGATCCCTTCTTGAATGTGCCGGGTATGTTCACATACGCGCCGCTTTCGATCATATCGGGTCTTGCGGCTTCGTCGGCGCAATTCAAATCAGGGCGTGATCTCGGTGCCCAATGGGCCTTGGCTGCGCACGGGGGCCAAACGCATGCCATCGTGGATAGCGCCGCGCTTTACCTGCCCTTTTTGCAAGAGCTCATTGATGCTCGAATGACCAATGGCGCCGCACCCTTGAAGCCCGCGCCCAAAGAGATGGGTTACCTTGGTGAACACAAGGCGATCTTCGCCGCCACGCAGTCCGACCTTGCACCTGTGGCGGCATTCGCAGCCGCAGACGACTTGATGAAGAGCTGGTTGCTTAACGCCGACGTCGCGAAGATCTTTTCCGCCTTTCATTACAACCGAATGATGGGCCAGATGTTTGCGCCCCGCCGTGCACACTTCACGTCGATGCCTCTTCACGGAAAAGCCGGCGAAGCTCGCACAGTAACAGTGGGATTCGCGGCAGGCTTCATGTGGCAAAAGGTTGAGTTCTTCGACGGCGCCACAAAGGTTGGCGAAGTGGCTTCACCGGCCATGCCAATGTTCACGTATCCCGCGCTTGCGAAGGGCGCTCACAGCTTGGTGGCGCAGGTCACGGGCATGGACAACGCCATTCACATGACGATGCCCGTACTCGTGGTGATGGAACCGATGAATTAACGACCTTGGGGGGAAGCGAACGTTTCGCTTCAACGTAGGAAACCAATTGGAGGCTAAATTATGAAGAAGCAATTTCTAGGATCTTTGATGGCGCTCGCGTTCGTGGGCGGTTTGGCGGCTTGCTCGTCTGACAGCAAGAGCAACGACGATAGCGCGGGTGGTGGGGGCGGTGGAGGAGGTAGCGGTGGTTCTTCTGCTGGTGGCGGCGGTGGTAAAGCTGCCGGTGGCAGCGGAGGAAGTGCCGGCGGTGCTGCAGGTGCCGCAGGCGGAGCGGGCGGTGCTGCAGGCGCCGCAGGTGGAGCGGGCGGTGCTGCAGGCGGCGCGGCTGGAAATGCAGGCGGCGCTGCGGGGCAGGCTGTGGCTGTGAATGTCGCATCCGACTTCAAGTGCCCTGCTGGAATGACCTACGGGGATCCTCTCCCAGCGGAAGCTATGCGAAAGCTGACGCTTGTGAAGGATGGCCTCAAGGGTGGTGAAGGCGGCATTTGGGTTGAGTCGCAAAAAGCATTGTTCTTCTCGGATCTGCAGCGCTCAGCTGAACCAGCTGCCGATGGACAAAAGGACGCGTTCTGGCGGATGGCCTCAAGCTCGAAGATCTGGAAGCACACGCCCGAAAACAACATGACGGTTGAGTGGCTTGCTGACGCCGGAGTCAACGGCATGGCACTGTCGGCGGATCTTACAAAGCTCATTATCGCGCACATCGCCGACCGATCGATCACCTCCATCAACCTCGTTGATAAGGTGAAGACGAAGGTTGTTGACAAGATGATGACTCAAACCTTCAACGTAACGAATGACCTGACTGTCCGCTCCGATGGCCACATCTATTTCACCGATCCGCTGTGGCAGGCTCACATCGTAGGCAAGAACCCAGGCGCGCCTGCGGCTGGCAGCACGAAGGTTTATCACATGGCTCCAGGCGGAGAAGTCACCGTCGTGGACGCAGACCGCGTGCATCCCAACGGAACCGCGTTGTCGCCAGACGGACGTACCCTTTACGTCGGAGCGATTTCTGGCGTTGATCAGCTGGACAGTGGTGGTTGGGCGTTGGCCGGGAAATTGTGGAAATACGAAGTGAAGGCAGATGGGTCCACGGGGCCCGCGGTCGAGTTCGCTTCCGGTTTGAAAGCACCTGACGGCATCGTGGTGGATTGTGCTGGCAATGTCTACGTGGCCAATTCTCCAGGCATCGTGGTGTTCAAGAACGATGGCACCAAGATTGGCGCCATCGAAGGACTCACGCCTACGGCTGGGCTTACGAACGTGGCATTCGGCGGCTCGGACCGTAAAACTCTGTTTGCCACCACGAACACTGAACTGCTGAAAATCGCGGTGAACGTTCCCGGTCCCAACTGAACGCACGCTGCTGCTCGTCTTTAGGGCCGGCCGGGGGAACCCGCCGGCCTTATTGATGTGATCGCCCCAAAAGCGAAAAGCCGATCCCAGGGATCGGCTTTCGCCGCGCTTTTCACGGCGTTCGAAAAGGCCAAAAGCCGACGGTGAAGCCGGCTTTTGGGCAAATGTGCTTGGGTTGCTTATGTCTTCACTGCGACGTCGTCGATGCAGGCGCCTTGGTTTTGCCGAATCTCTACCTTCAGCAAGCCATCCCAGTTAAGCGTCACGTTGTTCAAGCCTGTCGACAAGGTCCGTGTCACTCGGGTTGTTGTGCCCTTCTTGTAGCCCGTGATGGTGGAGGCGTTACCCACGTGAACCTTGAGCGAGGTCAATGAGAACGGTTCGCCGGTGTTCTTCGTGATAACGATGTGCTCGCCCCAGTTGTTCGAGCAAAGCGCGTTGCTCCCTGCCACCGACTGAATCTCCAGGTTGCCCGTGGCCATACGGTTAACCGTGTTCTTGAACTCGAAGTTGCTCGTGGTTGTCCACACATGGGCGCGGCTTTGTGTTCGGAAGCCCAGCCCTTCGCTATTGAAGTTCAACGTCAAGGGCGAGAAGTTCTGTGTCACCGCGCCGTTGTAGTTGCGGTTCACATAGGTGGTCATCACGTTTTGCCAGTACCCGTGGTAGTAATCGCCAACGTAATCCGCGCGGCCGCAGTTGATGAAGTCGAAGTGCTCGTTGTCAGGCAATTGCTTGGTCATGCAAAGATCGGCTGCAATGCCATCGATCCAGGCGCCTGTGTCCGACCGATAACCGCTCCATGATTTGTATGGGTTCCCCGAGTTGGCGCCCAACCGGCCCGGAATGCTTGCCTTGAAGCCGTCGCCCTTTACGAAGTAGGCGCTGGGTGGATTCGACGCGAGCATGTTGCCGAAAAACACGCCTTCTTGAATGATGGCGTCGCTACCGGAATCGGTTGGCAAGCTCATGCCCACGGATGGCATCTTGTCGCTGTCACCGTTCACGAAGATGGGCACGTGGTTACCCGTGCTGTTCATGTGGGCCATCATGCAGGCCGAGATTCGTTCCTGGCAGGCACCGTCACAAGACCCCGACTTCCATCCAGAGCCAATGCCGAGGCGTCCGTAATACCGGTACCAAGCCCCGCCTTGATCTTGCTTGTCGATGTAGTCGCCGTTGCCCAGCGCGCATTTCGCCAGGTATTCCACCGTGGCTCGTCCACCGTTGCTGGTCATCAAGCCGTTGCTGGCCATCAAACCGTTAATGGTGGAGAGCCCATTGATGGTGGAAAGACCATTGGCGGTCATGAGCCCATTGCTGGCCACAAGACCATTGATCGCCGACAAGCCGTTAATGGCGGACAGACCATTTTCAGAGGCTAACCCCTGCCCGATGGGATCGTCCTGCAACAATGCGGGACCATCTTGCCCAGCCGCGCCACACCCAACCGCGCCACCCACCAACAGCACACCCAACGAGTTCCAAATTGCCTTCGTCATCGTTCGCCCTCCTTCGGTAACCCGGCCAGCTCGTTGAGCTCCGTCGGCTTTGCGTCGCGCGGTTGCCCGCGGTTTGCCATTTCGGGAAAATCCCCTTGTCCTCTCCTATTGCAGCTGTTGTGCCATCGATGTTTGGTAACTTATGTTACTAAAACAACGCTTTAAACGTGTTCAGGGACCCTTTGCCTGTTGCGCGCCAGACAACACCTGTTGTTACTGGGGCACCACGCGACCAACGGGCAGGTGAAACAGCGAACACCCCCGGGGACCCTCCTTTAGGTGCGGGACCCGCTTTCGACGTGTAGGCCTTGTGCAGACAACCACTTAGGTCGCCACGCCCAAGGTGGGCGCGATGTATGGTGCGCTTGCTGTCGCAAAGACACGCGCGGTCAAGCCACCAAAGCGCCTCCGCGCACCTGTCGAGGCAGCTGCCACAGCAGGTACACCCCGAGCGCGATGAGCGGCAATGAGATGAGCTGCGACGTGGATACGTAGCCGCCCAAGAACACGCCACGGTCGTCGTCTCGCCAGATCTCCACGATGGATCGAAACACACCTTTGGCAATGAGCAGCCAACCGAACAGTTGGCCATCGAAGCGCTTGCGCGGCCGAATCAGGTAGTAAAGCAGCGCGAAGGTCAGCAGGTTCAGGGCCGCCAAATAAAGCTGGGTGGGGTGAACGGGCAGCGGGTTCTGGTAAGCCGTGATGAGGTTCAAGTCACGTTGGTGTTCAAACACGGCAGAGTTATAGGGAAAGTGCACGCCCATGTGGCCGTGCGTGACTTTGCCAAAGCAGCAGCCGTTCAAAAAACAACCGATGCGCGTGAGCGCAAGACCAAACGCGATCCACGGTGACGTCAGATCCGCCACTTTCCACATGCCCAGCTTGTGTTTGCGTGCGAACCACAGACCAAACACGGACGCGAAAACGAAGCCGCCATAGTAAGCCAAGCCGCCGCGCCACACTTTGATGGCTGCCAAACAATCGCGCGGCGGGTGGCAAGTTTGCGTGGCCACATTGCACACGTAGTCGTATCCACACTGCGCACTCGTTTGGCACACGGCCACCTTTGCATCCACAGCTTTGACGAGCGTGGGATTCATGCACAGGTTCACGTAATCCATGAAGTGGCCATCGGCGAACACGTGCAGCACACGCGCGCCAATGATGGCCCACACCACGATCCACAAATTCATGTCGATGATGGTGTCTTTGTGGAGGCCCAGCTTCGGCGCCTCGCGGCTGGTCATCCACACGCCCAGCAAGAAGCTGAGCGTGAGCATCGTGAAGTAGGCTGGGAAATTGAGCGGCCCCAAAAAGGGAAGGTTGATTCCCGTGTCGAACAGAATGGGGCGCATGCGACGTGGCCGCGCCTACGCAGAAGCGTCGGACGAGGCCTTATCGGCCAGACGCGCTTTGGGCGCCAACAGCATGTCGAGCACCATCAAGCCCACGCCAATCACCAACGCCGCGTCAGCGATGTTGAACGCGGGCCACTCGTATTGTTTGTAGCGCCACACGATGAAGTCGGTGACACGCCCCAAAGTGATGCGATCGATCAAGTTGCCGATCGCGCCACCGCCGATGAGGCCCAGCGCCGCGTGCAAACGGGTGTGGCCATCTTCAGACTTGCGCAAATAAAGCACGACCATCGTCAGGGCGAACGCGGCCACAAGCGTGAGGATCACGCGACCACCCTGCAGGTTCTGAAACATGCCAAACGCCACCCCGGGGTTCTCCGAGTAGCGCATGTCCCAGTAGCCCTGGATCCACGTTTGTTTTTCGCCGAACGGCAAGGTCTTGAGCGCGCCGCGTGCCCACACCTTCGACCATTGGTCCAAGATGATGGTGAGAATGCCCAGACACGAAAACAGAATGTATTTACGTTTGCTCACGTGTAGCTCCAACCTAACTGGCTTTCGGGCCCGCGGCTATGACATCGGCACAACGACCACAGAGTAGAGGGTGCGGGCCTGCGGCCACAGGCGCCAAATGACGCCAGCAGCGAGGGCACTGCGGCAACGTAGCGGCCACGACTGACACCTCGGTGGGGCCCGAAGCCGTTTCGGCAGCCACCGTCACTTGCGACACCACACACAGTTCAGCCATGACGTCCACGATGGATTCCCAGCGGCTGCGGTCGGCAGCGCTTGGCTTCACGATAACCTGTGCGTCCAAGCTTTTATTCCCCTGGGCGCGGAAGGCTTCAAGTTGTGCCAACACCGCGGCGCGGCCGTCGCGCACCATGGCCCACGAGGCTAGGTGATCTTCATCCGGCGCGACGGGAGCCGGCCTTAGCTGCCCGTGCACGTCGAACGGCACGCCCGTCATGCGAAGCAGTTCGTCGGCCACATCCTGCGCCGTGAAGCACAAGATGGGAGCCAACCACGTGGTCATCGTGCGGATCATTTCGTTGAGCACGGTCTGCACACTGCGACGGGCGCGGCTATCGGGCGCTTCGCAATAAAGCGCGTCTTTGATCGGATCCAGGTATTCAGCCGATGTGACGATGCAGAATTCAACCAGCTGCCGCACAACTTCGTGGAAGCTATAGCGATCGTAGGCGTCGATGATTTTGAGGTTCCGCTCGCGCAGCAAAGCCAACGCCATCTGGTCTAATGGGCGCAAATCTTTTTCGGCCACGCTGTGTTGCTTCGGATCGAAGTCACCCAACGTGGATAAGAAGAAGCGGCAGGTGTTGCGGATGCGGCGGTAAGATTCCGACAGCTGCTTGATGATGGTTTGCGAGAACACAACGTCGGCTTGGTAATCCGCGTTGCCCACCCACAAGCGCAGCACTTCGGCGCCGTTCTTCTCCATGTATTCGCCGGGATCGATGTAATCGATCTTCACGCCCTGGGCGCGCGCCTTGGCGATTTCGGACTTCGAGAACACTTTGCCGCGTTCATCCAAAACCCAGCCGTGGGTGAGCACGGCCTTGTACGGCGCCTTGCCTCGCGTGGCCACAGACGCCAGCAACGACGAGTGAAACCAACCACGGTGCTGATCGGCGCCTTCGAGATAAAGGTCCACCTTCTCGCCCGTGGGCACCAGCTTGCCTTCGGCCACAGCGGCCCACGACACGCCCGATTCAAACCACACGTCCACGATGTCGTTGCCTTTTTCATAGGCCGACAAAGGTTTGCCGCGCAGGTCAAAGCCCGGCGGCACAAGTTCGGCCAGCGGCTTCTCGAACCAAGCGTTTGAGCCTTCGCGGGCAAAGATCTCGGCCACGTGTTCCATCAGTTCGGCCGACGTGAAGGCTTCACCCGTTTGTGGATCACGCAAAGCTGGAATGGGCACGCCCCACACGCGCTGGCGCGACAGACACCAATCGGGACGCACTTCGATCATGCCGTGGATGCGATCGCGGCCCCACGCGGGGATCCACTGGGTTTTCTCGATCTCTGCGAGTGATTTTTCACGCAGGGACGCGGGATCGCCGAGATCACCCAACCGCGCAAACCATTGGCTGGTGGCGCGGAAAATCAGTGGGCTCTTCGTGCGCCAACAATGCGGATACGAGTGGCGCAGCGTTTCGCCGGGTCGGTTCACTAAGTGCCCCGAAGCCGCCAAGAACTTCACGATGTGCGGGTTTGCTTCGAACACACCCATGCCCGCCCAATGCGGCACCTCCGCGATGAAGCGGCCATCTTCGCCCACGGGCGCGTAGATCTCGAGGCCCTGATCGCGGCCCACAGCGTAGTCTTCCACACCGTGTCCGGGCGCTGTGTGAACCAAGCCGGTTCCGGCTTCGAGTGTGGCGTGATCGGCAAACCACAGGCGAAAGTCTTTGTCGGACTTGGGCGGCGAGATGAAGGGATGTGCATAGCGGACGCCCTTCCATGCGACGAAGGCGTCTTTCGGGATCGGCACCCATTCGGCTTGCGGCGCCGCTTTGACGGGACCTTCGGGTCCGGCGACCGCGGCCAAAAAGGCTTCGGCGCGGCCTTCTGCCACGATCAACGTCTCTTGTTCGCCGTTCGCCAACGTGACGGGAATGCCCACGTACGCCAGCGCTGGGTTGGCAACCACCGCCAAGTTGGCGGGCAGCGTCCAGGGCGTGGTGGTCCAGATCACAAGCGATGCGGGCGTCTTGCCGAAAGTGGCTTCCACGGCCGCTTGGCCAGGCAAGAGCGGAAAGCGCACGTAGATCGAAGGCGAGGTGTGCTCTTTGTATTCCACTTCGGCTTCAGCCAAGGCCGTGCGCACAGGGATGGACCAGTGCACGGGACGCTTGGCGCGGTAAAGCAGATTGGCGCGCGCAAAACCCGCCAGCTGTTTGATGATCGCCACTTCGTAGTCGCGTGACAGCGTAAGATAGGGGTGATCCCAGTCGCCCAAGCAGCCGAGGCGTTTAAACTCAGCGCGCATCACGTCCACGTACTTGCGGGCGTGCGCCTCGCAGCGGGCGCGAAATTCGATGGCCGACAACCCTGCCTTTTGGAAACCAAGACCAGCGTCCCCCGCTTCCGTGGCCGCGTCGGGTTTGCCTTCGGCCTTGCGGGCCTTGGTGACCTCTTGCTCCACTTGGTGTTCGATCGGCAGGCCGTGGCAATCCCAGCCGGGGACAAATTTCACGGCCTTGCCGCTCAACAACTGCGCGCGGACGATAATGTCCTTGAGCACCTTATTGAGCAACGTGCCGTAATGGATGCCGCCCGTGGGGTAGGGGGGGCCATCGTGCAACACGAACGCGGGTGCGTTGGCCTCCGCCCTATCCTTGAGGATGCGGGTGTAAAGGCCTTCGGATTCCCAGCGCGCGAGCCACTCAGGCTCACGACGCGCAAGGTCGGCCTTCATGGGAAACTGGGTTTGGGGTAAGCAGAGGGTGTCTTTCCAGTCCACGAGGCCGCGGATACTAGCAGATTGGCCCTAGGCCGGTGCGAAGGCAATGGAATCCTTAAATTTCAGCGACATAGGTTACATAGAAACTTGCATGGATCCCGCAAAGCGTTAGGGTTGGCGGGCGTTTTTTACGGTTGAGGCGCAGATGCAAGTTGACTTTTATCCACAGACTGCCGAAGTGTAGAGGCTCATGCGGTTGTTGCTTTTCCCGCTCGCGGCTGTGTTGGGCCTCCCCATCGCTGCCGATGCATATGCCGGTTCGGCCACCAGTTCGAAGCTGGTGGGAGCTGAACCGGATGATGATGGTGAGGCTGCGGCTCCGGTTGAAAAAACCGAGGCCAGCCCCGCCAAAAAATCCGCCAAGCCGAAAGCGAAAGCCCGAAGCCGGCGCAAAGCACGCCACGCGAAGCCGCACGGCTACGCTGTGGCCGAATCAAAGCTGTTGGCCACGCCGTTGCCTCCTCCCTCGGGAAACCTTCACCTGGTGAACATCGCCAGCAACGAAGATCTCAAGGTCAACATCTACAACGAGGACGGCTCGTACAACATCGATGCCCTCAAGGCGATCACGCACTTGTTCCGTTGCAAGCGCACCGAGGCCGAAAAGGACATCGAGCCGCGCCTGTTAACGATCCTTTCCCACATCTACGATCACTACAACAAGCCGCTTGAGTTGTTGTCGGGCTTCCGCAACCAACGCAAGACCACCAGCTACCACTACAAAGCTTCGGCGTCCGACATTCGCATTGAGGGCGTGCACCCGAAGCAACTGCGAGCGTTCGTGGAAACCCTGGACGCGGGTGGCATGGGTATCGGGCTTTACCCGCGTTCCATGTTCGTTCATGTGGATGTGCGGCCGCCGCCTTCTTACCGCTGGATTGATTACTCCACTTCGGATCCGGATTCGTCCGACAAGAAGCCGCCCAAGAACTGGAACAAGAAGAAGACGAAGCTGCGCAGCTAAAACACCGGTTGAGCTTTTGCTCACACGGGAACACATCGGCCTGGAGGTTCACGCCCCCGGGCCGATTGCGTTTGTGGCGCGCGAACTTTCGCTAGATCGCCAAATATTCCCGGCAAAAACACTGCGAAGCAAGCGCCGGCGTTTCTTGACCGGGTGGTGCGCGTCTCGTAGGGTCGCGGTCGGATGGCCACGAAGCAAGTTGACCTGACAGAGGGAGGCGAACCTCCCGCCGATACGTCTTTGGCGGACGAAGCGCGCCGCCGGTATCTGAATTATGCCGTTAGCGTTATCACGTCACGCGCTTTGCCGGATGTGCGCGACGGGCTTAAGCCCGTGCAACGCCGCATCTTGTTCGCCATGTTCAACAACCTTCATCTGTACCCGGACGCGCGCTTTCGAAAGTGCGCGGCCATCGTGGGTGAAGTGCTTGGTAAGTACCACCCGCACGGCGATACATCTTCATACGAAGCATTGGTGCGCATGGCGCAGGATTTCTCGTTGCGCTACCGCTTGGTGGATGGCCACGGCAACTTCGGCTCATTGGATGGCGATGCGCCCGCGGCGATGCGCTACACCGAAGCGCGCCTGGCGCCCATGGCGATGGAAGTGCTCGAAGAGCTTCGCCAGGGCACGGTCGACTACCGCCCCAACTACGACGGCTCGCTGGAAGAGCCGATGGTGTTGCCCTCGCGCGTGCCGCAATTGCTCGCGAATGGATGCACGGGCATCGCGGTGGGTATGGCCACGAACATTCCGCCGCACAACATGGTTGAACTGTGTGCGGCCGCGATTGCGCTGGCCAACGATCGCAACCTTGAAACCAAAGATCTACTGAAGTTCATTAAGGGGCCAGATTTCCCCACGGGCGGTCTGGTGACGAACTCCCGATCGGAGCTGCGTGAGATCTATGAAACGGGGCAAGGTCCGATTCGCTTGCGTGGCGAATGGGAATTGGAGACGCCCAAAGGCGGCAAGCCTCAGATCGTGATCACCTCGATCCCTTACAACGTCACGAAGTCGACGTTGGTGGAAAAGATCGCCGAAGTCATCATCAACAAGAAGTTGGCGATGTTGACAGATGTGCGTGATGAATCCACAGCGGACGTGCGCGTCGTGCTTGAGATTAAGCCCGGTTCCGATCCCGCGTTGGTGATGGCGTACCTTTATAAGCACACACCGATGGAGCTTTCGTTTCACGTCAACATGACGTGTTTGGTGCCCACGCAGAACCGCGAGATCTGCGGGCCGATGCGGCTGAACTTGCGCGGCATCCTGGAAGAGTTCCTCAACTTCCGGGAAGAGGTCGTCACCAAGCGTTTTGAGTTCGAGCTCGCGGCGCTGGAGAAGCGCATCCATCTTTTGGAGGGCTTCCGCGTGGTGTTCGACGTGCTGGACGAAGCCATCCAGATCATCCGGAAGTCCGACGGCAAGCAAGACGCCGCAGGCAAACTGATGAAACGCTTCCCGCTGGACGATGACCAAACGGAAGCCATCTTGGAGCTTAAGCTCTACAAACTGGCAAAGCTTGAGATCAAACTGATCTTGGAAGAGCTGCGCGACAAACAAGTCAAGGCCACCGAGATCCGCACCATCTTGCGCGACAAGAAGCGCTTGTGGCGCGTGATTCGCGAAGAGCTTGAAGCGGTGTCGAAGCAATACAACGAAAAGCGCCGCACGCGGATCGGCGGCCCCGGCTCCGAGGACGTTGAGTTTTCAGCTGACGCGTTCATCGCCGATGAAGAAGTCACGGTGGTGCTCACACGCGACGGTTGGCTCAAGCGCGTGCGTGAGTTAAAAGATCCCTCTTCGACGCGTGTGCGCGAAGGCGACGCGGTGTTGTCGGTGTTGCGCATGTCCACCAAAGAGCCGATGGCGATCTTCTCCAACGCCGGCAGCTGCTACGTGATGCGCGCGGTGGATGTGCCTGCGTCCACGGGGTATGGCGAGCCAATTCAGAAGCTGTTTAACTTCCGCGACGGGGAACGCGTTGTGGGAGCGTTGAATGTGTCTGACAAGGCGATTAAGCCGGGCACGTTCGCATTGGCGATGAGCCGCGGCGGGTTTGGTCTGCGTTTTTCGTTGGATCCGCACCGTGAGTTGTCCACGCGCTCGGGGCGCAAGTTCGCGAAGCTGGCCGATGGCGACGACATCGTGGGCGTGATC
>JANRKS010000021.1:0-138204 GCA_033763315.1 Deltaproteobacteria bacterium
TTTATGATTTTCTGATCTGTAGTCATCTTGGGGGTTACCTCTCTGGAGCAATTCCGCTCCGTGGCTGCGGTTTATCGTCACAGCCAGGGTAACCCCCTTTTTCTTAGAGGTGTCAGATCAAGTCGTAGCTATTACAAATCAGCATTCCACCGCTCAAGGCCTGATTCCTCGCGGGTGCCGAGGCACCGCTTCATAGCGAAACGTCTTGTCCTGTTCACCAAAGTCGGATGATGGCTAGCAAGCCATCCTGACCGCCGCCGGCCATCTGTTGCAAGGCTTCGCCAAGGGCGGGTACATCAGGAGCATTGCTGGTTCCGCCTAGAACCAACAATCCCTGGTCGTTGATGGCCATAACGGCAAACCTTTGGATGCCAGTTTCGGAAGTGCCACCCAACCGAATGTTCAGCAGCACCTTGCGCAGTGAGGGATCCAGCACAAAGAAGCCTGCACCCGCGTTCTCCGGCATGCCGAAGGGATTGTCTGGGCCGACGCGTGTTTGTCGCTGGTTGGCCGGACGACTGCCGTAAACGCGCCCCCAGTTGTCCGTGATCACGTGAGCCACATGGGTGCCAATGAATGTGCCAGAGACGATCGTGCCGGTGGCCGGATCAACCAACCCATAGAGCGATGATGTACCTCCGGCGCCTTTTTGAAAGGACTGGTCATCGGTCCACGTCTTTGCGTCGTCCAGCGACTTGGGATCGGTTTCCAGTACGGAATTGCCACCGTCACACCAGCACTGAATGCCAATGTGGCCCTTGGGCATGGCCCACACCTGGTAGCATCGCGAATCGGCGGTCAGGCGTTTCTCTTCAAGCCGTGACTTGCTGGCTTCCCAGAAACCCCACAGTGGCTCAGTGGCCGATTCGGACGCGAACGCCCGGAAAATAGGCCGCTGCAAGTTGCCCCCAATTTGTTCGTAGCCGATGCGATAGTGCAAACCGTTGCGCGCGTCTTCGTAAAGGCGTCCTGGCTTTCCTGGCAAGCTTGGAAAACTGGGAAAGCCTTCCGTATCCGCCGTAGTGACGTCCCCCTGCACCTTTACGTTGCGTCCCTTCGCGTCCGCGGTAACAACGAATCCTTTGCCAGAAGCCGTGATCGAGCCATCGGCGTTGAATCCAACGCTCCGAATGAATTGATCCGAAACGCCCCCCACAAGCGTTAGCAGCACCAGTTCAGGGGAAAATGCCGGAGGTGAATCCCGCCCGGATGGTTCCATCAAAACGCGAGCACCCGTGTTGCCGGACACCCCAGTGTTGCCGGACATGCCAGTGGCGCCAGCGCCCCCATCTGGTTTTGGTGTTGCGCTGCCACTGGCGCTGCCACCGCCAGCGCCGCTATCGATCTTGTTTTCGGCGCTTAATGGCGTCTCCGCACCACATCCACCCAGCCCGAAAACCAATGCAACAAAGAGCTGCGCAACCCCTGTTCGAGGCATCGTTGTCACATCCACTCCCGGCGAAAGTACCTACGCCAACAGCGATGGAATCACGATTCCGCTATTGAACTTATCTGCCGGTGCGCCCGCTGCGTGGGTGAAAGTACAAAGAAGATCGGCAAAACGCGGCGCATTCGACTGTGGAAACATCGTGTACGTGCCGCCTGTCTTGAGCGTGGCCGAACCATCGAAGTACACGCCTCCCGTTCTCGACATTGAGTGATGCCCCTGATCGGTGATGGTGGTTCCCGGCATCAGCAAGAAAGATGTGCCATCGACGAGCGGCCCCAACGTTCCGAGCAAGTCCGCAACGTGCTTGAGCATGAAGTGGTAAAGCTTCTTGTATTGTGGCGCATAGACCGCGCCGCTAAAGTCGTGCGCGCCATAGCTGCCGCCAAACACGTCGGGTCCAAAGCCACCGGCATCGTCGTGCCCAAACCCATGGCCCACACTGACACCGATGACATTGGTCAAACCACAACGGAGCGCAAGGCCGGCCATCGGAAACATTGAGCTAATCTTCTCAGCTTCCGTTTTTCCAGCAGGCATAGGGGGCTCGGCGCAGTTGCCACTTTGCAATGCCTCTGCAAGGGCCGCTTGGCGCTTATCGTAGTTATCGATGGCCGCCAGGTAGTCTTCCAAGCGCTGCCGCTCTGATCCAGCCAATTCCATCTGAAGGCGCTTGATATCCCCCCGCATCACATCTAGTAAGCGCGCCTGCAGTTTGGCGCCATTGCTGGTTCCCCCAGCGGGAACGCTGCCGCTGCCTTTGCCTGCCAGCGCTGCAAACAGATTGGCCGGGTCGCTGTATTCCGAAACAGGCTTTTGCTCACCCGCCGCAAAGGTGCTGCCTGCCCGCGAGCCACCAAAGAGAATGCTGGCCATGGGCGTATCCTTGCCAAGGACATTGGCCACATGTCGATCCACTGTCATGGCACTTGGCTTGCCACCAGTTTCAGGCGACCGCTCCAACGTACGTGCACCTGATAGAACAGCGAAACCCAACCCGTGCTGATAGGCGCCGCCCACTTCATCTTTCACAATTTTCAGGCCATCAACCACGGCCATTTTCGACCAATAGGCACGCATCGGGGCCAAGAGCTCGGGGGGCGCGTCAGTGGTCAGACGAAGTACGTCCTTGACCTTTCCCCAACCGCCAGTTGCAACAGTCTCGGCTGATGCGGGCAGAATACCGTGCGCCGGTTTTTCGGGCATGTTTTCGCCGATAACCATCACAATGGCACAGCGCCGTTTACCCACCTGAGCGCCCTGTGCTTCTCGCACCAAATTGCGCGCTATGGGGGCCAAGAGGGGAGCTGAGGCCAAAAGGCCCAGGCGTTCAAGCATTCGTCGGCGGTTAAATGATGTCATGTGGACGTCCTTCTTTGTTCCGGAAACGTTTGGCGCTACTAGCGACGCTTGTTCAAGAATGCGTCCGACGTAAACATCGCAACCAACGCGGCTCGGTAGTTGCCTTTGCCCTGCACGAAGGCTTTCTCTGCCTCAACCAACGAACACCCATCACCCTCATTCAACGTTCGCCCTAACCAGTAGCGAAAGCTTTGGCGCATCATGCACTGCCCAACCTTGCGTGATTTGGCCAGTTTTGCCGACAGCCCATCCATACCCTTGAAGGGACCGTCTTGATCGCCAGAGTCAACAAGTTCACCAGAGTTATCAAGCGGCCGATCGGCTTCTGTTGAACGAAAGTTGCCCAAGTGATCGAACGACTCCATGCCAAGCCCGATAGGATCAAGCAACCTATGGCAGCCCGCGCAGCTAGGGTCAGTTTGGTGCGCGCTCAGCTTTTGCCGCATCGTGAGGGCGGGATCTTCGGAAAGTGGCGCTACCTGGGTGATGTCGATCTCTGGCACCTCTTCGCACAGGATCTCTTCGCGCACAAAGCGCCCGCGCCGGATCGGATCCGTGCGTTCGGGTTGCGAATGGCCCGCCAGCCATGATGGCTGCGCGAGCACGCCCATGCGTTCCCCTTCAGTCTGGATCGGCTCAAGCGTTTTCGATGCGGTTTGAACGCCGTAAACGCCTGCCGTGTCCTTATCCACAAAGGACATACGCGTCGTAAACAAGGCCTCCTGCATGCCCTCTGATAAGTTTTGAGCCACAAGCTCGCTTATCAGTTTGTTGCTTTGAGCGATAAGGTTGGTGGGCCGGTGGTTGTTTGATTTCTTATCTATGGATTTGGCTGCATCGAAACGCAACCATTGATGAAAGAACTGCACAGTGGCTACTGAAGACGAAGGCGAATCGAGTAAGCGTTCAACGTGCTTCTTGATCGCATCTTTGTTTGTCAGCTCGCCCGCCATAGCGGCAGACCAAAGTTGCGCATCGGGCGGCCGGTCGGTCAATGAAAGGGCAATGGCCGAAGCGACCTCGAAGTTGTCCATGCGCCCTTTCGTCCCTAGTTCAACGCGAAACAAGAACTGGGGCGCGGCCAACATGGCAGAAAAGGCGAGGGCGGCGGCGTCCTTCTTGGTAGAGAGGGGCTCGGCTTCGATGGCAAGCTTTGTGTAAGTTTCGATCTCCGCTTTGGTGAGCGGACGACGGAACAAGATCGCTCCCGTGCTTTCGATCAAGCGAGGCAAGCATCCGGCGATGGCTTCGTTACCTAAGCAAGTCTCGCGGCTCAACCGTTCGACCAGTTGGTAGGCGAAGGATCCCGAATTCCCCAACACATCGCCAAGATCCTGCTCGCGAATGCCATGTGTTAAAGCTGCCGTGGTGTACCGATCACCCTCAACGATGTCGCCTTTGAATAGCGAAGCCGTAACTTTGCGGGCTGAAAGATCCGCGGCGCCATCTTCGGGACGCCCATGTAACGCGTCTGCCAACGAGTTGGCGTATTGCCGCTCAGTTAAACGCCACAGCCGAGGTTGTGAGCCGCCCGCCACCTTCTCGTCACACGAGAACGATGTGAGGGTGGGTGGTTCGTCACCCACGGGTTCGCCCCTCGAACCAGGCGCGTCTTTCCCACCGCTTGGGCCATCGCCCCCCCCGGGGCCTTCCCCGCCCTTGTCGCCGATGGTTCCAGAACAACCAACCACAATCAACGAAAACGCGAGAACGTATCTCATGCCCGGTAGCCGACGCTAGGGCTCACTTTCAGCTCAAAAAAATCACAGCCGGACTGCTTGCCACCTGAAGGCTCGTATTTACGCGGCATGGCGTGGGCATTGGGTCGAGCCCATGAATCGTTGGGCTTAGGCTCCAAAGTTTGAAAGTCTACCCGCAAGGTCAGCCACTGAAGTCGCAACCACTCCATTGCCAAGCTTGAAGGTATCTGAGCCCGAATGCACCACGAAGGCCGACGTCGCTTTAACGTCAAGCACACCTTGGTGAAAGCCCCGGCCAACAACAGGCACCCGCGAACGCTTCACCTCGATAGCCCACCGCTCACCACCCGGCAGATCCAAAACCAGATCAAGCTCTGCCCCCGCCGCCGTTCGGTAGAAGCTCTCCACGGTGCCTTGTGGGCACACCGATACAAAGTTTTCTATGACCCATCCTTCCCAGCTGCCACCTGCCACGGGATGGCCCAACACTGAATCATAGGTTGGCAAACCCAAAAGTGCGTGCACCAAACCGCTGTCACGTACGTAGACCTTGGGTGACTTCACAAGCCGCTTACCAACATTCGACGCCCACGGGGCAAGCCTTCGGACCAACATCAGATCGCACAGCAGATCTATGTAGCGACCGACGGTTTGGCCGCTCACTCCCAAAGAGGCAGCCAACTTTGATGCGTTTACGAGCTGAGCTTGTTCATGAGCAAGCATCGTCCATAACCTCCTCAACGTTTGAGCGGGTATGCGAGGGCCCAGCGATGGGATGTCGCGCTCGAGGTATGTGGAAATGAATTGTTGCCGCCAGGTCATGCTGCTTGCATCGCTGCGTCCCAGAAAGGAGTTGGGGAAACCGCCGCGGATCCATAATTGCTCCGGCACGCCTGTTGACCCTTTGGCGTTTTCGGTATTCAAAAGTTCGTTGACTAGAAACGGTGTCAGCTCAAGGTAAGCAAGGCGCCCGGCCAGGCTCTCCGATGACTGCGCTAGAAGTTCTCCCGTAGCGGATCCCAAAAGCAAGAACTGGCCGTGCGTTCGGCCCGCACGACGATGTCTATCGATCACACCACGCAGGATGGAGAACAACCCCGGCTGTAGCTGAATCTCGTCGAGGACAATGAGCTTCTCTTTGTGCGCGTCAAAGAAGGACTCAGGGTCGGTAAGTTTTGCCAAATCCGAGGGGGTTTCTAGGTCCAGATACAGCGCGCTGGGCCCCATCCGCTCCGCCACACTTAAGGCCAGCGTTGTTTTGCCCACCTGCCGGGGGCCGAGGATCGCGACTGCATTGAATTCATTGAGCAGTGTCGTCAGCCTACCAACAACGCCTCGTGTTATCATCATTGTAATTATTACATAGAAAGGAACATATGCAATGTTAATATTGCCACGCGTTATACCTGGCGGCGCCGTCGTACCCGACGCTCGCCCCGCAGCCTAAGGCGGCAGGCTTTGCCAGGTTCCCCCATAGCCGGCATGCGGATCGGGCTTGGCCCAATCGCAAACGCCATCGGGAAACACCTCGCGAACCTGGTCCAATTCCGCTTTCGTGAGCGCGTGTTTGTAGTCGCCTGGATCCACAGGTTTACGCGCGCACTTAATCACATTGTTGGCCAAGGGCGCCCCGGCCACTTGGCGAGGTGTCAACCTTACCGGGAACAGGTTGGTGCAACGATTTGCCGTTCCCCACCTTTTCGGATCCCAAGTTTCGTCAATGCGCAAAGCCTCGTTGCCCACACCCTCGACGCAATGATCTGTAAGGGTCGCGGGTTTAGCACGACGCATTTTCTCTACGGGTTCAGCCTTCGAGCGATCGGATGCGATTCGTGTCAACCACAGATCCAGAGCTTCAAGGTAAGGCATCACCTGCCGCCCTGGTGGGTCAGATGCCTCATCGGGGCGAACGATCAGCACATGGTTGTCAAGGTGCCCATTGGCGGCCATGAGCCGAGCACGAGTGGCAAGCGAGTGAACAAACATGTGAATGTCGCCGCTCGGCTGATCATCGCGGTATTCGCGAAAATCGATAACGGGTGTAAACGAAAGCCCGCCCCGGCCCGAAAGCACACGGCCCGTGTGATGCGCGGCCTTCGCAGCGCTGGGATCGGCAACGGAGCGCATGGGTATCCACTCGCCATCGCGGCCATAGCCGCCGGCCATGCGGTTGATGTGCAAGAAAACTTCTAAAGTGATCGCACCTTCGTTAAAGGCCTGCAGGCCGTATTGAACGCCTACGTTGTCGAGCGGCCGCAGGGCTTTGCCGGCGGGATCGCGGCCGTAAACGTTTGCCGCATGGTCGTAAAGCGTTGGCCGCAGACCTTGTGGGCGATCTGCGCTGTAGCGATACGCCTCGGGGATCTCGTCGGCAAATTCGCCACCAGCAAAACCGGGTTGTGCTTCGTGAACGTTGGCCGCCACAACCCTTGCTGCAGCGTCGCTTAGGCTGACTAAGGTGTTCAGCTCGTCAAGGCCAGTGATCGCCTGCTTCTGGGCAAGCGTGAGGGGATCCTTCACAAAGGTATCAAACACCCGCAACAACAGGCGGGCATCCGTCATTGTGAAAACCGAAGCGCTGGTCACATCAGGGAAGCTGTCTTGCACGAGGATGCCATCGAAAACACCAGGATAGTTATCGGCCGTAAGATGACATTGAACTGAGCCTCCAGAGCCCCCGGTGCCGATCGTGAACAAAGGTGGACCGTATGCCTCCACAAAATGTTCCTTCACCATCATGTGTGTTTCTGAGGCCACCAGGTCGTTGCAATTTTGGCCGAACACATTGAGTGAAGACGTTGCCACCGCGTAGCCACGTTCCAAGAACGCAAGCGGAATTTCGCCCACTTTGCTGCCTTGGCGATACCAACCCCGACGGCATCCACCGCCATGCGTATAAATGAGTTTTCCGTTCCAGCCTGCATTGCGGGTTTTTAGATCGAATTCGATAGACGGGTCGTGAAGCACCGCAATCTGATAGATGGCGCGGTTTATCGTGCCGGTTTCATATCGGACGATGAAGGGCACACGTTGATTGTCGCTTGTCAGCGTGGTGGCAAGGTCAACCGGACGGCCACGTTCACGAAGCCACGGCACAAGTGCACCTGCCGTGTTGCGATAAACATATTCAATGCGAGTGGCAACCCCGCAGTGTTCGTTCACAGGAGGGCCTAGCTTTTTACCCGAGGGAAGCACGAAATCTGTGGTTCCACAGATGAAGGGCTTTTCGTGTGGCCCCGATATCAGCGGCCCCGATCGGGGGTGGTTGGTGAGATTGAGTTCAGCGGCGCCACCCCGGCAGAAACTTCCCATGGCCTGCCACGCCGCCGTTAACCGCACGCTTCCTTGCGGCAAAGCCTCCACCAGCCCACACAAATCGGCGCTGGTGGCGGCCGGCCAATGCGTGGGGCAGCGGAAGAAACGTTCCGTCACATCTTGGCCGCCCAAACGCACCTTCACACTTTGTGCGTCCACCCCGGCCGGAATTTCAAGCCCTACCAAAGCGTTGCCGCCCGTCACGAAGCCGGGGCGTGTTGACAGCGCGCGCATGTGAACAGGCGCCACCGCCGCGCAACCCGCGTGCGAGGCCACCAGGCAAGCCAAAGCACAGATCCTCAGGTGAAGCACAATCAAAGAATCATAAGGCTTGGGCCTGCCCATGTCCTTCAACAAAGAAAACGAGCCGATCTCGTTCGCTCACGGCGACTTCGTTTCTGAGATGGCATCTTCAAAAGCAATGTGGCAGCCCGCGCTGTCCACCATGAACGTAATCTTGGCTGTATTGGTGTTGATAGCCGAGGGCTGCGGTGAACAGGAATCGGCACGAGATACATCGGCACCGGGTGGCGACGCACAACCCGCATCGGGTGGCAACGAAGCCCCCCCGTCAGCCAGCGATGCGCAAACGCCGCAAGCCCCCACACCACCGGTGATGCCTGGCAAGCCGGCGGCCCGATGTGATGCGCCCCCCGAACCGCTTGCGCACGAAGGAGCCGCCGGCGAGCGTGAAAGCTGTGGCATTTCCGACGGCACGAAAGCAGGAGTGGACGTCGCCGAGTGTGAGGATCGCACACTCACAAACAGCGGACTGGGTTACTGCGTGCGAGCTCACGAAGCTTGCCAGAAGCCCAGCGCAGGCTGCTTTGCCGTCATCACTTTCAACATGGGCCCCAAGGGCCTTTCCCAAACGATCGGCAACCGTACGCGGCGGCCCGATCTGTTTGGGCGTTTCGTAGCCGTGGGTGGCGGCACCAGTGCCAACACCGCGCAAATGATCGAGTTGCCAGGGGCTTTGCGCAAAGAATTTCCTGGCATCGATGCAAAGCGCATCTACGTCTTGGGGAACTCTGCGGGCAACGGCGCTATCAGCAATATGCTGAAAGACCCTGCCGCGCACACGCAGTACGCCGCGGCAACGGTTATTGCCGGAGGCATCCGGGTGCCCGATTCATACCGTGGCAGCAAAAACCTGCATGTTTTGTTCGCCAACGGAAAAAAGGATGTGGAAGAGCCGCCTGGTCTGCGTGACATCGCGGAACGCAACGGCTGCAGCGACGCGCTTGTTGCCACGTGGAATTCTGCAGCCAGCAACGACGCCTATGTACGCGGCGACTGCTCGGACATTGTGGAACGCATAACCTTTGCCAACTGCCAATTCGGCCAGGTTTTGGCCTATCGATTCAAAGACGAGGGCCACGAGGCAAGATACGCGAGACACTTTGATCCCGAGGTACGCCCCATGCGTATGGGCTTCGACTTCTATATGGGCAGAACCTTGGATGGCGGTCTGCTTGGAGATGGCTCGGCGTGCTGGAAGTAAACGAGACCGTGGATCGTGGGCGAATGTCTGCTGGCTCGCCTTTGCTGCACCCCACACCAGATGGCTCGCGTTTTGAACTTCGCGATCCCTATATGATGCCGAAAGCGTCGGCCTTCTTATGGAACCGACGCATGATGATTCACACAACTTGTCGCGGGTACGCCGTTGCGCAGTTCATGCAACCTGAGCCTGCGAAGTATGCCCACCCTCCAGTTTTGGCAGCAAAAACCTTCATGCAGCCAGAGCAGCCATACTTCTCTCATCATCCCGGACGCTTTGTTTATGTCAAAGACGAAGATACGCGACAGGTATTTTCAGCGCCCTATGAGCCTGCGCGTGCCAAGTTAGATTCGTTTTGCTTCTCGGTGGGCAAAAGCGACTTGCTGTGGACCGTAGAACGTGGCGGCATCTCGGTGCAAATGCGATTGACGTTGGCCGTCGACGAAACGGTTGAAATGTGGTCAGTGCGGGTAAAAAATACCAGTGAACAACCGCGGCGGATCAGCGTTTATCCCTACTTCCCGGTGGGATACCCCTCGTGGATGAACCTATCCGGGCGATACCGCGCAGACCTCAAAGCGGTGGTGTGTTCATGCATCACGCCCTATCAAAAGCTTGAAGACTACGAGAAAAACAAACTACTCAAGGACAAAACCTTCTTGTTGGCCGAGCTGGCCCCCAACGCTTGGGAGGTGAATCAAGAAGCCTTTGAGGGCGAAGGCGGACTTGTGTACCCCGATGCCATCGCGAAAGAACAGCTGGCGGGCGGCGAGGCAAGCTACGAGGTTCCCACCTGTGCGCTCCAGTATCGAATGGCGCTGGCCCCCGGTGAAGAGAAGGCACTGAGGTTTTTGTTCGGGCCCGCCTATGATGACCACGAGATTGTTGCGATTCGCGAGAGATTCTTCACGCCAGGGTCGTTCGAGCGTGAGTCAGAGGACTACGCGAGCTACGTGCAATCCGCGGAGGGTTGTCTGCGCATTGAAACGCCTGATCCCCAGTTCGACAACTACGTAAATCACTGGCTCCCGCGCCAGTTGTTCTATCACGGTGACGTAAATCGCTTGACCACCGATCCGCAGACGCGCAACTACTTGCAAGACAACATGGGCATGGCCTACGTTGCGCCATCACTGACACGGGCTGCGCTGATCACGGCCCTGACCCAGCAGCACGCCTCCGGCGCCATGCCTGATGGGGTGCTGATTCACGAGCAGGCCGAGCTCAAGTACATCAACCAGATACCGCACACCGATCATTGCGTGTGGATACCGCTGGCATTGCAAGCCTACTTAGACGAAACGCACGATATAGATTTGCTCAACGAGCGGATCCGGTTCGCTGACGATGCCAAGCCAACCAGCGTGTATGACCACGTGGCCAAGGCCATGTTGTGGTTGGTCAACGCGCGTGATCACCGCGGCCTTAGCTTTATTGCACAAGGGGATTGGTGTGATCCCATGAACATGGTTGGCCCCAAAGGCAAAGGGGTTTCGGGCTGGCTTACATTGGCATCGGCCTACGCGCTGCAAGTTTGGGCAGGCATTTGTGCGACGCTTGGCAAACCAAGCGATGCCGATGCGGCGCTAAAGCACGCCGATGACATGAATGCGGCCGTAAACAAGCACCTGTGGGATGGCCATTGGTTTGCCCGCGGCATCACCGACGATGATGTGGTGTTTGGAGTGGCCACAGACCAAGAAGGGAAGATCTACTTAAATCCGCAAGGATGGGCATTGCTCAGCGGCGCTGCCAGCGCTGAACAGCAACAACATATGTTGAGCGCCATCGACGAGCACCTGCAAACCCCGTTTGGCCTCATGATGCTGGGGCCGCCCTACACTGCCATGCGTAACGACGTGGGACGGTTAACGCAAAAGTTCCCAGGGTCAGCAGAGAACGGCTCTTGTTACAACCACGCGGC
Organism: Deltaproteobacteria bacterium; assembly: GCA_033763315.1. GTDB lineage: Bacteria > Myxococcota_A > Polyangia > Fen-1088 > Fen-1088 > JAGTJU01. Next base: position 11,253 of record JANRKS010000021.1, read on the forward strand.
GGCGTTCTATGCGTACGGGCTCTACACCGCACAAAGCGCCGACCGCGCGTTCGCGGTGCTAAGAAACATGATCCCCGGGCCTGACGAAGGCGACTACGTTCAAAGGGGGCAGCTGCCTGTTTTCATTCCCAACTATTATCGCGGCGGTCACAAGCTTTATCCTCGCACCGCCGGCCGTTCAAGCCAGCTATTCAACACGGGCACGGTGGCATGGTACCAGCGCTGTTTGCTTGATGGATTGTTCGGTCTGCGAGGCTGTGCCGAAGGCCTTTTGGTTGCCCCGCATCTGCCATCATCGTGGACACAAGCGCGGGCATCCCGCCGCTTTCGTGGTGCCCAGTTTGATGTGGAGTACCAACGTGTGCCGGGGCAACGCCACATCGAAGTGATCGTAAACGGCGAAGTTCTGGAGAAACCGTGCATCACAGACATTCGCAGCGGCGAGCACCACCAGGTGTTGGTTTTGCTGCCTGAAAGCATTTAGCGGCGAAGCACCCGGGAAGGCGTGCTTTCAGGGACTTCCCGGGTAAACATAGCGAATGGGGCCCACATGGCTGCCGATGGCAAGATTGCCAGAGGCAGCGTCTGTGATCCATGCGCCGTTGCGCTGGCAGTGGTCGAAGGTGACGTTTCGAACCGGATGCGTGGCGCCTGCGGCTTTGAGCGCGGAGGGCCGTTCCTGTTGGCTGGTGCCAAGCCACATCACGCGGCGGAACGTTATGTTTTCCACCAACTCACCGTGCACGCCGCCTTTGTAGTCGGTGTTGCCGTTGGTTTGGATGTGAAATATTTGACCACTGGTCATGCGTTCGATGCGTATGTCTTCAAACAGAACGTTGCGCACAATGTTGCTGTCGTTGCACGTAACCGAGACTGCGCCTTCATAGATGCCGTTTTGGTAAGGGGTTTGTCGATGTTCAAGCGCATCGATGTTGCGAAACACGACGTTCTCGATCACGTTGCCTTCCGGTTGCAGGCCATGGGTGCCCAACATCAAGGGGTGGGCCACGTCCGACCATGCCACTGAGTTTTGAACGGTTATGTTGTCGCTATCTTGATTGACGCCCGCCACACGCCAGTCGCGGGGTTCATAGTTAACTGTGTTTGCGCCGTAGATCACGAAGGCATCGTCTGCCGTGCGCACATAGCAATCTTGCACCAACACGTTCTTGCACGCGTTGATGTGGACACCATCATCCCAGTGGCGGCCACTGATCACCTTAAAGTTGCGAACCGTGAGGCCCAACGTGGCGCTAAGCACCGTGGTGTTGTCGGGTGATCCGGTCACCAAGATGCCCTCAAGCAGAAAGCCGGGGCTGTTCCAAGCCTCTATCGCCCACTGATAAGAGTCATCGGCAAACGCACTGGCGGTTAAGATGCCCCGCCCACGGATCGCCGCGCCCTTGGCGTTGCGGGCCGATACCGCCCCTCGGACGAATGCCCCCGGGGCCAAGTACAAGGTTTTCCCCGCCTCAAGAGCCAGAATGCCGGTTTGTGTTGTTCCGGCGATGTCATGAACGCCGGCGCCGAACCACACGACATTCGGATCACCGGGCGTTGGAACAAAGGTTTCGGGAGGGTTGGCGATCACGTTCAAGTTGCGATACATCTCGCCGTTGATCTCAAGGCTTAGCTGCGTGGGCCCCGGGATAACGAAAGTGACCTGAGCGCCCGAGACGGCGGCCGCTATATTGCGGTTAAGAGGCCGCAAAACCACGCTTTTGATCGGAGCTGAAGTGCGGCTGGTGACCCGGACTTCCATAGGACCTGGCGCATCAAACATAGCCACAGCCGTGTTGTCGTAGATCCATCCCCGCGTGCTCGCGCTGCCGTCCCAGCCATCGCGATTTTTGCACACCTGCATGGCATGAACGAAAACCGTCTCGAACGGGCGGCCGGCGCCCATGCGGCGCACTTGCACCGTATAGTCTGGGTGTGAAGCCACACCGAAAGCGGGAGGGTAGTTCCAAGCGCTTCGCTCTGAGGCTGCCTTATCGTGGATGGTCACCAGCACCGCATCAGTGGCCGCGATCCCGCGTGCATCCGTTACGGTCAGAAACACAAGGTGCTGGCCACGGCGAAAGTTGAGTGTGGGGTTGGCACCCGAGGCCAGGGCAACGCCATGTTCACGCCAATCGTAAGTGACAGCGCCGGTGGACCCCGCGCTTGAAAGTGCAATCCGTTCGAATCCGTCGTCGTCGTTGTCGATCACAACCTGGTCGGGGCCAGCGTTGGCGATCGTAAGACTGGCACCGCCATCCATGCAACACCCTTGCACGTTCCCAGCGCCGCCCGCGCCGGCTTGGCCACCAGCGCCCATGTCTGCGGTTTCGCCGCCAGCTCCAGCAGAGCCTGTGGCGCCGCCACAATCGTCACGTTCACACGCAGAAAAGCCAGCGACTCCGGACGGTCGCGGCTCCGGCGATGCATCTCGGTTTACCGACAGCTCTTTGCTGCCTCCCGCGCATGCAACGACTACAAGAGATAAGAAGCCAATCAATGCCTTCATCACGCGAGCAATGCCGGGCGGACTGTGGTGGGCGCATTCTCGATGGCTCCTGAGTTTCCAACCACAATCAGAGAAAGAGCGTGGACGTGTCTCATGCCCCTGGGTCGATTCCACGGCGCACTTTCGGTTCAAAAAAGTGCGATCGATTTCGTCGAGCCGATCTTTGGGCAATGGAAACGGCAGTTTACAAGCGCAGCTCAACAGCCTTCGAACACGTATCCCGCTGCGCCAGCTGGTGACACGCCCAGGTCACGAAGAACGATCGAGAGCCCGGGATGAGCTTTGCACCCTTTATCGAAATCCGCTTTGCGGTACTCGATTACGAACACGCGGTCACCGTACGCGTTCCGATAAACATCGCACTCGTCGTAGCGATTGCATTCCTCTGCCACGGCGAAGTCCGTCCCCATCTGTGCGCGCCGGCCAACCAAATCCGTAGAGTTCTTCTGCGCTGCGGCCAATCCGTGCGCGTGGGCCTTCTTTGAAAGCAGCGCCATGAACGCAACGTTTTGCTCTTGCGTCAGCAAGCCCTTTGACCGGCCGTAGCTATCAAGGTTGTCGATCTCAACAGCGTCAAAGCCATCTTGGGCGCATTTTTCAATCCAACCACCAACGATGGCAACCAGCTGGCTGCGGCTTGACTCGGTCCGCGTGTCGAAGATGAGCTCGTTCCATTCGGTGTCTTTAACGGGCGCACCGCTTGCGTCTTTGAGAACCAACTGCGGGTGCTTCGAAAGCCACCAGCTCTCATCCTGCGGCTGCGCCTGAAAGCCATTGACGTAACAGATGTTGTAAAGCCCCGACGCTATCGGCGCTTCGCGATCACGGCTCACCACCTTGACCCCCGAGGGCGGCGTGTAGGGCCCCCCGATTTGATAATCGAACGAGGCATTGGCCGGTGGCAATGTCACAGCCGCATCGGGAGCCCCTCCCGTGCCCGGCCCCCCGCCCGTGCTCCCTGCGTCACCGCCCTGCCCTTGCCCTCCCGCGCCGCCAGCACCCGTGGCCCCCGCTTGTGCGGCGTCCGCTGGCTTGGGTTGGTCGGCGTCAGCAGAAATTGGTTTGCCGGCGTCAGACGCTGCCCCCCCCGCATCGCTTGCGTCGGATGCAGGCTGCGCGCACGCAGCGAGGAAGGCTCCGAGCACGAAAAACCGGACCAAGGATGTCAGGAGGTTGCGCATGATCTCACCTTGAGGTCTAACCGAACGAGGTGCAAAGAGGTACTGCCAGTTGGCAATCGTTCGCGCCTGGCGCCGCACGAAACATTTTGTTGAGCCGATTCTGGGCGCTGGAAGCGGCACCTAGGCATGAGCGATGTACGGTTGTTTTTCCGAGGCTCGTTTGCGACTTCGTGCTTTTCGGCAGCTCTTATGGCAGCCGCCTGTTCTGGCCGCGTGGCTGACGATGATGAGCCTTCCGGCGGCGGCGGGGGCAAGCCCCCACCTGGCGACGTCCAGGATGTAACCGATGTGTTGAACGGCCTCCCGCCTGGAAGTATGTCGTCGGGGGCCGGATCCCCAAGCGGACGTCCACGCCCAAGTGGCGTACCTGTGGCCGGCAGTGATACGTGCCGCGCTCCCAAAGAGCGGGTTTGGCAGTTGAGTCCTTTGCAGATGGCAAACACCATGGCCACGTTGGTGCCTGGCGTGGATGCCACCCTTCTCAAAGAACGGCTGCTTCGCTACGCCTCGGTTGGTTCTCCTTACACAAGCGATCCGGGCATCCTTAACGCTTCATCACTGTTCGCAACGGATCTAAACCAAACGGTGACTCAACTTGTAGATACCCTCGTTAGCTCTGGGGGAGGCGAACACGCCTGTGTTGCAAAATCGCCCACACGAGATTGCGCACAAACGGTGATCAAGTCGCTGCTGCCGCGCGCGTTTCGCAGCCCACCCGCCAATGGTGTTGCCGATGATTTTTTGGCCTTCTACGACGACGCATCTGGGAAATACGGCGAAGGCCCAGCCATCAAACTGCTGATCGAACGCATCTTATCGGCGCCAGAGGTTCTGTTTAGACGGGAACTGGGCGAGCTTGATAAGAAAACAGGCTTGCTGCGCTTGTCGGCGCACGAACGCGCAGATCTCATCGCCTACGCCATCACAGACGCTCCGCCTGATTCGCAGCTGCGCGCCGCGGCCGACGATGGATCGCTGCTTGAGCCCGAAGTTGCACGGCGCGAAGTGGATCGCCTCCTGGGAGCCGCTCCGCCGCTGGAAGACATTGTTGAAGGGATGGCCGAAGTGAGGCGCAAGGTTGCAGGCCCAATGCGATTCCTGCGGGAGTTTTTATCGGTTGAAAAAACGCGCTTTGTGACCGTGAAGGGATCTGACGAACGACTTTTGCGATGGTTCGACAACGAGGCCATGACTTTTGCCCGTCACGTGCTGTGGGAAGACGACGCCACGCTATCGAAACTGCTGACCGCCGACTACACGTTCTACAGCAACACGCTTGCAGACCATTACGGCGTTGCACGCAAAGACAACTACACCGCCCCCGCCCCTACGGTTAATGGCCGCAAAGGCGTACTGATGCAAAGCTCGTTCTTGACCGGCCACGATAGCGCCACCGATCGCGGCAAGTTCATTCGAGCGCGTCTGTTTTGCCAGGAAATCGCAGCGCCAGACAACAACGTGGACATGAACCTTGAAGGCCTTGAAGAAGAGCTTGAAGGCGAAGAGAAGCGCAATCTTTCGCCACGGGAAGTTCGCGCGCGGCACCTCAAGGATCCTTCATGCGCGGCCTGCCACCAGCAGCTCGATCCACTCGGATTTCCCTTCGATGGCTTCGACGTGCTGGGCAAGCCTCGCACCACCTGGGACGGCTTTCCTATCGACACTGGCGGAGAAATTCTTGGCACAAGCAAGAGCGATGGCAAAGTTCAAAACGCACCTGAGCTCGTCACCAAACTCGCGGCTTCGTCAGATGTGGCGACTTGCTTCGTTGTGCAAATGTATATGTACGTCCATGGGCGGATACCGGGAGAAGAAGACACTTGCTACCTCGAACGCCTAAGCACCGCTTTTGCGCGCTCAGGAGGCAACGTTCGTGAGCTTATGGCCGAGATGTTGACGGGCGATGAGATGCAAACACGCATGCCCGATTGGAAAACGGAGTCGCAAGGAGCCAAGCCATGATTAAGAATCGACGTTCGTTCCTTCGCGGCCTGAGCATGGGTGGTGCGGCCACCTTGCTGGGCCCCTTCGTTAACCGCATCGTTGGCACAGCTTGGGGCGCTGATGTTTCGCGGCCGAATCTGTTCGTTTTGACGGCCGGCAATGGCTGGGGCCATCAAAGCCTCGATCGCAACACGCCGCTTTTGGCCCCCACGATGCGATCAGAGAGCGATTGGGATCTCCCCAAGGTACTCAACAAACTTTCGCCATTGGCGAAGCGGGTTTCTTTGTGCCGAAGGCTTTACAATCCCTTTGATAAGAACCTGCACGGCAACGGCTGGGCCACCTTGAGCGTGATGAAAGGCGATGGGCGCAATCCCGGCGGGCCATCGCTCGATAGATGGGTGGCGCTGCAAACCGCGGCCAGCGATCCGTTCCCCTCCTTGGCGCTTGGCGTGGCGTTACGTGACAGTTCGCCGCCACCTTGCACGAGTTCCGATGGCGTTCGCAAACCTTTCCCTGCGATTGGCCGGCCCTTGGTTGCCTTTGAAACGGTGTTTGGATCGGCCAGCGGCCAAGCCGACGCCGACAATGTGCTGGCACGGCGCAAAAGCTTATTGGACGCGATGGTCAAAGACGTGGAGCGTGTGCGTGCGCAGTTGGCCGGCCAAGAGCGCGCCAAGCTGGATCAGCTGCTTGAATCGTACCGTGGCCTTGAGCGACAGCTCAGCGCCAAGCGGCAAATCCTCGCTGCTATCAAAACGCCTGCCCCGCCAACCGACAAACAGAACAGCCTGGGACTTCAACCAGCGTCATTGCAGGCGCATGTGGATGTTGCAGCACACGCTGTGGCGTTCGGGTTCACTCGCGTCGTTCACTTGAGCGTGCTTGGCTTCGACGCCCACAATGCCGGGTGGGACGCCTTGGGCTTCAGTGGTGACGCTCACGAGAACTTGGCCCACCTTTCAGGGTACGACAAACCGCGCGCCACAGCAGCGTACGAGGCCATCATCGATTTCGAGGCAGGTTTGTTGGCGCGCTTTTACAGCGTGCTTTCAGGCTTCAAAGCCAACGATCAATTGCTTTCGGATCAGACGTTGGCCGTGTGGGTTAACAGCGGCGGTGGTAAACATCACGAAGGGCACGCTCATCACGCAGTGGTCATTGTGGGCGACGCGCAAGGCCGCGTGCGTGGAGGCATGCACCTGGAGCGTCCGGGGCACGCCGTATCCGAAGCGTTCTTGCCAGTGGCCAGCGCGATGGGCGTCAAGTCAGATACTTTCGGCGATCCGGAACACTGCAAGGGGCCTTTGCCCGGCTTGGTTTAAGCGAAACATGACCCGTTCGTAAGCCATAAGGGCGACATCAGATCATGACAATCTCGCTGTGGTCGCAGAGAGTCCATCTGGCCCCCTCTTTGGTTCTGCTCTTCACCATTGGTTGTGCGGTGGAAGAAGGTGGCGCTTCACAAGAGGAACCGGACGGGCAAGCTCCCGGGCAAGGTGGCGAGGGCGGCTCTTCTAGCCCGGGCGACAACGGGGGCAATGCAGGTGGTGGTAACACTGGCTTTCACGATGCGGGGCCCGGAGGATCAACACCACCGCTGCAAAATGAGCGCGCCGACGCCAGCCTAGGTGGGATGGGCGGAGCTGTCGCTGGCCCGGCCAGCGCGGGCATTCGCAAGGATATATGCGGAACGAAAGCCTGGGTCTTCACCACGGAGGGCATCGGCCGGCCGGAACTTGTGGCCCAATCCGGCGACGTAAACGGCAACAAACACGCCTTCACGTTTCTTGAGGGCCCGGTTTGGCGCGCGGCTGACGCCACCTTGCTGTTCTCAGATTTCAACACGGCCAGCGCGCTCAATAGCGACAAAATGGGGCCACCAAGCCTGATTTGGCAACTTGGCACGGATGGCGTTGTGAAGCCTGCGTTTGCTGAGGGTTCCGTTCGCGCCAACGGCATGGCCATCGACGACGCCGGCAACATCTTGGTTGCGGATCACGGCGTTCGCGGCATTTCGCGGATTGCCAAAGACGGTAAGCGAGCCACCGTGACCGACAACTTTGAGAACAAGGCGTTCAACGCACCCAACGATCTCGCAACCACCTCCGATGGTTCCGTTTACTTCACTGATCCGACCTACAACGGACAAGTTGATGGTCGAGAGACACCGATCGGCTACGAGGGGGTTTACCGTGTCGCCCCCGATGGGCAGGTGCAACTTATCGACAGGACGTTGAAGCGCCCCAATGGCATCACAGTGTCCCTCGACGAAAAATGGCTGTACGTATCTTCCAAAGACGAATCAACCATCTATCGCTATCCGTTGACTTCGGGAGCGGTTGGGCCGAAGCAGCCCTTCATCACTGGGCAGCCCACCGATGGCGTCACACTAGATTGCGCCGGCAATCTTTACCTTGCGGTTCCAGGCAAGGCCCTGCGCGTGTTTGATCCACAAGGAAAACAGATCTGGGAAACACTAAGCCGCAAACCCATCACGAATGTGGCCTTCGGCGGCCCCCAGCACAACGTCCTTTATGTTACCGAGCAAACTGGCCTTCACCGCATTCAAATGGTAACGCCCGGCCTTCCTTACTGAGTCGATGTTTAGGGGACCTTCCCATGCCGATCACTTGGCCGCCGCAATGGTGACGAAGCGGGTGGCATTGCCCCGGCGCACTTGCAACAGCTGCTGGCCTTTGGGGTTGCTCTTTAGTGCGTCGACGGCAGCCTCAGAGCTGTTCACCGGCTTGCGGTTGACCCTCAAGATCACATCTTCGGGCTGAAGCCCTGCGGCTTCGGCGCGGCTGCCGGGTGCCACCTCCGTGACCACCGCGCCTTGTGTGCCGGGTGGCAATCCCAGGCCTTGCGCAATCTCCGGCGACAAGGTTTGCAACGCCATCCCAATCTTCCCGTCTTCAAGCGAAGACACCTTGGCTTCGTCTTGCTCAGAAGGCAGCTCTGCCAACGTGACCTTCACTTGGCCGGGCTTTCCGTCACGCAGATAGGACAACGTAACTTGGTGGCCGATCTGCTGATCGGAGATGTACGAAACAACGTCCGAAGCACCTTCGATTTGTTGCCCGTCGATCTTGGTCACCACGTCTTTGGGGCGGATGCCCGCCTTTTCTGCGGGACCACCGGGCGTGACCACTTCAACCAACGCCGCCTTGGCCGGCAGGTTCTTACCAAGCTGCGCTTTCTGGGCATCCTCGATGCGGTCCAGATCGGTGATCTTCACACCCAGATACGCGTAGCGCATCTTGCCGTCTTTGATCAGCGTTTGTGCCACGCGCTTGGCCTGGTTGATCGGGATCGCAAAGCCATAGGCGCCACCTGGGCCCGTGTTGATCAGCGTGTTGATGCCCACCACTTCGCCGTCCAAGTTCGACAACGGACCGCCCGAGTTGCCGGGGTTGATCATCGCGTCGGTTTGAATGTATTGGCGCACGCGGTTGCCCGACATCTGCATGCGCTTGCCGGTTTTACCCTTGCTGCTCACGATGCCTGCGGTGACGGTTTGATCCATGCCGAGCGGGCTGCCCACCGCCAACACGAACTCACCCACCTCGAGCTTGTCGGAATCACCCAGGCGCGCGGCAACCAAATTGGCAGGCGCCTTCTTGAGGCGCACAACCGCAACATCGGTTTCCTCGTCGCGCCCCACCACTTCACCATCGAATTCGCGGCCGTCCGAAAACGTGACCGTGACCTTATCGGCGCCTTTGACCACGTGGCTGTTGGTGAGGATAAGGCCTTTCATGTCGATAACCACACCCGAGCCTGTGCCGTGCGACGGGCCTGGCGATGGCATGCCTTCGCCACCGTTGAACTCGAAGAAGTGCCGAAAAAATTCAGGCACATCGTCAGGCATGGGCGGTTGCCCCCGGCGGCCCGGCCGTTTGGAGGATTTGGGGGCCTGCGTTTCAACGTCGATGCGCACCACGCTGGGCCCCAGGGCCTTCGCGGTGCCGGAGAAGGCGCGCGACAAAGCCCGCGCTTCAGGAGGCGCTTGCATCTTGGGCGTGACCGGACCAGGGCTTGGCGACTGAGCCTGCGTGATGCCGATCAAATCGGAGGAATAGCCACCGACCACGAAGGCGGCCGCAAAGCCCGCCACAAGAAAAACCCGCCTCGCTGTCCTCGACTTTGAATTCGTTTGCATAGTTATCCTCGTGTTGATGCTTGGGCGCGTTCCACGGTACACGCATTCAAGCTTCTAAAAGACAAACAACGCCGTGTACCGTTTTCTTCCCGATACGCCGGATTCCGCTTTACAGGCCGCGTCTGGCCGGCCAAACCACACCTCATGACCTTTCGTCAGGCCATCATCTCCCTTTCCGCCAAACCACGTGGGTTTCATCTAATCACGCGCGAGGTGCTGGACAAGGGCCCCGGGCTCGGCGATTTTGAAGTTGGCTTTTTGCAACTGTTCCTGCAGCACACCTCGGCGTCGCTGCTGATCAACGAAAACGCCGATCCAGATGTGCGCGGGGATATGGAGCGTTGGGCGAACCACGTGATGCCGGAAAACGCGCCTTACTACGAACACACCCTTGAGGGGCCCGACGACATGCCCGCCCACCTAAAGGCCGTCGTGTTCGGGCCCTCGCTGCTGATTCCGGTGCGCGACGGGGCCCTGGCGCTGGGCACGTGGCAGGGCATCTACCTGGGCGAGCACCGCGACCATGGGGGCCCCCGCAACGTGGTGGCCACAGTTTATGGTCAACTGAAGTCAAAATAACGTGCCCACAGCGCCCGCCTGGCCCACTCCAGGGCCCAGCGGCCAAGGATTCGGTGCCCGGCCGATGCTTCCGGTTGCCAATCGCCCCGGGGAGTAATAATCAGTGGCCTTCCATGTCGAACAAGCCGCCCCCCTCCTCCCCCAGCCTCACCTACCGCGACGCGGGCGTTGACATCGACGCCGGCAACACATTCGTTGAGCGCATCAAATCGCACGTGGCTCGCACGAAACGTCCCGAGGTGATGGGCGGCTTGGGTGGCTTCGCCGGCTTGTGTGCCCTGCCCACCGGATACAAGAACCCCTTGCTTGTATCGTGCACCGACGGCGTGGGCACCAAGCTGAAGCTTGCGTTTCACACCAACATTCACAACACCGTGGGCATCGATCTGGTGGCGATGAACGTCAACGATCTGGTTGTCAGTGGCGCCGAGCCGTTGTTCTTTCTGGATTACTTTGCGGTTGGGAAGCTGGACGTGGCCGTGGCAGAGCAAGTGGTCGCTGGCATCGCCGAAGGTTGCACACAAGCGGGCTGCGCTCTTGTGGGCGGCGAGACGGCCGAGCTGCCTGGTTTCTATCAAGCGGGCGAATACGATCTGGCCGGCTTCTGCGTGGGCGTTGTTGAACGCGATGGCCGCGTGGACGGCAAACAACTGAAGCCGGGCGATGTGTTGTTGGGTTTGGGCTCGTCCGGATTCCATTCAAATGGTTACTCACTCGTTCGCCGCGTTTTCCTTGAGCACGCCGGATTGGGCTTGGACGCGCGGCTTGAAGGCTTGGATAAGCCTCTGGGCGAAGCGCTGCTGGCCCCCACGCGCATCTACGTGAAAGCCTTGCGCGCGCTTTACGCGAAGGGTTTGATGAAAGGTGCGGCCCACATCACGGGCGGAGGCTTGGTGGAAAACCCGCAGCGCATGATCCCTGACGACGCGGCATTGAAGATTCAAATCGATCTCGGCTCATGGACCATCCCGGCGCTGTTCAACCACGCCGGCCACTTGGGCAACATCAACGCCGAAGAAATGCGCCGCACGTTCAACATGGGCATCGGCATGATCGTCGCCGTGCCAGCCGACAGCGCTGATGAGGCTGCGGACATTTTGCGCGCGCAAGGTGAAACGGTGTTCAAGATTGGTCGCATTGGAGCAGCCGACGCACCGGACGCGCCCGTGGAGTTTGTTGCGTGAGGATTGCCGTTCTTGCGTCGGGCGGCGGCACGAATCTGCAAGCGCTGCTCGACGCGCAGGCTGCCGGCGCGTTGGCGCCCGCGCAGATTGTGGTTGTGGGGGCGAATGTGCCGGGCTGCGGGGCGCTGGGGCGAGCAGAAAGCGCCGGCGTACCCACGTTTTGCCTGAGCCACAAGGGATTCGCCGAACGGGCGGCGTTCGACGAGGCATTGTACGGCCAGATTGTGCCCTACCAGGTTGACTGTTTGGTGCTAGCGGGTTTCATGCGTGTCTTGACCGCCGCTTTCCTTGAGCGCTTCGCTCAAGGGGTTATCAACATCCACCCCGCGCTGCTGCCCGCGTTTCCTGGCGTGCACGGGCAAAAACAAGCTTTTGAGTACGGCGTGAAGTTTGCCGGTTGCACGGTGCACTACGTGGACGGTGGGGTCGATAGTGGCCCAATCATCGCGCAGGCCGTGGTGCCCGTGCTGCCAAACGACTCGGAAGCGTCGCTGCAGCAGCGCATTCTCGAAGAAGAACACAAGATTTTCCCCGCCGTGGTGCAGGCCGTCGCGGCGGGCCGTGTGCAGCGCCAAGGGCGACGCGTGCTGGTGGCAGGTGAACCTGTGGGCGGCCTACAAGACGCCCGTTTGCGGACGATCGCCCCACTGTATTAGCCAGTTTGTGACGCGCGCACCGGCACGTGACCAAAACGTTGCGTTTGTGTTTCCAACTGATGTTTTCTGCCCAGGGAGCCCTCACAAGGGGTGTGGCCCGCCGCAGGGTGCGCTAAATTGCCCGGCGGTTGAAGGCGGGTGGAACTCATCGCGCCAGCGCGCTGGGTGCCCGTACAACGGGAAACGAAACCATGGACACCGAACGACGCGTAGGGCTCACCTCCGAAGGCAAGGCATTTACCCCATCCAGCAGCCGGCTCAGCCAGCTAATCCTGCTGAAGATCGCTTCCATGGGTTACCGGCTGCCGGCCGGCGCCGACGATGAACACGTGATGGAACTGGGGCGCGATTTGTTCGCGCGCTACCGCGAGCAAAGCCGCTTGCTCAGTGAGCATCTGAACCCCGCGGATCGTCGCATCCAGGATTTCCTCGATCGCTTGCTGGCTCCCTTGGGGCGTCCCGAGCACGTACACCTGCAACCCGGATCGTTGATTTTGGATCGTTGGGGCTTGGCACGCGAGTTGGCCTTCCCCGCCGGCCGCAACGACTGGAAGAACGACTACGTCAACAGCTTCCGCACCAGCAATGGCGTGATCCACAACCCCGTCAACGACCGCCGGACCACGCAAGGCGTGTTTCACGTGGCCGACGTGGGTTTACCGGTGCCCGCCGATAAGTTGGCGGTGCCGCTGATCGCTTACGCGCGCATGCTTCGCGCCGCTTTGGACGCGCCCGCCAGCTTGCGACGCCTGCCGTTCACAGCCGAATGGGATGAACCCGTTGAAACAACAGTGTCGTTGCTGTTGCGTCCCTTGGTGTGCCCCGCGGTGCCTGGCGTGAGCCCTGAAAAACGCATGGAGATTCGTTTCTTCGTTCCGGGTGGCCTTGTTTCGAACCTCGATTTCGTTGAAAGCATCTTTGGCAACGCAGGCGATCCGTTCTTACCAGAGAACGACGCAGCCTTGGACGTGGATCATTGGACGGGCCACACAGGTTGCGTGATCTTGGCGCCGCATCTCACACAGCTGCGCAAAGTGGATCTGGGGTTGCCCCAAGAGGCCGACGCAACCCCGCGCCAAAAGCGTGAAGGGATGTTTTGGCGCAAAGAAGACGAGCTTTACAACAACGGCAAGCCTTTCAAGATCACCGCGCGTGACGCCAGCGGCGTGATGGTGACGATCCTTGCCGACAATTACTTTGGCTATTGCAAGAAGGAAGTGAAAACGCAGATCGGCTTCGCCGCGAATCTTTACGGCTTGGCCGAAGAAGAACACGCCGGGGGCGCGTTGGCGTTTTCGTCTTACAGCTTGGGCGACCAATTCACGCCCGATCCACGCTATTACGACGGCGGCCACACGTTCGCCGAAGTGACGCAGTTGATGGGCGACGCGATCACCGTGATGCCCACGGGATACGCCACCGATAAGAAGTACCCGACGATTCATTACGTGCCCGAGGACGTGCGCATGGACGTGAAATCGCAAACGGCGCGGTGGCTGCACCAAGGCCAAGAACAATCGCTGCGGCTTTTGCCAGGGCACGTCTACATTCACCCAAGCGGCTATAAGGTTCGCTTGGCGAAGCACCCCGCAGCGCCCAGCTGGCGCTTGGTGGGCACCGTGGCCGAAGGTGTGTTCTGCCACAAGCCGTGCACCGTTTCTGGCGGTGGTAAATCTGAGATCAGCAAGAGCATCTCCGATTCGCTTTTGTACGGGCCAATCTATGTCAACGACGTCGACCAGGATCTGGATCTGGTGGATCAGATCTTCAAGAAGGACTATTCCGACCGCTGGTTGCCAGGGCGGGATCCGCGCCAAAAAGGCCCCGGTGGTTCGCGCCCCGTGCTGTCGTCAGAACGTTCCTTGGGTTCCGTCATCAAGCTGCTGACCCCCAACGAACTTGATTACACACCAGAATACAACGCCTGGTTGCGCAGCGTACCCAACCACGTGCGCGCCCTCGTGTTCGTGATCAAACGGTTCTACAACGATTCGTGGGGCGGCGATTGGCGACCGCATTTCACCGTGGACATCGTCAACGGTTCGTCAGGCCACGAGTTAAAGTTCGACGGCCGTAAGCTGGTGGGCAGTTACTTGCGCATGGGCCTGCAGGCCGATGCTTCGTGGCGCACGTTCAAGCTGCGGCAAGATTATTTGCCCGCCGACAAAGTGCAGATGGAAGACGACATCACCGCGTCGGTGGTGGTGCCCGTAAAGGATCTCACAGATCTGCCGGCGTTCTACAAAACGCAGTCGAGCCTCAAGCTTTCCGAAAACTGCGAGTGGCGTTTGTTCCAGCGGCCCGACGACGCCATTCACCCAGGCTTCGATCAGCAAACCGAAGCGGACATGGCGGGCCCAAGCGTCTTTGCGTCGAACTTTCAACCACTGACCTTGGACGAGATCAAGGAGATGGTTGAGAACGTGGCGCTGTTTGATGCGTTCACGGCGCCCATGCAAACACACTTGGAAGGCTCAAAGGAACGCTCCGACGATTACACGCTGTGCTCGGCACGTCCGCGCATCGTTGACGGCAAGCCCAGCAAGAATCCGCGCTATTTGCAGGTGCGCCCGGACGTCTCCCGTCCGCGCGATCGATACTTGGCCGAGGTGAGCACACGTTTGGTGCGGCGGATACCGCGCGATCGAGCGGTGATCTTTCCCGTCACGGCGATCCTATCGGGCCGGCGCAACAACCCACCAGAAAAGGGTGTGCGGCCGCTGTGTGTGTTCAACCCGATCCATTATCAAGAGCTGCCCGAGCTGTTCATGGATTACGTGTGTTCAGTCACGGGAAAATCGCCCAGCACCACGGGCGCTGGTTCTGAAGGCGCGTTGACGAAGGGGCCGTTCAACGCGATCTGCGCGACGGCTGATTTGAACAACGCGATGGTTTCGATGTTGCTCACGGGATATGCGGGTTTCTCCACCGCGGCCGGCTTCGTTGGCCCCGACTTCAGATTCGATCACGACATCAGCCTGCTGATCCCAGAGATCTGGGCGCGCTTGACGCCCACCGAGCGCAACCCAGCCTTCTTGATCGGCGAGGGGCACTTGGAAAAGGTCCAGGATTTCGAATTCGAAGGCCGCACCATCATGGCCAGCCGCCTGGGCTACCGCATCACTTCGCGCTTCGTGCGCACTTTCTTGGGCCGCGTGTTCGACAACCCGCGGGCTGTTTTTACCGACGAAATCTTGCGACCCGAATTGCAAGATGCGGCGGTGTTTGCGGACGGCGTTGAAAACATCACGCAGGCACAAAAGGCATCAGCGCTGCAATACTTCGAGGATGGCAGCATCAACGACGCCTGCCCTCCCCTTGCGGTGGTTTTGCACCTGATGGCCTACGGGCATTGGAATGGCAAAACGGCGCAGGATTCGGAATTGCGCGCCATGTTCACGCGCGAAGCGCTGCTGCAAAGCGAATGGTATCAACGGCGGTTGCAGATCAAGCAGGATCGTGACGTCACCTTGTGGTCACGGCATGTGGTCAATCTGCGCGCTTTCTTGGCCAAGCCCAGCCACCGCGACGAGGCGGATCGCTTGGGCATTCGGGCGCGCCTCGTCCACGCAGAGCGGCAGTTGACGCATGTCTCGTCACCCGAGTACTTGCAGCACTTGCACGGAACGATTGGCGCGGATCCGATCCACACACCGGAACAAAACCTGCAATCGGACTCGCGGGAGTTGGCGGCGGGCGAATAACGCGACCTTGTAAAAGCGCTGTCACGAAGGTTCGTTAGCGCCGGGCCGCCCCGGCGGGCATGATATACATCACTTTGAACGAAGCATGAGGTATCGCTTCCGCCACCAGGGGTCAGCCGTGATTCCCTCCCGCCTTGGTTTTGGGCGTCT
This sequence comes from Deltaproteobacteria bacterium, assembly GCA_033763315.1. GTDB lineage: Bacteria > Myxococcota_A > Polyangia > Fen-1088 > Fen-1088 > JAGTJU01. The sequence goes on from JANRKS010000021.1 coordinate 27,325, forward strand.
TGCCGTGGGCTGCGCGCTCGTGGTGTTAGGGCTGAGCACGTCCGGGCGCGCCCAGGCCAGAGGCGCCGGTTTTGTGGCCGAAGAGTGCGGCGGCTGCCACCGCGGTTCCACGGTCCCTAAGGTTACCATCACGCCCAGTTCGTTGACGCCTGCCCTTGGCTCCACGGTTCGGCTAACCATCACCATCGACGTAGGTTCCCAACGTGGCGCCGGCTTCTACATCGGCTCCACCGCGGGCAAGCTGACCCCCGTTGCCGGTGAGAAAACCAAAGTGGGCGGCGAAGGCATCACCCACAACGGCACGAACACCGCGTCGGGCGGCAAGGTGGTGATTCATGCTGATTGGACCGTGCCCGCCACGCCCGGCGGTGTCGACTTCCGCGCGGCGGCGATCGCCGCGAACATGGATGGCGGTTCGGGGGGCGACGGAGCTGGATCCAGCTTTTACCCGTTCGCCTATGGCTGCAGCGGCGGGGGCACTTACTACCGCGATTTCGATGGCGACGGGGTGGGATACGCGGAGGATGCGTATACGCGCAGCTGCGGCAAGCCTGAAGGATACGGCGAGAAGTTTGGCGATTGCGACGACAACGACGCCAAGATTTTGCCGGGGGCCACGGAGGTCTGTAACCGGCGCGACGACAACTGCGACGGCAAGACAGACGAAGGCCTGGAGAGCGTGGTGATGTACCCCGATATGGACGGGGATGGATGGGGCCGCCGCACCGCCACAGGCGAAATGAAAATAGGTTGCGGCAGCGAGCGCGGGTGGGGCCACGACGGCACCGATTGCGACGACAAGGACGCCAAGATTTTTCCGGGCGCCGCCGAGATTTGCAATCTCAAGGACGACAACTGCGATGGCCGTGTGGATGAAGGCGCGCGCGCCGACTGTGGCGTGGGCTGGTGCCGGCGTTTGGCGGTGGCCTGTGACGGCACAAGCTGCACGCCTGGCAAGCCGCAAAAAGAACGTTGCAACCTGCTGGACGACGACTGTGATGGCGACGTGGACGAAGATCCCGATACGCTGTGTTTGGACGGCCTCACGTGCCGCAGCGGCCGCTGCGTTGATAGCGACACAGCGCCGCCTGTTGAAACCGGAGGCGCGGGTGGCGGCACAAGCGCGGGCGGCAGCACGGGCACCGGCGGCTCGGAACAACCCCTGGGTGATGATGTGAAATCATCGGGCGGTTGTTCACTGATGCCACGGCCGGGCGCCACCACCTTGTTCCCTGTGGCCGCGCTTGTGGTTGCGCTGGGCGTTCGGTTGGCAAAGCGCCGGCGCCGTTAGCGATCGGTCAGCACCACAACACCGCGCGCGGCAACCGAAACGCTGCGCCCTGCGACGGTGCCCTCAAGCACATTGTGCATCTCGCGCGGCAGCGGCAAGCGTTGCGGTTTGTCCGCAAAGTTGATGATCACGAGCGTTGATTTTCCGTTGGGCGCGCGGCGTTCGTTGATCTCGACGTCTGCCGGTGCTTCCGCAAAGGGCGAGCGCACACCAGCGGCATTGACCCACGTGCGTGCCATTTGGCTGAGCAACACGGGATCAAGCCACGCGCCCACATACGTGAGGCTGCCTTTGCCCAGTTTGCGCGACACAACCGCGGGTTGGCCATCAAGCCATCCGTTGGCGGCGCCGTAACGCAGCAGCACCTGCGCATCGGCCACATCCGTCTTGAGAAGTTCGGCCCAGATCGTGGCTTCGCCCGCACCAGCCGCACCTGAAACGCTCACGGGCTTTTCGAGCGCGTATAGCTCGTCCACATGCGCCCCCAAAGCGGGAGCCAGTGGCCCAGGCTGACGCTGTTGCAGAAGGACGTTATCCAGGTTCTTAAAGCCTGAACGCGCTCCCAGCACCAAGTGGCCTCCCGCTTCCACCCAAGCCTTAAGTTTGGCGGCGCGCTCATCGGTGATCATGTGCAACGCGGGCGCAACGATCAGTTTGTAACGATCGATGGGCGCATCGGTGTGTATCGCATCAATGGCGCCGACGAGCGGCTTGATCGCCACGTGATACGCGCGAAAGTGTTCAGTGTAGTCAAACGCCTTGTGGTGCTTTTGTTGTTCGATCGCCCAACGATCATCGTAAGTCGTGAGCATTGCCACATCAGCCACGGGCGTGGTGCCCGCCAACGCGGGCGTGGCTTGCGCGAGTTCACGCGCAAAACGGGCGATGTCTTCATACACGGGGCGCGGGTTGCCATCGGGCGCCACGAGCGAGCCATGGTATTGCTCCTGGCCACCCAAGGCATTGCGCCATTGCCAATACGAAACCACGTCGGCGCCGTGACCGATCGCCATCCACGCCATGGCGCGCGCATCGGCGCGATCGAGGCCACTGTTAACGTCGTTCCAGTTCACAAACGCCGGCTGCGTTTCCATGATCCAGTAGTTCTTGCGCTTAAAGCCGCGCACCACATCGTGGTAAGCGCCGTAACTTGGCCCCAAACGGCCGGAGCCTTTGTATGCGTCGTAAGACGCGAAATCCAAATCTGCCGCCACAAGGTGGTGATCGTAACCCACGTACCAACCCATAAAGTTGTGCGTGATGGGCGCTTTGGATTGCTCGCGGATCACATCGGTTTGATTCTTCTGGTACGACCGCCACGTGTCGCTCACGAAGCGTTTCCAATCCAACATCAAGCTGGGATGTTGTTCGATGCGGAACGGAATCGGGATCTCTTCCCATTTGTCATACGTTTGGCTCCAATAGTTGGTGGTCCAGCGGGTGTTCAAAGCGTCTAACGTTTTGTAACGTTTCTTGAGCCACGCTTGAAACACCTTGCGCGTGCCTTCGTCAAACGAAAGCGAGCTGTATTCGTTGCAGATCTGCCAGGCCACAACGTTTGGATTTTTGCCAAACCTCACCGCCAGCTTCTGAGCCATGCGGCGTGCGAGCTGCCGGTAGCGGGGGTTGGTGAAATTGTATTGGGCGCGGCCACCATGCGAATCGCGCAGGCCCGTTTCTTTGAGGCGCAACGTCTCGGGATATTTGTGCGTGAGCCACGCCGGTGGAGCCGCGCTGGGCGTGCCAATCACGGTGACAATTCCGTAGCTGGCGGCCAGCGTGATGGCGCGTTCCAACCAATCAAGATCGAATTTGCCGTCGGACGGCTCCATGCGTGACCAAGCGAATTCGGCGACGCGCACCATCGTGATGCCGGCGGCTTTCATCAAGCGCAGATCTTCGGGCCAACGTTGCTCGGGCCACTGCTCGGGATACCAAGCGGCGCCCACCATCAAGGGCGGCGCCGTGGCCACGGGCGCGGCCGCGGGCTGGGCATGCGCCCGCGACACGGATGATGTGAATGCGAGGGCAACGATGACGGCCGGGGCAACGCCGCGGAACACGAAAGAGGCCATGCGCACCACTTAGCCGCAAGGCCACGTGGCTGTCCATGCCCGGAGGACTTCGGCAGGGAAATCCCTTAGGCCTAGCGGCGCGGCCCGGGGCGGCCGGGGCGCTCACCGGCCTGCAGGGCCCGGCGGTTCTCCAACCACGATTCAATCACGGAGACGGCGGCAGAAAGGTCACTCGAAAGCAAAGAAACCAACCAACGGGTCGAAGCGTCCATGACAAAGATCATCGGCGGCTCTCGGAAAAAGTGTCAGGCCTTGCGCAGCGGTCGCAAGTTTGCCTGTTCGGATGGCGAGAGATTCTTCAACAGCTACTTCCTGCCCGTTGCCCCTGATTAAACCAACGGGGAGGCCGGCGAGTGGTCCTTCGACGACGAGAATGCCGCCCTTGGCGCTGGCCTAACGCGGCAGTTGACGCGAACGATCGACGCTCACGTACGTGGTTGAGTCGGCAGCTCACCGCTAAGTTGCTTTGTGCCCGTGTTTGACAGGCCAACATCGCAGCGGCATCCGTATAATGGGCATCACCAAGCTTCAGTAGCCGAAAAGGATGACGATACAGATCGCTGCGTTCAGGATCGGACGCTGCGAGCGATGTCGCTAGCGGCTAACCGGCTGTGTGCTTGACGACCTGCCGTCACGAGGATGCAGACATGACCGCCGCATTGCAGAAGAGCTGAAGGGCGAGGAGTTTCTGTGCCTGGCCCAGCTATCAGACGCGAGAGAACTTGAGCGGGCGGCCGTTGAACAGCTACGACGGCTCGTCTCCTTCATCGTCAGATTCTTCCTCGAGCATCGGAGCCTGCGTCAGTTGCAAAGGTGAATGCATGAGGGACTCCATCCGCTTTTCGCGAACGGACAGATGTCTAGCCTTCGATATGTTGTAAACCGAAGGCCGGCAGACAAAGTACTCGAAGAGTAGGCCGTGTGTCTGGGACAGCCAGAGTTCTGTGCGGCTCGCCGTCACCACCATCGCGGTGTCAGAAGTAAGAGCAACGATCCTCTCACCTGCTCTCACGTGCCCGGCATCGCAGGCCAAGAGAGTCGCTTGCACACAAAGAGCAAAACCTCCGCCCAGAATAGAAAAACTCTTGTCTACGAGGGCCCACTGAGATTCCGGCCCATGTTCGCCCGGTTCCCCAGGGGGCCCTTTGAAGGGCAAGTGAGCGGCTACGATCGGAATACCTGAATCGGTCATCAGTTTGGCAGCCACAGAAGGAACTCCAGCGATAACTCTTGGGCTGTTTCTGTCACTCGGATCGGAAAGGTAAGCTTGGCCAAATGGCGGCGTGACCGCAATCACCTTAATGTGTTGCAGCTCAGGTTCGTTAAGCATCTCCCGCAGAGCGAACAAAGGCCCTTCACCCGTCGCTGTGAACATTACGATCGTCGTAAGTTCGTTGTTCCTGCAAGCTTCAAAAGCTGCTCGAATGCAGGTTTCCATGAAGTTCCGCCCCTCGCCAGGGACATAGGTAGTGAGTCTGGTTTCTTGGTTATTCATCTGCCGGGCTTTTTCTTAATTGGTATTTGCCGGTTGCTAAGGAAGAGGTCCACGAGATCCAAGAAGCTCGACGGGTCGATCGAGAGCAGCGACGGCGACCCTTTGGGCCCCTCCACGTGATGGATGTCTATATGGCCTCCCTTTACTGGGTCCGGACCGTGTCCACGGATGTGGCAGTGAAAGCCCCCGACGCTCTCTTTGTCTATACGGAACCAAACCTCATCCATGGCCATTTTGTCAGGACCGCAGTGAAACGAGAGGTAGTGGCAATCGGCCCAGACGCTTCCGTTCCTTTTGGCTCGGCATGCTATTTGAATCACCGTTTTGTCGTCGAGCTCTCGCCGCAGCGCCATGCTCACCCGTGACAGCTCACCCGAGACTGAGTATGTGACTTCGGGGCAGGGGTTAATTAACGGCTCCAACCATCGACCGCCATACCTCTCAAGGCGACTCACTGTGCCTGGGTAGAGCAGGTTGAACAGGTCGACGGCGGAAAGACGAGGGGCCATGCGAATGCGAGGGGTGGTGAGTGTAACTCAATTCAAGCTCGCGTTTCGAAAGGGGCACAAAAAAAGGGCCGCAGCTTCCTGCGACCCTTCGACGCTCAAGTCTGCACTGGGCTCCTCTTCCGGAGGTCCTGGGCCACCGCGGGCGCTCTCCTCTGCCCATTCCATGGCGGCTGTGAAGAGGAACAGCCATCGGGAAATGGTCTCGTCTTCCGCCACTTGTTCGGAACGCAGCAATCGAGGCAGCTCGCGCCGCAATCTCGAAACTGGCATCGTAAAACGACTCGCCAGGATGCGTTCAACATTCTCGAGCTCGGAGGTAATTGTCTGCTCCGACTCTTCGCAAGCGATAATCTCGTGAGGATTGTAGTCCATGGCCTTGCTCCCTTCGACTACCAGGTTCTTATCGAACTTTCCCTCGGCTCCCTCAGTCTTCATACCGTTATGCAAATCGCGATTGGAACTCTTTCCCTACTTCACTCGGAAGGTCAATAGCAAATATTGAGCTTACGGTGTCCGTTTAATTGGCTATCTCAGCTTAACCGATGGTCGACCTCGTTGCGAATTGTTCGAGCCAGGCGGGAGGGACCGGTGAGAATTAGCGTACTTGACTGCATGGTCTGAACTTCCGACGCCGACGCCCACCCTCGCTTGTGCCGACCCTGAGCGGAATGGCGCGAAACGCCGTGCGACGGCCCGGGCGATTCATAACGCATCGCTGCCAAGGTCAAGCAAGGGGACGGTGAGGCATTATGCGCTCGAAGCCGCGGTTCGCGCGACATCTAAGTCACGCTCTGCTTGGATACTCATGAGCGCCTGCTCTAAACGCTGCAAAGGCTCCCACACTAGCTGCGCATGAGCCGGCCGAATTTCTACCGGTTTCGCGGTGGGCTCTGGAACCTCCGACGAAGGGCAGCGACCCCCGGATCTGTGCGTTTCTCACCTTTCCACCGGAATTTTATGCAAAGACGCGGCTCGGTGTTTATTGCGTTGAAGGGCATAAGCGCCAATGCACCGGAATAAGGTTCGCCGTCGATGACGGTGTTGATCTTCCTCAAAGGCACATCCCAAGAGAACAGAAAGCGCACTGCCCCTCCACGAAGGGTGATGACCGCTATCCCGGGCTTGCCTGTGGTGGGATCGCTTCCAAACGAGAATTCAAAGGCGTCCTCTGGGGCGTGTTGGTCGCCCACCTTCGCGAGCAAGCCAAGTCCGCATCCGTCGGGAAGTGCGCGGATGCCAAAGACCACTTCAGGCAACCAAGAAGGAGGCTGCCAAGAAGTCTTGGATACGTGAAGTTGAGCAAAATTGAGCACACATTTTGCGGCCCAACGCTCAAGGAGTCTCCCATCACACGTGAAGCGTATCGACCGCGTTGGCGGGACGTTCAATTTGCTTCGCGCTTGGCGCAACTCTTCAGTCCGCCGCAAGCAGTTATTCAAGTCGATCAGAGCGGTATCGAGTTTTGCCGTTTCGCTATTGTGCCGCGAACACAGGCACTTGATTCCGAGTTTCTTGACTGGCGTCTTGAACCGCTCAGGTCGACTCGGAAGCCCTTTCACGTAAATATATTCTTGAAGCCACATGCCATAAGGAGACGGATGCTCAAGGGAACGACCTCCCCCGCATGGCGAGACTTCCGACGCCCAACATGCAGCACGGCGATCGTTCGAGGTCTCCGTATCGTCGATCTCTTTCGTCATAAGCATCACCCATCCGAACCACGAGCCACGCCTCGCGCGTCGGTCTTCGAGATCACTCCTCGGCCAAAGCGACAGCACGTCCGTTCGGGTCCCACGTGACCATTTTAAAGCCTTTGGGTGCCTGAACTGCACCGATCGCGATCGCGTGCCTCAGGATCAAGAAATCAATGACTTTGGCGACATCGACGCCTACTTCGTACACGATCCGCCGTAAGCGATCATGCAGGGCTTTTAATTTTTCGTCGTCGTCGACAGCTGGACATGCGAACATCAACGAATGGCGACTCAGCGATCTAAAGCTCGTCGTATACGGCTCGTCGCAGCCGATGGTAATAGTTCCCGATAGCAGTCGAAGGTTGTTCACTACGGCAGATTCGACATCAGGATGAGTGTTGGTCCTCGCGTTTTTCGGTTCTACGTGACCGCCCACCGCGTTTCTTAACGGCTTGAGAAAATCCGCTTCCTCGTCGATCGCCTTAACAACGTTAGCGATTTCAATTGCCCTTGCCTTTACTGCCCTACTCCGCGAGTGCTTCAGGTGGGGCAGAACATCCTTTACAAAAACGTGGCGTGCTTCGTAGAGGCTATTAACCACGCGGCGCTGGAAGTAACTGAGCTTCCAAAAGTCATCAATCGTCGGCTCTTTGGGCAAGAAAATGCCCGGCATCTCAAAGCCGATATCATCACGAATTATCATCAGCCTCAGCAGCCACGGAGTGTCAGGATGCTCGGGCGGAAACATCTTGAGCATATTCACGTTGTCGAAACGCAAAGGGGGCCGGGCCTCGCGCCGCTCAGCCCTTTCGGATGGAAGAGCAACTTTGCCCGAGACGCGTGATGCCTTAGGTCGCAGTGACGAGCCCCGGCGAGTTCCTTTCCGCTTTCCCACAGTGGGAGCGTCAAACGAACGGCGGGGCATCGTCCAGTGGCCCCCTTGCGGCGGCCGCGATTCAGGTGAGGTGACCGCTCACCCAACCAGAACAAGAATTGTGGCCCTTGGTTGCAGGCACCTGGATTCACTTTGATCTGCAATGCCGCCGCATCCACGTCAGAGAGTCGATGACGGCGCGCTCTAGGACAACGATAGCCGCATCGTTCCTATCCAAGATGCACTGCTACCCATTCTGACCCGCTGGCGCATGGCTACGGGCGGAACTGGGCTCGTGGTCAAGTCTGCCCACAAGGACGGCCGGAACTTTAACGAGCACACCCTTTGGGCAAAGTTCAATGAAGCGATGGCGGGCCTGGATCTGCCGAAGGTCACTTGGTACCAGGCGCCCCGGCCAGCTACGCGTCCTATTGGTTGATGAACGGTGGCTCCATCGAGGTTTTGAAGGAGATGATGGGCAACTGTTCGGTGTTGGTGACGTGAAAGATGCGCCCATCTCCGGGTTGATCTGTTTAGCCCCCTTGAACTTAGCCGTATGGCCTCTAACTTATCGGCCGACATGGCCAAGGTTTCGACGATTGGGCCACGTTTGGGACAAGGGCGGGCAGACGAGGAAAAAGAGGTGTGCTAACGTCCTGAATTCATTGAACTGCCGGGGTGGCGAAATGGTATACGCGGAGGACTTAAAATCCTCTATCGCAAGGTTTACGGGTTCGAGTCCCGTCCCCGGCACCAGGCTCTGCTACGCGCACGGCAGGACACATCAGGCAGCGCGACCACCTGTCGGTGTGGCCTTGCCATTGCAATACGTCAGACCATGAAGAGTGATCTGAAGGAGAACCCACGCGTTCGCTCGCTCCGCTTTAACCTCGGGCTCGCGAACCACGACGTGGCTGTCGCGCTTCGGTCGTTGGTGCTGCTGGTTACGTTGTTGTTCGTCGGGTCAGCCTGCGATGAGGGCGGCGACAGCGCTGCCGATGCCTCGTTCGATGTTTTGAACGCCACGGCAGAGGCCGGGGTTGATGTGCTCAGGCCCAACGTGCAGTGTGATGGAGTGGCCCCGATGGGCGAATGTGGTGTGGGCGCTGGGGGATGTTGCGGGAACGACTTCCGTATGCGTCAGCTCGAATGCCGAAACGGAAAATGGCGTTGTCCAAAGGGATACAGCGCGTTCGAGGAATGCTGTGGATTCGGCCCGCACTGCACACCCGCATTCGGCATTTCACCCATGTGTGCGCCTCAATGCCGGCAAAGTGGTGACCAATGGTATTGCGGCCAATATTTCCCAGATGCGGACGCAGGCTCACCCAGCGATTCACGAGGCTAGAACATCACGACCGGACGTTAAGTCCTGCTTGGCCGTTCACGTGGGCGTATCTACCCCAACTCATCCGCAAACTCGGCATGCACGAGCAGGTGCGCCAGCGTCGCATGTGCGGCCACGAGGCGCTCATGCGTTTGGGCAGGGGTTGGCTCGTCTTCTTCGTCGGCCCCCAGGGCAAGATCGTTGAGCGTGGGGGTGCTGAGGCTTGGGCCTTCGTTGGCGAGCCAGGCTTCGCTTTCGCGACGCTCGAAGTCTTTGACCTTCATCGCCCACGTGGCCAAATCCGATTCATCGCGGCTGGCGAGGGCGGCCCTGCCCTCTTGCACCAGCGACTCGACAGCGGACCTTGTGTGCTTGCAGACGGTGTCACTCATACGATGTTTGTGGGCGTAGACAACACGCGCGGCCGCAAAGCCGCTAAAGTGCTGGAGCGCGCGTAAGCGTTAGTTTAAGCCGCCGACGTCATGACTTCAAAAACCATACTTCTCACAGGCGCCTCTGGCTTCGTTGGCCGAACCGTGTGGCCGCGCTTGCAAGAGCAAGGTTGGCACGTGCGTTGTTTGACGCGCGACCGAGAGCGGGCACGGCGCCTTTACGGCGAGCGTGATTGGGTTCAAGGCGATCTGGCCGATGCCACCGTTTGTGCGCAAGCCCTCGCCGGTTGCGACGCCGCGCTTTACCTCGTGCATTCGATCGGCGAAGGCGCGCAGTTTGGCCGCCACGAAGTGGATACCGCGAAGCAATTTGCCGAAGCCGCCCGCAAAGCAGGCGTGGGACGCATCGTGTACCTCGGTGGGGTTGCCCCCGCGGGCGCTGCCTCGGCGCATCTCGGCAGCCGCTTGGCTGTGGGTGAGGCGCTGCGTGCCGGAGCCGTACCCACGATTGAATTGCGCGCCAGCATGATTGTGGGGCACGGCAGTTTGAGTTGGTTGATTGTGCGCGATCTGGCGGCACGTTTGCCAATGATGGTGTTGCCCGCCTGGTTGCGATCGCTCACGCAACCCGTGGCCATCGAAGATGTGGTTGAGGCATTGATGGCCGCGTTTGATGTGCCCTTGCCGCAAAGTGCATCGTTCGATTTGCCTGGTCCCGATGTGATGTCCGCACACGAGATCTTGGACGCCACCGCTGCCGCCATGAATTTGCCGCGGCCGCGGGCGATTGAAGTGCCCCTGTTGAGCGCCAGGCTGTCCGCGCATTGGCTGCGGTTTGTTACGCGCGCCGATTGGTCCGTGGCCAAAGAGCTTGTGGCAGGCTTAACAACCGATCTGTTGGCGCGCGACGATGCTTACTGGCATCTGATTGGGCATGCGTCGCGCATGGCGTTTGCCGAGGCCGCGCGTTTGGCTTTGCAAGCTGAAGCCGCGCAAGGCACCGTGCAAGGCGCCTGGGGGCACTTCGAGCGTTTGCGCGCAAAGGCGGCACACCTTCGTGGCCGCTGAAGCCGTGCGACGCGACGATGGCGTGGCGCTGGGGGCCATGGCCGCTTGGGCCGCGGGGGCTGCCCTGGGGGGCGCCTATGGCCTGTGGTTGGGGCTCGGGCTCACGGCCGTTTTGGTGGGCGCCACCGTGCTGGTTTTGCAGAGGCCTGCGCTCGTGCCGCTGTTTCGCGTGCGCGCGCTTGACGTGGCGGCAGGGGTTGCCACCGGCCTGTTGATGGTGTGGGTCACGCGGGCTTTGTTTGTGCCCGTGGCCACGTGGTTGCCCTTTGTGAACGTGGATGCCGCCACGCTTTACGCCGCTTTGGGCGGCAAACCACTGCGCGTGTATGGGCTGCTGATCATTCCGATCGCGTTGGGTGAAGAGATCGTGTGGCGAGGCGCCGTGCAAAGCGCCGTGGCCCGGCGGTTCGGACACGCAGCGGCCGTGCCCGTGGCGGCAGCGCTTTATGCGCTCATGCACGCACCTGTGGGCGTGCCCTCGCTCAGCTTGATTGCAATGGCGTGCGGCCTTGGCTGGAGCCTCCTTCGCACGCTCACGGGTGGTTTGATGGCGCCGTTTTTGGCGCACTTGGTGTGGGACGAGATTATGTTCTTCGTGGCACCGCTCGTGGCGCCTTGACGTTGTCAGGGCGGATAGAGCCTCGACATGGGCACGTCTCGTTTCGTCATGCTGGCGCTCGACCACTGCAAACGCGCCACGGCGCCACCATAGTTCTCGAAGTATTCGAGCACGATGGGATACTTTTGGCCCGCGACCACCGACAGGCTCCCCACGTTTTCTGTGGGCGCGTGCAGCGTCCAATTGTCGATCAAGGTTTGATCCCCCACGCGAAGCCGAACGCCATCATCGCTGCGTGTGTAGAACGTTAGGGTCTCCGTGTTTGGCGCTTCCACGAAGCCCGTCCACCGCACGCTAAACGTATCTGGTGCCAAGCTTGGTTCGGGCGAGCCTTGCCCCCAATCGAAACTGACGGTCGCATCCGTTCGCACCAAAGTGGATACATCGAAAGCCGTACCATCGAAGTATTCGCCGCGCAGACCTGTGCCGGTGCCGGGCGGCACAACCGGCGGCTCCGTGGGATAAAGCAAAGCGGTCGGGATGATCTCTCGCGCGCGTGTGGGGGTTGACCAAAACAGACGAGCGGTGGCGCCGCCATACGCCTCGAAGAATTCAAGGACGACGTCATACGTTTGTCCCGCCACAAGGTTGATCGTGCCGCTGTGCTCGGTGGGTGCGTGGTCGTTCCATTGATCGATGAGCGGCACGCCGTTAATCAGCAACCGAATGCCATCGTCACTGATTGTATAAAAGGTGAAGGCTTCAGTTGAAGGCGCCCGCACTTTGCCCGTCCACCGCACAGAGAACGTATCGGCACCGAGCGTCGGATCAGGCGAACCGTTGCTCCATTGAAAATCAACGCTCGAATCCACACGCACCAACTTGGACTCCGCCAAATCTTGATCGTCAAAGTATTCGCCGCGAAGCCCCGTGCCCTCGACGGCTGTGTTCGGTGGAAACAAGCTGGCCGCGGGGATCGCTTGCCGGGCCAGCCCCGGACCAGACCAGTGCAAACGTGCCGCCGCACCGCCGCCGCGCTCGTAGAATTCGTACTTGATGTCGTAGATCTGATCTTGGGTCAGATTAACGGTGGCGGTGCGCTCGGTGGGGCCATGATCAACCCAATCGTCGATGATGAGTTGGCCGCCCACCCACAGGCGTTGGCCATCGTCGCTTGTCACGTGGAAGGTCACTGGCCCCGTGATTGGCGCGCGCACGGCCCCTGTCCAGCGCGCAGAGAAGCGGTCATTGGGCAACTGGGCCGCGGGCGCGCCAGCACCCCAATCAAAATCCACCTGCGAATCAAGGCGCGTGAGTTGCAAGCTCGTCAGCGTCATATCGCTGAAGTATTCGCCCGTCAGCCCCGTGCCCGCAGGGCCCAAGCGGGCGTAAGTGGCCGTGTATGTGGTAGCCGTGGCGGGTGCCACGATGTTGTGTGAGGCGGCCAAACCATCAGACCAGTTGGCGAACCGATGGTATGAGCCCGCCACTGATTGCGGCGAAGGCGCGGAGATGGTTTGCGTTGAACCCACGATCACGGTGGCATTGACCGGGGCCACCCCGCTCTTACCACTGAGCGACAGCGTCAATCCAGGCTCGTTGGCTGCCAAAGTTAAGTTGACTGTGCGTGGATCCAAACGCACCGACGTGCTGGTGGTGGCGCCACTCGAATCGGTGGCCGTGAGCACAAGCTCCATAAACGAAGGGTATTCGTGGTCAGGCGCTGTGAGTGTTCCTGAATCCACGCCATCCCACGTTTGCACAGGGTGAACGTGGCAAAGCTGAGGGCAATGCAACATGCGAAATTGCCACCGCAACGCCGACGGCGGCAGCGCGCCATCTTCAGCGTCGATGGCGTGACCTGCAAAAACCACGGTTTCGCCCACGCTCCAAACCAGCGTCGATGCGGGGGCATCGATCACAACGGTGGGAGGCTCGTTCGTGACGCCCGCCTGAACGACGATGGGCTGGCTCTCGGCGGCCGCGCCGCGCTCGTCGATCACACGCAGCCGCGCGTTGTATGTGCCTGGGGTTGTGTACGTGAAGGAAGCTTGAGGGCCGGTAGCGTCGTTGAACAGCCCATCGCCATCGAGATCCCAGGCATACGTCAACGCCTCGCCCGGTTGCCCTGGCGTCGAAGCGCTGCCATCAAAGGTGACCGCCAACGGTGCAGGCCCTTGGTTGGGGCTGGCCGTGCCAAGCGCCGTGGGCGCCAAATAACGCAAGCGATGAATCTTGCCCGTGAGGTCTACGTAAAACAGATCGCCGTTCGGGCCAGCGCGCAATTCCACCGGGCTGCTGGCGGCAGAGACGATCGGAGTGATAGACGTCGGATCGGGCACGCCATTGGCCCCGGCACGCATCGCCCAGATGCAGCGACGAGAATAGTCCGAGAAAAACAGAGCGCCGTGCAAATCAGGCGGGTAGGAGCCGGCACCGTAAAACGCAACACCTGAGACCGACGAGCTGCCCGAACCACAACCGTCGGCTGGGGCCACCACGCTGTTATGCGCGTAAGGATAATAAGGCGCGGTGGCGCTGCCCTCAGCGTAAAGGCTGTTGCACAAGTTCAGGTTGGCGCTTGAAAAGCCGTTGTTCTTGCCGGCGCCCTCGTAGCAGGGCCAGCCGAAATTCGTGAGGCCCGCGGTTGGATCAACAACGCGGTTGATCTCTTCCCAATCGTTGGCGCCCACGTCGCCAATCCACAATTCGTTCGTGCCTGGGCGCACGGTCATGCGGAAAGGGTTGCGCAAACCATAGGCGACCACGCGCGCGAGGTTCGCGTCCGCATCGCCGTAGCGTGGATTTCCGGGGCTTGCGGCCCCCGTATCGGGATCGACGCGAAGCACGCTGCCGTTGAGCACAACGGGGCCACCGCGCCTTGGGCTTTGGCTGCGCAAAGCACCACCTGCGGCTGTGGGAGCCGATAAAGGTGTGCCCACCGCGCCTGGAGGTTCACCGAACGGGTTGGGTGGATCGCCGCTTTGGCCATAGTCGGTGAAGTTGAAGCTCGCACCATCGCCCGCCGTGGCATAGAGCGCGCCATCAGCGCCGAACTCCAAGCTGCCAACGGAGTGGCTGGGGAACTGCTGCGGCCAGTCCTCCACCAACACAACCTCATCACCCACCATCACGTTGCCGCTGATTGTGAGGCGCGACAGATGCCCACTGACGATGCATCCGTTCACCGTGGCTCCGGGCGGATTTGGGCACGTATCACCCCACCGGGGGGCGGTTGCGCCCAACGCGCCATCGAACGTGTAAAGCACGTAGATATACGGACGCGCAGGAAAAGCAGGATCCACCGCCAGCCCCAGCAGCCCGCGATCCCAGAAATTGTGGACCTTGACGCTGAGATCGGCCACCACCGTGGGCGTGGCGTCGGCCAGATCATCAAACACCAAAATGCGCCCGCCCTTCTCGCCGACAAATATGCGGCCATCGGGCGCGAACCGCATCGTGGTGGGTTCGTTCAAACCCGAAAACACAACCACATCTTGCAAACCGGCGCGCACCAATTGTTGCGCGACGGCTGGTGCAGAAGTGCTCGTGGCCTCGGGTGGCTTGTGGCAAGCCGATGCGGCAAAAGCGATAAGACCGACGAAGGGCGCGTAAGAAAAATTTAAGCGAAGAATCATCGTGGACATGTAGCCGTCAAGGGGTGGTTCGCAAGAGCTGATTAAACCAGTCCCGTAAAGTTTACGGACGTGGTTCGTGGCGCTTTACAGAAGCGCCATCACCAAGACGACAGACCGCAATTTTGTTCCCTTTGGTTCGCAAAAGAAGGCGAGCTTGGCTTGCTTATGGGTGCCGTCGAAACACGCTGGGATCGTTGAAGCGCCCCAAGCTGTATTTCGCGTGTGTAAAGCCAATTTTGCGGTTGTGCATACGACCAACTTCCCTGAAGCAAAGCTGAAGCTGGAAGCGCAGCGCAGGGGCCAGCGATGGTGGCGCTGCTTGAAGGCAACTGTATGCTAGCCGGGAAGATGCCGTCAGCTCAACTCGATCCGGTGACACCCGGCCCAAGCAGGCCCCCGGGCGCGTGGGGCCCCCTGCTTCGTTTCAAGCGGTTGGCGGGCTTGCCACTTGAACGCTTTCTGAAAATCGAGGCGGCCAGCGGCGTGATGCTGCTGGTTGCAGCCGCCATCGCCTTGGCTTGGGCCAACTCACCCTTGGGTGAAACCTACCAGCACTTTTGGCACGCACCGATTGGGATACGCGTGGCCTCGTGGTCGTTCGAACGACCGCTTGAATGGTACGTGAACGACGTCTTGATGGTGATCTTCTTTTTCCTCGTGGGGCTGGAGATTCGCCGCGAAATTCACCAAGGCGAGCTTTCCGAATGGCGCCGCGCCGCCCTGCCCGCCCTGGCCGCGGTGGGAGGCATGATCGCACCTGCCATCATCTATCTCATCATCGCGGGAAAGGGCGAAAGCCATTCAGGCTGGGGCGTGCCCATGGCCACGGACATTGCCTTCGCGGTGGGTGTGTTGGCGTTGCTTGGCAAACGCGTGCCACCGGCCCTGCGTGTGTTGCTGTTGGCGTTGGCCGTGATCGATGACCTTGGCGCGATTGTGGTGATCGCATTGTTTTATTCTTCGGGCATCAAGCTCATCGGCTTGCTGATCTTTGCGCTGGGCATCTGCGGGATGTTTGTGATGCAAGGCTGGGCGGTGCGGCACAAACTGGCGTACGTTCTGCCTGCGTTCGTCACATGGTTGGGCGCTTACCTTGCCAACGTCCATCCCACGATTTCTGGTGTGGTGCTGGGGCTCATCACTCCCGTGGTGGCTTGGCTTGGCCCCACGGGGTTCGTAAAGGGCATCGAAGAAGAGCTGCGGCAGATTCACGCCGCCTGCGGCAAAGAACCCACACCGCTCGAATTGGCAGCCCCCCTTCGCCGCATCAACTTCGCGCGCCGCGAAGCCTTGTCGCCCGCGCAGAGCCTGATCGATACGTTGCACCCGTGGGTTGCGTATCTGATCATGCCTTTGTTCGCCCTGGCGAACGCCGGCGTGGCAGTGTCAGGCGTGGCCTTTGATCCGTTGTCACTTAAAATCACGCTTGGCGCGGGCTTGGGTTTGTTGATTGGCAAACCAATTGGCGTCGTGACGGCCTGCGTGTTGTCGATTCGTTTGCGCATTGCCACGCTTCCCTTGGGACTGGGCGCTCGTCACTTAACCGTGTTGGGGGTGACGGCCGGCATTGGCTTTACGATGGCGCTGTTCGTGGCGCAGCTGGCTTTCGACCAACCGGCCTTGCTGGCACCGGCGAAGCTTGGCGTGTTGATGGGCAGCAGTATGGCCGCCGTGTGTGGGCTCTTGCTCGGCCGGCTGCTGTTGCCCCGTGCCGCCGTGGTCGTGCCTGGCGCGGCCCAGACGGTCGATGAGGCCGAGCAATCCACCGTGGCGTAAAGGGCGCGCCAACGCCGGCCGATTGTGGTCTACTTCAGACTGTGAAAGCCATTGGTTTGGCCGCTGTGTATCTAACGCTGCTCGCGGCGTCGGCCTGCACGTGGACGCAGAACGTGGATGGTTTGTTTTGCGAAAACAACTGTCATGGCGGTGATGCCGGTGCTGACGCGGCGTCGGCCGGCAAAGGCAAACTTTATGTGCTTGCGGCGAATGTGCTGAACGACATTAAAGCCAACCGCATACGGCTTGAGCTGCGGGTGGTGAATAATACGAACGCCGACGTGGCGCTCAGCGACTTGGCCCTGCGTTACTACTTCACGATCGACACCGGAACAAACCCCGAGTTTCAATGCAATTTCACGCCCTCCATGGCGCCGCCCTATGATTGCAAGAACCTCGTGGCCACGGTGCCTGTGCTTGCGGCGAGCACCCCCACGGCCGATCACGCCTTTCAGATCACTTTCGGCGCTTCAGCGGGCCTTCTGCGCGCGTTCGGGGGCGATTCGGGCGTGATGAAGGTTAGCCTTTCGTCCGGCGGCGAGGACTTTGATCAAAGCAACGATTACTCCTTCCGCCCCGGCAACGTTGAGCCTGCATTAAGTGAAACGATTACGATCACACGCGCGGGCAAGCTCGTCTGGGGTCAGGCGCCTTAAGCCGCAGCCGACGATTCAAGCCACGCGATGTTCGCGGCATCAAAAGACGCGGCCATACATCAAGACGGAACGACCGTTGCCCACGTCAAGCCACACGGGCAAAGCCAGGTCGTGCGTGTTGTTTGTTGTGTGAGGCGGATGCCACCACAACCACGCCGCCAAGGCGCCGAACGTGAGGCCCACGCCCAGACCAACGTCCGCAATCAAAAAATCGCGCGTTAGGCGATCGCGTTTCTGGGGAGCACAATTGGGCGCGCAACTGTCTTGCAGCTCTTGTTTGTAAATGAGGCCCAAGACGCCGAACGTGGCAAACGTCGCCGCGCCCGCGATGGCCGTTCCCGTGGCGGCCCAGCGCCATTTCGATGTCGAGCCTCCACCCGGTGTCACCCCAGGCGCGGGGGACGGTGTGTCTTGGCCGTGCAAGAGGATTGGTTGATCCTTGATCCCTTGCGACACCAAGACCGTGAAGCGTTGAGGAGGCCCATGGTTAAAGGCCACTTCAACTTGTTGCACGCCCGGGTTCACGGGTACCGAGCGGCCATCCCACGGCAACGTCCAAGCCACGCCGTTGACCTTTAGCGAGGTGACCGCACGAGGTTCAACGTCGGTAAACTTGAGGGTTACGGTTGGTTGGCCCGCTTCAAGCTCGCTGAGCCAACGAACGCAGTCGCGTGCCAGCACCGCAGCACATGACGGTTGCGCACAGATCAGCGCCTGTTCATGCGCGGCCAGCAAATCCCCTCCGCGCCGCAGACGTTGGGTGCTTTCGTAACTCTTAAGGCACATCTCCGTGTTCGCATCGGCTGCTTCCCCTGCGTGGGTCCACGCGAGCAAGCTTGCGAACATCAAGGCCGCCGCGCCGCCTTTGCTAAAAGCATTGCGGCTTTGGAACCCGGATGCCGTCCTTATCGACGGTGAACGGGTTTTCGCATTCGTCAATGTGCGCCGGCGCAACAACGCGCTTGGCAGCTTTGGTGGTTGGTTTGCGCGGAACGGGCGCGGGCGCGGCAGGGGCATGCGGTGGTTCCAGAATAACAGAGCTTGGCGCCGGCTCAGGTTTCATCTTTACCTGCGGCGGCGGTGTCTGCGGCACTTTGTGTGGGGGCGCAGCGCTGCGTGGTGTGGTGGACCACGGGCGCGCGATCATGAGGGTGCCCCCACCAATCACCAGGAGCGCAGCCGCGAGCCAAGCAACGGAGGCGCGCCGCCGAGGCGGGGTCCCCTGTGCGCCGGGCAGCGGGGCGGTGGGCTGCTCCGCATTCGTGAAAAAGCTGACCCGATCAGGAGCCGCGTTTATCGGAGCGGCGGCAGACGTCAGGCTGGCAACCCGCCTGGATTGGGCATCGATGTCCTGGCCACACAACGCACGCATGGCGGCGTCCACTTCACGCCGCGAGGCCAACATCACCGCCCCCTCAATCGCTTCGGCCATGTGCCTTGCGGACGCCGGACGATCGGCGGCCGTGGGCGCCAAAGCGGCGTCGATAACGTCGATCAAGGCCTGCGGCAGCGTGGCCGAAGGGATCAACGGTGCAATGGCGCGGGCTTTGACCTGCGCGTAAAGCGCCGCCTCATCGTCGGCCTCGAAGAGGCGTCGGCCCGTCAAACATTCCCACGCCACGATGGCCAGCGCATGCACGTCGCTGCGGGCATCAATACCTATCTGCTGGATCTGCTCCGGGGACATGTACGAAAGCTTGCCCTTGAGCTCGCCATGCCCGGTGCGGCCCATGCGCCCAGCCATGTGGGCGATGCCGAAATCCAAAACCCGCGCGACGCCGTCTTCGCCGATCAGGATGTTCTGTGGCGATACGTCGCGGTGAACGATGCCAAGCGATTGACCATCTTCGCCGCGCGCGGTGTGCGCCGCATGCAGGCCTTCAAGGCAATCGACCAACACCCGCGACACCACGGGCACCGGCAAGGACGTTGCGGCGGCCCGGGCCCGCGACAACAGCCGCGACAGCGTGACGCCGGGAACAAAATCCATCACGATCGCCGCGCCGTCGTCATCCGCGATAAAATCGATGATGGGCACCACGTTCGGGTGCTGCACGCGCGCCAACACGCGCGCTTCGTCCAAAAACATCGCGGCAAACCGGGGATCTTCGGCGTCGTGACTGTGCATCCGCTTGATCGCCACCAAACGTTGCCAGCCCGCGGGTCCGCGCTGGCGCCCGAGATAAACGCGCGCCATGCCACCTGACGCCAATTCGCCCAACACTTGATACCGATCGGAGGCAGCGGCAGCCGTCATCACGTCACTTGCGCGGGCGCGCGAAACCATACTGCTCCAACCGGTAAATCAACGACCGGCGCGAGATCCCAAGCAGCGCGGCGGCGCGCGTTTGGTTGCCCTGGCACGAGGCCAACGCCTCCTCAATGCGTCGTCGTTCGGTGGCGGCCACGTCGTCGGCCAACGGTCGCGCCTCGATCGGTGACATAATGGTTTGCCCCGCCAAACGGAAGGCCGCGGTAACCTCGTGTGCGGTGAGAACATCTGTCGTGCACAAAGCGCAGGCGCGTTCGATCGTTGTTTTTAATTCGCGGATGTTGCCCGGCCACGCGTGCGCCATCAAGGCGGTCACCGCGGTGGCGTCAAGGCGCAAGGCGCGTGTGGTGTCGCGCGCCACGTCCGCCACGAAGGCAGCGGCCAGCGGCGCGATCTCTTCGCGACGTTCGCGCAGCGGGGGCACCGTCAAAGTGATGCCGTTAAGCCTGAACCACAGATCCGAGCGAAAGCGGCCCTGCGCCACCTGCTCTTGCAAATTGGCGTGGCTGGCGGCGATGAAACGAACGTTGATGGTTTTGGGTGTGACGCTGCCCAAGCGCAACACCTCAAGGTTGCCCACCGCGCGCAGGAGCTTGGCTTGGGTGCCGAGCGGCAGATCAGCCACTTCATCCAGCAACAATGTGCCACCTTGCGCGGATTCGATAAGCCCTGGCTTGGCCGCCGCCGCGCCAGTGAACGCGCCTTTTTCAAAACCAAACAGCTCGGCGTCCACCGTAGATTCAGGAAACGCGGCGCAATTGATTCGCACGAATGGTTTGTCGGCGCGCGGGGATTCATCGTGAAGCTTGCGCGCCAACACCTCTTTGCCGGAGCCCGTTTCGCCCGCCAAGATCACGTTGAGATTTGATTTTGCCACCAAGGCGGTCAGCGCTTGCGTGTTGGGCAGCGCCGGCGCCGCGCCCGCGAGCTCCTGCGGCTCTTGCAACACCAACACGGCGTCGCCCAACGTGATCGACGAGCCCGCCGTGACCGCGGCCATTTCGCCCGACGCCAACCGGCGCCCATTGATGGTGACCCCGTGCGCGCTGCCCAAGTCGCAGATTGTGGTGATGCCGTTGCGGCGCTCCAATTGGGCGTGCCGACGCGAGACCGCGGCCGAGCCCAAGCGCACATCGCAATCCAAACCTCGCCCGAAGGTGACGCTGCCTTCGTCCGGCAAAGCGCCCTCGGTGTGCCCACCGGGCCACAAAGCCACGAACCGAGTGTGCACCACGGCCGCGTCGGCCACGAAGGCAATCCGCGAGCGGGTCTTTTCGTCTTCGCCGGAGGTCATAACAGGGTTATTCGGTGTACCACAGAAGCATGGCGGTGCCCGCTTGACCGGCGTGGCTATGACACGCCCAAAGCCCGCGCCACGTGGAACGTCACAAACGCCGCGACGTAAGCCAACGCGTAAGAATAGCCCAGCACGAACGCAGGCCACTTCCAGCTGCGCGTCTCCCTTCGCAACGCAGAAACCGTGCTCATGCATTGGCACGCGAACACAAAGAAGGCCATCAACGCCAGGCCGCTGGCAGCGCCATAAATCGGCAGGCCGGCTGCATTTTTTGTTTCGCGCATCGATTGGGACAACCGCGCCACATCAGCTTCGCTGTCGCCTTCGATCCCGAAGATCACGCCCATCGTGCTCACCATCAGTTCGCGCGCACCGAACGATCCGATGAGGCCCACGTTGATTCGCCAATCGAACCCCAGCGGCGCGGTGAGCGGCTCAAGCGCGCGCCCCACATGTGCCGCCACGCTTTGGTTCATCACCTCGGTTCGTGACGCTGGCCGCGCCGGCTCAGCGCCGCTGGCGGGCTTGCCGGGCAGCGTGGGGAGCGACAGCAACACCCACAATACGGCGGAAACGGCCACGATCGTGGTGCCCACGTCGCGCAGGAACCGCACGCCGCTTTGCCACGCCACGCGGGCCACCTGCGGCACCTGGGGCAGGCGGTAAGGCGGCAACTCCAACACAAACGGCAACGAACGCCGGCGCTTGACCAACACGCGGCCAATCACGAACGACGCGAGCCCGGCGCCCACCAGGCCAAACAGATAAAGCGCCAAGAACAATAAGCCTTTGCCCCACGCCGCCATCCCCGGAAAAAACGCGGAGATCAAAAGCGCATAAGCGGGGATGCGGGCCGAGCATGTGGTCAGAGGCAAAACCAGCAACGTCAGCAAGCGCTCGCGTGGATCACGGATCGTGCGCGTGGCGGCGATGGCTGGCACCGCGCACGCGTGGCCCATCAACATCGGCATAAACGATCGGCCACCCAGCCCCGCCAACCGGAGCAGGCGTTCAACCAAGAATGCACACCGTGCCAGGTAACCCGAAGCTTCAATCAGTTCAAGCGCCACGGTCAGCAGCAAGATCTGCGGAAGAAACTGCACCACCGTGCCAGCGCCGCCCAGGACGCCGTCATTGATAAACGATCCCAGCGCGCCTTCGCCCAAAGCGCGTGTGACACCTCGGGCGATCAAGCTCAATAAACCTTCCACGGCGATCGACGCTGGATCCGCCACCATGAACAAGGCCGTAAACAACGACCCCATGGAGAACACAAAGACCAGGGGCCCGAGGACGGGGTGCATCAGCCAGCGGTCGAGTCGTTGCGTGGTTTGGTGCAACCGCAGGGGCGAGGCCGCACCCCTTTTCGGCAAGGCCGCGTCCGCCAAAGCACGCGCATCAAAATCCTCAGGCGCCGGGGGTACGCAGGCACGCGCCAATGATTCGAATACGTCAGAGACGCGGGCGCTGCCACGCGCACTGACGTAAGCGACGGGGGCGCCCACGCCTGCTTCCAGGGCTTTAACGTCAAGCCGCCGCCCTTCGGCGTCCAACACATCTCGTTGGGTGGCCAAAAGCACAAACGGCATGCCCAAGGCGCGCAACTGGCGGGTCAGCGTGAGGCCCACCATTAAGTTGGTTGAATCGATCACCTGGGCCACGATCACGCGGCTGCCGGTTTCGGCGCGTGCCTTATCGAGGTAAGCGCGACAAACGCCTTCGTCCGATTGCGGATCGACATCCACGTTCAGGCTGTAGACGCCCGGAAGATCCACAAACACCGCGCGGCTGCCATCGGGCAGCGGCACGTCGGCCTCCAACACGTCAACCGTGATGCCGGGGTAATTGCCCACGTGGGCGCGGCCACCGGTGAGGGCGTTGAACAACGACGATTTGCCGCTGTTGGGTCGGCCAATCAACAACACCTTAAGCGGTGCCCCCGGCGCCACCGGGGTGGCGACCGCATCGTGGCACGCGGCGCTCATCGGATAAACGCGGCCGCAGGCACCACGTCGATGCCCAAGGCACAATCCAGATCCAGCGCAAACTCGGCGCCGCTGCCTGCGCGCACGTGCAACGGTCCGCCAAACGGCGCCCGCCGCAACACCACAACATCTTCCCCCACGGGCAGTCCCAAAGCGGCAAGCCACGCCACCTGGTCGGGCGTCATGCGCACCCCGCAAATGCGGCCCGGTTGCCCATGAGCCATTGCGGACAACGGCTGGGGGGGGCGGGCGACGTGGGGCATCAAGGGTGGCACGGCCGAAGACACCAACTGAGACTAACATTCATTTTCAGCCCAGGCACGCGCCATTGTTGCCGCTTGCGTCCGCTTTCGTAAGGTACGGCGGCAAGGAAGCCACACGTGCCCGCCACAAGCCCCCCTCCCCCGACCGCCGGCAAATCCATCGAGGATTGGGCGCGGCACTATGTGCAGACCTGCGACCTGCACGAGAAGCTGGTGCCCCCCACCCTGCCCGAAGCTTTCGCCGACGGCCCTGCCGAACGTTTGCCGGCCCCGGGTCGCCCGCCCGAACTTGTGCCCGCCCCGCGCCGCGAGCGGCTGCCACGCCCCGAGGCGCTCATCGAAAAGCGCTTTCGCGCCCGCATCCTCCACACCTTTTTCCATCACGAGTTGCAGGCCGCCGAATTGATGTGCTGGGCGATGCTTGCGTTTCGGGACGCAGAGCTCGAGTTCCGCAAAGGCTTGCTCCGCATTTGCCTGGATGAGATCCGGCACATGAATCTCTATAAGGCGCATCTTGAGAGCTTGGGCTTTGGCTTGGGCGCCTTCGGCGTGCGCGATTGGTTTTGGAAACGCGTGCCCAGCTGCACCAACAAGATTTCGTTTGTGGCCGTGATGGGCATGGGCCTTGAAGCCGCCAACCTTGAATACGCGCCTGACTTTGCCGCCCGCTTTCGCGCGGTGGGCGATGAAGCGGGGGCGCAGATCCAAAAGCTGATCGCCAAAGAAGAATTGGCGCACGTGGCGTTTGCCACGCGCTGGTTTAAGCAGTGGACGGGTGGTTGCGAATTTGATGTGTGGTTCGCGCATCTGCCGCCGCCGCTTTCACCGGCTGTGTTGCATGGCAATCCAATTGCGCAGCAAACGCGCGCGCGTGCCGGCATGACCGAAAAATTCATCGCCGATCTGATGGCGTACGTGCCCGAGCCCAAGGGGCGGCCGATCCCCGGCTCGCCCGAGCCGCTATGAACAAAGCCTTCGCGTGGGTGTTGAACCAGCACGCAGAGTTCGAGCTGGCACAGCCCGGGTATAACCCCAGCGGCAAGTTGTTGGCACAGTTGCATGAGCATGGGGCGGGCTCGCGCGCGTTGTTGGGTCCGCACGATGCGCTGATTGAAGGGGGGCCGCTTCCCCCCGGGGCATGGCTGGGCAGGGCGTGGTGCCCCACCCCGCGTGCCTTGGCGGCCATGCGCGCCACGGGCGTGGATCCGGAGCCGCATCCTTCCGAGAACGTGCTGCGCCTGGTGAACCACCGCAAGTTTGCGTGTGACCTTCACGCGGGCCTGCCGCAGCAACATTATGTGCAAGACGAAGCAGCGCTGGCGGCGGTGCTGTCACAACCAGGGCCGTGGTTGTGTAAGCGTCCCCTGGCGTTCGCCGGGCGCGGGCAACACCGCGTGTTGGCGACGCTCGATGAACGCGGGCAGGCGTGGGTGCGCGCGTCGCTGTCGCTTGACGGCCTTGTGGTTGAACCCTTGGTCAAGCCTGTGCTTGAGGTCAGTTTACACGGGTTCTTGTGGCAAAACGGCCGCTTTGAGCTCGGGCGCGTGTGCGTGCAGCACGTAAACGATCGCGGCGTGTATCAAGGCGTGCGTTTGCACGCGGACGAGCTTGGGCCGCACGAAGTTGCTGCGCTTTACACGCAAGCGGAACGCGTGGGCACGGCCTTGCACGCCGCGGGTTACTTTGGCCCGTTTGGCGTGGACGCGTACCGCTACGAGCGTGACGGCCACACCGGCTTCTGCGCGCTCAGCGAAATCAACGCGCGCTACACGATGGCGTTTGCGGTTGGCTTTCCACGCCCAGCCCACACGCTGTGGCTTTAGGCCAACGCAGCCAACTGATCCAGGTGCGCGTGCACGTGTGACGAAACCCGCTGGCGCGCGGGATCCGCCCGGAACCAAGCGATCGTGCGCGTGATGCCCTCAGCAAAGGGAATCTGTTGTTTGAACGTGGGCACACAGGCCTTGAGTTTGCTGTTGTCGAAAATCAGCGAATGCGATTTGTCCCCCAGCAGGCTGCCCGCCCGATCTGGCATCACGCGCGCAATCGTCTCGCTGGCCACGTGCACCAGGTTCGGCCGCACGCCCAACGCTTGCGCCAATTTTGTGTAGATCTGATCCCACGTCTGCACTTCGTCACCTGTGATGTGAAACGCCTCACCGTAAGCCCGAGGGTTGCCCAGCAAGCCCACCAGGCCACGCGCCAAATCTTCAGAGTGCGTGACCGTCCACGGTGAAAGCCCGTCTCCGTGAACAATGGCCGGTTTGCCCGCCAGCATGCGTTCCGCCATCGTCCATTCCGTCCACCCGCCGAGCGGGACCGGTATCACCGTGTCGTAAGTCAAGGAGGGGCGAATGATGGTGATCGCAGGGCAGCCGGGCTCGGCGGCGGCTTGTTCCAAAAAGCGTTCACACGCGATCTTCTTTTGGCTGTACTCCCACACGGGGTTGTGCAAGGGCACGTCTTCGGTGATGGGTGCCAACCAGGGTTTTGCGTAACAAGACGCCGAACTGATGAACACATATTGCTTGCAACGCCCGCGCAAAACTTCGAGATCCCGCTTCACGTCTTCGACGTCAAAGGCAATGAAGTTCACAACCGCGTCGAACTGGTGATTGGCCAAAGCCGCCTGCAACTGACCAGCATCTTTTGCGTCGGCCACCAAGGCCTGCGCGCCCGGCAGAGGCCTGGCGTTGCGGGTCAAAAGATAAAGCGCCCGACCCTCCGCCACAGCCAACCGGCTGCAAGCCGCGCTTACATTGCCCGTGCCGCCGATGAACAAAACCTTTGCCGACATCCCCGCAGCTTAGGGTGATTCACCGCCGATGCGGGCCCTAAATGTGACCCACGCCCGCGAGGCTTTACGCGCGACCGCTGTTCTTGCTTGCACCCGGCGGTATTGTCTGACAATCGAAGCAGGCCCGAAACGTACCAATGCGAGCTCCCTCCACCCGCCTCACTTTCATCGACGCGTTGCGCGGCATCGCGGCCATGGCGGTGGTATTGGTGCATCTGCGCGACAGCAAGCACCTGCCCGACTTTTTCAGCATGCTGCCGAACCTTTTCGGCTTCGCAATCTCGAAGGGCCATTCGGGCGTTGAAGTGTTCTTTGTGCTGAGCGGGTTTGTCATCGCTCACTCGATCGGCCGCGCGAACGTGGACTGGCGGTACGTGGGGCAATACATGCTGCGGCGGTTGGCGCGGCTTGGGCCGCCCTATTGGGCCGCGATCGGGTTGGGCATGTGCCGGTACCTGCTGGCCGACCATTACCACCCGGGCGGCAGCGTACACATTCCGTCGCTCGGCGAGATCTTGTGGCACGTGGTTTATCTGCAAGAGATCGTATCGGTCAAATCGATCGATACGGTGTTCTGGACGTTGAGCCTTGAGATTCAGTTCTACCTGACCTTCGCGCTGCTGATGCTTTTGGCCACGCAGCTGCGCCATAAGATCGCCAGCCTCAGCTTTAGCCAGACCTTCTTGATGGTGTTGACGCCCCCCTTGGTGTTCGCCAGCTTGTGGCCGATGGGCCTGCCGCCGTGGGTGTGGACGCATGGCTTGTTTACGGATCGTTGGCACTTGTTCTTGACGGGTGCGCTTGTCTGGCGCGCCTTGCAACCAGACACCCACCGCACGGCGATGGCGTTCGCGTGGGGCTACATGTTGTTCTTGGCCCTGATGTCGCTATGGCATTCCAACTTTCCACTTGCCGTGGGCGTGCTGACGGCCTGCTCGATCATGACATGCGGTCGCTTGGGCAAACTCTCGGCGTGGCTGTCGAACCGACCGCTGCAGTTTCTGGGCACGGTTTCATTTAGCCTTTATCTTGTGCACAACCCCACCACGTCGCTGTTGTTTGGGCTGGGTTACCATTTCACGCCGCACACGTTGCCTTGGCAAACCGCCTGGTTTGTCTTCAGCACAACCGCGTCCGTCCTCATGGCCTGGGGCTTCTATAAGTTCGTGGAGCTGCCCAGCCTTCGCCTCAGCCGCCGCCTGGGAGCGCCGAAGCGGCAACCCGTGGCAACATTCCCTGCGGGGCTGGCCGGAGCCGACAAGCACGCGTCTTAGCGGGACCGCATCACAGCCAGGTGGCCCACACCGCAGCGGCAGGGCCCACGGTGGCCGCCTGACCGCAACGGACGATCGGCGTGCGCAGGAGCAAAGGATCCTCGGCCAGCAGCTGTTCGATGCGAGGACCGGTGGGAGCGGCATATTTTAAGCCGCGATCGGTATAGCGTTTGCCTTCGCGGTTGATCAGCGCCTCAATGCCACCCACCTTGCTGGCCACGTTCTTCAGTTCCCCCAACGCCATGGGCTTTTCCGCCAGATCCACGACGTGCAACTTGACGCCGCGTTCGCGAAAGAACCGCTCCGCTTTGCGCGTTTCAGCGCATTTCTTGGTGCCGAAGATCTGAACCGTGAGCTGGCTCTTGGCCACGACTAACCCATGATGTTTTTTTCGTTGTGGAACAACGGATCGCCCATGCGGCACACGTTCTTGCCCTCGAATTGCACATCGAAGGAATACATCATGAACTCGCAGGCGCCTTTGATCTTGCTGCTCATCACGCCGCCCGCTGAGCCGGCTTCATCACCCGCGCTCATTTGGTACTTGGCTCCCTTGGTCATCGGCATTTGGCCATCCACTGTGACCTTCGTGGGGCCGCCGCTGGTGTCGCTGGCCTTGCCGATGTTGGGATAGGGAATGGGGATGGGGCCAGCGGGCGAAGGCGTCTTGCACACGTCGGGGAAGGCCATACTCATGCCTCCGCTGCCTTTGTGAGCGATGCCCCGCATATTCGCGAACGTTGTTTGCGCCATACCGCCTCTGATGATGCCTACTCTTTTGCCGGACCGCCAGCTATCGCGTTAGGAAGCTTTGTCGGCCGCCGCAGCTTGCCTTAACCACGAGGGCTGACGCAACGGCCATTGCGTGATCGCGCCCAGGATGCTCCTCTTGGTGTGTGGGAAACGAAGACAAAGTTGTGGCGCTTGCGGGTGCCACAGGGTTGGTGGGTGGCTTGTGCTTGCGTGAACTTCTTGGCCGCCAAACGGTGCAAAAGGTTGTGGTGTTAGGGCGGCGCGCCCCCACGGTCACAGATGCGCGCCTACAAATGCGAAAGGTCGACTTTGCGGCGTTACCGCCGCCGCAGCCGAATGAGCAGATCAACGCGGCGTTATGCGCGCTGGGTACCACGATCAAAGACGCGGGGTCGCAAGAAGCGTTTCGCGCCGTGGATCAGCACGCGGTGGTCGCGTTTGCAACTTGGGCCCGGGCTCACAACTGCCGCACATTCGTGCTCGTGTCGTCAGTGGGCGCGTCCGCAAAGGCGGGCAGTTTTTACCTGCGGGTCAAGGGCGAAACGGAAGCGGCTGTGTGCACGTTGGGGTTCGACCGCGTTGTGATTCTGCGACCGGGTGTGCTGCTTGGGAAGCGCGCCCACCTCCGGCCGGGCGAAGCTGTGGCGCAAGCCGTGTTGCCGATTGCAGGTCGCTTGTTGTTGGGTTCATGGGATCGATTTCGTGCCATCGACGCCGGTGTTGTTGCAAAAGCCATGGCGAAGGCGAGCCTGGCTGTTGAGCCCGGCACCTTCGTCTGGCACAACCGCGACATCCTCGCTTATGCCTAAAACGTGAGTGTCGTTACGCTATGCGACTGCCTGGGCACGCAGCGTAACGAAACGCGGCAAAACCGCCGTTTTTGGCGCACCTTTCGATTGGCACGCATCGTGAATATTCAAGGCGCAGGGGTGAGGTGGCTCAAGGCGGCGTCTCGGGTGCTCATGACCTCAAACGTATTTGGGTGGGAAACATGGGGAAAACACGTTTGTGGTGCAAAGCAGTCGAGACGCCGCCGCGAGACTTCATCACTCGTCCGGTTACGAACGCACGGGCAGATGAATCGTGAAGGTGCAGCCCTCACCGGGGCGATCCTTCACTGATATCGATCCGCCGTGGTTCTCGATGGCACGTCTTGCGATGGCCAAACCTAAGCCAAAGCCTGACCGATCAGAGCCCGCTTGAACGAAGGGCGTAAATAGCTGATCGATCTTGCCAGGTGGCAAGCCACCGCAGGAGTCGGACACATCAATGTGCACAGCTGCCAACGATTGCGACGCTCTGATGTTCACGTGTCCGTTGGGGGATGTGAATTTGATCGCGTTGCGAACGAGGTTGGCCAATGCAGAAGACACGAGCCGGGGGTCTAGATCGACCTCGGAAACCACCGTCATCTCCACTTGCACGCGAATGTGCTTCTCCTCGGCAGCCGGAGAGGCCTCAAGCACGATCTCGTCAATCAGCGCGCGCAAGTCTGTGCCGTGACGGTTCAGTTCCTTTTGCGAACCGAGCAACGCCATATTCAGTGAGCGCTCCACCAGATCTTGAATGCGCACCATGCTGCGCTTAAGGACTTCGGTTGAGCGACCGGGCGGCAGCAAGGATTGGCTGGTCAGGGAACCAAGTGCCAATTGCGCGCTCATCAAGGGGTTGCGCAGCTCGTGCGCCACGAACGCAAAATGCTCACCGTTCTGACGGTGCAGTTCAGCTTCACGCTCTTCGCCATACTGTGACACCGCCTGCGCGATGCCATCAATGAGGAATTCCGAAACCACTTCGTAATCCTCTAACGAGACCGTAACGCCCTCGGCCTTCGCGAACGCCAAAATGGTTTTGCGAAGGAGTCCATATTCTTTCACAAGCGCGTAGAGGTTAAACCCGAGACGTAAGCGCTGCAGACCGTGCTGTGCCGCGTGCTCGGTTTCATCCGGCAGCGGCCCACCGGACTCTAGACGCCGCAAGACCAAGGACAGCTCGTCGAGAAAACCCGGCACGTGATCGCGCAATTCCACAGCGCTTACATTCTCGTAGCCAAAGGCGCTGCGGACGTCTTGGATCCACGCAGCCACTATCTCGTCGCGCTTTTGTGTGAGCAGCTCGTAAAGGCGAGGCACGGGCATCACTTACCACGCGGGTGAGAAGCGAACAACGCGATCAGATCGCGGTCGACGCAAGTGTATTTATCGTAACAGTGGGACATTCTCGTTACGACAAAACTCCCCCGTCTGCCTCCGCACCCGGGTCCCTGATCGATTGTCATAAAAGCGATGCCAGCATTCGAAGCATCGGTATGCGCGCTTAAACGTGAATAGGCGGACCATCAAGTCGTTGAAGCTAAAGCGCGATGAACTGCGGACTGTGGTACCGCCGCAGACTGGGCACATATGCATGTATAGGTTCCTGCACGCACGTAGTTCAAGCCGTATGCCAAGATGAAAAACGGTGGTGTGGCACGGCTTTTCGCGTTAAGCGGAGAAAAGACGAACCGTGGGGAAGAACTGTGCTGGCCCCGCGCTCTAAGGTCATTAGGGAACATGGCGGCCGGATCGCGAGGATCATCTGGGAAAGGCTGTCGAGGACCAAGGCCCAGGGGTGTTGACGTTCTTGTGTCAACACCCCTGGGCGCTTGCTTGATGGGGCCGGTCGCTCTGATGTGGGTCGCGGCATTCGGGTGCCACGCGTCTTCGTCTCGGATGGATGCCTCTGCCAACGAAGATGACAACGGAGGCTCTGGGGGCGGCGGACATACGAGCGACGCCGCCGTGATGAGGGGCGGCTCAGGTGCCGGTGGGCCGGCCACTCCGCCTTCGGTGCGCGATGGTTCTGTGATCGACGCCACCCGTGCCGGTGATTCAACAACAGCGGAGGCGCCGCGCTTGCTTCCGCCTGCCGGCAAGATCGTCTTGTTCATCGGCCAAGACGTCGATGCGATCAAGGGATACGCGTCGTCCGTTGCGTCCACCTTTGACGGCTTCACAACCTACACTTCAATTAGCGAGAACGCGCAAGGCTTTGTGCAGTTGGAGGGGCTAAGCCAACTGGCCAACCAAGGCGGCGGCAATGTCTTTGCGCAGGCTTTGGCCAACACCTTTCCCAGCGCTGCGGTGGCCTTGGGTCTTTACATGGTGGACCACACGGGCACAAACTTGGAGCACGTTGCCGGTGGCACGCATGATGCGGCGATTGATCGCTTGGGGGATTTTCTCCTGTCACTGCAGCGGCCCGTGTTCGTGCGCGTTGGATATGAGTTCGACGGGACGTGGAACCATTACGAACCCGAGCCTTACAAACGCGCGTTTCGTCACATCAGCTTGCGCCTGCGTTCGAAGAACACGAAGTTGGCATTTGTTTGGCAGTCGGCCACGTACGGCGATGGCCGGTATCGGAATTTGCCGCTGTCCGCTTGGTACCCCGGAGACGACGTGGTGGATTGGTTCGGCTCCTCGTACTTCAAATTCACGAGCAAGCCCCACCAGGAGATGTTGGCGATGGCGCGCGAGCATCGCAAACCCTTGATGATCGCCGAGGCGACGCCCCAAGGTTACGACCTTACGAAGCTGCGCTCCAGCAGCACCGGCTCAAGATTCGACCCCAAAACCGGCATGCAGATTTGGCAGGAGTGGTTTGTTCCGTTCTTCAATTTCGTTTACGCAAACGAAGATGTGATTCGCGCCGTTGCATATATCAACACGCATTGGGACGCGCAGCCGCTGTGGTCGCCAACGGCCGGCAACGGTTATTGGGGCGACTCACGTGTGCAGGCGAATCAAACAATCCTCACGGCGTGGAAGCAGGAGTTGCTGAAGCCGACCTGGCGATGATCTATGCCGCCGCGGCATAGGGCTCAGGGCTCAACACCGCGGGCAACGATGTTGAGCTGCTGAACCTTCAGCACCTTCTTGTCGCAAGGCAACGCCGCCCGCCACACCATCGTCATGCAACGCGCATCGGGAAGGAAGGTGATGGTTTCCAAAAGCACGGGCGGGAACTCGTGCGCATCGGCCACCAGTGCGTCCACTTCGATCTGCAAGTGTGGCAACGCAAACTCAAGCGGCCCCCGCGGTGACACGCCGATGAGCTGCACGGGTTCGCCGCCTTGCAAGTGACGATTGAATGTGAACTCGGGCACCGCCACGCCAAAGAAACGTGGATCAAAATCGAGCGGCAAATACGGCGCGCGCTTGCGCTGCCAAGCCGAATCGTAGGTTCCTGAAAAAGCTCGGCGGGGCAACCACGCGGGCGCCACAGGAGCAAAGCCCGCAGGTGGCGGCGTGTCGCCCAAATGCCGAATGAGCGCGGCTGGATCTTCAATGTTGGGCACCGGTTGATTGATGAACTCGTCGGGCGACCGGCGCCCCAAGAAGCCAACGCCCACGGGGTTGCGTTCTTCAGCCAGCATCGCGCCCTGCGCTGACACTTTGTGAAAGCCGCCATAAGCGCGTTCCCACACCAAGGGCATCGCTTCGAAGGGCTCCGGGGCCGACATACCGCCGCCACGCCGCCATACACGGTTGCCGAACACCGCCACGGTTTTTTGCCGTTCGGCCACCACCACACGCACCGCGGACTGCGGTGCCGCGCGTCCGTGCGGCGCATAGGCGTGACCCACCAGCACGACGTCGGTGTGCGGCTTGTTGAGATGAACCTCCGCGGCCTGCTTCAAGCTGCTTTGCCCAGGCTCACCCACGTACTCGTCCGCCGCCGCCGGTGGCAGCTGCTCTGGAGCCAAAGTCAAACGGTCACCTAAGGCGAAGGTGGCCTTGATCGTGACATAGACTGTATCAATGCCCTGCGGATCAGGGAACACCGCCAGCGCGGCCTTAAGCGGGCTTTCGTTCTTAAGCTGCAGCATCGAAACTTAGGCTCGCAACGGTTGATGCAAAATGAAGCCTGCAGCGTCGTTGACCAAATGCTGCTGGATCTGGGCGAGCTGCCGCTTCTGCGCCTGGAAAAAAGCCCGCGTTTGCAAATCGCAAGCGCCTGCCGTGCGCACCGCCAATTCAAAAGCCAACACATGCCGCCGTCGCATGGGCCCTGTGGCGAGCGCTTGCCATAAGGCCGCCGACGAAAGGGCTTGCCCACCAATGTAACGTTCGTTGGCGTCAAAGCGGCCTTCGTTGTTCGACCACCATCGATTCACGCCTTCGACATCAGGCAGGGGCAGCAAGTCATCAAGCTTCGGAACCAAATCAGCGTTCATGTCATCGAGCTCGAAGGAAAGCGGATCGTTCAACGCCGCGGGTTCGGGCAGCGCCAAATTCTGTGCGGCAAGCTCAAGCCCCGTGATGGCGCAAAAGCCTTCCGCAGCCAAGCGCGCGTGGGGGGGTGAATGCATCGCTTGCAAACACGCTTGTGCCGCTTCCTTTGTTCCTAAGAACCCCATCGCCTGCAGAGCCACATTGAAAGTGCGCTCTTGACCAAGCGCAGCCAGCAGCAAGCGCCGCTCACGTTCACCGGCCAACGACGCCATCCAAAACAAACTGACCGCGGAAGATTGAGCCACACCCAACTCTAAACAGCGGGCCCACGCCGAGCGCAGCCCGTGAACCAAACCTGACTCAACCGCAGCGGAGCAAACCTGGGCGTCGATATCAAATAGACCGCGTTCGATCCAACCACGCGCCACCGACACAGGTTGCAAACGCGCGGCCGCCATGGCCAAGCGGCGGTGCTCTGCGTGTGGTGAGTTGGCCAACATCGCAACATGCTCTTGCGACGATTGTTGCTTGGCAAACGTGCGCATGCCGACGAGCCAAGGCACACCCGGCTCGCCCAAGGTTGCCAAGCGCGCTTGCACCGCTGCGTTCGGCAGCTGCGTTTGCAGCGCTCGCGCAAGCAAAGGCGTGGTTTGCGCGTTGGCCGCCATTAAGTGAGGCACAAAAGCGTCCCAGCCCCGTGGGTCTGCGGCCAACACATGCGCCGCCACCATGAATGAACCGCTTTGGTGCGGGCGTAGAAGTGCGGGCAGCAACAGCTCCTCCGCCGCGCGCGGACCACCCAAACGCACGCCGTCGAGCGCACCGTGCAAACGATCTTCGGTCCAAAACCACACCTGCCGGTAATTGCGGGCGTGCGTGTCTAGGCTGCTTTCCCACGTGCGCCACAAGAACTCAGCTTCATCAAAGCTTTCGTCCACCACATCCCACAACACGTTTTGTTGATGCCTTGCCATGGCCGCTCTCAATTGATACGCACTTGGCCGCCTTTGATGCGGTTCGTGCCTTCAGAATTGGATTCGATCTGCGTGCCCTTGATGATCACACGGCCATTGGCGCGCAAGGTGATTGAAGCCTTGCCACACGCGATCACCACTTCATGTTCGGCCTGCACGCGCACACGCTGGCCATCAACATCGGCTTCCACAAACGGTGAAGCTGTTGAAGCCACTTGCGGCGAGGTGGGGGCCGTCAAGGCCACGCCCACGACGGCGACCAGCTGTGTGCCGGCTTCGTCGGTATAAGCCACCACGGGAGCTTTGACGTTCATCACGTGCTCCAATTGTTCGCGTGAGGCTGTGAACCCAAGCGTCGCAGCCACCGGGCGACCACCGCCGTCGTCGAAATCGACCCACGCGGTGCCGCGCTCGTCAACGGCCACCAAACGCCCCACCCTCGCCTGCCGTTCCGCTTGTTCACCTGCACGATTGGTTTTCGGTCGCATGCGGGCAGTGTCACCTAGCCGGCGCGCAGAGTCTAGAGGCCGTTGCGGAAGCTAGGCCTTTGATGCGCCGGGGGCGGGGTGCGGGGGCTCCATTTTCGGCAGAAACACCGTTAAAAGTCCCATCGCCGGCAAGAACGCACAAACCTTGTAGACAGTTTCAATGCTGGTGGCGTCCGCCAAGCGCCCAAGCAAGGCCGCGCCGATGCCGCCCGCACCGAAGGCAAAACCGAAAAAGAAGCCGGAAACAGTGCCCACGCGCCCTGGCACCAACTCCTGCGCAAACACAACGATGGCGGAGAACGCCGAGGCCAAGATCAGACCTATCAACACGGTGAGCACCTCGGTCCAGCCAAGGCTCGCGTAGGGCAGCGCCAACGAGAACGGCAACACGCCCAAGATAGAAACCCAAATCACCGCCTTGCGGCCGATGCGATCGCCCACGGGCCCGCCAATGAAGGTGCCCGCGGCCACGGCCCCCAACAAGATGAACAGGTGCACCTGCGCGTTCTGCACCGACACGCCAAAGCGTTGAATCAAGTAGAACGTGTAATAACTGGTGAGGCTGGCCAGATACACGTTCTTCGAGAACACCAGCAACACCAACACAACCAACGCCAACTTCACACGCCCGGGCGTGACGTGGCTTGGACGCACCACCAATTTGGCCTTCGCGTGCTGGGTAAGGTGGGACTTATACCAAACACCCACGCGGCTTAAGATCGCGATGCCCAACAGAGCCACCACGGCGAACCACGCAATGCTGCTTTGGCCGCGCGGCAACACAAAAAACGCTGCCAACAATGGCCCCGTGGCAGATCCCACGTTGCCACCCACTTGAAACAGCGATTGCGCAAAGCCATGCCGGCCGCCCGAAGCCAACCGCGCCACGCGCGAAGATTCCGGGTGAAACACCGACGACCCCATACCCACCAAAGCCACCGCCGCCAACACCACGCCATAGGAGGGCGCCACAGAAAGCAGCAGCAACCCAAGCAACGTGAAGCTCATGCCGATGGGCAACGAGAATGGCTTGGGGCGTGCGTCTGTAAAGCTGCCAACCACAGGTTGCAGCAACGACGCCGTCAGTTGGTTGGCCAGCGTGATGATGCCGATTTGGGTAAAATCCAGACGGTATGTCGTTTTGAGCAACGGATAAACCGCCGGCAGCACCGATTGCATCAGATCGTTGAGGCAATGGCACACGCTGATCGCGCCGAGAATGCCTAAGGCTGCGGTGGGCTTAGGTGGTGCAAAGACAGGCGGGGCGGCAACGGTGCTCATGGCGGCCCTGGGGTTTAGCCGATGTCACCCCTGTTTTCACGGCCGATCGGAGGCAGAGACAACCGTTGCCACGGCCTTGGACGATTGGGCCTCCACCAACAGGCCCATGGCCAATTCGTCGGGCACCAGGACGACCCGTTCCACCCCCAACTCGGTGGCGATGAAGTTCACGAGCGCCGGAAATGCGAGCATTTTGTGACCAAAGGCTTTGCGGCGTTCAGGCGCGCGTAAGGCGGCAAACAGCGCTTGATCCTTTTGCAAACGCTTACGCCACGCTCGAATCGCGTTTAGGTCGTACGCGCCCATGATGCGGCCGAACAGTGGCTGCACGCGCGCGCTGGCCGCGGCAACCTGTTCAAGATACGCAGGCTCGTCTGCCACGCGCGGCGGTTTGCCTTTGCTCCACAATTTACCGTCGATGGCCAAGGCCACGTCGCCGTTTTCGCCCAGCGAAACCAAAGTGCGAGACAACCTACCCGCCGCGCGTTTGAGCTGCTTTTTCCAATCGGGCGGCAGCTCTGCTTTGAGCGCCGTCACAAACGCCTGCTCACCCGCGGCAAAGTTAGGCACGCTCTCGGCATCGAAGAAACGTTCGCCCACTTCATCGATGCCCAACGGAAGGCCCACGATGCTCGGCGCAGCCGCGCCCACGGGCCATACCGACACTTGGAAGCTGCGGCTGCCAAAATCCAGCACCACGCGGCCGCGCTGGCCCTTGGTGGCGGCCAGATAGCCCAAGGCACCTTCTCGCTCTTGCGAGATCGCGTTGAGCGTGACCCCTGACGCGGATGTCACCTGCTTATCAATCTCGGCAAAGTTGGGAACCTTGCGCGCCCACTCGGTGGCAAACGCGCCGGCCAGCTGGCCCCCATCAGCCACGCACAGCTTCTGGTACAGCGCGATGAGCCCCGCCAACTCGATGCGATGCTCTTCCTTCAAAGGCTGCGGCTCATGCGTGTTTGGGTTTTGCGTCTTTTCACCAAGCTGCAGCCTGGCGCGGCACGTGCGCACCGGGTGAAGACCGCGCGGATCAGCGCCGGGTGATTCGGCCACAAGCAACTTCACGTTGCGGCTGCCCACGTCAATCACACACGCACGCACCCCGGAGGGAACCCGCGGCAAATCCACTCCAACGCCGGGTCGGCATGAGGGCTCAACGGGTTTGACCACCACCACGGGAGGGGGCGTCACGGCGGGCGGCAAGGGTTTTGGTTGCGGTGCCGTACGGCAGGCAGGCATCCAGAGGCACAAAGGCAGCGCGACCCCAACCCAACAACGCGCAAAAACCATCGTCATATATAGCCGCGGTAAACTAACACGCGCCGAATCGCTTATACTAGAGGCCTCATGGTTAACTTCGTACGTGGCTTATCGGTTGTTGTTGTGAGCCTGGGTGTCGCGGCGGCCTTCGTGGCCTGCGATGACGACGACGGCAAGGGCACGAAAACCACAGGTGCGGATGCGGCGGCAGACGCAGCACCGGATGCCCCGCCCGACGCTGGTTTTGGCGGCACGTTTTCAACCAACGTCACACCAAGCAAGCCGCTGAACCAATTAACACCTCAAGAGGCACAGAAGGTGTGCGAAGCCACGACCACGTATGTTGGCAAGGGTCTGCAGGACGCCACCTTCACAGACCTTGTATGCCGCATTGCCGGTTTGGTGTCGGTGCTGAATGTGCCCGACGCCGAGGTGCAAGCCACGTGCACCAAGGCCTACAACGCGTGCAAGGCCGCCCCCGCCCCGATGGAGCTGCCGACGGGTGCGTGTGGTGAAACACAGACCACACAGTGCACCGCCACCGTTGCCGAATACGAAGCGTGCGTCAATGAGTTGCCAAGCGATCTGAAGGCCATCAACGCCGTTGTGGCTTCCTGTGATCGAGCCACGAAGAACTCCGTTGTGGCCCTTGTGGCGATTCCAAGCTTACTTGGCCCGGCCTGCACAGCTTTGAACAAGAAGTGCCCCAGCGAGTTTAACGGGCTCACCAACCTGGGCGGCATGTTGCCCGGCGGCTTTGGCGGGCGCTGAAGCGTTCACAGCGGGTGCTGCTTCATCAAGGCGATCAGATCGCTGCCGAAACGTTCGATGCGTGACGGCCCCAGGCCGGGGATGCGCGCCAACGCTTGCAGCGTTGTGGGCCGCTGCTGTTCAAGGGCGGCTATCACCCGCTGTTGAAACACCATATAAGGCTTCCACTTGAGCTGGCGCGCCATGCGGCGTCGGTAGTTCTCAAGCACGCGCACACAGTCGTTGTATTTAGGAAATCGGCCCCGCGGCTTCGCTGTGCGAGGCGCGCCATCTGGCGGGGGCGCTGGTGCGCGAACCGCCCGCCCTGGCAGCCACACAGTGGGGTACTTGACGCCCTTTTTCGCCAACACGCCTTGCTCAAGCAACGCCTCAATGGCCGCCACGATGGACCGCTCTTCGTATTGCTTGAGCCTCCCGTGTTCGGGCAACTGCAACAGCGACAAGCGCGCCAACGGCCGCGCGCGGCTGCCACGCAGCGCGCGCGCCAAATTGGTTTTGCCCACGGGTTTGCGCAAATTTCCCACCGCATCGACAATCACCTGACGTAGTTCGTCCGGCAAAGGAGGGGCCGCCTCGCGCGTGATCGCTGTGAAAGTGCGGCTGGGCGCGGACGCCTGCACGGTGCCGAGACAAACGTCACAGCGGCCACAATCGGGCTGTTCAAAGCTGCCTGTAAAATGCGCGCACAACACGGTTTGACGGCACGCTTGCCCACGCGCGTAGCTTTCAACTTGCGCCAACGCCTCTTCGCCCAGCAGGCCACCGCCGCCTTCCATCAAACGCCGCTGCGTCATCAAGTCTGCGGGGCCAAAGAACATCACACACGTGGCCGGCTCGCCATCGCGCCCCGCCCGGCCGGCTTCTTGGTAATAGGCCTCCAAACTTCCGGGCGCTTGAAAGTGCACAATCAAACGCACATCAGGGTAATCGATGCCCATACCGAAGGCGTTGGTGGCCACAAGCACACGCGTGCGGCCAACGCCGAACGCCGTTTGAGCGCGGTGCCGTGCCAGCTTCGTGCGGCCCGCATGATAATGCCCACACGAAAAGCCGGCGGCTTTGATGGCTTTGCTGACCGTCTCCGCCTTCTTGCGGGTGCTGCAGTAAACGATGGTGCGGCCTTTGCCCATATGCGCTTGCACCAACGCCACCAACGATTCAACACGCGCCGCATCGGTGCGCACGTGTTCCACAGAGAAAGACAGGTTCGGGCGATCGAAGTTGCCGCGCACGACGAGCGGCTTCGTCATCGATAGCTGCGCGACGATTTCATCCATCACACGTGCGGTGGCGGTGGCGGTCAACGCAATGACGGGCGATTGCACCACCTGCCGAAGCTCACCGATGCGCAGATACTCAGGCCGAAAATCGTGCCCCCACTGGCTCAGGCAATGCGCTTCATCAATGGCAAGCAATGCGATTGGCACACGTGTGAGCCAACGGCGAAAGCCGTCCAAAGCCGCACGCTCCGGCGAAACGTAAAGCAGATCCAACTCGCCACGCAAAAACCGCGACGCCACGTCTTTGCGTTGATCGTCGTCTTGATGGCTGTTCAGTGCGGCAGCCGCAACGCCCAACGCTTGCAAACTGGCCACCTGATCTTGCATCAATGCGATAAGCGGCGAGATCACGATCGTGGTGCCTTTACCCTGCTGGCGCAACACCATCGCCGGCACCTGGTAGCACAACGATTTGCCACCACCTGTGGGCAACAAGACGGCCACGTCGCGGCCTTGCAGCACCGCTTGCACAGCGTCTTGCTGCCCGGGACGAAAGCCAGGAAGGCCAAAAACGGAGCGCAGAATCGTGTGGGCGGCGGTGGGTGGGCTGGGGTGCAACGGAGCCAAGGTGCTCCGCATTTTAGGCAGAATTGCCAACGAATGCAGGAAAACCCACAAGCAAGACTACAATAAGAGGGCCTTGCGGTTTCGCTTGCCCTGCCTCATCGCCTGTTTGTTGACGGCCCTTGCGGCGTGTGGCCGCGTGGGCTTCGAGACTGTGGTCCAGCACGGTGTTGATGCGGGACTCGACGCAGGCAGCTTTGGTGGCGTGGACGGTGGTATCTCGACGGGTGGAGGGGCGGCACAAGGCGGCAGTGGCGATGTGGTGGACGCCAACGAGAACGACAGCGGCGCGATGGGTTCTCCCGACGCGCCCGCCTTTGTGGATGGCCCCGCCGCGCAAGATGCAAATCCCAAGTTGGATGCGGCCGTCAAGTTAGATGCAGCGGTGAAACTCGATGCCAACGCCCCGCCCGGATTGCCCGATTGCGTGCAAGTGCAAAAGGACTGGCGCACCAGCTTTGACAGCGATCCGACCAAAGCTGATCTCAACAAGGATGGAATCAAAGACTGGTCGGCCGCGCGCGGTTCGTTCGCTGCGAGCCAGATCAAAGACGGCCAATGGCAGCCTTCGGCCGAGGTCGCGCTCTTGGACACAGCGCCACTTTCGAATTTCTCAACGCGAACCCTGTTGTCTGTGAATATGCAACACGTGGCGTTTCTTTACCCGCAAACGAACGGTCTGGGTGGCGCCTTGGCTTGGATGAACCTCGACAATGAAACCAGCAACGGCATTGCTGTGTATGTGCGCTTGGTGCGCGTCAGCCCGACGCAGCAAACGCTCTACCTATCGGCAAATGGAACCAACGCGCCGCTGGCCACCTTTGACCTTGATGGCGGGATGCAGGAAATGACGTTAGAGGCCAATCCGCGAACGTCGAAGGCGCGGCTTTGGGTAGGGAACACGTACAAGGGCGAGTGGACTTTGCCCCGCATCGGGTATGGTCCAAACAGTGACGCCTACGCCACGTTCGGCACGTTCTTTGGCTCTGCGGTGATTGACGACGCCTATATCGAACAATGCGCCCCATAAAACCCTAAGTTCCTGTTGCGTTTCGCAGGAAACTGTGGGAGCCAAGCGTGTGTCTTTTGCGAACTTAGATCTGATATCTCCTCTTCTTAAAGCTGTTGATGACGCGGGGTATTCAAACCCCACCCCGATTCAAGCCCAAGCGATCCCCCCCGCCCTCAAGGGCCAGGACGTTCTTGGCTGCGCCCAGACGGGCACCGGCAAAACCGCAGCGTTTGTGCTGCCCATTCTCCAACGAATTGACGCAGTGGCTGGCGATGCCCCGAAGATGCGTGCGTTGGTGTTGACCCCCACGCGGGAACTCGCCGCACAAATCGGCGACAGCTTGGCCACCTACGGCAAGCACCTCGACCTTTATCACAGCGTGATCTTCGGCGGCGTCAGCGAAAAGGCGCAGATCGAAGAACTGCGCAAAGGCGTGGACATTCTTGTGGCAACGCCAGGCCGCTTGCTTGATCTGATGCAACGCAAGTTCGTGCGCCTATCCGATCTTGAGGTATTCGTCTTGGATGAAGCCGATCGCATGCTGGACATGGGCTTTTTGCCCGACGTTCGCCGCATCATCGCGGCGTTGCCAAAGAAACGGCAAACGCTGTTCTTCTCGGCGACGATGCCACCTGAAATTGGACGTTTGGCCGCTGGCCTCTTGACCGATCCCGCGCAGGTCACGGTAACGCCCGTGTCTTCAACGGTTGAAACCGTGGGGCAGAAGGTGTTGTTCACCGACAAGCCAAACAAAACGCGTCTGTTGATTCACTTGTTGAACGATCCCTTGTTCAAACGCACGATCGTTTTTAGCCGCACAAAACATGGCGCCAACCGCGTGGTGGGTTTCCTTGAAAAGGCGGGCATCAAGGCGGCTGCCATTCACGGCAACAAATCGCAGGGCGCGCGCACGCGTGCGCTTGAAGGTTTCCGCGCCGGCAGCATCTCCGTCTTGGTGGCCACCGACATCGCCGCGCGTGGCATCGATGTGGATGGCGTCTCGCACGTGGTGAATTTCGACATTCCAAATGAGCCCGAGACGTACGTTCACCGGATTGGCCGCACGGGCCGCGCCGGCGCTTCGGGCCAAGCGGTTTCATTGTGCGATGGCGAAGAGCGCGCGTTTCTGCGCGACATCGAACGCCTCATCAAGCTGAAGATCCCCGTGCATGAAGCGCATCCTTACCCGCCCAACACGCCCGCTCCGGCCGATGGCGATCTGGATCGCGATCGAGAGCCACGGCCACCTCGAGGGCCGGGCGGCGGACGCGGCGGACGGCCAGGCGGCTCACGCCACTCTCATGATCGGCCCCGCTCGCACGGACCGCGAACGTCATCAGGTGGTCGCAGTGGCGCCAGCGGGCGTCCCGGCGGCGGCCCACGTCCTTAGCGCCACACCACAGCGGTTGATGTAGTATCCGACCGCTGTGTGGCAGTGGAAAGAATTCTCGTTCGCGTTTGGAGCTAAGACCACCACAAGTGCCGTGCTGGCCCTGGCCGCCGGCACCGCTTTGCTGGTGGTGTTGCTGGTGGTGCGCATGCGCCAAGACGAAGAGGAGCGGCGGCGCTCTTTGGCGCAACTTGTGTTTGCCGTACTCGCCACGTCGCTGAGCCTCGTGCGCGTCATCATGTTGCCATTGGGCTTCGGCGATCGCTTTGTGCACCGAACCTTAGGTGTGGTGGACACGGTTTGTTTGGGCTTGGCGATCACACTCACGCTGATTCATCTGTTCCTTGATGTGATCCCCAGCCGCTTTCACAAGCGCGTTCCACCTATCATCGCCGAGGTGGTGGCTATGGTGGCGCTGGTCATCATCGTGCTTGGGGCCCTGGGCGATTCGGTGGCAAAGAACGTTTCGTCCCTGGTGGCCACGTCCGCCGTGCTTACGGCCGTTTTAGGCTTGGCGCTGCAAAGCACGCTGTCGAATTTGTTTGCGGGCTTGGCCCTGCAAATGGATCGCGCTTTTTCGTCTGGCGATTGGATCCAAGTGGGCAGCCGCGAGGGGCGCATCATGGAAGTGCGGTGGCGTTCAACCGCGTTGCGCACGAAAGACGGCGACTTGGTGCTGCTGCCCAATTCCAAGATGGTGAACGAAGAAGTTCACAATTTTTCCCGCCCGCTAGAACGGCGGCGCGTGTGGCTCAAAGTTAGTTTTCATTACCGCCATCCGCCAAACGAAGTCAAAGCCATCATCACCGATTGCCTCCGTGGCGTTCCGGGCGTGATGAGCGACCCGGCGCCCGATTGCTTCCCCCGCGAGTTCGGCGAAAGCGCCATCACGTATGCCGTGCGCTTGTGGGTGGATAAGTTTGAGCGCACTTCGGAAATTGAAGGCGAGGCACTGACGCGCATCTGGTACGCCGCCAAGCGCGCCAACCTTGAGATCCCCTTCCCCACTCGCACGTTGTT
Source organism: Deltaproteobacteria bacterium (assembly GCA_033763315.1). GTDB lineage: Bacteria > Myxococcota_A > Polyangia > Fen-1088 > Fen-1088 > JAGTJU01. Next base: position 70,576 of record JANRKS010000021.1, read on the forward strand.
GATGAGCAGCGACGATGGCAGCAAGCGCGACCTCGAAGCCAAAGCCGAGCGCGCGAGGCGCATCGAGGTGTTGTCACGGATGGATCTGTTTGAGTCATTGCAACCCAATGACAAAGAGCTGCTGGCCGATGGCATGCGCCACGCGACCTTTGCGGCAGGGCAAGCGATCATCGAGCAAGGCGCGCCAGGGGCCTCGATGTACATCGTGACCAAAGGCCAAGTGCGCGTGTCCCTGGCGCGTGGCAATGCCAGCCGCGATTTGGCGACGCTGGGCGTGGGCGATTTCTTCGGCGAGATGTCGATGCTTACGGGTGAGCCACGTGCCGCCACGTGCTGGGCGGTGGGCGATGTTGATTGTTACGTGGTGGATCACGACGCCATGGGCCGCGTGTTAAGCGCCAGCCCCAATATCGCGGATGAGTTGGCGGTGGTGTTGCTTGACCGGCAAACCGAGGTGAAGAAGGAAGCCGCTGATTTGTCGCGTGAAATGCGCCAAGAAGCCCGCGTGGGGCTGGTGACGCGCATCCGGAACTTCTTCGACCTCAAGAGCTAGGGGCGCCCCGGACGCTTGGCTTTCGTGGCGATCTGTGGCAAACGTTGCCCTTCATCACTCCAAAGGATTGAAGCATGTTTAAGAAAATCGCGATCGTTCTTGTGGTTCTGCTGGGTGGGTTCCTCGCGTTTGCCGCCACGCGGCCCGAGACGTATCACGTTGAGCGATCAGCCTCGATTGGCGCCCCCGCTGACGTTGTTTACAGCAACGTCGACAACTTCAAGACGTGGAGCGTCTGGTCGCCGTGGGAAAAGATGGATCCGCAAATGCAAAAGACCTTCTCGGGCCCTGAGCGCGGCGTGGGCGCGGCCTACGCGTGGCAGGGCAACAAGAAGGTGGGCAAAGGCAGCATGACCATCACCGCCGTTGAGCCCGCCAAGAGCGCCACGTATCGTTTGGAGTTCATTGAACCGTTTGCAGCCGTGGCCACAACTTTGTTCACCATTGCACCCGAAGGCGACAACGCAAGCAAGATCACGTGGGCCATGGACGGCCACAACAATTTCGCAGGCAAGATCTTCAGCGTGTTCATGAATATGGATCAAGCCATCGGCACCGACTTCGAGAAGGGCCTGGCGGCTTTGAAGATCCTCGCGGAAGACCAAGCCAAGCGCCAAGCCGAAGCGGCCGCGGCAGCGAAAGCCAAAGCCGAAGCGGAAGCCGCGGAGAAAGCCAAAGCCGAGGCCGACGCGGCCGAGAAGGCAAAGGCAGAGGAAGAAGCGGCGGCGGCAGCGGCGAAGGGCAAGCGCAAGCGCTAGGACGTCTTCCTCACAAGCAGACTGCCCATGCGTGAAGTCGCCAGGCCTAGGACCGCCGGAAGCAGAAGCAAAGCGCCGATAAGGCAGGTGAACTCACCCACCACGGCCAGGCGTCCGAAGGACCGCAGAGCCTGGTTGTCCGACAGCAACAAGGAGCCGTAGCCGACGATCGTTGTGTAGCTGCACAGAGCTACGGCCCCGCCCGAACGTGCCAGGGCTTGCGCGATGTCGCCGCCCAACAGCCTCACGCGATCGTAGATATTGAACGGATACTCACAGCCAATGCCAAAGGTGATGGGCAACGCCACGAAGTTCAAAAAGTTGAGGCGTTCGTGCGTCCACGCGGAGACGCCCAACATCCACACCACGGCTGTCAGCAGCACGAACAACACTGACAAGGCGCCAACAAAGTTGTGCGTGGCCACCAGCAGCACAACCACCACGGCCGCCAACGAAACGAAGCTGGCCAACGGCCCGTCGCGACGCAACGACCGAAAGATCTCAGCGAACACGCCGGCGCGGCTGGCGGTTTGAACCGTCGTTCCGTCGGCAAGCCTTACATTGTTCGTGACGGCATCGATTCGAAGCAGGTTGCGTCCATCCGACAATGAAACCTCGGGCCGCGTCTGCACGTAGAACACAGTTCCCAAAGTTCCATTGCGCTCGGTGAACAAGCGCAAAAGGTCAGGCGGAAGGTCCGCTTCTGCGACTGGCTTAAGGTCAGATGGTGGCATCATTGAACGGATCTCCGCCTGCAGCTCGGGAGGGAGGCCGTCCATGATGTGTGGCTTCAAACGCCGCTGCAAACGCTGCAACACCCGCAACTTCTGAGCCTGTTCGGCAGGCGTGCCCGGGAGCACGTCGGCCAACGTGAACACACGGTCGATCATGTGAACGCCAGGCAGAGTGTTGTCTCTTTGCATGATGGCGTGTGCAATCGCTGGCACCTGCTCGCGGCTATCGGCCACCAACAACGCACCGGCCAAGCGCGCTTTGCCACCAAAGACCTGCTCGGCCAGCTGCGACCAATGCCCGGCACCCGCCGCTTTGTTGTGCCGTGAGCCGAGCCGGGCGAAATTGTATTCCCACGGATCCTGCAGCCAGTGAAAAAGCGGGAGCGCCAAGATGGCTGTCACCACCAGCGCCATCACCGCTACTGCTTTGGCATGAGCCCGCAACCACACGCCCATCGATGCGAACCGGGCCGAGCCAGGCAACGGCTGCGTCCGATCCAGCCACACGTGGCCCCATGCCACCAGCGCTGGCACCAAAGGGATCGACACCAACCACACGCTGATCATCCCCACAAAGCCAATGGCGCCAAATTGGTTGAAGCCACGGAAGGCTGTGACGGTAAGGGAACCGTAGGCGATCGCGGCAACCGCCGCCCCCACAAGCTCTGCGCGGAAGGCGTTTTTTACCGCGAGCCGCAGTGCCTCGGCCACCGACATGTGACGGCTGCGAAAGTCTTGGTATCGGGCCAAGAGCACCATCGGGTAATTGATCCCGTTGCCCATGATGATCGCGCCCAAAAAGGCACCAGCCGTGTTCACATACCCGAAGACAGCGGTGGCGAACGCATAAGCCACTCCGGTGCCGAGTGCCACGGGCATCAAAACGATCACGACGGAAAACAGGGAACGGAAAAACAGCACAAGACCCAACAGAACCAAAAACACGGCGGTAGCCGTCGCCCAAATTGCGTCGTGCGAAACGGAGTGTTTCTCCGCAATGGCGTTCGGAATGTCGCCAGCGAAGCCCACCGCAAGGTGGCCCACGGCAGCTCCTTGCACGTGCGCTGTGATCTGTTGCACCTCGCGAAACAGGCTTTCACCACCATCGCCCACGCCACCAAAAGCGGTGATGATCCGCAGGCCCACAACGCGACCTCCGTCGCTTTCGTAGCGGCCGTTTGGGAACGGATCTAGCTTTGCTAGCGCGGCGTCCGCCTGCGCGCGACGCCGCCGCAATTCAGCGATGATCTCAGCGGTGCTCCTCGGCTTTGAATCATCCTTCGTTTGCAAATCCTCAACCAAGCCCGACTTGATGGCGATGGCGCGCCCGACCTCTGCGTCGGCGTCTTCAATCGTTGGCAACGGCGCGTACAGCCACTTGTGCTTGCCAAAGAACTCGTGCGCCGCCAAATTGTTGGCGTCGATTACCTGAATGCCACCCCGCAGATCTTTCTGTCGCTTGTGCAGCTCGGCAGCAAGGTCATCTATGAACTTGGCGTTGGCAACTGTGTCTTGTGAGCGGGCCAACACCAGGATCGTGGCGCCCGTTGGGGCGCGTGTGGCTTGCTTCTCATACGCTTGATATTCTGCGCTTTCGCGCGGCAACAGCTCTTTGAGGTCGGACCGCAGCCGCAGCTGCGTGGCGTAGCCCCACAACGCGGCCGTGGCGACCAGCGCCAGAAACACGGTGGTTCTGCAGCGGGTCCTGGTTACATTTACCAAAGCGTCAACGGCGCCAAAGAACCCGGAAGCGAGGGTAGGCATACGTCTGCCCGTTTATCGCGCGGGCTTTGGCCGTCAACCATTCACTTGGCAAACCTTGCGTGGCAAATGTGACGACTTTGCGGCAGCGCTTTGACATGCGCACGGGGCTCACAACGATGTGCCAGGATGCGCGGATGATCCCTGCCACGGCTCATTTCATCTGGTTGGGCCCCGCCTTTCCGTGGTTCAACGTCCTCGCGGTTCGCTCCGCACTTGATCGCGGTGAATTCGATAAGGCTGTGATTCATCATGACCACCCACCACACGCCGGCAACTGGTCGGCGTTGCTGGTGGATGACCGCGTGCACGCGCGGCGAATCGACGTGAAACAAATGTGTGAGGCCGCGGGCGTTCCTGCGCATCCCATCACAAGCTTGCTCAGCGAACTTGTGGCGCCGGCCGCGCGATCAAACGTGCTGCGTTGTTTGGCGCTGGCAGGCGAAGGCGGCGTATACCTTGATACCGATACCGTAACCATTCGCACGCTCACCGATCTGCGACAAGCCAATGGCGTGTTTTGCGGCCAAGAGCGCGTGGCGGCACCTGCTCGCTGGCAGTCGCCGGGCTGGCGCCGGACATGGTCCTGGGCGTTGATGGGCGTGCGGCACGCGTTTCGGGCGTGGCCACGCGGTTATGTGCCGTTTCGTCGCATCGAGCGGCTTTATCCCTTGGCGGTAAACAACGCTGTGCTTGGAAGCGTCCCCCATCACCCGTTGCTGATGACGCTGTTGGCCGCGATGGTCAACATGTCACCCGAACGGCGAAAGCGCCGCTTTGCACTCGGCACGCACTTGCTTCAACAGCACATCGAGCGTGAGGCGCACGACGGGGTCCGCGTGTATCCGCCCGACTTTTTCTATCCCCTGCCCCCAGCCATCGCCGATCATTGGTTTCGCAGCCACAGCAAACACGACGTGGACCGCGTGGTTTCAGCAAACACCCGAGTTGTTCATTGGTATGGCTCTCACCATCGCAGGACCCACATGCAGCGGCTCGATCCCGCGTATGTGAAAGCCAACGCGAAACAGCAGATGCTAAGCCAGCTGGCGGCGCCCTTTTGTGGGTGAGGTGATGAACCGCATCAGCGCCTGGCTGCGCAACGATCTGAGGGTGCTGCGCTTTGCCGCTGCCTATGCCTTGTTCCAGTTTGTCTTAAGCTTCTGGGACCTGCCTGGCAGCCACGGTTGGGACAACGATGGCGTCGCCCCACGCGACATTTTCGGGGGCCTTGCGAACAACCTTACGCCGGGTCACGCGCACCGCTACCCGCTGTTCCATTACCTTGTCATCGCGATCTTGAGCTGCCCGGCTTGGTTGACCGCGGTGATCGCCTCACCCGATTGGCACATGGAATCCCTTAAAGCCAGCTTGCTGGCGGTCCCCGTCATGACGGCAGTCTCGATCGTTGCCAAGGCGCTCAGCGCAGTCATGTCAGGTGTGGCGCTGGTGGCCTTGGCCTCAATCTGTCGCGCTTGTTTTGATCAAGGCAGCGCCCGGTGGGCAGTGTTCGCGGCGGCGTTGAATTTCTCTTTCTCGTACTACGCCCGCAGCACAAATTTGGATGCGCCGTACCTTATGTGGGTTTGCCTGGCGGTCGATCGAGCCGTGGCGAACAAAGACGCTGGTCTCACACAAGTGCGCAGCCACTTGATCTGGATGGGTGTGTTTGCCGCGCTCGGCGTGGCCACAAAAGATCAGGCTTATGCGCCGTTGTTGCCGGTGCTGCTTTGGGCGTTGTTCACCCCGATGGCAGGCACGACCTTCCTTGCCCGCTGTCGGTGGCTGTGCCTGGCCGCTGCGCCCACGTATGCGCTCGCAAGCGGGGCGGCTTTGAACCCCACCGGCTTCTTGGCACGATCGAGGTTGTTGACGGGACCCAACAACGATCAATGGCAAACCTACGAAGCCACTTTGACCGGACTGCAGGCAAACGTTGCGGACCTCGCAACCGCTTTGCCTTCGTTTTGGTGGCCGACGCCGGTGCTGGCGGTTGGCACGCTGGCAGCCGTTGTGTGCCTCGGCCGCCTTCGGCGCGACCGTCACTTGCCGCAAGCGCTCACCATCGTGCCTCTGATGGCGGGATTAGGAAACCTTGTCCTCTTTGCGTTGCTGGTGAGACGCAGCGATCATCGCTTCGTTCTGCCTTTTGGCTTTTTCATGGCCATCTACGTGGGGTATTCGGTTCGGCGCGCGCTCGCATGGGCACCAACGCAAAATTGGATCGCACCGGTGGCCGCGTGCGCTTTGATGGCCCTTATGCTGCCATCGCCTTTGGCGCTCGTGATCACCCAATGGACAGACGCGCGGCACCCGTTGACTGATTGGTTGGCGGCGCATGCCCGTGGCCGCGTGGTGGAGACCTATGGAGGCCTCGTCTATCAACCACACGTTGAGCGACTTACCGGCGTCACGGTCAACCGGGTGGAGACATCACAGCCGCGTTTGCGAAACCCTTTGCTCGGTGCCAATGAAGTTTGGGGCGAGCCCTCCGGAGCCGCGGCCCGCGGCGCCGACATCATCCTTATCTCGCAAGCGTATGCCGAGCGATTTATCGAGCATCCGTCCGCCCACGGCCGAAGGCGGCCCGCCTGGCAAGCAGAAGCACAAGCCTCTTCACAGCGCACCGCCTTTTTCCGGGGCGCGTTGGCGGGCACGGTGCCAGGTTACCAGTTGGCTTGGCAAAGCCGCCTTTCGCCAGCCGTGTCGACGTTGCACGCGCAAGCACTGCGCGTGCACGGCAGCACAGGTTACGGCTGGCTGGTTTTCACGCGCGAAAAAGCCGGCAGCACGATCAACACCACCAGCACAGCCATAAACTCGCCGACCACAGCCGACCATCCAAAACTACGAAGCGCCCCAGAGAACGCCATCAGCAGTGAGCCATAGCCCACAACCGTTGTCAGCGAACAAAGCAGAATCGCGCCGCCCATGCGTGCGCACGCCGCACGCGCGTTCAAGCCCAAACCATCCATCGCTCCATACAAGTTCAGCAGATAGTCGGCACCCACGCCGATCGTAATGGGCACGGCGGCAAAATTGAGCATGTTTACGCGAATGCCAGCGCCCACCACCAGAATCTGCGCCACAAGCGCCACAGGACCAATGACCAACGCCGCAATCACCACTCGGCTAGGCTTTTGATAATAAAGCACGACAAGCAGCGAAAGCACGAGCAAGAAAACCACACACACCACGCGCGGGGCCTCCGCATGCACAAGTTTGAACAACGCGGCCATGAAAAGGAACGGCCCCCCTACCACCACCGAAGAAGGCTTCGGCGTGCTCTCGATCGCTTCGGCCAAGGTTATCATGTGGCGGCCATCGCCGTAGTCGATCGCGGTGGACGGATAGATCAAAACCGTCTTATCGCTGCTGCCATCGCGCTCGATCAGATTGCGCAACAGAGGAGGAGGAACCTCGGCGCGCGTGACGAGCGACAAACCTGCATCGCTCCACCACAAGTCGAGGTGTTGTTTGATGTCCGTGGGCAGGTTCTCCTCGTCTGCCAGCGCCATTTGTGCTTGCAAACGTTTCAGTTTTGCGAAGCGCCGCTCTTGCTCGGCGGCTTTGGGCACGAACGTTTCAATGGTTTCGATGCGATCCACCAACGGTCGCGGCACATTCTTCAACGACGCCTCAAATGCACCGGCCATCGCTTCACGGTCGCTGGGGTTTGTTGCCAAACCGATGACCGGGTTCACCCACGATCCAAACAAGCGGTTCATTGTGGCGTCCCATGAGGCGCTGCCCGTCGCCAGGGAACGACGGTTGCGTAGCACCTCCAGGCGCATCTCGTAAAGGCCATGGCGGCGGACCTGCCAGAGGCCCACACCACACAAAGCCGCGGTCAGCGTGATCAGCGCCAAGGCCGTGCCTTTGGCCAGCCAGGGCGTGAAGAAAAACCTGCGCACCTGACGTTCCACAGATGTGGCCTCGGCGCCGAGACGTTGTGGCCGCAACCAGGCAATCGCGATCGGCAAACAAAGGTATGTCATCAGCCACGTAGCGATCATGCCAAAGCCACCAAGGTAGCCGAACTGCGAAAAGCCTCGAAAGCCCGAGACCGCAAGCCCCCCGTAGGCCGCAGAGGCGGTGGCCGCCGCGCCTAACGTGCCCGGCAAAGCGGCGCGGGCGGCACCCACGATCGCGAATGGCAAACGTTCCTGCGTTTCCCGACGCCGATAGAACGACAAAAACAGAAGCGGATAGTTGATGCCGTTGCCCGCGATGATCGAACCTAAAAAGGCGGTATTGGAGTTCAGGTGTCCCACCATCAGGCGCCCCAGCCCAAACGCGAATAAGAGGCCGGGCAGCAAAGCCGCCAAAGCGGCGACGACGCTGGTTAGGGATCGGAAATAGAGTGCAACAAGCGCCGTCACTAACACGAGCACCACAATCGATGTGGAAGACAAGTCCGCGATGATCGCATCGTGTTCGTCGATAAAATTGGCCGCGTCGCCGGTGTAGGCCACGTTTACGCCCTGGGGAACGCCGGTGCGTTCAACTTGCTTCTGCACATCCGCTTTGAGAAGCCGCGCGGTATCGATGTCAACGTCCGAACCGCGTAACCAAACGATGGCGATGACCGTATCGCCTTCCGGAGTTTCGAGGTACCCGTTGGGGAATCGATCCTTGGCCGCGACGTCCGCCTGAACCCGCCGCTGCAAGCTCAGCCAATCGTCGTCCTTGTCTCCGTCGTCGAGTGACACGAACAGCGGATTGGCCCTTGCCTTGCGCTTGTTGATGGCGACGGCTACGTCATCCACGAGCGAGTCGAATTGTTGGGTCGACATGAGCAGCGGTGCCCGCAGGCGCAACCACCTGCGCTCAGCCCGCACATCCGCTTGCACCCAAGCAACGCGCGGGGCCCCTGACGCACGCAGATTGGTTGCCAAGGCTTCGATGAATGCACGGTTCTTCTCGGGGAACTTGCCGTGCGCCACCACCGTGATGTGTCCCTGGCTGGGGATACGGTCGTGGATGCTCTGCAGCGCCCGCGCGGCTTGCGAATCGGTCGGCAACAGCTCTTGCAGATCGGCTTTGACGCTCGTAAAAAGCTGCACCGTTTGCCAAGCTGGCCACGCGCACGCCAACATCACAAGTGCGGCCGCCACGCGTGGCGCGCGGCAAACCGCGCGCACGTATTGAGCGTACCAAGAGCTAAGCGACATACGGCTCGTGCAGGGGCGCGGCTTGCAAAGGCAAGCCAAGATCGCGCAGGGCCTGTTCGGTCTCGTCCCACAAGGGAGCCAACCGCTTGTGGCGATTGACAACCGCGGGCGGCCGCATCAGACCAGCAAGGTATGCGAGCATATGCGTGACGCTCCACCGTCCCAGAGCACGGTTACGCGCCATGAATGTGGATGACGGTGCTTGAGAGCGGCAGTGTTCGCGGGCGAGCTCAAACGCCTCGTAGTGTTTCGCAATCGCCCTTTGCGGCGTACACAACGATTGGGCTCGGCGCCGCGCCGCCTCCGAAACAGCGCGGCGGCGAACCGGGTTCATAAGCAATGACAAGGTGGCCGCAGCGAACGCTAGATTGGCCTGCGTTTCGGGTTGCGGCTCAATCAACATGCCGGTCTCGTCATCTTCAATTTGGTGGCTTACCCCCATACCATCGGCAAACGCGACAGCCGGCAAACCACACCACGCCGCTTCACTTATCACCTGCCCATACGTTTCTGACAGCGACGTGTAGACGAAGAGATCCGCGTGGCGGTACCAAACAGGCGCCATGCTCGCGGCGCATTCCCCAGGGAAGAAGGTGCGGTGGGCCACGCCCAGTTCATGCGCGAGGGCGCGAAACGCGTCGTGGTCGGGGCCGTCGCCCACCAACGTCAATGTGGCGTCGGGCGCATAGGGAGCGATTTGCTGCGCGAAAATACAGAGCAGCCGAGCGATGGCTTTTTCGCGTGTATGGCGGCAGAGCACCAGCAAACGTCCGCCGCGTTTGGCTGTGGGATCGAAGGGATCGCTGTCGCCGGGGGCCTCGAACATTTGTACGTCGATGCTTCGGGGAATGACAGAGATGGGCACGTGAACGCCGCGGTCCTGCCAGTAGTGCTTCAGCCCCTCCGACAGCACGATCAGTCCGTCGCTGCGGTTGTAGGTTGCCGCCGCTTGCTTTTCCAACTTCGGAACCGCCCATTGCTCCAAGAACCGGCGCACGCGCGCGCTGCGGTTCAGCCAATCCGGAAGTACGACGTTGTAAACACTAGGGAGGTGAATGGTGTTCACGCAAAGAAACGGCACGCGCTTCGCCAAACGTAAGAACACGCCATACTCAGTGAACGCCGATCCTGTTTGGCCCAAGAGCACATCGAAGTCGGCCTGCACGCCCGCACGCAGCGCCGCCCGCGACGGCAACGGCAGCTGAACACCGGGATGATTACGCAACGGAATGGCCGGCACCATGAGATGCCGCCGAGGCAACTCACGAGCGGTTGCCAACGGATCATGGGGCCCCACGACGGTCACTTGATGCCCGCGCCTCACAAACTCCCGATAGAGGCGCTGCGAAGCGAATGACGACCCGTTCGCGTAGGGAATCCTCACGTAGTCATTGAGGATACCGATGTGGTGCGGCCAAGCGGGCCCTTGTGCCTCTTGCATGGGTGCCATTGTTTACCCGAGGGGCACGCCCTCAACTGTGACAATATGGTTCATCAGTAACGGCCCCCGCCCCGTCAATGTCACACAGCTGGCAAATCACGCCACGGCGCCCGCGACAGGCTGAGTGGGTTCAAGGCGGCGCGTGCCCTTGTGGACCAACGCTTCGTGATAGGCGTAGCTCAAGCGGCGCAGCACGGCCGGCCACGTGAGGTGCCTCAAGATGTACGCGCGGCCTCGCTCACCCATGACTTCGCGATCGGCGCGAGAATGTAGGAGCAGCATTTCCAGAGCGCCCGCAAGCGAGATCGCGTTGGCAGCCGTAAAGGTGACCCCGCACCCACTCTTCTCTACGAGATCTTTCACAGCGCCAGCGTCAGCTCCCACAACCGGCGTGCCGCACGCCATCGCTTCGGCCGTCACAAATGAAAAGGTTTCGGCGTGGCTCGGCACAACCACGGCCGTGCTTTGGCTGAGAAGCTCGGCCATCTCTTCTCGCCGGGTGACCGGCTCGTGCACGCTTAGCCAGGGGCGGTCTTGAGCTGCCATCGTGAGCTTTTTGCGCAAGGGCCCCTCGCCCACGAGCCTCAGCCGCGCACCGGTGCGCGCGTGGACCGACGCAAACGCGTTAAGCAACAGCGGCAGTTCCTTGTCTCGTGTGAAACGTCCTGCGTAGGTCACGAAAAGTGCAGCACCTGAATCACGCCGCCGCGGCGCAAACGTATCCACATCCACACCCAAGCCGACGTTGTGTACCCGATGGATGTTGTGCTCGGCCGCCGCGTCTTGCATGTGCCCAGAGGCGACCAGCGTGGCGTCGTAGTCTTCGTGCTGCCACGCCGCAAACCGCCACATGACTCCAGACAACACATCCGCACCGAGGTTCCACGGCAGCATCGCCGTGACATTTTGGACCACCTGCCTTGGATGGCTGTGGAAGAACCCAACCAATGCCGGTGGAATTGGCAGCGACGCAACGGCGCGCTTAACCATGTACGGCAGATGGTAGTGACTGGCCAACTCCACAACGTCGGGCTCCAAATCACGAAGCTTTCGCTCAAGGCCGCCATTGAGCGCAAAGCGGCGATAAGAGTCGTTGCCTGCAAGCAGCGGTCCCTCAAGCTCATGCAGCCAGCCGTTGCCGAACGGCGTAACGCGGGTAACGGGGCCGGGCACAACAAAATGGCACTCCACGCGCTGGGGGTCGAGAAACCTTGCCTTCTCGGTGTAGTAGCGTTTGATACCGCCACATGAACTCGAGAAGAAGCTGCTGACGTCGACCACGCGAATGCTTTGCAAGGACATCGTGCCACGACTGTTAGCGCAACGGACGCACATCATTGCGTGACAATTTGGAACACTCGCGCGACAAAATATTCACACGCAAGACGTCCGTCTCTCAACTTCGTCGCCAGCTCGTTGCTATGTGGTCATAAAAACGTCTTACGTGTGCTGCATCTTGGCCTGGCACCGTGAACGTTGAAGCCGGTCTTCAGAATCCAGCGCTGTCAGCACCGCCCACCATCCGTGGGTGGCGTGTGGTGGGCGTCGCCGCTGGCATCGCTGCAGCCACATACCTTGCGGCCCAAGCTGATTGGAGCAAAGCCCGGCTGCTGCTGAACCACATGGGCGCTTGGGCGCCTTTGGTGGTTCTTCCGTTTCTGCTAGCGATGTGCCTGGGAACCATCGCGTGGCGGCTCTGCCTGATTCAGCTGGGCAGGCGCTTGCCACTTTCTGCATTGCTCCGCGTGCGCATCATGGCTGAGATGGTGATGACCGTGGTGCCTGGCGGCGCCGTGATCACCGAAACGCTGAAACCGGTGTGGCTGCGCCGACGTTTCGGCGTTGAACTGGGCGACGGCGCCGCAAGCGTCGTGCTAACCAAGGCGCTCATTCTGCAAACAGCCGGTGCCTATTGGCTGTTGGCGTTGCTCTTGGCGTACCCACGCTGGGCTTCTGCAGGCGTCAGCATCGCTGGGCCCCTGCGCTGGGTTTGGCAAGGCCTGCCGGCCCTTGCCCTTGTAATGTGCGGCCTCGGTTGGCTGTTGATGCGGACACTCAAAACAGGCAGCGCCATGAAGCTGCTGCACAGTCTGTTCCGCCGCGTACCGATTCCACCGCTACAGCGCGCGCTGGCCAAACAAGATCACCTCATGGCCGCAACCCACGGAAGCTTCGTCCGCTTCTTCGGTGACGGCGCCAATGCGGTGTGGTTGTGGGGCTTTGTGTTCACCCTGGGGCAATGGTTCGCCGAAGCGGTCGAGACGTTCTTGATTCTCCGGCTGCTCGGCGTTCACATTTCACCGACGGACGCCCTGCTGGTGGAAAGCCTCTTGTCCACCGTCCGCGCGTTGGTGTTCTTCCTTCCTGGCGGCCTTGGCGCGCAAGAAGTGGCCGCGTTCTTTCTCTTTCAATTGGTGGGCGTTCCAAACGCAGAAGCAAGCACCACGGCGTGGGCTTTCACCAAACGGTCAAAAGAAGTTTTCTGGATCGTCACCGCAATCGGTCTCGGCTTGGTGAAAAGAAGGTAGTCATGGCGCCAAGAGTTCTCTTTATCTGCGGCTCGCTCAACCAGACCCGACAAATGCACAAAATCGCGCAGCGCCTCCCTGGTTGCGAAGCCACCTTCTCTCCCTACTACTGCGACGGCCTCGTTGAACAGCTACGGCGCACCGGCATCCTTGAATTCACAATCTTGGGCTGGCGGCGACGCAAAGAGTGCCTCCGCTACCTGCGTCAGCATCGCTTGCCACTGGACCACGAGGGCAAGCGCGGCCCGTACGACCTCGTCGTCACGTGTTCGGACGTCATCATTCCTCGCAATATCAAGGCCTCGAGGGTGGTGGCGGTCCAAGAGGGGATCACCGATCCGGAACAGTTTTGGTATTGGGCGCGCCGGATCTTTCCCTTCATTCCACGGTGGACGTCTGGCACAGCGTGGACAGGCACTTCAAACGAATACGATCGCATGTGTGTCGCAAGCGAGGGCTACCGCCAGCTGTTCGCAAAGCGTGGTGGTGACGCCACAAAAATGGTGGTTACCGGCATTCCGAACTTCGACAACTGCCAGGAATACTTCATTAACGACTTCCCTCACCATGGCTACGTTTTGGTGTGCACGTCAGACGCACGTGAAACCCTAAAATTTGATAGCCGCGCGCGGTTCCTAAAGCGTGCGCTGCGGATCGCCGCTGGGCGCCGTCTCATCTTCAAGCTTCACCCCAATGAGGATTGGAACCGCGCCACCCAAGAAATTAAAGCGGTGGCTCCCGAGGCACTCGTCTTCACCACGGGATGCGCCGAGGAAATGGTGGCGAACTGCAATGTTTTGGTTTGCCAATACTCCACGCTTGCCTTTGTGGGTGTGGCGCTCGGCAAGGAAGTGCACAGCTATTACAAACTGGACGAGCTGCAGCGTTTGCTGCCCGAGCAGCATGGACGCGCGGCAGAAGAGATCGCCAAAGTGTGCCGCGGCGTGCTTGAGCTCTCACCGGATCATCTCGCAAACCCCTTCACTTCAGTGGGAGTGACAGCATGAAGATTGTGGGTGTCATTCAGGCTCGCATGGGTTCCTCTCGCTTGCCTGGCAAAGTTCTTATGCCTTTGGGCGGAGCGCCCATGCTTATGCGCATGTGGGAACGCGTGCGGGCCGCGCATGCCCTCGACGACGTCGTCATCGCCACAACCACTGACGACGCCGACAACGTCATACGCCAGTTGTGCCAGCAGAACGATGTGCCTTTCGTGGCGGGGCACCCCTTGGATCTTCTTGATCGCCACATGCAGGTTGCGCGGGTGCACAAGGCAGACGCCATCGTAAAGATTCCCTCGGATTGCCCCCTCATCGATCCGCGCATTATCGACAAGGTGGTCACTTTCTACGGCGACCACGCTGGCGCTTATGACTTCGTATCGAACCTTCACCCTGCCACTTATCCCGATGGCAATGATGTTGAGGTGGTTCCGGTTCATATCCTGGAACAAGCCCACGCGGAAGCCACAAGGCCACACGAGCGTGAACACACGACGCCCTTTATCTGGGACCAACCCGAGCGTTTCAGGATCGGCAACGTGGTTTGGGAGACCGGCCTCGATTACTCCATGAGCCATCGCATGACCGTGGATTACGCCGAGGACTATGAACTTGTGCGCGCCGTGTTCGAAGCCCTGCACAGAGAGGGCGAGGCGCCGTTCTCGCTGGGCGACATCCTGCAGTTCCTCTCGAAGAACCCTTCGGTATTTCAGCTCAACTCTCACTTTGCCGGCGTGAACTGGTATCGGAACCACCTGCCGCACCTGCGCACCGTCACGCGACGGCAAACCGTGGTGTTCGAAGACGATTAGGAGACTATGGAACGCGACCACATTGATTTGGCAGCAACCGCACTTCGGGTGCGCGAGCACATTGTACGCATGTCTGGCGGCGGTGGGTGCTTCATTGGCGCCTCGCTGTCGTGTGCGGACTTACTGGTGCATCTATATTGCCGCGTGCTGAGGCAGGCAAGCGTCGATGACCCCGGGCGCGATTATCTGTTGCTATCCAAGGGGCACGACGTGCCGGCCCTGTATGGCACCTTCGCTGAGCTGGGCATAATTCCCAAGGAGCGCCTGCAGAACCACTTGAGCGTCGACGACAACCTCTACTGGCATCCAAACCGTGCCATACCGGGCGTTGAGTTTCACTCTGGCTCGCTTGGCCACTTGCTGTCCGTGGGCATTGGCGTAGCCATGGATTTCAAGCTTCGCGGCTCGGAGCAACGTGTGTTCGTGTTGCTTGGCGACGGAGAATTGAACGAAGGCTCCATTTGGGAAGCGCTGCTGGTGGCGCAGGCGCACAAGCTGGACAACCTAATCGCCATCGTGGATCGGAACCAGTTCCAGGCAAACATCGCGACTGAGGATCTGATTCCACTTGAGCCGCTGGGCGCCAAGCTGCGTGCCTTCGGCTGCGACGTCATCGAAGCCGATGGCCACAACTTCTCTGCCTTGGACGAAGCTTTTGCCACGCTCAAGAAGCACAGTGCGCGCCCCGCCGTTGTGGTCGCTCACACGGTTCGCGGCAAGGGCTTGCCAAGCATTGAGCGGCGCGCCGATCGCTGGTTCGTGCGCTTTTCAGCAAATGAAGTCGAACAACTTCTTAACGAGCTGCATGGCCTGCACAACGCTGCGCTCACAGCAGAACCTTTGATGGTGCGATGATGTCGAATCTAACAACCCAGTCGTACGAAGATGTGCTCGGGCAAATCGCAGAAGCGGACGAGCGCGTGGTGGTGATGACCGCCGAGAACCGCGCGGCGATTCGGAATCTGCCCCAACGTTTGGGTGGCCGGTTCATCGACGTTGGCATCTGCGAACAAACGATGTTGGGTGCTGCTGCTGGCCTCGCCTTGCGTGGGCGTGTGCCAGTGGTGCACGCCTTGGCCGCCTTCTTAACGATGCGTGCGTTCGAGTTTATCCGCACGGACGTGGGCATCGCACACTTACCCGTCAAGATGGTCGGCGGCGTTCCCGGCGTTCTGTCGGAAGCGAATGGCCCCACCCATCAAGCGATCGAAGACGTGTCGCTCATGAGGGGCATTCCAGGCGTGCAGGTGGTTTGCCCCGCGGATGCGCAAGAGCTGGCCGCCGCATTGCCGTCAATCATGGCCAGCCCCAACCCTTGCTATATCCGGCATAACAACCTTCCTGCGCGGGTGCCTCACCAGCCTTATGAGTTGGGGCACGCCGAACGGCTGACGGAGGGAAGCGACGCCGCCATCTTAACGTATGGAGCCTTGGTGGGCGAAGCGTTTGAGGCGGCGGCGCTGTTGCGTGTCCGAGGCATCAACGTGCGCGTGGTGAACCTGCGCTCACTTGTGCCACTTGACACAGCCGAGGTGGACGCGGCGGCGCGTGACTGCGCCATGCTCATCACTGTCGAAGACCACTTTCTCACAGGTGGCCTGTTTACGATCCTCGCAGAGCACTTCATTAAGCGAGGCCAATGCCCGCGCCTCACACCCATCGCCTTCGTCGAACGCTGGTTTCGACCCGCCCTGCTTCGCGACGTGCTCGAGTTCGAGCGCATGGACGCCACTGGGCTGGCCAACAGAGTCGCAAGTGCCCTTTCTGCAGTCGCTCCAGGGCGTCTCGTCAATCCAGGAGTCATCAATGCGCACGCTTAGTGAAGAGTCTCGCTTACCCGACATCACGCGTTCCAATGAGCTTTGGGCGCGCGCACAACGGCTCATCCCTGCGGGAACCCAGACGTTGGCGAAGGGTCCCACCCAACACGTGAACGGCGTGGCCCCGAAGTATCTTGCCAAGGGGAGCGGCGCCACCGTGTGGGACGTCGACGGCAACCAATTCACGGATTTCACGATGGGCGTGGGGCCACTGATCCTGGGCTACACCCACCCGGAGGTGGATGAAGCGATCAAACATCAGCTGGCGGACGGGATCACGTTCTCGCTCATGCACCCACTGGAAGTGGAGGTGGCCGAGCAGATCAAACGCTTGGTGCCGGGAGCCGAGAGCGTCCGCTTCTCAAAGACAGGATGCGATGTCACCACAGCGGCCGTTCGGCTGGCGCGTGCGTTTACAGGGCGCACCAAAGTCCTGTGCTGCGGCTACCACGGTTGGCACGATTGGTACATCGCCACCACCGATCGGTCGGCGGGCATCCCCGACGCCACAGCAGAGCTGACATACACGTTCGCCTACAACGACCTCGCGTCGGTTGAGCGTTCGTTAGATGCCGACACGGCTTGCGTGATTTTGGAGCCCACCGTTTTCGAGGCGCCGGCGGCTGGATTTCTGCAAGGACTCGCGGACCTTTGCCACGAGCGCGGCGCCTTATTGATCTTCGATGAGATGTGGACAGGTTTTCGCCTGGCCCTAGGTGGCGCACAAGAGCGCTTCGGTGTCACGGCTGACCTTGCGTGCTTCTCAAAGGCGGTCGCCAACGGTATGCCGCTGAGTGTTCTGACCGGACGAGCCGATGTTATGCAGCTGCTTGAGAAGGACGTGTTCTTCTTCACAACGTTCGGCGGCGAAGCTCTCTCATTGGCCGCAGCCCATGCCACGTTGCAGGTGCTGGAGCGGGATCGTGTGCCGCAACAACTCGAAAGCCTGGGTCTGCAGCTAAGTGAAAGGTTCGCGGGCGTCGCGCGGGAAATGGAAACACTCTTCGTGCGTTGCGTGGGATACGGCGCCCGCACCATGCTGACCTTTGCGTCTGAAGGTGTTGCCGCCGGCGCGTCCCCCCTGCTGCAAAAGTCCTTCGTGCAGCAGGAGCTCATCCGTCAGGGCATCTTGTGGACTGGGTTTCACAACCTCTGCGCGGCGCACACACAAGAGGACGTTGAGCACCTTTTGGCGGCGTACCGTATCGCGCTTTATCGCCTTCGCAGCGCAATCGTGGCCAACACGCTCAGCTCGTCGCTGCTCGGCGCCCCGCTTGAGCCGGTTTTTCGGCGCACAAGCGGCTTTCATACCAAACCCAAACCCGCGTCGCCCCCGATGCCGGCGCCCAAGGAGACACGTTGACTATGGCAAAGGAAGTCTATGCGGGATCGGATCGATTCGCGCTTGAGGGACGCGTGGCGATCGTCACGGGCGCGTGCGGTCTTTTGGGTGAGCAGTTCTGCCAGGCCCTGCTTGAAGCCGGTGCACACGTCGTGGTGGCTGATATTGACGGCGATCGCGCTCAGGAGGCAGCCCGCGGTCTGGTGAAGCAAGGGATGGGCGCAGCGATCGGGGTGCAACTCGATGTTACGCGCAAAGACTCTCTGGAAGCCGTAAAAGACACATGCTTGCGAGAGTTTGATCGCATCGATGTGCTTGTGAACAGCGCGGCCATCAACGATCGGTTTGACGAAGGTCAAGCGGCCGAGCAATCGCGCTTCGAGTCGTATTCGTTGCAGGCCTGGCAGCAGCAGATTGAGGTCAACCTCACGGGCTCATTCCTGTCGTGCCAGGTGTTCGGCGCGGCCATGGCGGCGCAAGGCCGCGGCAGCATCATCAACATTGGTTCCACGTATGGACTGGTCGCGCCCGTGCAGGAGATTTACCGCCGGCCTGACGGCTCGCAGCTGTTCTTCAAGTCGGCGGGTTATGCGGCCAGCAAGGGCGGCGTGGTGATGCTGACCCGCTTTGTTGCCACATATTGGGCTCATCGAGGCGTGCGAGCCAACGTGTTGTGCCCGGGCGGCGTCGCACAAAACCAAGACGCACATTTTGTTGAACAGTATTCGTCACGTACGCCTATGGGACGCATGGCAGAGCCCCGTGAAATCGCGGGGGCTGCCGTATTTTTGGCGAGCGACGCTGCCTCATACGTCACGGGCGCAGTGTTCTCCGTGGATGGCGGATGGACCGCATGGTGAATACGGCTATACCTCTCGATGAACTGCGTCGACGCGCGCGCACCATCGCAGTTGTGTTTACGGATTGCGACGGCGTGTTGACCGATGGCAGCGTTTACTACGACCGGCAAGGTGAGAGCATGCTGCGGTTCTCCCGCCGTGACGGCATGGGTGTCGAACGGCTGCGCGCGCAAAGCATCGAAGTCGCGATTTTGACGCGCGAGACGTCACCGATTGTTGAACATCGTGCGGCCAAGCTAAGCACCCGGCTGTTCGCTGGCGTCAAAGACAAGCGCGCTGCGTTTCCGGCCCTTTTGCGTGAGATGTATGCGCAGGTCGAAGCCTGCGCGTTCATAGGGGACGACGTCAATGACCTGGACTTGCTTCGTTACGTAACGTCGATGGGCGGCCTAAGCGGTGCACCCGCAGACGCGCGACCCGAGGTTCGAGACGCCGTTCTGTTTGTGACCGAAGCGCCTGGAGGCGAAGGCGCGTTCCGAGAATTTGCTGAGTGGATACTTCAACTGCGAGGAGCAACATCATGAGCGCAACGAACATCAAAGTGGCTGACCGGATGATTGGCGAAGGTATGCCCGTGTTTGTGATTGCCGAAATCGGCATCAATCACAACGGCGACATGGCGCTCGCAAAGCGTTTGATCGACGGAGCGGTTTTGGCAGGCGCGGACGCTGTCAAGTTTCAAAAGCGCACGCCTGAGCTGTGTGTTCCCAAGGACCAATGGTTGCAAGAGCGCGACACGCCTTGGGGCCGCATGACATACATCGATTACCGCCGGCGCATTGAATTCGGCCAAGCGGAGTACGAACAAATCGACAAGCACTGCAAGGAACGCGGCATCTTGTGGTTCGCCTCGTGTTGGGATGAACCCTCTGTGGATTTCATCGATGCCTTTTCGCCCCCTTGCTATAAGGCCGCTTCGGCCTCTCTGACCGATCACCCGCTACTGGCTCGCATGAAGGCCACGGGTCGGCCGTTGATGATCTCCACGGGCATGTCAACCTTGGCAGAGATCGACGCAGCCGTGGGCGTGCTTGGCTTCGACAATCTGATGATTGCGCATTCGACATCAGCCTATCCCTGCCCCGTCGATTCGCTCAACCTGCGCATGATTCACACCCTGCGGGCGCGCTATCCTGAGGCCTTGATCGGATACTCGGGCCACGAAACGGGGCTGGCCACCACGTGGGCTGCGGTTTCCATGGGAGCCACATTCGTCGAACGCCACATCACGCTTGACCGCGCCATGTGGGGAACGGATCAGGCGGCGTCGGTCGAAATCGGCGGGCTTATGCGCCTGGTTTCCAACATTCGCGACATTGAACGCTCTTTGGGCGATGGGGTCAAGCGTGTCTACGAGCCAGAGCTCGCGATGCGCCAGAAACTGCGGCGTGTGCAAAGCGTGGTCGAAGCGAGCGCCAACTGATCGTGAACGCCCAGCTGCTGTCCACGGCCGTCATCGTCGGCTCTGCTCTTGTGTTTATCTTGCTTGAACGCTGGCGTCCCTATGATGAACGCCAGCGCTTCTTGCGCGATGAGTTCTGGAGCGACTTACTGCTTTATACCTTGGCGCAAAGCTATGTGTTGGGGTTCGCGATCCCTTGGATCAGCTCGGCATTGGACAAAGCCCTTGGCGTTTCGAGCTGGGGCTTGCTCGCAGGGTGGCCGGTTGCAGCACAGTTCGCGCTGTTTTTCGTGACCCACGATCTCTACATCTATCTGTTTCACCGGGCACAACACCGCTGGAAGTGGCTATGGCGCTTGCATGAGGCACATCACAGCACCAAAGATGTAGATTGGCTCTCGGGATCCCGTTCACACGCACTTGAGATCTTGATCAATCAAACCATCGAGTTCGCGCCGCTTGTGTTGTTGCGCGCGCACCCGTCGGTCGCCCTCTTGAAGCTGACCGTGGATGCGGTGTGGGGCATGTACATCCACACCAACATCGACGTTCGTTCGGGTTGGTTGCAGTACGTCATCAATGGTCCCCAGATGCACCGTTGGCACCACGCCAAAGAAGTGACCGATGGACACCTCAACTACAGCACGAAGCTTGCGGTGTGGGATTGGCTATTTGGGACAGCATACTTGCCTCACAGACACAAACCACAAGCCTACGGGATGTTTGGCTATGATGTTCCGCGAGGGTTTTGGGCGCAGTTCTGGTTTGCCTTTCGATCGCCGCAGCCACCCGAAACTCAGGTAAGCTCGGCAAAGAGCCTTTCGTACTGAGCAACAGAGGCCGCCAAAGACAGACGCTGTTGTTGGGCGATGACTCTTGCGCGCGCTTCGTGCCACAGGGGCGAGCCAAAGGATGCATTATAGCGGTCTAAACAACACTGAACGTCTTGCGGCTGCAGCGATGTCAAGAAATAGGGATAGTCATCCCCCAAAAGCTCAACCGCGCCTGGCTCCTTGCCGCCTATGAACACCGCGTGTGACGCTGAACAATTGGCAAGCTTCACAACCGACTTCGTCACATCAAGCCGGCCCGAAAAGTGCGCGTTGTAGGCGCGGAGCCGTTCCCGCCAATCCGCCTTCTTGAAATCCAAGAGCGCAACGCCGCGCAGCCCACCTTTGCTGCCGATGGAATTAACCGTTTCGCCCACGTAGACAAGTTTTGCCTGCATCACAGGGTGGTGCGGCAGAATGTGGGGATCGGCGTGGTGGTAGAACACGAATGCCCGCCCCGCAGGGTATTGCGCGAGGTACACATCTCTTGTTGCCTCGCTGCCAAAAAGAACCGCCGCACAGGCGCCTTCACAGTCGCGCAACAGGCGCGGATCATGGTCCAGGGCATCGAGGATCAAGATGTTTCGCTTCGCATGCAGAGCGTGATGCCTATGTGGCTGGCTTTTGACGCACACAATGATGCTGTCGCGCACGCCCCGCAACGCCCACAGCGAGGGCCCTGCGACGGCCACACAGTTCCAGCCTCGGCAGCGCAGGGCTTCCGCCACCTGCATGCCCCTCATCGTGAACGATGGTCTGCGGCGGTGTGACCAAAAGATGACCGGCCTAGACCGCAACGTGGACACGTCGACCCACTCCCAGAAACGGCCACAAGACCAGCAGATACCCAACAATGAAGACCGCAACCGGCAGCCACACCGAATGCGAAAGGCTAGCCGAAACAAAGGCCGACATGGCAGCGATGCTCACAGGAATCGTGGCAGCCAACAGTGGTCGAGCTGAAAACCGAACATTGAGCAACACGCGCACTTGCGCAAGCTGCAGGATCTGCTGCACGCACGTGCCTGTGGCCACGGCAATGGCGGCTCCCAAAAGCTGAAGCCGAGGCACCAAAAGCAGGTTCAATGAAACGTTCACGGCTGTGGCTATCACCGCGTTGACAAGGTTGAGAGCGGGGCGGCCGCTCATCCCTAACACGTTTCCCGACAGTCCAAACGTGCAGCTGACAACCGCGCTTAACAGCAACACAACGAAAAAGGAGGTTTGCCCCGTGGGCGCCTTGGCGACCTCGAGAATGCCATGGCGTAACAGAATGCAAAGGCCAGCCACCGGTGCCGCCAGCCACAAACACCAACCACTAACTTTGCCGATGCTTTGGGAGAGCAGGCTCGTTCTTCCCTCGCGAGCCAAGCGCGCCACGAGGCTCGCGTAAACGCCCGCGAACGCCACACGGATCGTGAAGATCTGTCGAGCGATCTCGGAACCTACCCGGTAGGCCGTAATTAGTCTGTCAGGCAGTGATGCCATTCCCAAGAGCAACAGGTCGACGTCAAACGTGGCTTGATAAAAGGCCATGTTTAAGGACTGGGGCAGAGCGAACCTCAAAACCGCGCGGTGAGGAGCGGCGCCCCAGGCGCTCCGCAACCCATGAGGCTTAAAACGCCTACAATAGAGGAAGAGCGCGACCGCCGCGGCCGTCACTTGTGAAATGGTGAAGGCCCAGCAGATGGCGATGGAGGTTGGCGTTGCTTGGCGCAACAAGGCAAGCGAGGCGAAGAGAACAAGCGGCAGCACAAGGCTCTTGACGATCACGTCGCTTCCCATGCGCATCGAAGATCGCATCACTGCCGTGGTGATCGAGGCGAGTGACATGAAGGGAAGGCTGGCCGCCACCACCAAGAAGGCCGGTCCCAACCCCGGACGTGAAAACAGCAGACTTCCCAGGGTCTCGCCGGTCGCCCCAAGGACAATGGCACACAACGTGGAGACGCCTATCGCGTAGGCGGCGGCAGCAAGCACGACGCCATGGATGCGCTCGATGTCCTTTCTCTTCAGCTCCGTGTCGAAGGGATGGGCGCACAAGAACTGGGCGGCGTCTGAGAAGCCTGCGGAGCACAGAAACGAACAGATACCAACGCTTGCCATCACGAGAGCCACGCCTGAGAAACCGGGGCCGTACAGGCGCGACGCGACCAGAGGCAACAACCCGAGCGACAGTCGACCCAACGTTCCGAGAAGATTCACGAAGGCCCCGCGCTTAAGCAACGTATAGTCAGCGGCGCCAGCCAACGCGCCCCCCACGGACAGGCAAGGGAACTCTTGCACGCGTCCTCCGCTGTATCCGAAAACCGTTCATTCGCCCGCAGCCTTACCACTCGCGCCGGACATCGCACGAAACGAAACGGCGACAGCGCGCGCCGGCCTTCACCGCGGCCACGTGAATTGAGCGTAACGTGAGATTTTCGTTCTCGTCGTCAACCCGCTACGACGTTGCCACGGAAGCCCATTACCATCGAGCCACAGATGCATCGCAAAGGGCGTCATTGCTCGCTGGGGTTTTCACGCCGCACCGTCGTTGCCGGGTTGTTGTCGGCGGGTGCGGCGACCCGGTTCGATGGGGACGCGCCCTGCTCGAGGAGTCCCTTGCTGTCGACGTTTTGGTGTCCCTCAGCTTTGACCGTGGAGCAGCACACAGATCCCGCCATCGCTAAGCTGGCTGCCCTGCACAGTCCGGCCCTTGCCTTTACGAACCCAAACATGTGGCCCGTTGACGTGTCGTATAGCTGGCACGACGGCAGCGACCTGTACTTCGAGGACGTAGGCGGCAAACAGCGAACCGTTCTCACCAATCGGCTGCTTCGCGAACCGGCAGCCTTCTTTGCACCCAGCGCCGATCACCGCCGCAAGCACTACATCAACAGCCCAGGCGATGGCCCACAGCAAGACGCGTGGGCGACGGCGTGGCTACGCATTCAAGGACACACGCCCGCAACGGCACTTTATCCACCCACGCAATACGTTCACGCATTTTGGTTGAACCGCCACCTGGGCCTCTTGGCGATCCAGTATTGGTTCTTCTACCCATTTAATGACTGGGTGAATCGCCACGAAGGCGATTGGGAGCACGTGGCCACGGTGTTCAAAGGCCCAACCGCGCTGGAGAATCCCGGCGCCTTCACGCCGGTGGCCACGTTCTTCTATTTTCATGAATGGGTACATGAGGCAAAACAGGTACTGCACCTCAGAGGTGGTTCTGCCGCTGCAAAGCATCCCGTTGTTTTCGTGGGGGGTCAGGGCGACATGTGGAACCTGTGGCACTGTTCACATCGACAAAGCGGCGGCAGCTACCCTTGCGCTGGTAGGTTTGCGAACGCAGGTGCCGACAGGGGTTGGCTGGTGTCACCGTCCGAACAGGTCCAGCCTCCCGCGAGGATCATCCTGCCCGAGGACTTTAGATTGGTCATGCTGCCTGAGCCTGACCACGTGTCCGAACGGCAGTGGCCTCAACTTTGGTGGCTGCGTTGGAACCTGTTCTTTGGGCAACGCCGGATCGACGGCAATTTGCCATTGATGGGTGCGCTCGCGCTGGACCATCCGCCACATCACCCCGGGCAACACGTCGACTGGAATATGCGTACCAAGCGTCGGCTGTGGCCCGGCATTGCGCCGCCAACTAACCCGCTAGTCTTGCCGGCAGCGGTTCGGGATCGCCTCGTAACAATAGACGACCGTGCAAAGCTCACGTGAAAATTCTTTTCCCAATTGAAAGAGATTCGCCGCAGCCTTGCAACAACATGCGACCTGACCGCCGACGAGTTGTCACCAGGTTGTAAGCCCAAACGCCCTTACGGGCGCCATGTTGTCCTTGCGATGGTTCCCACACTACCAATTGCGTTCGCAACGGCACCCGCCCTGTCAGCCCATGAAACTGCGAGACGCGTTTGACGATGCGCGAATACAGAAGGGTTTTGGTCACCGGCGGAAACGGATTCATCGGTTCACGCGTTGTGCGCGCTTTGGTATCGCGTGGCATCACGGTCCGCTGTCTTCTGCGAACCACGTCCAATACGTCACGGATCGATGGTCTGCCGTTTGAGCGCGCGATGGGCGACGTGCGCGACGCGGAATCCGTTCGCCAAGCCTTCAACGGCTGCGACGCGGCCGTTCATCTCGCCAGCCTCTCAAATTGGAATGACATTGATTCCCCCTTAATGACGGAGGTGGTGATGGGCGGCACGCGCAACGTGTTGGACGCGGCCAAGCAATGTGGGAACAAGTTGGTGGTGTTCGTTTCATCGGCGGCGGCGGTCAATGGCTCCGAAACGCCGGAGGTCTTTGCTGAGAATGCGGAGTTCACGCTGAACCACGCGAAATTGTCTTATGCGCAACACAAGCGCGACGCCGAGGCCTTGTGTGCGCAAAGCGGCGTCCCAGTGGTGGTGGTGAACCCCACAGAGGTGTATGGCCCGGAAGACATTGGTTTGATCACCGCAGGTAACCTCGTTGATTTTGCGCGTAGCTCACCAGTGATGGTATGCGACGGTGGCACCAGCATCGTCCACGTTGACGACGTGGCCGACGGGATCGTCCAGGCGTTGCACCGGGGCCGTCCTCACGAGCGTTACATCCTTGGCGGCGACAATCTGACCGTGACGGAACTGGCGCAGATGACGTTGAGTCTGGTGGGACGCAAAGCACGCGTGGTAAAATTGCCGAAGACGGCCATAAGGGCCTTGGCCTCCGTGGGGCGCGCCACGAAATTGCCGTTGCCCTTTAACCCGCGGGTTATCCCTTACGCCACCCGCTATTGGTTTACCGACAACAAGAAAGCCCGCACGGAACTCGGCGTTGACTTTCGCTCCGCCGAGGCAACGCTGCGCCCCACCTTGCAGTGGCTGCAACAAACGGGACACATCTCATGAGCAGGCTCCCCTCGCCCATCGCGATTGTAGGGATGGGCTGCCGCTTCCCAGGCTCCCCGAACATTCCAGCTTACTGGCGCACGATCAGGGATGGCAAAGTGTGGCTCGCGCCTGTGCCGCGATCGCGCTGGAACCACGACCTGTTCTATAGCCGCGACAGGGGCTTTCGTGACGCCAACAAGACCTATGTGGATCGCGTCTCACTCATCGATGGGCCTGAACTATTCGCGCCTGAGGCATTCGGGATCGCCCCCAAGCGCGCGCGTATCATGGACCCCCAGCAGCGCTTGTTCTTGGACGTCGTGCGCGCCGCCCTTGAGGACGCCGGCTATGCGAAGCGAGAGCTGAAGCGGGATCGCGTTGGCACGTTTGTGGGCGCCTGTGTTTCCGACTTCATGGATCTGGTCACCGTACGTATGCGGGCAACGCTGTTGGCCGGCGGCGAATTCGGAGCTCCCTTGCAGGGCGACGAGATCCACAACGAGCTCACAAAGAACGTTGTGCCTCTCGCCGCACATACAGTGGTTGGGTCACTGCTCAACATGGTGGCGGCGAACGTGAATCAGGCCTATGACTTCGGCGGTCCTGCGTTCAGCACGGACGCTGCCTGCTCATCGGCCTTGGTGGCCCTTCATGAAGCCATGCTGCATCTGCGACATGGCACCTGCGACACGGCCATCGTCGGCGGTGTGTACATGGTGCTTTCACCCGACAACGTGCTCGGATTTTCGCGTATAGGGGCTGTGTCTGAGGCCAACATTTGCCGGCCGTTCGATCAGCGCGCCGACGGCTTCGTGGTGGGCGAAGGCATTGGCGCGGTGGTCTGCAAACGCCTTGAAACCGCGCTCGCCGACAAAGATCGAATTTATGCCGTCATCCCAGGGATGGGCATGAACAACGATGGGCGCGGCGACGGTCCGATGACGCCTCGTAAAGAAGGTCAGCTCGCCGTTCTGGAGCGGGCCCATCAGGACAGTGGCATCGCGCCTTCGCGGGTTGAAGTTGTGGAGGCGCATGGCACCGCCACACCGGTGGGAGACGCCACCGAGGTTGCCGCGTTGGCCGAGTTCCGCGGCGATACATCGGGCCGGCCCTGTGCCCTCTCATCAGCGAAGGCCAACATCGGGCACTCCATGAGTGCGGCCGGCATCGCCGGCTTGATCAGGGCAACGCTGGCGGTTCATCACGCAACGATTCCGATGCACGCTTCATACGAGCAGCCCCGCGCAGACCTTCGGCTGCATGAGAGAGGCCTATACATCCCCAACCGCAGCATCCCCTGGCAGCGCCAGGACGCGCTTCCTCGCACGGTAGGTGTCAGCTCTTTCGGCTTTGGTGGCACCAACTGCCACGTCATCGTGCAAGAGCCATCCACCTCATCTGCAAGCACAACTCGTGTATTCATGAGCCATTCGATCGAGTCGCCGCCGCCGCGGCCCGAACTGTTTTTGCTTTCAGCACCAACGGCCGACTTGCTCTGTGAGACAGCCGTTGACCTTCTGGAAGCCTTCGTCGAACAAAACGATGTGTCGTTGGCAGGCATCGCCGCGAGCCTCGCATCGCGCACCGCTTCGCCTCACCGTGCCGCCTTCATCGCCAGCTCTCATCAACAATTCATCGCGGCGCTGCGTTGGCTGGCAGCGCCCTCGTCGGAAGAGCCTTCACACATCCACTTAAATCGCGAACCAGTGGGCTCTGATGTGCCAAAGCTCGCCATGCTCTTCCCTGGGCAGGGCGCCCAAAAGCCCGACATGGCGCGGCCGCTCTACGAACGCTTCGGTGTCTTTCGTGAAGCGCTGGATGCTCTCACAGCAGACTGCGCGATCGATGGGCGTGCGTTGTTGTCTTATCTTTACCCAACCAACGGCGCACGAGAGAAGGCGCGTGCCACGCTATCGCGCACAGAGATCTGTCAGCCCCTCATGGCCTCACTGGGCCTTGCAAGCGCTGCGTTCTTTGATGCCCTGGGTGTCCGTGCGCACGCGGTCGCAGGCCACTCCTTGGGTGAATTTGCAGCCGCTGCGGCCGCGGGCATTCTGCCGGCACACGAGGCGGTGCAGCTCGTCGCTCGCAGAGGTGCACTCATGGCGTCTATGGCTTTGCCTGATTCAGGAGCCATGCTTGCTTTGTCCACCGATGCGGCCACCGCGCAAAGAGGTGTGTCACAGCATGATGGATGGGTTGTAGCCAACATCAACCACGCCCGGCAAACAGTGATAGCGGGACCGCGCGCCTCATGTGAAGCGGTGGCCACTCACTTTCGTGAGCTCTCCATCAAGGCCGTTGCCCTTGACGTATCACATGCCTTTCATTCGCCGTTGATGGACGGCATCACGCAGCCCTTCACCTGCTTGGTCAAGCAACTACCGCTGGGGCCAGCAAAGATACCCTTTGTCAGCGCTGTGGAGCCGTCGCTCAGCCCGCTTGCGCCAGAGCAACTGCGCGCGGCCTGGACGAGGCACGCCACCGCGCCCGTAGATTTCATTGAAACAGTGAGGTCGCTGCACGAGCAAGGATGCCGCGTGTTCCTGCAAGTGACGGGCGGCCATAGCTTATTAAACATGGCGCGACACACGCTGGCCCACACAGATCCAAGCTGCTCGTACTTGGCCATCACTCAGGATGAGGGGGACGACGGCACCACATGCCTGCAGACCCTCGCGCGGCTCTTTACGCTTGGCTTCTCCGTGGATGCGCGAGGCCTTGAGGATCCAGCCGCAGACAGAACCGCCGTCTCGCTGCCGCCATCGCGCCTGCAAACACGAGCGCTGTGGCCCGTCAAACGCGAAACCGTTGCCGCCACCCCACACACCGTCAGCATGCCCAACAACGACACCACACCGATGATGCAGCCCAAGCCTCAAGAACCGGCCGCCGGCGGCATGGCCACCGAATCCCCCGCAACGAGACTGAGGGCCCTGTTTGCGCAACAGATGGCGCTGATGGATGCGCATGTGGAGATCATCCGCAAACAAAACGAACTGCTTGCGCAAGCCGCTCAAAGCCCGGCTGCAGAGTTGGCGCCCTTGAGGCCAGCCGCGCCGGCGACGTCGGCCCCCCCCGTCGTTCAAGCCGCGGCCGTCGCTGCCAGCGTATTTGAGCAACTTCGAGGTGTGGTGAGCCGCATCGCTGTCACTCCAATTGAAGGGCTGCATTCGCGCACGCGCCTCGGAGCGGATCTTGGGTTCGACTCGTTGATGATCACAGAGCTTTCGGCAGCCCTCACAGAGGCGTTCAACGGGCTGACCTTGCCTCGCCGCTTGTTTGAAACGGATCTAACGTTGGGGACGTTGGAAAAGGAGATCCGCGACCGCGTCCAAGCGCCCGAACCAGCGACGAAGGTGGCCCAAGAGATACGCCTGTTTGAACCAAAGTGGGTGGCGCGTCCGCTCCGCCGCAACGCAAGCACACCATCTGAGAATGGCGCGGTCGTTCTCCTCAGTGCTGGTGATGATTGGGCTCCCGCACTGGCGAAGGCACTAGAACAGCGTGGACGCACCGTGAGAGCGACAAGCAGCGTACAAGACCCGTCGCTGCTCAGCGCCCATGTGATCGATCTGCGTCTACTTTCCATCCATGGCACGAACGATGCCGTAAACCTTCTGCAAAGCCTGCGACAAGTGGCGCAGCGGCGGCCAAGCACATGGCATGTTCTTGCTCACACGCAGAACGCCGCACCCGTGGGTGGTTTTCTTCGCTCGCTTAGCCACGAGGCCTATGGAGCTCAGTTGGGTTCCGTCGCGTTGGACGATGACGTGACGCCGTCACCAGAGTTTATAGAGGCACTGGTGCAGACCCTGCTGTCTGGCAAGTTTGACGAGGAGGTGCGTTTCACAGTGGCGGGCGGCCTCGGCCCCTTGTCAACGCAGTTTCATGCCCACGCCTTGCCTTCAACGTTCCCCTCCGCTGCAGGTGTGTTGCTGATTTCGGGCGCCACGGGTTCCATCGGCGGCAAGCTCGCGCGGCACTACGCCTGCAGCCAGGCGTCGTTGGCACTGCTTGGCCGCAAACCTGCGGACGCGCCAGACGTCTCAACGTGGCTTGCTGAATTGCGTTCACTTGGTGCAAAGGTTCACTACGCGAGCTGCGACATAACGGATGCGTCAGCTGTGAACAAAGCGGTTCTTGACGCGCGGGCGGCTTTGGGTCCGATCACGGCCTGCCTTCACGCCGCGGGCGAGACAGACGATCACCCGGTTCACGCACCCTTTACGGACGCAACAGCCGCCGTGGTAGCAACCAAAGTGGACGGCGCAGAGAACCTTTGGAACGCACTTCAGAACCAACCGCTGATCACCTTCGTTGCACTTGGTTCGTGGGCGGCACGCTTTGGCAACCGGCACCAAACAACGTACGCGTTTGCGAACGCTTTGCTCGCGTCCGTAATGTCACGCTTTGAAAGCACACGCCCACAGGTACGCTGCTGCGTGCTGGAGCTGCCTGCTTGGCGGGGCACGGGGATGGTAACAAAGTTACCTGTCGCCGCGCGCGTGCAGCTTGAAAGCCAGGTGGAGACACTGGCGGATTCGGAAGGTGTCAACGTTATTGCAGCAGCCCTTTCTGGTGCGCTGGCGAGCGGCACCTACGTGGTGGCGCGACGCCTGCCTCCGATCGAAGAGACCTTCGGTTGGACACAGACGCTGGCTCCTGATGCCCCTGGCTATCTTTCCTCGCACGTCATCGCCGCACGCCCTGTCCTTCCGTTGGCCGGCGCGATCGATCTCATGTTGCCCGCCCTCGCCCACCAAGGCATCAAGCTGCCCCTGGCACTGCGAGACGTGGAGGTCGTGCAGGGCGTTGTTCTCGAAGGCGACTCGGCAACGGTGCTCACCCGCGTGCGCAATGGTGAAGCCGGCACAATCGTCGAGACGATTAGGCTTGATGATCGAAACCAGATCGGGTTTCGGGCCACCTTGAGCGTCATAGACGATCTTCAACCTGTGCAGCTTGGTGACTTGCGAGAGGCTACGTTCGGCGTTGAGCACTTCTATCAACACGCCACATTTCACGGCCCGGCCTTGCGGCCACTGTTGCAAGTCCGTGGCGTAAGTCAGCACGCGATCTCCGCGCTATGCGAAGCGTCCAGTGTCGAGGGCGGCACGACGCTTGTCAGTGGGCTCGATGGCGTCCTGCAGGTCTTTGCCTTCTGGTCCGCACATACGTTGGGGCGCGCAGGCTTGCCGTTGGCGATCGACGCGATCCACATCCTCCGCCAACCCGTGGCGCACGAGGTTCTGTATATTGAAGCCACCGTTGCCACCAACGAGGACGGAACGATGCGCGGCGACGCCGATGTGCGCGACGAACACAACCAACTGGTGTTCAGGCTCCGGGGTTTCAAAGGCGAACCTCGCGATCTCACCCGACTCGCGGCCGGCCGTAGCCTCGCGTCCGCACGTGTCTTGCCGGAGCGCGAGACGGTATTCGATGCGCCGCTTGAACACACCAGCGTGCAACACTTTCCAGAGGTGCAAGAGCTGGCGCGCAGAATCACCGCTGCGAAGACCGCGGGAATGCAGATTCCCTATTTTCGCGCCCACGATGGCATAAACGGAGCCACCGCATCACTGCACGGACGATCGCTGCTGAACTTCTCTTCGTACAACTACCTCGGCTTTTCAGGTCATCCCGAGGTCACGCGCGCCGCCCAGCGTGCGATTGAAAAGTTCGGCTCTTCGGTGTCTGCCAGCCGGATTGCTTCAGGCGAACGACCGCTTCACCAGCAACTGGAGCGCGCCCTGGCAAAGCTTCTCGGCAGTGACGATGCCCTTGTGATGGTCGGCGGCCACGCAACCAACGTGTCCATCATCGGTCACCTGCTTGGCCCCGCAGACCTGGTGATCCATGACAGCCTCGCGCACGATAGCATTCTCGGTGGGGCGCGCTTGTCAGGCGCACGACGACGTCCGTTCCCACACAACAATGTGGATGCCTTGAGGCGGATGTTGCGGGAAAGCCGCACCCAAGCGCGGCGCGTTCTGCTCGCCGTGGAGGGCGTGTACAGCATGGATGGCGACCTGGCACCGCTTGACAAGCTCATCGAGCTCAAGCGTCAGTACGGCTGTCTGCTGCTCGTGGACGAGGCCCATTCATTGGGCGTCATCGGACCAACCGGCGCCGGCGTTGGAGAGCACTTCGGCGTCAATCGCGGCGACGTAGATCTGTGGATGGGCACGCTCTCGAAGTCGCTCGCCAGTTGCGGTGGTTACGTCGCTGGCGTGCGGCACCTCATCGAATACCTGCGTTACAGCTTGCCGGGCTTCATCTACAGCGTTGGCATATCACCGGCCAACGCGGCCGCCGCATTGGCGGCACTCGATCTGATGGAAAGGCAGCCTGAAACGGTGGCGCGCCTGCAAGAGCGCTGCCGATACTTCCTGACTCTTTGCGAAGGCTTAGGCATTAACACCGGCCCCTCGCGAGGGTCAGCGATCGTGCCTTGCATCGTGGGCAATTCCGCCCTCTGCATGCAACTTTCGCAGGCTCTCCTCGCGCGTGGCATCAACGTGCAGCCCATCGTGTACCCGGCCGTGGAAGAGGATCAAGCGCGTCTTCGCTTCTTCATCTGTGCCACCCACACCGAAGAACAGCTCCGGCAAACCGCCAGCGCGTTGGCGCAAGAGTTGTTTCGGTTGCAGCCGCCTCACATGATCGATGCGATTGACCGCCACACCGTGGCCAACGGAGGATAGCGATGCCACTATTTGCACGCTCAGACGGAGAGTTGGTGCACACCGAAACACCCGTACGAAGCATTTTGCCGTACGTGATGCGGGGCCGAAACGAAAGCGCGATCTATCATCAGGAAACGTACGACATCACGCGCACACGTTCGTGGCTGCGTCAGTTCAATCGGGCCCGCGGTAACAAGCTGCCAGCCAGCTTGTTTCATCTGTTCTTATTTGCATGCGCCCAGGGCCTACACCGCCGCCCCGAACTAAACCGGTTTGTCTCAGGCGGTCGCCTCTACCGACGCAAAGGTGTTTTTATTTCGTTCGCGGCCAAGAAGGCGTTCAAAGACGACGCGCCCTTGGTGACCATCAAGCTGTCGTTTCCAGAGATTGAATCATTCGAGCACGCGGTCGATCGCATAAACGAAGCGATTATGCAGGGCCGTGGCGACCGGAGCACCACCGTGGATAAAGAGCTGGCTTTGGCGATGGCGCTGCCACGTTGGTTGCTGCGCGCGGTGATGGCGCTGCTGCGGTGGCTCGATGGTATGAATCTTAAGCCGCGCTTCATGATTGAAAGTGATCCTCTCTACACAAGTTTGTTTGTGGCGAACCTGGGCTCCGTGGGGTTGGATCGTGTGTTCCATCACCTTTACGAAGACGGCACGGCCAGCGTTTTTGGCGCGCTTGGCGTGCCACGCAAGGCAACCGCGTTAGATCGTCACGGACGCGTCCAGACGCACGACGAGGTTGAGGTGAGGTGGACGCTCGACGAACGAGTGGCCGACGCCTTCTATTGCGCAGCCAGCTTGAAGATCGCCAGGCGCATCATTGAGGATCCGGCGCGTCACTTCGGCGCGGAGAACATGACGCTTCCGGCTGTAGAAGAAGCGGCCCTGGTTTCAGGTTGAGACGCAAGGCCTCACTGCGTTCGGGTGCGCGCGGTGCCCACATCGCAACCACGCCAGCTTTGGCGTTAAACTCACTGCTTCATGAAGGTGAACACGTTTCTCTCGTTAGGTATTTTCGCAAGCTTGTTCCTGATCGGCTGCACAAGCTCAGACGATAACAATGGCGTCATCGATGATCAGCAAGTGCTTCCTGATATGGCCGCGCCGCAAACAGTTCGGCTAGGCAAACGGTCGACCGTCGAGATCGATATCCCTGCGAATGCCTTGCCCAGCCGCCAACCATTGACCGTCAACGTGCGGACAGATGTTGTTCGTAAGGGGGCCATTCCGGTTGGTCAATCCGTTGAGTTCTCGCCGGGGGGCCTAACCTTCACGTCGCCCGTGCGGGTGCGGCAGGCGTTGCCGGCCCCCTCCCCAATGCGTCGCTACGCCGCCTTCGCATCCAGCACCACTACAGACGTTTGGGTTCGTCGCGGCCGTGGCCGCAAGCTAGGCCCCGGAGCGAGCCCGCAAACGGAAGTGTGGGAAGTGGAAGCTGACACAACAGGCTTGTGGGCCTTCGTTGAAGAAGCCGATGAAGTGACAGTGGTGGATGCAGGCGTTCCGGCCGACGCCGAAGCGCCTGTGGATGTCATGCCCTTGCCGGCTCCTGCTGCGCTCGTGACCGATGCGCCGGCGATCAATTTCGGCGACGTGGTTTTGGGCTCACAATCTCCGTCGCAAACGATCGTGGTGACGAACACGGGCGCCATGAATACGGGGGCCATCTCCGTATCTTTGACAGCTGATGTATCGGGCACGTTTGCCGTAAAAGCCGGCTCAACCTGCCAAGGCGCGGATCTCGCTGGCGCACAGACTTGCGCCATCCAGGTGTTCGCGCTGCCGGGTCAGGGTGTGCCGATCGGAGGGACCATGCTGATCATGTCTTCCTCCGGTGCGCAGGCGATGGTTACGTTGACTGTTAAAGGCGTAAAGCCTCCTTTGCTGGGGGCCAGCACCGCGAATCTCAGTTTTCTGCCGGCGCCCATCAATGCCACGGGCGAAAGCAAACTCGTGACCATCACGAACACGGGTGATCTGCCCACCGGTCCCATCGCCATTGAGCTCAAAGGCACCGACGCCACCAGTTTCTCCGTCACAGCCAACACGTGCACGGGTGCCTTGATGGCAGGGAAAACCTGCATGGCGACGATCACCTTCACGCCAGCAAAAGTAGGCAACGCCGTCGCAAGCCTGGTTGCCAGCGGCAGCCCCGGCGGCGCCGCGGTGACGAACCTGGGCGGCACGGGACAAGCTTCCGATCAGGGCGCCAGACTCGTGTTCACGAACCCTGCGGCCGGAGGCAATCAAGTGAACTTCAACGAGTCAGCAACCAACACGTGTTCAGATCCTATCGTCTTCACCGTCACGAACCAGGGCGCCTACATAAGCGAAGCCATCACCTTTGCCTTCACGGGCGCGGATGCAGACGATTTCGTGGTGTTGCCCACAGGCGATGGCTGTTCAGGCAAGCGCCTGCCCGCCGCTAGCTCATGCATGACGACTTTCAACATCTGCGCCAACAATTTCGGGCTGCACTATGCAACAGTCACCGTGAGCGCGAAGGCTGCGGCCGCATCGTCTAGCCTCGATCTCTACGGCTATTCCTATTAGCCACCAAAACAAACGGGGAGCCGACATCGCTGTCGCTCCCCGTGTTGTTAGCCGCAGGTCTGCAACCTGCCTGCGTGAGCTAATGCTTTTCGTTATTGCTCTTCGTGGTAGCCAGCTTCGCCGTGCTCCACCAAGTCCAACCCTTGGTCTTCGATCTCGCTGGTTGGGCGCAGGCCGATCACAGCCTTGATGATGTACGCCAACACCGCGGTGGCACCAACCGACCACACAATGGTGAGGCCCATCGCCTTGAGTTGTTCCATCCACAACGTCTTGCCAACAATGGCGGCGAGGTTTGTGCTGAGGTTCGCGTTGACGTCTGGCGTGGCGAAGATGCCGGTGAGGAAGGCGCCCAAGGTGCCGCCCACGCCGTGGATGCCGAAGGTGTCCAAAGCGTCGTCGTACTTAAGCCAGCCCTTGAGCTTGGTGCAAGCGAAGTAAGGCACAACCGCAGCCAACACGCCGATCGCCACCGCACCGGAAGGAGTCACGAAGCCCGCACCTGGCGTGATAACAACCAAGCCGGCCACGATACCCGAGCAGAAGCCCAGGACTGTGGGCTTGCCACGCGTCACCCACTCAATCAAAGGCCACACGAAACCGGCAACCGCGGCCGCCAACGTGGTGGTGGTGAAAGCGTTCGCAGACACGCCGTCGGCAGCCACAGCGCTACCAGCGTTAAAGCCGTACCAGCCGACCCACAACATACCCGTACCAACCATGGTCAACACCATGCTGTGAGGAAGCATCGCGCGGGTGCCGAAGCCATTGCGCTTGCCCAAGATCAAGCACAACACAAGCGCCGACCAACCAGAGGTCATGTGCACAACCGTGCCGCCTGCAAAGTCGATCGCCTTGATGCCAGCAGATGCGTTCCATACGCCGTTCATCAAGCCGTCAGCGCCCCACACCATGTGAGCGAAGGGGAAGTAAACCACAACCATCCACAAGCCGATGAACAGCATGATGGCCGAGTACTTCATGCGTTCTGCGATCGCGCCGACGATGAGGCCCGGCGTGATGATTGCGAACATCAGTTGGTACATCGAGAACACGTTTTGCGATACCCAGTAGGAGTAATCAGTGTTAGGCGCTGATGTGACGCCTGAAAGCATCGCCATCTTGAAGTCACCCACGATCGATGAACCGTGCGAGAAGGCCATGCTGTAGCCGAAGGCCCACCACAGAACGGCAACGAGGGTCGCGCATCCCAGACATTGGGCAAGCACCGAAAGAATGTTCTTCTTGCGCACCAAGCCGCCGTAGAAGAGTGCCAAACCTGGCAAGGTCATGAACAAGACCAAAGCCGCACACACCATCATCCAGCCGTTGTGGCCTGGACCCGAGCTGCCCGTCAGTGGCGCGCCCTTGGGAGCGCCGTTCGTGACATACGCTTCCAAGTCTGCAATTCGTTGCAACACCTCGGGAGGCACTTCCACGGTCGTTGCGGCTGGCGCAGCGGCGGGAGCAGGAGCGGCTGCAGGAGCGGGCTCGGCAGCGGCGGGAGCGGCGGGAGCTTCTTCAGCAAAAGCGTTAGAGGCGAGGCCAACAAACGCTGTAAGGGTCAGAAGTCCGATCCGAATTAAACTTGATGCGTGCGGTGGGTGGTTCGTTGTCATACCCAACACAAGTGCCTTGTCTGCGAACACTCTTCCAGCGCAAAGAAACAAGTCGCGAATGATTTAGCCCTCGCGATACCAACTAGAAATAAACCGGAAACTTAAGGCGCAATTTTTGGCCCAAAGCGCGTACTCTTGCGCAGGGCGGCCACAGTTCTTCAGCCAGGGAAGCGTCATCCTCGCGCATTTACGCGCGCTTCGCGGCGACTTTCAAAGTCGACACAAAGGCCGAAACACACAGCATTTCTATTAACAATTCAGAAACAACAGCTTCTTTCGGGCGAAACACCGCAAGAGCGTTCGCCACCGAACGACGGCGCTAAACAGGGTTCTGCGACGGCGCCGGGGAGGGCGGCGTTTCGGGTGTTTCGGTGGCGACCGAGGACGATCGTGGCAACCAAATCGACCAAGCCGTCGCCGCGCCGGCCAAAACCAGGATGCTAGCCGCCAACGTCACTGTGCCAGCATTGAGCAGCTTCATCGAAGACGAGGTCAGCACCAACACGAGAATCGGTCGAATCACCCGATCGGGCGCTCGCGAGGAATAGCGAGCCGCAAGGAACACGCCCGGGATCGCACCGATCACGATCGACGTCATGAGTTGGAAATTAAACGAGCCAAACAACAAGTGTCCGATGGCTGCCGACGCCACCAACGGAATGGCTTGGATGAGATCCGTGCCCACGAGCTGCTTCATGTGAAGGCGCGGGTAAAGCAACAAAAGTAAGATCATCATCAGCGAACCAGAGCCCACCGATGTGATGCCCACAACCAAGCCCCCGGCGATCCCGATGAGAACTGTGGGAATCGGCCGAATGATCAAAGGCGCGTTGGGGTTGAGGCCGGCGCGCTTGCGCATCAAAAGCGGGCGAATCACCAAGCCAACAGCCACAACCAACAGGGCCACACCCAAGGAAAACTTCACCGTCCCTTGCAGGTGCGCGCCCTCACCCAACCCGCGCAGCAACAAAACACCCAAGAACGCCGCGGGAACGGAGCCCATCACAAGCCAACGGACCAAGCGCCAATTGACCGTGCCCCGCTTCCAATGCACCCCGCCGCCCACAGGCTTCATCACCAAAGAGGCCACGATGTCACTTGAAACTGCCGAGAGCGGATCGATGCCAAAACCCAAGACAAGAATGGGGGTCATCAAGGCCCCGCCGCCCATGCCGGTCAAGCCCACGACAATGCCCACGAGAAAGCCAGCAAGGATGATGGGGATGTTGAACATGGCGGAATCTAGGTCGGTTAAACGGAGGGCCGCCTAAACTAGCGCCGGTCGCGGCTTGTTGCCACTTTGGAACGCCGCGGCGACTGAATGCCCGGCCATCCTGCCGGCGGAAGCCTCGTACGTGACCACCGGGTCCCCCGAATTTCGCTATAGATGGCGGTTGTTGCCAGAGCCTCTTTCACTTTTCGCCCCACTGTGGCGGTCGTTCACCAGCGCCCCAACCACAGCCACCGAAACGCCGGGGATCCGCGCCGACTGGCACAAAGGCCGCCCCCGCTACGCCGTTTGGGTGGTGCGCGTCAGTCACCCCGCCGTAAACGAACGCGTGGCCGCCCTGGGACAGGCCTTGAAGCCCTGGCTCATCCCGCAGCCCGATCTGCACGTGACATTGGGCATCGCGGGCTTTCCGCGCCGCCAGTGCGTGGAAGACGACGACGTTTCGGAGAACGTGCTGGCCGCCCAGGCGGACGCCGTGGCTGCGTGGGCGCGTGCCACTTTATTTCGCGTGCACGGCGCGTGCGCCTTCTTGGCGGCGCCTTTTCTGTGTGTAACGGACGACCATCACAGCCTGCGCGACCTGCGGGCGCTGCTTGATCCGCCAGGCCGTGCGTTGAGCATCGAAGCTTACGTGCCACACGTGACTGTGGGGCGTTGGAATGGCGCTCACGCCACGGCCGCTGTGGCCCTGCGAATGGAGCCTTTTCGCAACGGCGACCCCATCGACGTGAAGGCCGATGCCGTGGAATTGGTGGACTACGACGCGGCCGATCCGCAGGCCCGGCTCGTCACGAAAGTGCGCGTTCCGATGCCTTAGCGGTGTGCGATCAGCACGAGCGCTTCAGGCCGCCCCAGCAGCGCTTGCAGCACGCGCAGGCTTGTTTCGGGATCAAGCGCCGCCAGCGATTCATCAAACACGCGCACGTCCACACGCTGCAACAGCGAGCGCGCCACGAACACGCGGCTCCGTTCACCGTGCGAAAGCTGCCACCCCGAATCACCAACGGTTTGATTTAAGCCCGCAGGCATGCGATCCAAAAGTGGGCCAAGGCCTAATTCACGACATACGGCATCGGCGGCGGCGATGTCTTCTTGCCGCGGTGGCCAGCGCCGGCCCAACAACAAGTTGAACAACAACGGCCCCGCGAAAATGTGGTTGTCATGAAATTGCGGCACGCCTCCAGATCGCTGGCGCCATCGCTGCGGCCCCACAGCGTGGTGATCAAAGCCGCCCAGCAGCAGCACACCCGAAGTGGGCACGCGCAAGCCCGAAAGAATTGCACCCAAAGTTGATTTTCCGCCTCCCGAGCCGCCTTCCAACAACACGCGTTCGTGACGACGAATCGAAAAATTGCACCCGCGCAACACGGCCTCGGGTCGGCCTTCGTAACGAAACACGACGTCGCGCCCCACCATCAAACCACGCCGCCCCACGGCGGCCTCGTCGGGAGACGCCGCCAACACGTCCGCCGAACTGGCGACGCCGCGCTGGGCGGCTGAAAACAAGAAGCGCAAGTTTCGCCACGCCACAAACGCCGCGGTCAACGCGGGGCTCGCTTCAGCCAGGTGGCGAAACGCACCCCAGATCAGCACCACGCCACCCAAAGCCGTTGCCAATGCCGCCGACGATGTGCCGCGATCAACGAACGCTGGAACGAGCCCCAATAAGCCCAGCACCACCCAGCCGCGCGGCAAAATCGCCGTGAGCTTTGTGGCCGCTTGATCCAATAGCCATGAGCGTTCTTGGTATTCGTCAAGCGAGGCATGCAGATGGCCGAGATGCAACCCTTGGTCTTGCGCCACCAAAGTGCGGTGGCCCACCATGGCTTCCACAAGCTCGTGTGTGACCGTCAGGCGAGCGTCGGTCCACGCCGTGAGCCGACGTTGCAGGCCGCGCAGCCACCACGCGAGCAACACAAGCCACAGCACCAACAACACAAAATGGATCACGCCCCCCGCGCCCAGGGCAAGCAGCGAGGCACCCAACACCAGATCCAACACAACCCAAATCAAAGTGGGACCGCCGCCGCGCGCGAGAAGTTCAAGCGAATCAACTTCAAGCACAGTGCCAAGCAATTGTCCCACGCCGCGCGCGCGGATCTCGCCACCATCAAGGCGCAGGATGCCTTCCAACAAACGCTCGCGGGCCAAACCCGAAAGCAGCACCACGGCGCGCCCCAAAGCTGAGCCCGCCACCGCGCGCACTCCAACCATCGTGGCCAGCAGCAAACCAAACGCCCATAAAGTGCCCGACTCCAAACGCCCTTGCAGCGCGCCGTTGGCCACCATGCCCCACGCGCCGCTGAACAACGCCAACTGCCCGATGAACCCCGCCAAGCCCGTTAGCAACAAACGTGCGGCGCCCAGGCGTCGAGCGCGTTGCCAAAACGTGGGCGCGGCGTCTTCGATCACCCACGCTTCGGCCAAAGCGCCGCCGCCTAAGGCCGCACGCATCGCACGCTCGGCGGCGAGGCGTTGCTTGCGCGGCAAGCCGAGTTCTGCAACCACCTGTGTGGCGTTTGCCGCGAACAACGCGTGCTCAAGCTGTGAGACATCGACGTAGACAGCGCCGTTGGGCGTAAGCACGCGCGCTGTGTGAGATGTGGCGGGCAAAGGCCCAACCACAACGAGGTATGCACCTTCTTCGGTCTCGGCGCTTAGGCAGCGCGCGATGATCGCGGATGCCTCTGGCAAAAGATCGGATAAGCCGCGCGCCCGCTGATCAGGTGCATCGACGGCGAGGCCCAAGCGGTGCACCCCCGCTTGCACCCAGCGATCAAGCGGAGGCCCAGCGATCACATCGGGCGCAGGGTTGGCCAGCGTGCGGAGTTCATCCACGCCGCGCAACTCTGTGTTGATCGCGGTCATCGCTTCGCCCAAGCGCGCGCGCGGCCAAGTCAATGATGCGGCCGCAACGCTCATCGCGCCCCCTCGGACGCGGTTGGCGGCGCGGTCTCTTGCACTTGCCCCGCCACCAATTGCCAGCGGCGCCAGTGAGGTTCGGCGAACGCCGATTGCAAGCGCTCTTCAACCGCCAAGAATTTCGCAAATAGAGATTCAGGGTCTGCGGCCAACGCGCGCGGTGGGCCATCTTCGGCCACCCGGCCATTGGCAATCACCAACACGCGATCGAACACCATCGCGTCGGCCACGTCGTGCGTGGCGCATAAGAATGTGGCGCTGGCCCAGCGCTCCCTCGCGCGCGCCAAGAGCCGCTGCCGGCGGGGGCGTTCCAAGCCGCGGAACGCTTCATCCAACAACACAAGCCTTGCCTGTTCCTTGTGAATGTTGCGTGCAAAACGCACGCGTTGGCCTTCACCGCCTGACAGCAACCCGCCACTTTCGCCTAACGACGATTCAAGGCCTGTGGGCAAGCGCGCCAAGACTTCATCAAGCTCGGCGTCTTCGATAGAAGCACCCACCGGAGAGTCGGGGCGCGAAGAGCCATAGCGCAGGTTTTCAAGCAAGCTGCGGTTCCACAACTGCACCGATGGATCCACCCACACAGTGTGGCGCCGCAAAGCTTCAACGAGAGCCGGGCAAGAGGCCTCTCCATCTAAGTTCACCTGCCCGCGCGCGGGCTCGTGCCACCCCATCACCAAACCCAACAGACTGCTTTTGCCGCTGCCTGAAGCCCCCACCATGGCCACGTGGCCACCCGCGGGCAAGTGAAGTGACTCGATCACGAGAACTTCATGGCCGCCCGCCTCCACGCGCACATCATCAAAGCGCAGGTCCACACCCGTCGAAGCCTGTGAGGGCACCTCGGCGGGCCGTTCGGCATCGGCGGCGCCCAAAGGCTCGACGAGGCGCGCGGCAAGGTTCTTTTGCCGCGGAATTTGTTGCAACAAGAACGCAAACTCTTGCCCGAGCGCCGGCAGCGACAAACACCAATACACAAGCAGCAAGGCCCATCCAGAGCCCGGCGCGCGCGTCAGGTGATCGAACAGCAGCGCCAAGGCAAAGCCATAGCCCACCAAGGTAACGGTGGCTTCCGAACGCACGGCGTATCGTGCCGCTTGCCACGCGGAACGGGCCCATTCTTCGAGGCGCGTGGAATGCTCACGCATCAACGCCGTTTCGCCCGCGTGGGCACGCACGGCTTGCAAACCCAAAAGCGCATCCAGATAAAACACCGACAACGCGCCCGCATGCGCCCGCACGCGCATGTCGCGCTCTTCGTGCCCCGATTGCATAAGCAAGGGAAAGCCCACAAGCGCCGCAAGCGAAAGCAAAGCCAAGGGCGTGCCACGCGGGTGCAACCAAATTACACCCGCGGTGGTCACCATCAATTCGCAGGTCACACGGAAGATCTGGCCTGCGTAAAACGGCAGCGATCGGATCTGGTGGATCTGGTGCGCCCGCGTGGCCATGTCTGAAACAGGACGGCTTTGAAAATACGCGTCTTGCAAGCGCGGCAGCTTGTTTAAAAAGGCACGCCGCAAACCGCCTTCCAAGCGACGTCCAAGCGATGCCAGGCCCAAGGCGGTG
Source organism: Deltaproteobacteria bacterium (assembly GCA_033763315.1). Classification (GTDB taxonomy): domain Bacteria; phylum Myxococcota_A; class Polyangia; order Fen-1088; family Fen-1088; genus JAGTJU01. Next base: position 113,051 of record JANRKS010000021.1, read on the forward strand.
GGCCACTCAAGCAACAGCAATGACGTGGCGAACAAGGCCACCATCGCCACAGCGGCAACCCGGTGTGAAAACAGGGGCAAGCGTCGGCCGATGTCGAAGAAGGCACGGAACAACACCGCTTCCACCAGCGAACCCGCCGCCGCCAAACCAAGCCCTGCCCCGAGTAACCAAGGGGCGCGTTTCCCCGCCGTTGCCACCAGCCGCAGCAGCACCTTCGCCACAGGCTCTTCTGCGCCCGCCAAAGCGCGCGTGGTGGCCGTGGCCGGCGCGTTTGTTTGTGCAGAACCCGCGGGCTTAACACCATCCAATGCGATGGCCACAGCGCCGCGCATTTTCACCATCTTCACTGTTGTGTGCGTCGGGCCACCGGGCTCGCGATGTTCAGGCGGAACTTCCTCTTGCACATCCGCAGCGGGCTTGGCCAGCCGCAGGGCCTCGGGGATGGCGTTGGGGTTGTTGGCAGACGCGGCCACCAAACCATCGATCACGCGCGCGGCTTGTGCGGCGGAAAACCCGGCGTGGCCTTGCAGCCCTTCGGCCAAGCGCAAAGCACCTTCCAAGCGGCAAAACGCTTCCCAGCCTTGCGCCACAGCTTCATCAAAGCGTGCGGCTGCACGTGTGCACCCCGCGGCTTGCAGGCGCGCCACCACCACACGCCGCAAGCCCGGATCGTGAACGAAATCTAAAAACGCTTCGAGCGGCACGGGCACATCCACCATGGCCACTTGCCGCATGAATTCACGGTGGTGCACCCAATGCCGCCCGCGCGCCGGATCCATCACTTGCAGGTATGGGCCCACGCGCCGCCACACCACCACGAAGTGCAAGATGCCCGAAGGCATCGCCGTCACCACGATCGCGGGCATGAGATCTGCGCGGTTCATCAATAGATGTTCCACGGGCATCACAGACTCGGCCGCGTCCAAACCCAACTCCTGCAGCACGGCCTCCAGCGCGGACACGGCGGTGCCATCCACGCTGGTGTGGCAGGCCTCGCGCAGACGCCCGTAGCTGACGGCGACGCCGTAACCTTCAAGCACGCTCTTTAAACACGCAGGCCCGCAGTCCATCGCTGAGGTTTGAATCGCCTCAGGCACGAAGAACCGACGCCGCGCGCGCCGCCGGCTGGCCGCTTTGGAATCCGCGTCTTCTTGGCTCATGGGGCCGCCTTGCCTTCGGCGTGGTTTGTGCCAGCCGCTTGCGCATCGATGCCTGTGACGAAGCGACCAGCGGCATCGAGCACCATCGTCAGCGGCGACGTTTGTTCCACCTTCACTTCCACAAGCCCCGGCAAACCGTGTTCAAGCGGCGCCGTGTTGCCAGCTGTGCGTGAGACGTCGAGCTCCACGCGTATCAAGCCGTCATTGGGCTCGGAGCCGACGTTCGTCACACGCACAGCGAGCGCGCCGTATTTTGTCCAAGGAAAGCCAAGCAAACGCACGCGCCCCGTTTGCCCGCGTTTGATGCGGCCCACCGCCGCTTGCGGATCGAAGAACGCCACCACGCGCAAGCCGCCTTGGGGCACCACCACCGCCAAGCGCGTGCCTTCCTCCACCACCGCCCCCGCGCGCAACGCACGCACGTCGCCCAAACGCCCGGATACGGGCGCGCGTATCGTGCGCAGCTCCACCTCACGCCCGAGCGTGCGCAGATGCGCCTGGCTTTCGGCCCGCATCGCTTCAAGTTGTGCGATCTCAAGTTCGATGCGCGCCAAACGCGCGCGGCGATCGCTGCGTTTCGCGATGACTTCGCCACCCAGCCGTTTGACGCCGGTGCGTGCGGCCTCGGCCTCGGCCACGCGTTGTTCTGCCTCGGACTTCATGCGTGAGGATTCAAGTTCCGCCACGATGCGCTGCTGCCGCAGCCGTTCCAGTTGCGACGTTTCGCTGGTTTTCAGTGTTGCCACAGCTTCACTGGCCCGGCGCATGGCTTCGGCCTCTTCGTGGGCCGCCACCGCCGCGACGCCCTCGCCCACCGCGGCCCGCTCATCGGCCGTCATCTCTTTGCGAAGGGCGTTGATCTGCGGTTCAAGCGCGGCCAGATGTGCCGCTTCCTTCGCCAACGCCAAGGAGAAGGCCTCGGCGTCCAATTGCACCAGCACGTCTCCCTGTTTCACCATGGCACCCAAAACCAAGTCGCTGCGCAACACGCGCCCCGACACAGGGGCATCCACGGGGTTAGAAGCGGTGTCCACTTCAAGCCGGGCGCTGTGCGAAGCGGCGTAAACAGACAGCTTCGCGAACAAGAACCACGCGGTCCAAGCAAACAAAAGCAAGCCACCCGCCAGCGCCGACCAAGCGGGGGCGTTCTGGAAGGGGGCCAAAGCAGAGGCAAACTTTCGCGGCATGAGCGGGCGCTAGAGTACCGCAGAACCTCACCGAAGCAGGTCCAAAGACCGGGTGTGTGACGCAAGCCGCTCTGCGCTCGGGGAACCTGCAATCCGCTTGACGGAACGTTCTCTTTCGAGAACACTTGCTTCCGATGAAGGCTATCGTTTTGGTGATTTTGGCGCTGGCTTGCGCAGCCCGTGAGGCGAACGCCAAAACGCCCCTCCATCGCACGCGCCCGTTGAGCTATGCGTCGCTTGGCTTTTGGTGGGGCACAGGCTGCCCTGACAACGGCCGCTGCGCGTGCAGCCCCACCGCCACGACGATGCAGGAGGAGGCCAGCTGCCAACTTGACGCCCTGGCCAAGCACGACTTTCCCGTCGATGTGTTTTTGTTTGACGGCAATGCGTGGTCAAAAGCCAACTCGTTCAAAGACAACCAATGCCGTGGCGAAGACTGCTGCGAATGGAAGTTAGGCGATGGCTTGATCGACCGGATGAAAGCCCAGGGCGTTCGAGCCGTGCTGCACTTTTGGGGTGGATGCCACCAGGACGAACAATATGAACGCGCCCATCGGCGCTTGGGCAAAGTGCTGCTGGGATTTTATCTCGACGACGGATCGTCGGACGCCGAAGCATCCCGCGCCAGTGCGTTCTTGGCCCGCGTGGCGCCTGGCGATTCAGACGTTGTGTGCAAAGCCATTCAAGGCCGGGACGACAAAACCAGCGAAGCGTTTCTTTCGTCCACCGCGAACGTAAGCTACGTCGGCGACACCCACTATGACTGGCAGGGCCTCAAAGACGGCATCAAGCGGTTCTTCACAAAGGGGCCACTGCTTCCGGCCGCGTTCAACGAACTGACGGGGTACTGGTATCCGAAGGAAGGCACGCCCGACGAAGAGACGGTGTATCGACGTTTACACTGGGGCGCCGTGCAACCAATCATGGCGCACACGCCGTTCGCAAACATGGATCCTTGGCAACACGGCTATTCCGCGGAGCTGCTCGCCGCCTATCGCCGATGGGCCTGGTGGCACAAAGAGCTCACGCCCTACATCTACAGCCTGTCGATCGCGATGCACGAGAACCCCGCCGAACCGGTCATTCGCAATGCTTCTTTGCCAAACGAATCAATGCAACTGGGGCCCAACATTTTTGCGGCATTCGTCAGCGATCCGAAGGTGAGCGCACGTGACGTGCAGTTGCCGCCGGGACGATGGATCGACGTTTGGAATGAAGACAACGTGCTATCGGGCCGCGTGAAGCAGCACCCAGCCAAGCCGGGATTCGAACCTGTGTTCGTTAAAGAAGGCGCGTTGCTGCCGCTACAGGTGGCGCGCCCTTATGCAGATCACGGCACGCGCGCTTCGGCAGACAGCTTAACGTTGCTGGCATACCCAGCCGGAAAATCTACTTTTAGGTACCGGGATCACGTTCGCAACCAATGGCACGTGTTCACGTTGAAGCAGCAAGGCCCGGCGCTGTCGTTGGACGCCGCACCACGGTTTCGACGCCTGCCGGTGTTGCTGCGGCTGGGTCGACAAAAGCAGCCACCGCAATCCGTTGGCATCAAAGGAGGCCGGCTGTTGGTGAATGCCACCGATCGTATCGCCGCCTTGCCACAAGTCGCAACAGAAGACGCCGTCAACGCCGCGGGCGCTTCGTGCTGGTTCTTCGACGCGCAGAAAAGGCGATTGATCGTTAAGTGGGTCCCCTAGCCTTTAGGAGTTTATGAACATGAGTCGATTTGATGGGCAGGTTGTTGCCGTCACGGGCGCGGCTTCCGGGATTGGTTTGGCGATCGCCAAACGGCTCACCAAAGAAGGCGCACACGTGGTGGCCTGGGACCGTGACCGACGCGCCCTTGAAGTGGCCTTCGGCACGTCATCGTCGGCTGTGGCCGCCGCCCGGGCCGTGGACATCGCCGACGATGGATCGGTGGCCGCCGCCACAGAAGAAATCGTCACGCGGTTCGAGAAGCTCGACGGTGTCATCCACTGTGCCGGCGTTGTGGGGCCCAACGGCAAAACCATCGTCGACGTTTCCACCGAGGAGTTCGAAAATGTGTGCCGCGTGAACTTGGTGGGTTCGTTCGTGGTCACCCGACACGCGCTTAAGGCCATGCTGCCGCGTCAGTATGGCCGGATCTTGCTGTTTGCCTCCATCGCAGGCAAAGAAGGCAACGCGGGTATGTGTGCGTATTCGGCGAGCAAAGCCGGTGTCATCGCGCTGGCCAAAAGCGCTGGCAAAGAGATGGCCACAAAGGGGATCACGGTGAACGCGATTGCCCCGGGGGTGATCAACACGCCGCTGGTTCAGGCGATGGAGCCAGCACAGGTTGCGTACATGACGGAAAAGATCCCCATGCAGCGCACGGGTTCGCTTGATGAAGTGGCGAGCCTGGCGTGTTGGATCATCTCGCGCGAGGCCAGCTTCACCACAGGCTTTACCTTCGATCTGTCGGGCGGCCGGGCCACTTACTAGCCGCGGCGGCCGCGCCGGGGAACCCCGTCAGGATTTGGAGGTTGCATCTGCCATGCCGGCGCGCCACTGTAGCAGCCCTCATGGTTCACCTTCCCACCGATAAAGCCGCCGCCTTGGCTGAAAAGGCTCACTTGGCATTCGTTGCCGAGCAGTTCGAGCAAGCCGAAGCTCTGTTCACAGAGTCATCAACGTTGCTGCGTTCGCATGTTGTCAAATCCAAAGCGCCTGACGAAGACGCGGCCCGCACATGGGTGGCCGCCCATTGCGGCGCCGCTTCGGCCGCGCGGGCCCAAGGCGGGTACGCCCGCGCCGAAAAGCGTTTGAACGAAGCTGAAGCCTTCGTGCTGCGCACCTACGGGGCCAAGGACGCCGTTTACGCCAACGTGCTGAATGAGCGCGGCATCTTGCGCAAGTACCAAGGCCGCTTCAAAGAAGCGGAGGCCGAATACAAGAAGTGCAAGCCACTCATAGCCAAAGGCTTCGGCAAAGACAGCGAGTCTATGTCGGTGCTGTTGCACAACTTGGGCGGCATTGCGCACGCGCAAGGGCACTGGAAGCGCGCCGAAGCGTATGCGCGCGAAGGGCTGCGCTTGCGCCAAAGCTTGCCGAAGCCAGATGCTGTGGCCGTGGCCGCCGATCAAAGCGCCCTCGCCGCCATCTTGGATGTGGCTGGCAACCACGACGAAGCGGCCACGCTGTTGGCAGAGGCTTTGGCGACGTTCAAGAAGAAGCTGGGCCCACGCAGCTTCGAGGTGGGTGTTACGATGGAGACGCTGGGCAACCTGCACTACCGCATTCACGATTTGCCCAAAGCCGACAAGCTGCTAACCGCGGCGCTTGAGATTCAACAAGAGCGCTTGGGCGCCGGCCACCCAGAACTCGCGTTCGCGTTGCATAACCTCGCCGTGGTGCGCATTGATCGTGGGCAACCCGAAGACGCCCGCCCGTTACTACAAGAAGCGTTGGCCACGTTTAAGAAAACCTTTGGCCCGAAGCACGCGAACACGCTTGTGGTCAAAGATCGGCTCGAATCACTGGGCAAGGCGGCCGCGCCCCTCAAAAAAGCGGCGCCGATCCCCACAAAGAAGCCGCAACGCAAAACCACAAAGACGGCTGCGAAGTCCAAAAAAGCTCGCTAAGCGCGAAACTTTTCCACGTCAATGCCGTGGCGGTCCACCGCGCGCTTGATCACCTTCCAATGGCGATCAAGTTCGCGGGCCACTTCGCTCACATTGCCTTGGTGCTTGCGCAGAAGCGCTTCTAACTCTTCCTTTGTTGGAATGCGCCGTGGTGAGCGACGACGCGACGGCCCGCCTTCATCGTCATCTTCCTCTTCGGGGGCACTCGCCACCAACACGGGTGCGGATGGGCGGTTGCCGGTGCTTGTGCCTGTGGGGCCAAACCCATCAACGACGGTGCCGTTTTCGCCAACGAGGCCCGCGATCTCTTCGGGCACGTGCGCCAACCCCAACTCAGCCGCGCCTTCACCCAAGAGCGCCGCCGTTTCGATCACCTTCTTGAGCTCGCGCACATTGCGCAGCCAAGGGTGAAGGCACAACGCCAAAAACAGCACAGGATCCAGCGGCTTCGAAGGCCCGCGCCCGCCATTCGTGAGGAAGAAGTGAATCAACACACCCAGATCCTCACGACGCGCGCGCAACGGCGGCAACGTGAAGGCGGCGGCACCCATGCGTCCCACGAGATCTTCGCGCAAACCGGGCGACCCGTTGCCACCACCGGGGCGGCTGGTGGCGGCCAACACGCGCGTTTCCACGTGACGCGAACGCGTGGCCCCCAACGGCACGATCTCGCGGCTTTGCAGAAACCGCAGCAACTTGGCCTGCGCGGTTTGTGGCATGTCGCCGATCTCATCCAGAAACAATGTGCCGCCCTCAGCCTCTTCAATCAGTCCACGCTTTGATTGCATGGCTTGCGAGTGAGCGCCGCGCACATAGCCAAACAGTTCGCTTTCAACCAAGTCGCCGGGCAACGCCGCGCAGTTCACGGCCACAAGCGGGCCACCGCGGCCGCTGGCCTTGTGAATCGCCTCCGCATAAACCTCTTTGCCAACCCCGGTTTCCCCCACCAGCAAGATCTCATGCTCGGAGCGCGCCATCTTGCGCAGCTTCACTTCGCCGGCGGCGGTGGCGGGCGACGCGGTGACGATGGGGCCCAAAGGGTTGCGTGCAGAGTCGCTAAGGCATGCTTGATCGTCGGCGGACAGCCACCGGAAGACTGCCGCGTGGCCGCCGAAGAACAACAGATCACCATCGGCCAGGGGCACCGGGCCGCGCACCAAAGCGCCGTTGCGAAGCGTGCCGTTCGTGCTGCCTAGGTCTTCCAGCACGCACAAGCTGCCTTGGCGCTGGATGAAGGCGTGTTTGCCCGAGGCACGCCGGTGGGTGAGGCGCCAGGCGGGCAACGAATCTGTGGATTCGGCGTTGCGACCGATCTGCAAACCGCCCGGGCCGATCAACAGGACGCGCGCGGCGCCCGCAGGTGCGGCGCCCCCCAAAGCGGCATCTCCCACGACGATGAGGGACGGCGTGCGCGTCGACGACGCCACCGGAGATTGAATTTCCGTGCTGGGACCTGGCATGACGCTCATGTGGTGCCCATCGACCATACAACGGCCCGCGCGCGGCTCGAAGGCCCGGCGTGGGACTGCGGTTGGGACTCGTTGGGACTCGTTGGGACTCGCGTGGGTGCAGTCCCAAGGAGATGGCGCGGAATCATGCGTTTTCGGCCGAAAGAGCGGGGATTTTGGCGGGGCACGCGTTTTTTCAGAAGGGCTGGAACGTTGGCACGAAGGTTGAAGTAGTCCCTCTCGTCCGAACGGCAGCAAGCCGCAAGACACCCACCAACCCCAACTTCCAACGAAAGAGATTCCCCATGAAAACCTCCAAGATGATCGTTCGCACCTCCACTGGCATCAAAGCTGGCGGCCTCGTCTCCACCAACCACAACCGCGCTCTCATCAAAGCCGCTTCGGGCGCCAAGGCGGGCGGTCTCGTCTCCACCAACCACAACCGCGCTCTCGTCAAAGCTGCTTCGGGCGCCAAGGCGGGCGGTCTCACCAGCATGAACCACAACCGCGCTCTCGTTAAGGCTGCTTCGGGCGCCAAGGCGGGCGGTCTCACCAGCATGAACCACAACCGCGCTCTCGTTAAGGCTGCTTCGGGCGCCAAGGCGGGCGGTCTCACCAGCATGAATCACAACCGCGCTCTCGTTAAGGCTGCTTCGGGCGCCAAGGCGGGCGGTCTCACCAGCATGAACCACAACCGCGGATTGATCTAACTCGCTCATGATTCGCCACGGATCCAATCGGTTCCCGTTTTGAGATGAACGTGCGGGGACCGTGGTTCGGGAATGGCGGGAAACTTCAAGCCGAGCGAGTGTGCCTGTCGCGCCAGCAGACCAACATCTGGCAGTGACGCCAACACACGCTCTCGATCGTCCTGGCTTTGCAAAACGCTCAAACGCTTCTCCAAAGCCACCAACGCTTCCGCAGCCACTTCGCGCGCCTGTGCCATATCTCCCTCAGCGCGAAGGCATTCAACCCCTGCAAGCCACACGAGAAACTCTGCGTGTTCAGCGCCACCCAAACGACGAAGCGTGGCCACAGCAGATTCGGCATAGATGCGCGCGTCCTTACCACGGCCCACCATCAGTAAGGCGCGCGCCAATGCAGCCTCGGCGGTGAACAGCAACGACGGTGTTTTGGCCAGATGGGACACGGCCTCCTCAGCCCGCGCCAGCGCCAGGTCGCCGCGCTCCTCCGCCAAAGCGGCTTGTGCCAACAAGATCGAGCAGAAGCCAACAACCCGTGGGTCGTTCTGCCCGTCGCCGCCCGCGAGAGCTTCTTCGACCATCTGGCGCGCCTCCGCGTTTTGTCGCCGGCACAGCAAGGTCGCTGCCAGATTCACCTGGCCCATAAGAAGCGTGTAGTGGCCGCCTAATCGACGCGACAATGCGATGAGGTCGCGTGCGGCCTTCTCAGCTTCTTGCAGTTGCCCGACGTCGGTCAGCGTGCACACAAGGTTGTTAAGCACCCCGCACGACTCGCGCAAATCTCCCACGATGTGGAACAGCTCAAGCGCGCGCCTTGCATCGTCGATGGATTGTTGCGCTTTTCCGAGAATGAGATGCAAATGCGTGCGCAGCGAATACCACATCGCGCGCAGACGAAGATCCCCACCAAGGGCCACTTCACGCACGTTCTCGAGAACGGAAATCACAACCAGCGGCTCGTTCAGGAACAAGAAGAATCCTGAGGCCTGAAGCACGGCATACGTCCACTGATGGGACGCGCCATCATCGCTCTGGCAATCGAGCAGCTGCTGGTGCGACTGCCTCATCAGGTCGAACTTCTGCTGATGACCAAGCGAGATCGTCAACTCGCGCAAAGCCTCCAGATGCAGATCGCCCCGCAACCACTCCAGAGCCTTACGCGCCGCCTCCTCACCTGCGGGCCAATCGCCCCGGTACATGTGCGCGCGGCATGCCACCAGATGCAAGCGCCCCAGCTCCTCGTCTTGCGGCCCTAAGGCGTGCGCGCGGGCGCAGCGGTCAAACACACCCTCAAAATCGCTGGCATCCAACGCTTGTTCGGCGGCCACGCGCCACTGAACCAAGGCCGCCTGCGTTTCGCCCGCGCGCTCGAAATGCGACGCCAACACAACACCATCACGTTCACCGCAGTCTTGCAGGTAAAACGCCGCAAGCTTGTGGCCCACGCGGCGATCAACGTCCGTCAGCGTGTCGTAGGCCGCGTCTTTCACAAGGGCGTGGCGAAACTGCCAGCGCTCGTCGTAAGGGTTGACCTCGCCCGTGCTTGTGCGCACGTCGGGCGACATGATGAGCTCGGCGTTCGACAACACGTCCAGCCACTCCACCACGTCCGCGCGCAGTTCCGCGGGCAACAAGGCCGCCACACCGCCCGCGACAAAGCCTTCGCCAAACACAGAAGCCGCACGCAGCACACGTTTGCCGGCGTCACCCACTTGATCCAATCGCCCCTGCACAGCGGCCAAAACCGTGGGTGGCGTGGCGTGCCCCGCTCCACCGCCGTGAACCGCTTCCACGCGCACCAGTTCTTCGAGAAAGAACGGATTGCCATCGGCACGTTCGATCAAGGCCTGCGCGCGTTCGTCTGAAAGCTCAGGCAAAACCGCTTTGATCAACTCACGCGCCGCGCGTGCACGCAAAGGCGAAAGCGTGATGCGATCGGCGGTGTCGCGCCACAGGTTGGGAAAGCGCGCGTTCACCTCGGGCCGCGCAAACGCCATCACAACGAGGGGCATGGTGCGATATGCCTTCATCGCGGCGTCCACCAGAGCGATCGAAGGTGCGTCGCCCCAGTGCAAATCCTCAAGCACCAGCAACACACGCGAATTCATCAGCGCGGCGGCCAACCAATCAAGCCAGGCCACGCGCACCTGATCTGCCATCGTGCGCGGATCTTGCCGCGCCGCCAACACCAGTGGGATAAGATGAGACGGTGTTTCAAGGCCCGCAATTTCGCCGAGAAACGCCCACACACGCGCGCGATCAGGGCCGGCCAACGTGGGCGCCGAAAGCGCCAAAAAGTCCTCAAGCTTCGCACTTTGCTGCCCGGGCGAATCCGTTGCCACCACCTGTGCCGCTTGTTTAAACGCCGCGCCCAAGATCTCGTATGGCGCCCCCGCCCTGAATGCATCGGCCACTCCCACCAACGGCAGCAGCACGTCGTCTTCCTCTTGCAACCGCCGCAACAACTCACGCCGCAATCGTGATTTGCCAGCGCCCGCGGGCGCCAAGATCAAAGCGGCACCGCAGCGGGGCTCATCGAAGCATTCAGTCACCAAGGCTTCAAGCGAGCGCAGTTCGCGTTCACGCCCCACGAAAGGAACCTGCCGGCCCATCACCAAACGTGATGAAGCGTTGGCACCGATCTCACCCACCAGTTGGTATGCCGCGCCGGCTTCCGTTTGTTGCAGCAGCACGGAGAATTGCTCGCTCAGCAGTTCGGCTGTGTCTGCATCCACATAAACGGCCACCGCCTCGCCCATCGCTGACGATGCGGCCGCGGGCGACAACGCCACCAAGCGCGTGGTCTCGTCGATCGCTGCACCCACCAAAACGCGCCCCTCCACTGTGGCCCGCCCCAGCGCCAAGGCCATCGCTCGCCCTGCCAAGACCGAACGCAACTCCAACGCCGCGCGCGCCGCACGCACCGCAAGTTCACGCGCGCCGCCCACGCCGAACGTCACCAAAGAAGACCCTGACAGCAACACCTGCGCCTCGCCGCCCCACCGGGCCACCACCTCTTGCAAACGTTTGGCTTCATCGGGCCGGGTGTCAGCCTGTGGCCCGGGGCCCACCATCAACACCATCACAGGGCGCGCTTCACGCGCACCCAACGACTTGGATGCAACCGGCTGCGCAGGCAACGTCCCCACAGATTCAGCCACGGCGCGCAGTTGCGCTGCCAACGCCAGAGCGTCGGCCGGCCGATCCTCTGGCGCGCGCGACAACATGCGCGACACCACAGGCGGTAGGCCCGAGGGCAATACGTCCAACACGTCGGCGGGCACCACCGAATCAGCCAAAGCCAGTTTCGCCAAGCCCGCTGAACCTGCCCCCGCAAACACGGGGCGACCGGTGATGCACTCAACGAGCACACACCCCACGGCGAACACATCGGCGCGACCGTCGAGCTCCTTCTGCCCCAACGCTTGTTCGGGCGCCATATAAAGCGGCGTGCCCATCACCTGCCCCGTCAACGTGCGCATCCACCCGTGAACTTCACGTGCCACGCCGAAATCCAACAACTTTGCCTGCGCAAGATCGCCACCCGGCAGGAACACGTTCGAGGGCTTAAAGTCGCGGTGAACCACGCCTCGTGCGTGCGCGGAGCCGAGCGCATCCAACATGCGCGCCATCACCAGGCATGCGTGCGCAGGCTCAAGTGGCCCGTGGTTCAAACGTTCGCGCAGGTTTTCACCCGCCAGCAGTTCCATCACCAAGTACGGCGCGCCCGCTGCTGTAAGCCCATGGTCCAGATACTTCACGATGGCGGCGTGCCGCAGCGATGCCAGCACACGCGCTTCACGTTCAAACATCTGCGACGTATGAACGTCCACTTGGGCCGCCGTCTTCACCGCGACCAAAGCGCCCGACACACGATCGCGCGCACGGAACACCACGCCGCCCCCGCCAGAGCCGATCACAGCGAGGATCTGGTAGCGATCACCCAAGACATCACCCCGCGTCGATGCAGCATCGACGTCGCGGCGAAGCTCGGCGACCGGCCCGACCTGCGTGGTGTCGTCCGGCTCGGAAGCGGTGGGAGGTGGGGGAGGGTGCCCCATGTGTGGCATCGGGTTACCACAAGCAAGGCCAGAACGCCTGTTCATTCTTGCTCCAAAGCGTCACCGTCCTTACGACGGCTATCAGCGCGCATCGCCCAGAGCACACCGCGTCATGAGCGAAGCCAGGTCCAAATTTGCCCGAAGTCCCCATAACCGTTCGGTTTCTACGCGGATGCGCGCCAAACCTCACGCGAGTCGTGGCACACTGGCGACATCGTGAGCGCTCAGCTTGACATCGAACGCCTGCGGGCGGATTTGCACAAACTGCGGGACGCCCTGCTGGCTGAGGGGGACCTGCCCATCGAACCAGCCACGGACAAAACCGACGACGACGAAGCGCCTCTGGCCGAGATGAACCAGGTCATCGCTTCCAAGCGGAACGCTGAACGTGCCGCCACCCTCAAGCGGATCGCGGCGGCATTGACCAGGCTCGAAAATGACCCTGACGACTTCGGTAACTGCGTGGAATGCGGCGATCCCATCGGCAAGCGCCTCCTGGCCCTGCCCTACGTCGACCTTTGCCTGCAATGCCAAGAAGAACAAGACGGCTCACCCAAAGCCGGTCGGCGGCGCCACTTGATGGACTTTCGCTAAACGCTCATGCCCGCGTCCCAAGAGTTCGACCCGCTGGCGGGACGCAGTTCATTGCGCGCCGGCTTGAACTTGCTGGGCATCGAACGGCTGGCGTTGACGATCTACAACACCGCTTTTCCATCACTGTCCGAAGAAGAGCTGGGTTGTGGCTCGCCCTATAGCCACGGTGGCCACGCCTTCATGCGTTTCGCCCATGAGCTCGGCTTTGATACTTTGATCTTGGGCCCTCAAGGCCAAACACACGCCACGCAGCGTTCGCCTTACGCGGGATGCGCCTTCTTCCGCAACCTGCTGGCGGTGGCGCCGTTGCCGTTGACCTCGCCGCGGCTCAACCTGCTGTCGCAGACGCACCTGCAACGTTTGGTGCGCGGCGCCCCGGTGAGCCAGGGCGGCGCGGCGCTTGATCGCGTCGACTTTGCGTATGCGTGGAACAGCGCCCGCGGTCTGCTCGACGGTGCGGTTGCTGGTTTGTCGCAAGCGAGCGAAGCCTTGGTCCCCATGCAAGCTGCCTTTCGTACTTACGTGCAGGAACAGCTAACGACGGGCTCGTGGCTGGAACGCGGCTGTTTGTTTTCAGCCTTGGCGGAAACACGCGGCACCGACGACTGGGCACGATGGCCAGAAGCCGATCGTCATCTGTATCGTGACGTCGAAGCTTCGAGAGGCGGAAAACGCATTTCAGGTCTGCTGCAAAGCCTGAAGAAACCCGTTGAACAAGCTGCTTTGGGGCAATTTCTGCTGCAGTGGCAGCACAGCGATCTGGAGCGAGAAGCGCGCTCGCTGGGATTGGCGCTATGGACGGAGGTGAACGCAAGCCTTTTGCCGCAAAGCCTGCAGGACGCGTGGGCGTACGGTGAACATTTGCCCTCTTTACAAAGCCGGATTCAGCATTGGCAGGATCACTTCGACGGCGTGCAGGTCGTGGACGTGGAAAACAGCGGCACGGCGAAGTTCGTAAGCACCACGGCCGTGGATGAACCGCCTGTGTGGTCGCGCGCGGCAAGCGCACAAAGCGCCGAGGAAGAAGCGGCGAAAACATTCGCTGCAGGCCACACCCACGTCGCCGTTCTGTTCACGGATCTGTTTGGCCTCAAGGATTCCTATGCCGGATCGACAGCGCCGGCCGAAGCGCGCTTCGCGCTGCGCGTTCCCGCCGACTACGCGCGCACTTATCCCGCCAACGCGCGTGCAACAGCCGCACTCGATCTGAGACGTGTGGTTGCACTGGCCTTGCGCTCAAAGGTTCATAACAACGCCTCATCGGCCCTCGCCACGGCCCTCATGGCCGAAGCCGCACACGCACCGTTTTAGCCACACCCCTGGTGCGGCCCATGGCCTTGTGACACAACTGCCGCATGAAGATTGTGTTGCTTGATGCCTTCACAGCTGATCAAGGGCGCTCGCCGTGGCCGGGTTTGCAGAACCTCGGTACCGTTGCCAACCACCCGCGCGTGGGCAACGCCGACATCGCTTCGCTTTGTGCGGGCGCAGAAGCGATCATCACAAATAAGGCGGTGATCACAGCCGATGTCATGCAGCGTTTGCAGCCCACGTTGCGCTACGTGGGCGTCAGCGCCACAGGCACCAACATCGTGGACGTGGCAGCGGCACGCAAACTCAACATCGCGGTCACAAACGTGCCGGGCTATTCGTCGCCCTCGGTGGCACAGCTCACGATCGCGCTCATGCTCTCGCTGTCGCTCGATGTGGCCGGTCACGCCAGCGCCGTCAAAGGCGGCGCGTGGGCCAGCAGCCCCGACTTCTGCTTCTTTTTGCGGCCCCTCCCCGAGTGGTCAGGCAAAACGATCATGATTGTTGGCCTGGGTGCCATCGGACAAGCTGTGGCCACCGTGGCGGAGGCGCTAGGCATGCGTGTCTTGGCCGCCGCCGTGCCAGGCGCCCCCGAGAAATCTGGGCGCGTGCCGTTGCTGGAGAACCTTCGGCATGCGGATGTGGTGAGCCTGCATTGCCCATTGACCCCCGCCACAGATCGCTTGGTCAATAAAGCCTTTCTCAACGCGATGAAGCCGGGCGCTTTATTGCTGAACACCAGCCGCGGCGGCTTGGTGGATGAAGCCGCGCTGTTGGACGCCCTCGACGAAGGGCACTTGGGCGGCGTTGGCCTCGATGTGCTTGGCACCGAACCACCAGCCCCCGATCATCCGCTGCTCAACAGCCACGCCCCCTGGGCGCCACGCGTCCTCGTGACGCCGCACCTTGGTTGGGGCACCGAAGAAGCGCGCGCCCGCTTGCGCCAAGAAGTGGTTCTGAACCTCGAAGCCTTCACCAAAGGTGAACGCCGCAACCGCGTGGACTAACCCGCGAGCAGTCGTGCTTCGGCGGCCGCGTATTGGCGGCGCGTGCTTTCGGAGAAGCGTGTGGGATCAGTTGTAAAGCGGCGCAGCGAAACACACTCACGAACGTGGGTACGCGCCTCCGCGAGGCCGGCGAATTGGCCCGCCGCGATCGCCTGCACCATCACGTTGCCGCCCGCGGTGGCTTCCACGGGCCCCGCCAACACGGGTTTGCCTGCAGCGTCTGCCGTCGCTTGGTTTAAGTAATCATTCTGGCAGCCACCACCCACGATTTGAATGCCGGCCACCGTTTGCCCCGTGAGGCGTTCAATGATTTGCAGCACGCGCGCGTAGCGCAGGGCCAGCGAATCCAAGATCACCTTCGTCATCGCCGCGGGCGATTCCGGCACGGTTTGACCCGCTTCGGTGAGCTGCGTCGACAGCGCCGCCAACATACTCTGCGGGTTAAACAACCGTTGATCGTCCGGGCACACCACGGGCCCTTGCACGGGCAACGCCGCCACTTGCTCAAGCAATGTGCCGTATGCCACGTCGCGGTTTTGCGCCTGCCACTCTTTGCGGCACGACTCAAGCAACCACAAGCCCATCACGTTCTTCAAGAACCGAATGGTGCCGTAAGCGCCGCCTTCATTCGTGAAGTTTTCACGGGCGACATCGGCATTGATCAGAGGTTGATCGCGTTCAACGCCCACCAACGACCACGTGCCCGACGAGATATAAGCCCATCCCGCTTGCAACGGGGCGCCCACCACCGCGCTGCCCGTGTCATGCGTTGCCGGCGCCACCACACGCACGCCCTGCAGCCCCAACGAAGTCGCGAGTTCAGGGCGCAAACCACCAAGATCGGCACCCGAGGGCACAATCTCAGGCAACATGCCTGCCGGCAAGTCAAGCAGCCGAAGCAGATCCGGATCCCACGTGCCCGTCTGCGCGTTCACCATCTGCGTCGTGGTTGCGTTCGAGTACTCAATCGCCACTTTACCGCAAAGATGGTGATGAATCAGATCCGCCATCATCATCAGGCGTTGCCCACGCGCAGGCAGCCCTGCCCTGCGGTGCGCGTGCAGTTGAAACAGCGAATTGAACACCAAAAATTGAATGCCGGTGCGTGCAAACACCTCACTTCGAGGCAGACGCGCAAACACCGCCGCCATCTCATCCGCCGTACGATCGTCGCGGTATGTGATGGGATCCTCCACCAGCGCGCCATGCGCGTCGATGAAGCCATAATCAACGCCCCAGGTATCCACGCCCACGCTGCGAATGGGCCGGCCCAAGGCTTTGGCAGCCACGGCCGCTTGGCCGAGACCCAGTTCGATCTCGGCCAAGATGTGGCCAAACGGCCAACGCAGGTGGCCGTCGCGCTTTTCCATTGGGTACGTGAACCGGCGAATCTCATCTAAACGAAGTTCGCCGGGAGCCATACCTGCCAACATCACGCGCCCACTGCCGGCGCCAAGGTCGACTGCAACGTAAAGCGCGTTGTTCACGACTTAAACGATCCCCGAACCACCGCGGCCCGAAGAAGGACGCTCTTCTGCCTTGTGCTGGCGGTAGCCGCTGGCGCGGTACGTGGCCACAGGATCCACGGCACCACCCGAACGCTTGCGTGACATGCCAAGGATGGGCGTCACGTCGGTGTTGAACGCCTTCTTCAGCGTGGCCAGCGCGCCGATCGCATCGCACTTGTCTTGCGCTTCGGCCAAAGCCACACGGTCCACCAACAGCGCTTGGGTGTAAGCGCGCACGATCTCATTCGTGCTGGAAAGCAATGATTCGATCGGATCCGTCACGTTGTGAGATTGGTCGATCATGTATGCCGGATTGAAGTTCGGCACCTTCGATTGGGCCGCATCAACCAACTCGTTGAACACCAAAAACAATTGGAACGGCTTGATCGAGCCCGAATCCAAATCGTCATCGCCGTACTTGCTGTCGTTGAAGTGAAAGCCCGCCAGTTTGCCCGCTTGAATCAAGCGCGCCACGATCATTTCAATGTTCACGTTCGGCGCGTGGTGGCCAAGATCCACCAGGCACGCGGCCTTGGGGCCCAGCTTCTCGGCGCACATAAAGCTTGTGCCCCAGTCGTTGATCACGGTGCTGTAGAACGATGGCTCGAACAACTTGTGCTCGAGGAACACGCGCCAATCAGCAGGCAGAGCCTTATAGATTTGCGCCGTGCTTTCCAGGTAGCGTTCAAGCGACTTGCGGAAGTTGTGTTGGCCGGGGAAGTTGCCACCGTCGCCGATCCAAACCGTCAGGGCCTTCGAGCCCAACGCGGCGCCCAGCTCGATGCACTCAATGTTGTGCGCCACAGCTTGCGCACGCACCGCTGGATCGGGATGGGTCAGGCTGCCGAACTTGTATGAAAGTTTTTGATCGGCCTGATCTTGGAACGTGTTGGAGTTCATGGCATCGAAGCCAAGGCCAAGCGCGGCGGCTTGTTCCTTCATGGCTTTGATGTCCTTGGGCTTGTCCCAAGGAATGTGCAGCGACACGGTGGGTGTGTTGCGGCTCAGCTTCTGCACCACGCCACAGTCGGCCAGCTTCTCGTCAACGTTGCGAGGCTCGCCTACGCCCGGGAAACGCGCAAAGCGGGTGCCACCCGTGCCCACGCCCCAGGACGGCAACGCCACACCGAACGCTTGTGCTTCGCCCACAATCTTCTCAATGTCGATGTTGCGGCGGGCCAGTTGGCTGCCCAAATGCGCAAAGTCGGCGTTGAGCTCGCTTTCGAGTTTCTTGTTTTGGTCGGCAATGAAGCTGTCGCTGATCTCAAATGGAGCTGCCATGGTCAATCCTTGCGTGGTTTCTGAGGGACAAACGGTCGCGAAGTATACCCGAAGCTACACCCAATTCACTTGTCATTTCATGCAGACGCGGCGCACAGAGCCCCACGTTCAAGCATGGAAGTTCGTGCTGCGTTAGCGCTTGGGCGTAACGGCGGCGTAGTCCGTCCCGATGCGCACCTCGTCGATCGAGCCGCTGCCAGGATCTCTGCCAGGATAGAACGCCACTGATCTTACGGCTGCCAGCATCGCGGCCGGCTTCGTCATGGTGGCGGCCGGTGGGCTGCCCGCCAGCGAAGCCGGATTCAGATACAACGACACGCTGCTGCTGGCGCCGTTGTATGTGAGCGAGACCACGGCAAAGACCGTTTGGCCGGGCACCATCTGCACCGCCGTGGGAAAAACGTTCGCCGGTGTAGCGGAGTTGTCGAAACCCACGCGCAAACTCCAATAGGTCTTCCCGCTGACCACCGAAGCCGCGCCGAACACGCCCACAGAGGCCGCCGGTGGAGCGGACGAGTCGCCGTCCCAATGCTCCGCATTCGACCCATGCAGCGCCCACACAAAATCAGTATCAGCGCTCGTGTTCTTGCGCAGCAAAGCGCTCGCCCACAGCGTGGTGCCGGCTTTGCCAATGCGGGTTCCGAGCGTATCGAGGTAAGCCCCGAACGGCCCACCGGCAGTGACATCGAGACGAACCCCCGAGCCGAAATACATGTAACCGCCGTCGGCGTAATTGGGCGTCGACACGAGATTTGAAAACACCAACGGCGTGGTCGCCATGACGGCGTATCCGGGACTCACCACCGAATCGTTCTGCACGTTCCACCCAGCCTCGAACCCTGCGCCCAACGGGAAGTTGTCCAGAGGCCCCGGGGTGCCATCAAAGCTCGCGTAAGCCAGGACCTTACTTGTCGCGGCGGGAGATCCGCCCGTGCCCGGTGTTCCCCCGGTATTCATGCCGCCCGTATTGGGTGCGCCTCCCGTGTTTGGCGTGCCACCTGTGTTCATACCGCCGGTGTTTGCCATGCCACCGGTGTTCGCCATGCCACCGGTGTTCGGGACGCCACCTGTGTTTGCCATGCCACCAGTGTTCGAAGCGCCACCACTGTTCATGCCCCCAGCCCCCCCGGTCGCGACCGCGCCGCCGGCGTTGGCGAGCCCCCCTGTGCCGCTGCCACCAGAGTTGTTTCCACCTTGGTCGCTTGCCCCGCCCTTTCCACCCGCACCGGTCGCCTTACCCCCGCCCCCACCGTTGGCCGATGCGCCGGCTTTTCCACCTGAATCACCCAGGTTGCCCACGGATTCAGATGTCGGGCCCCCGCATCGGGCTGCGGTCAACACAACAACGATCGACAAAAGCAGACCCAAATGCGTTCGTGTCATAGCTGGGCTCCGGTAAAGCGCCTACGGCGGGTTTGGTCAAACCGCCGCTTCCACCCCACCTGCCCCCAGCCAGAACGCGGCGTTGGACAGACCTAAGCTAGCACATAGCCAAGCAATGGTTTCCTGGCTGTTGCCAAAAAAATGTCAGGCCACAAACACTCACAAGCGACCACAACCGTCAGATCACCACCCATTTACGGGGCAAGAAATACTCCTCGAACACCCGCAACGCGTAACGATCCGTCATGCCGGTGATGAAGTCAGCAATGGCGCGCGATGGCTCCTCCGTCTGAGAAATCCCGCGGGGCCAGTGTTTGGCCCGGAACTCATCCAGATGCGCGTGAAAGTATCCCCACAGCTCACTGATCACCCGCTGCGCGCGCTCAAACTCCATTCGAATCTCGGGCCGTTCATAGACCTGGGCGTAAAGGAAATCGCGCAGAGCGATGAGCGCGTTGAGCACATCATCGCTCATCCGAATCTGCCGCTTCTCTTCCAACTTCGACGTTTCCACGATGTCCATGGCCATCCGGCGGATGCGTTGGCTGTGGGTTTGCCCCAACACCTTCAAGATGTGCGGCGGCACATCCTCGTAATTCAGCATCCGGCCTCTCACGGCGTCGTCTAGATCGTGGTTCACATACGCCACGATGTCGCTGACCCGCACGATCTGCCCTTCCAGTGTCATGGACAATAGATTGGGATTGTCCGAAAGTATGTGGCCCTTGCCCTTCGAGTGCTTGAGAATTCCATCGCGCACTTCGGCGGTAAGGTTCAAGCCCTGCCCCTCGCGCTCCAGCACCTCAACCACGCGCAGCGATTGCTTCACGTGGTGAAACCCTTGAGGCATCAGCTTGGCCAACACCTTTTCGCCCGCGTGGCCAAACGGCGTGTGCCCCAAATCGTGTCCCATCACGATAGCTTCGGTCAGGGTCTCGTTCAGCGCTAACGCACGCGTTACGGTGCGCGCAATCTGGGCCACCTCTAAGGTGTGGGTCATTCGCGTACGGTAATGATCCCCCTCGGGAGCCAAAAACACCTGCGTTTTGCCGCCCAAGCGGCGGAACGCCTTACAATGCAGAATGCGATCGCGATCTTGCTGATAGATCGTTCGCATATCATCCAAAGGCTCGGCGCGATCGCGCCCCTTGCTGCTGTCACTGAATGCGGCAAACGGCGAAAGCACCTGCCGTTCGGCCAGCTCGAGACGTTGGCGAATGTTCATTTCGCCTTACCGTACACGACCTGGCCGCGTGGTCTAAATTATGGCGCTCCCACGGGTTCAGCCGCCGTCGCTTGGTAACGCATCTTCTGGGCGCCGCTCATGTCGATGATGCCAACGAAGTTGAGCAGCTTCATCACTTGATACGTGGTGTCCAACTCCCACCAACGGGCCGCGAAGTTTGGACTCATGGGGAACTTGTGGTGGTTGTTCTGGTACAGCTCGCCGGCTGTAAGAAAGTCGATAGGTAACGAATTGCGCGACACATCTTTCACATCAAAGTTGCGGTAACCGTAACGGTGGCCCGACCAGTTAACGATGGCACCGTGCACGGCGCCCATCAGCCAATGCCCTGGCAGCAAAAGCCATTGCCATGCAGCTGTGGCGAAGAAGTAATAGAAGACCGCAAAACCAAGCGCCCAAATCACGCGCATGGCCCAGCTCTTACCCATCCAATCAAGAAACGGAGAATGCGGGAACTCGCCGTCGAAGCGTGGCTCAGGCGCCACCTCGTGGTACGCGATCCCGTGGTAGATGCGCTTGGTCTTGTACATCATCTTGAACAGACCGGGCACAATGCCGCCGTATGTCTTCGGCGAATGCGGATCCCCGGGCGTATCGCTGTAGGCGTGGTGCATGCGGTGCAAAACCGCGTACCCGCGTGGGTTCAAATAGCTCGAGTTTTGCGTGATTGCCGTCAGCGCGTTGAAGAAACGCTCCCAGCCCTTCGACATGGAGAATTGGCTGTGAGCGCCATACCTGTGAAGGAAAAAACTTTGGCAAAAGACGGACAGTTGCCACTGCACAATGAAAAGCCAGACGACGGTCATTCGCGGGGACTATGGCCGACTTGTAGGGGAAAAAGGGAAAGAATCGGCGTTTGTCGGTAAAAAAGAGTGGCATTGGGGCCCGAGTTCGGAGGCGTGGGTGGGGGCGAAACATGCCCAATCGGTCCCAATAGCTCGACCACTTCCGTAGCCTTAGGTAACGTAAGCTGCACAGCAAGTGGCGGCCCTCACACGAACGGATCGCCACAATCGTGACGTCCCACGGTTGCCAGCCGCCTTTCGATGGGCATGGCAAGGGGCGCGACCAGTAGGACGCCGTGGCATCGTTTGTGCACCGTACATCCATCATCGGGAGGCGCCCCCCAATGATGATGCATCACCACGCCAACGCCGCCACAGGCAACCACCTTCACATATTGCTGGCCGACGACGACGATGATCTGCGCACCCTCATACGAGACTGCCTTGAGCAAGAAGGATGGGTGGTGCATGAGGCCAGCAGCGGCCTCGATTTGCTGGATCTCCTCACGAGCAGCCAGCACTTCGATTTGGTGGTCAGCGACATGCGCATGCCGTGGCTATCCGGTTTACAAGTCGCCACCGCTGTACGCCGCAATGGCAGCCCCATTCCCTTCGTCATCATGAGTGCGTTCGGCAGCCGCGAGGTGCGGGAAAGTGTGGCCGCCTTGCCCGCGTCTGTGTTCATCCAAAAGCCCTTCGCGCCCGAACAGCTCTGCGCGTTGGTGGTTGCCACACTGGATCAATCGCAAGGCAAGTGAGCTTTCGCGGGGCCTCTTCTGTGAGGTTTCCCCCAGGGCAATCTGCATTTTATGATTGACTTCCGTCATATCTTTATGCAAGGTATCGCTCATAAACGTGAAGGTCCCGTTGCACATTGTTCAGGCCCGCCGCGAGCGTTTGGCGCAGATGCTGCGAGAGCACTCGTATCTGCCGCTTGGCCAGGTGTGCGCTCGTTTGGGCATCAGCGAGGCCACGGCCCGCCGCGATTTGGTGGCCTTGGAGCAGACACAGGCGATCACGCGCACCCGCGGCGGGGCGATCTCCGAGTACAACCGTCGGTTTCCATCGTTCCGCGATCGTTTAGAGACGGGCACCTCAAGCAAGCAACGCATCGCTTCGGCTGCGCACAAGCGCATCTGTGCGAACCAGGTGGTGTGGTTCGATGGTGGCACCACCTGCTACGCGCTGGCACAGGCTTTGGCAGCGCAACCGGTGGCGGGTTTAACTGTGGTCACAAACAATCTGCCAGCCGCGGAGTTGTTGGCCGATCACGAAGAGATCGCGGTGCATCTGTTAGGCGGCCAATACTTTCGTCGCAGCTCTATCTTGGCCGGCGGTCACGCGCTCGACGCTGTCAAGGCGTGGCGTTTTGACGTCGCCTTTCTGGGGGCGGAAGGCCTAACGCATGAAGGGCTTTGGAACTCCGTGGGAGATGTGGTGGCCTTGCAACGAGCCGTGGCCGGGGCTGCAGCGGAAACCATCTTCTGCTTGGACGCGGATAAGGTCGGCAAACAAGCGCCGGAGTTCTTGTTGCCACTTTCTGAAGTGCACCAACTGTTGACCGACGCCACCGCAGCCACATTGGCCGCGGCCGGCGTGAAATTGAAAAGAAAAGCGCTGGTGGCCGCTTAACACGCGGTCACTTCACAGTTTCGAGAAACAACAAGGAGACACAACGTGAGCCAAGAATCCAAACGCCCCTATCCCAAGTGGGATGACGCCTACGCCGCCAAACTCGACCCCGTGCAGAAGTTGGTTTACCGCTCGAACCTCTTGGGTTCAGACCAGCGGATAACCAACACCGGCGGCGGCAACACATCCGCCAAGCTCATCGAAAAAGATCCGATCACCAACGAAGATGTTGAAGTGCTTTGGGTCAAAGGCTCGGGCGGCGATTTGCGTACATCAAAAAAGGATGGATTTGCTTCGCTTTACCAAAAGCGCTTGATTGGCTTGCAAGAGCTTTACGCACGCTTCCCCAACCGGGGCGCGAAGACGGAAGCTGAAGACAAGATGGTCGACATGTACAAACACTCGACCTTCAACCTCAACCCGCGCGCGGCCTCGATCGACACGCCGCTACACTCGTTCGTGCCACGCAAGCAAGTGGATCACATGCACCCGAACTCGGTGATCTCGATCGCCGCTTGTAAAGATCGCGAGAAGCTGACGCAGGAAGTGTTCGGCGGTGAACTTGATTACATGAACTGGCTCCGCCCCGGCTTCGAATTGGGCCTCGAATTGCAGGAGATCTGCAAGAAGAACCCGAAGGCCAAAGGCGCGATCATGGGTCAACACGGCGTGATCAACTGGGCCGATGACGATAAGACTTGTTATGAGCTGACGATCGACTTGATCGAGAAGGCCGATGCTTACATCGCCAAGTGCGATAAGGGCGAGAAGACTTTTGGCGGCAAGAAATTCGAGACACTTCCTGAAAGCAAGCGCCACGCGGTGCTCGCCGAAGTGCTGCCGTTCATCCGCGGCCAGATCACGTTCAAGGGCCAACGCTTGATCGGAACCATCCAAGACGACGAAACGATGATGCGTTACGTGAACTCAGTGGACGCGCCTCGTTTGGCCGACGTTGGCACAAGCTGTCCGGATCACTTCTTGCGCACGAAGATCAAGCCGCTGTACGTGAATTGGGATCCTTCCAAAGAAGACGTCGCCGCACTCAAAACCAAGCTGACCGCTGGCTTAGAAGCTTATCGCCAAGGCTACAAGGCGTACTACGAGCGCTGCAAGCGTCCCGACTCGCCCGCTATGCGCAACCCAAACCCATCGGTTGTGTTGATTCCGGGTTGCGGCATGATCGCTTGGGGCAAAACGAAATCAGAAAGCCGCGTCACAGCTGAATTTTATAACTGCGCGGTTGAGGTTATGCGCGGCGCAGAAGCCATCAGCGAATACGTCGCTTTGCCGGAGCAAGAAGCATTCGACATCGAGTACTGGGCGCTCGAAGAAGCGAAGCTGCGCCGCATGCCGGCCGAAGAAGAGCTTTCACGCCAAGTGGTGGCTGTGATCGGTGCGGGCAACGGCATCGGCAAACAGGTGGCCATCCGCTTGATGAAGGAAGGCGCCACAGTGGCCTGCATCGATCGCGACTTGGAAGCGGCGCGTGCCACAGCCAAAGAGCTCGAAGGCGTTTACGGCGTGGGCATCGGCGTGGCAGGCACGGGCATATCCGGTTCTGGTCCAGTGGTGGGCTTGGCGGCCGACATCACAAGCCGCGAAAGCGTTCGTGCGGCCTTGCAGCAGATTGTGTTGGCTTACGGTGGCATTGACACAGTCGTCGTCACGGCCGGCATCTTTGTGCCACCCGATAAAACGGGGCACATTGGCGATGACAAGTGGGGACTCACCTATGACATCAACGTGATTGGGCCTTACTTGGTGGCTGACGAAGCCACGGCGATCTGGAAGGCACAAGGCACGCCAGGCAACTTCGTGATGACAACGTCAGTCAACGCCGCTGTGGCCAAGAAAGGCAGTGTCGCCTACGACACATCGAAGGCCGCCGCGAACCACTTGGTGCGCGAACTGGCCGTCGAGTTGGCGCCCTTGGTTCGCGTGAACGCCGTGGCGCCCGCCACAGTGGTCAAAGGCAGCACCATGTTCCCGCGCGACCGCGTCATCTCATCGTTGGCCAAGTACAACATCGCCCACGACGAATCCGAATCAACCGAAGCGCTGCGCGACAAACTGGCGCAGTTCTACGCCGATCGCACGCTGCTCAAGCAACCCATTACACCTGAAGACCAGGCAGAAGCTGTGTTCTTGCTGGTGTCGAACCGCCTGCCCCGCACCACGGGACAGGTCATCAACGTCGACGGCGGATTGACCGACGCGTTCTTGCGCTAACCGCGCCGCATCG
>JANRKS010000022.1:0-171165 GCA_033763315.1 Deltaproteobacteria bacterium
CATGATTTGCAAGCGGCTCGACTACGGCTGCTTCGAGCTACCTCGCCCAACGTCTGCCGGACAGGCGCATGTCGTGGTCAGCGACGCGTTGTTTGCAGCCATCTTTGGCGGCAACGGGACGCGCCCAAACAAGCGCAAAAGTGCTTGGTGCCTGGCCGTGCAGTGGTGCCACGGGGATGACAGCAAGAAGAGCAAGCCATCCGGCCGGCGAAACTTGGCACAAAGTTCGTTGCCTCGCATCGAAGTCGAAATCGAGGATCCAAGGTTCGAGGGCAAGTGCCCTCGCAGCGGCTTCGATGTCAGCTATCAGCTTTACCTTAAACGATCGTCGTATGCGGTGTTGGTGAAGAAGATTGCCAAATACACGGTTACCAATGAGCAAGGCACAGCTGAGCTGAGCGCTGAACAGCCGAAGACGCTCTTTGATCGCGGGCTTCTACACACCAGCACGGTTGCCGACATCATCACGCGCAAATTCAGCCGCGGTGAACCTTTGGCGCGTCAAGAGCAGCACTTCGTTGATGCCGATTCCGCAATCGACCGCGGCACGATGAGCCGGTATGTCGAACAAGCTGGCAACACGTTTGGCGCCACTGTGGTGCACGCAATGTGGCAGGACGCATTGAAGAACGCAGGTGTCATTTCGACTGATGCAACCGGAGCAGCGATTCAGCCCGAGGCTGCAAGCTCCGCGAAGCAATCCTGCAAGAAAGGGCACTTTTTTTACAGCCGTGGTCGATGATTCTGCCGTGCTCTTTCACTATGTCCCTGAGCATACGAAGCAGGCGGTGAAGACCCTGTTCGGCGAATTCCGCGGCTTCTTGCAAGCCGACGCTCACCACGTTTACGACGTGCTCGAAAAGCCGCCGCCTCGAATTGGCGACGAAGATCATGATGAGCCTCGCGTGACGTTAGTGGGGTGTTGGGCGCACTTCGAGGCCGCGTTGTGCCGCCACGAGATCGGCGTGCAGGGGCTCATGCGCATTCAGGTGTAATGACCACGACTTGATCTGACAGTCACCCTAGCTGCGACTGTGTCTGTCAGTTCAAATGTTAAGCGGCTTGATCACCGATGGCTTTGGCTTTCCAGATCTTGATTCCATCGTCGAAGGTTTGCATTGGCGTCCGGCCGCAGCACATCTTGCCTTGATGGCTTCGTTGGACATTGTACTCAAAAAGCCACGCGTCCAAATCTTTTTGGATGTCGTCGAGCGCAGTGTAGAGCTTCTTGCGAAACGCGACCTGATAAAACTCTTGAAGAATCGTCCGGTGGAAGCGTTCGCAGATACCGTTTGTCTGCGGTGATTTCACCTTGGTTCTCGTGTGGTCAATGTCATTGATGGCCAGGTACAGCTGGTAAGGGTGTTCGTCGTGCCGGCCGCAGTACTCTGTGCCTCGGTCGGTGAGTATGCGTTGCAATGGCACGCCCTTGCCCTCGAACAGCGGCATCACCCGGTCATTGAGCAGGTCGGCAGCGGTCAATGGCGTCTTGCCCGTGTACAGCTTCGCAACCGCCACCTTTGAATAGGTATCGACGAATGTTTGCTGATAGATGCGGCCAACGCCCTTGAGCGTTCCTACGTAGAAGGTGTCCTGGGAGCCCAGATATCCGGGGTGTTCCGTTTCGATTTCGCCAACGGCTTCATCGTCATCCTTCTTTCGTTCAAGTGCGATGACTTGGGCCTCCGTCAAGATGATGCCTTCTTTTGCAACCTTCTCTTCCAAGGCCTTGAGTCGCTGTTTGAAGGTTTGTAGATTGTGGCGAAGCCACACGCATCGAACGCCGGCCGCAGAGATGTGCTTGCCCTGTTTCAGAAGTTCGTTCGCGACTCGGACCTGACCAAGAGCCGGCTGCTCAACCGCCAAAGCCAAGATGGCTTCTTCCATGTCCTCAGAGACACGGTTTTTGATATTGGGCTTTCGTCGCGTTCTTTCAACCAGGGCGTCAAGACCACCATCATGGGACAGGTCGCGGTATCGATAAAATGTGTCCCTCGAAAAGCCCATCACCTTGCAGGCCCTCGACACATTTCCCAGCTCTTCGGCCAGCTTCAAAAGTCCGATCTTGTTCTTTATGATTTTCTGATCTGTAGTCATCTTGGGGGTTACCTCTCTGGAGCAATTCCGCTCCGTGGCTGCGGTTAATCGTCACAGCCAGGGTAACCCCCTTTTTTGTTGAGGTGTCAGATCAAGTCGTAGCTATTACAGCCCAGGCTATGCAGCTTTGATTATGGTGCAGAGCTGAAACAGCCGATTCCTCGCAGCAGCGAGCTCATCATTTGCTTTCGTAAGTACCTGACCACCTTCGTACAGTACGAGGTCATTGTATGACCCCATTCCACCAAATAGTCGAAGCAGCTCTGACGCCGCATGCTTTATGTCGTTCTGAGCCTGATTTCCGAGGTTTTCTAGTACTCGCGCCCAAGTTACTTCTGAATGCGCCAAAAGCAATTTGATGTGGATACGCAGCTCATCGAGCAATTCATCGAGGTGAGTGTTGTTCATAATAGCGGTGATTGTCCAAGAACTTGTACGCCAGGGATGTTCCACGGCTGTTGAACGACTATCTGTTTCCCGCCACCAACAAAGTGGCCACCTTGGCTTCCGACTTCTCCAACATATACCTTCGTTCCGGCAGGAATTTTGACCGCAAAAGCGGAATCGATAGGCGATTTCCCCCCTCCCGGCCAAGACGGAAGCACAGCCTTATCGATGCGAGTTTGGATAACTCCCTTGGGTGGAACAGTATCGAAGAACTGGCCCAACGGCTTTCCGTTCTCGCCCGCCCTATACAACACAGTGTCCTTTGAAAGAACGACCTCTTTGTACCGTCCTCCCGCAAAAGTTCCAGCTAGTGCCTCCGGAAGCGGTCCCGGATTCATCGCATCGTAGCTACCCGTTGTCTTACCTAGCTTGCAAGCGAGACCAAGCGGGTCGACCCATCGCAGGGTATCCTTCACGTACCCCATTTGGTTCCAGCCGCCGTCCAACCCGATCGGATCCTGGCTCACATACTGCCCGCCCTCGGCGTCGTAGTACCTGAACCTATTGTAATAGAGCCCGACCTCCTCATCCTCGTACTGCCCCGGCCACCTAAACGGGCACGCGGCTTTCACGCCCTGCACGTCGCGCAGGTCGCCCCAAATCCCGATCTCCGCTTGCCACACCACACGGCCGAGTTCGTCCACCATGCTGGTGGGCACGCCCAGGTGATCGGCAACGATGCTGAACTTGTCTTCGCCAATAAGCTTCGCGAGCGGCGTGAAGCTTTCGGGCTCGAACAACCACGTGATCGGTTGTTCTGCCGTGCCTTCAGCGGCCGCTGCCAGATGATACGATTTGAGACTCTTCGATGATGGCGGCCCCTGCGCCGGCTGTTGCAGCAGCAACGCCGCTTGCCGCGCCTGCGCGCCACGATCTGCACCAGCACTATCGCCCGCCTCAGCCTCGCCGTCCTCCGCCACCACGTGCTCCACCCATTCGTGCAGTGGCACGTTGCCGTCCCACACCCAACGTGTGCGCTTGCCGCGCCACTGCTTCCACACGCGCCGGCCCAAGGCGTCGTAACCGAACTTCACCTGGCTGCCATCAGGCCGCACCACGCACACCAAGCGACCGGCCCCGCTCCACGTGTACTTCCACTCCCCAGCGGGCGTTAGCTTGCGAACAAGGTTGCCCTCAGGATCATATTCATACTTCGTAACGCCATCGGGCCCTCGTGATTCAAGCAGCGCCCCACCCGGCCCATACTTACGATCGTCGCGCTCCCGTGAGCGAAACAGATTACCCACCGCGTCCGGCAGCCTGAATTGGCGAACCGCATTCTCGGCGGCGTCTTCAAACGTGGCGCTGACCAAGCTTCCTAAAGCATCGTGTTCAAACCTGATCGGCCCACTCAATGAATCCAGGATCTGCTTTAACCGGTCATTGGGCTCCCAACGATACACGCGCGCCCGCACTTCTTGCCCATTCACCTCGATGCTTTGGCGCACCGGCCGCCCCAGGTTGTCGCGTTCCCAGCGCGCGCTCACACCGCCCGGCAAGTGGCGCGCGATCTCCATGCCCACGCTATCGCGATCAAACCGCGCTTCGTAGGCATTCGCCCCCGCACCATCCACGTGCGCGAACTCAAACGGCAGATCGCTGCCGCCGCGCTCCACGTGGGCCGACAAACCCAACACATCGCCCATACCGTTGCGGCGAATCTGATGGCTCAAGCCTTTCGATGACCGAATGCGTGTGCGAAATCCTGCCGGGCTGTACTCCGAGGCCACCCACTCATTCCCCTGCAGCTCTTTCGTCACGCGCCCAAGCACGTCGCGTTCAAACGCCACAACGGCATGGGCATTGGCTGCCTTCACCATCGCGCCGTCGACCCGGTACGCAAACTCTTCCTTGGTGCCGTCGCTGTGTTCAACCTCAAGGACGCGGCCGGCTTTGTCGTATTTGTACGCCGACGTTTCGCCCAGCGGCCGGATCACCTGTGTGACGCGACCCATGGGATCGCGCAGGTACGTGCGCTTGAGGCCATCAAAGCCCCACTCTTCTGTCACGAGGCCCGTGGGGCCAAGGACGAACTGATACACCTTTTGGTGCTCGTTCTGCACGCCCAACAAACGCTCTTCTTTGTCATACGCAAAACGTATCGTGGTGCCCGCTTCTTCGCGCTTGCGCAAGCGGTTCATGCCTTGATAAGTGAAGCGCACTTCGTGTTGAACGTCTTTGGCCCAAATGACGTTGCCTTCGGGATCGTAACTCAGCTGCCGCTCGTTGCCGTCGGGCTCCTTCAACAACACCAGGCGCCCCAGCGCATCGAACTGCCGGTGTTGCGTGTTGCCCTTCGCATCGGTGGCAGCAACGCAGCGGCCCCAAGCGTCGTGGTGCCAGCGGCTTTCGGTGCCATCGGGCGCGCGCAAAAGGATCAAGTTTCCGGCGGCGTCGTATTGCAGTTGGCTGCGCTGGCCCGTGGGATCCGTGACGGCCACAAGAAACGGGCCGCTCCACTCATACTGCTGCGTGCGCCCCAAGGGATCGCGCCGGCCCACCAGATGCCGCATCCCATCGTATGACCACTGCCACACGCCGCCCAGCGCATCCACCACCTTGACCGGCAGCCCCTGGTCGTTGTGTTCAATGGCCAGCGTGGCGCCGTCGGGCCCCACGATCTGCGTGCAGTTCCCCTCGGCGTCGAAGGTCCATCGCGTGGCCGTGCCGTCGGGAGAGATCTCCGCGCTTTGTTGGCCGGTGTTTTCGTCGTACTCGTATTTTGTTTCGGCGCCCGTGGCGTCAACGATCGAGACGATCTGGCCCGTCTCGTCTTGCTTATAAAGTGTGATCTCGCCTAACGAGTTCTCGACCAGCGTTGAATCATCGGTGTACGTGATGACGTGATCGTAAATTCCGTCGTCGCCCCAGGTGCGCACGCAACGCGCGGACTCATCGGTGCTGTCATAGACGAAATAAAACGAAAGCCCATTGCGGTTTGTTTCCTGCACCATCAGGTGGCATTGATACTCATACCGCCAGGTGCCGCCCAACGCGTCGGTGGCCACAATCAGATCGTCGTTGCCATCGTATTGATACGCAATCTGCGTCACGGGTGTGGCTTCAGGGGCCGTTTGCACGGCCACGCTCATCAAACGCGCGGCACGATCGTAGGCGAATATGATCCGACGTTGTGCTGAATCCAACACGCTCTCAAGCAAGCCCTGCGCGTTGTAGAAGAACCCGATGCCCGCGCCATCGCGCTGGCGCTTCGTTAGCGCCTTCCATTCGCTGCTGCCCGGCACACGGCCAAACGACCAGATAAGGCCGTCGGGTGTCGCAAGCTCGAACTGGTGGGGGCCGATGCACGAGAGCGTGCTCCGCTCGATCGGGTGCCGCAGGCTCATCCCCGGCTGCAAAACGCGATCGGGCAGATGCCACGTTGAGAACTCGATCTCGCGGCCATCTTCGGAACGCAACACCATGGCACCACGTTCGGCCGTGAGCGCCACATCCAAATTGTGAAACCAGCCGTGGCCCAGCGGCCCCCGCCGTGATGACAACGAGGAATCGTAAACGCGTTCAAACGAAAGCGGCATCGGCCCGGGCAAAGCAAAGTCCACGTTGTCGGTGAACATGCGGCCTGTGGCGACGTCAACCGGGTGGCCTGTGGTGCGGCACACTTTGCGGTTCCACATCGAGCGCAAGCGGTTGCCCCGCTTGCCCATGCGCACTTGCAAGACGTTGCTGAGCTTCTTCCACCGCAAGCTGCGTTTTTGCCAACGCCGGAACTTTTTGAACAACTTGAATTTGAGCTTCGCCGCTAGCTTCTGCAGCTTGCCCTTCATCCAATCTTTCAGCTTTTGCGCGATCAGTTTGAGATCGGGCACCGGCGGGCGCATCACCAACACCAATGGCCCCTTCGGGATCGCCAGCACGGTTGAAACGGGTGCGCGCCCCGTAGGATCGAAGCAGCTCATGGCGATTTCGCCCAAACGCACCACCATCGCGCCGCCGAACGAAACGTTGAGGCCACCGAAAAGTAGCTCCGCATCGTCGCTGGGTGGCTTTTGGAAGGGGCCAGGCGCAGGAATGTGCTTCACCAGCGCTTTGACTTCGTCGCCCGTGTGCGTGGCCGGCAAATGGTTGACCTGAACCGCGGCCTTATCGATGTCGTGAAACTCGCCCAGGCTCTCAGATAGAAAGTCTTCCTCTATCGCCAAGGCCTCCTCCTCGACGCCTCCACCCATGCCAACGGCTTGTTTCGCGGCCGCCTTTGCCAAGCGTTTGGGAGCCTCCTTCAGCAGCTTCTTGGCAATGGCGATCGGGTTGCCCGGCGGCTTCCAGATGAGGCCCACGAACGGAAACGGCAACGGCGTGGGCACGGGGCCACCGGGCGTCGGCACCAACACGATGTGGATGTCGAGGCCAATGACGGGATCGAAATGCGTTGAGACAAGCACTTACGCCGTCTCCTTTGCCGATGCGGCTTCGATGGCCGCGCTGAGAGCCGACCGGCGTTGAATCCAGTGGGTGGCCTCTGCGGTGGCGCCATGCTTTCGCAAAAGCTCGATCGCCTTGCCCGCCGTTTCCAGAATCGAACTGCCCGCCACATCTTCGGGCTTTGCTTGTTCGGCCGTCGCAAGCCCTTCATTCCACACCGCCAGCGCGCGGCGCACATCGTTCAAGTCGGCCAAGATCTGGCCACCCATGCCGAACGATTCAAGGGCCAGAGCCATGGCGCCGAACTTCACCCCGGCTCTTCCGCCTTCTGTGTAAGCCGCGGCGGCATCAAGCCGCCTGTCCAAGAGCGATAGCGCCCCGCCACGTGCCATGGCCGCCTGCACCGCGAGCGGGCCAAGTCCCGCCGCTTGCGCGCGTTGTTCAACATCCACGAACACTTCCAGGCCCATCTTCGGTTGGCCCGCCATCAGCGCGTAGCTGCCCAGCATCAAATCCAACGTTGCCGTTTCGGACACCATGCCCAAACGCAAGGTGGTTGTGCGGGCACGACGTTGGCTCTCAATGGCCTTCGCGAAATTCTTGTCACCGGCCGCCAGTGCCGCCTCCATCACTGCGATGCGAACGTCTTGCATCGCAACCGCATCGGCCATCGCGGGCGATACGTCCGCCGGGGCCAACGTGGCAGCGGCAGCAGAGCCTTCCGCTGGCTTCGCGGCGGCGTTCGGCCGCGGTGGTGGCGCCACCCGAGGGCCAACGCCCCCCGCAAATTGAATCGAGGGAGCCCCGATGGGAGCCGTTGCCATCGCCGCCACGGCGGCCTTCATACCCGCAGCGTCAGCCTGATCGTCGTTCAACACGCGCACCAACGCCGCGGCTTTGCCCGCAGCCACAACCACGGGCTCAAGACCTGAGGGCCCCACTGTGGCCACCACCCATCGACAGCTCGCAAGCGACTTGTGCGCGACCATGGCAGCCACCTCCTGGGCCAGCCGGGGGGCGTCCTCAATGGCAATCGGAGCAAACACAATGAACAGCGCCGGAAAATGCGCCGACAATTTCGCAGCCGCAAACTCGATCCGCTTCGCAAAGGATCCAATGTCGCCAGCGCCGGCGTCCGGCAAGGGCGCGAGCGCGGGGAGCTTCTCGCGCACAAACGCTTTGCTCAGGCTTTCCCATTCATCGTCGAACTCTTCGTGCCGCGCGTCCCAACACGCATCGCCAGCCATCCATGGCGATTCGAACATCGAGACCACGGCCTGATCTTTCGTGAGCAAATCGAGCGTTTCAATCTGCTCAAGAACGGGCACGCGCAAAGCGTCCTCGGTTTCGATCACCAGCAACCGTTGCTCTGGTTGGTTGGCGAACGCAACAAGCTCATCATGCAACTTGCCTATGGCGGCGGCGCGACTCATAAAACCTTCAACCGACCTTGATGATCGGCGCCATCACGGTGACGTTGCCCATGCCGGTCACGTTCACCACAGCGCCCTTGACGTCCGCGCCTGCGGGGCTCAACACCACTGAGTTTGTGCCCGTTTGCATCTTCACCCCCAAGGGGCCATCGATGGTCACGGAGCCATCGGGCGTCATCGTGATGGAAGAGGCACCGCTTTTGAGTTTCACTTGGGCCTTGCCATTGAGGGTCATTGAGCCATCTTTGCCCATCGTGATCGTGCAACCACCGTTGGTAAGAACGATGTCACCCACCGATTTGATGGTCACTGAATCCTTGACCATCATCGAGTTGCCGCCTTGGGTGAGGCCAATGTGCTCTTTGGCAGAAAGGTTGAACTGCTTGTCGATCGTGACGGTTTGCGTGGCGTCCTTGACGTACTCGCTGTCGTCCTTTTCAACCGTAACTTTGCGACCGCCGTGGAAGTTTTCGGTTCGCAGCTCCACCACATCGAGCGTGTCCGTTTTTTTAACCTCGATCGAACGCGTGTCCAGATAGAACTGCTCGTCTTTCTTGGTGACGGTGGTTTTGCGCTCATGCTGAATAGCGATGGTTTCGTTCTTGCCAACCGATACGCTGCGGTTCGCTCCCACCGTGATCGATTGATCGTGCTTCACGAACACGGTGTGGTTGCGTTCGGCCTGCACGTGCAGCTCTTCTTTGCCTTTGCGATCTTCAAACCGTATCTCGTTGAAATTATCCGCATGGCCCTTCGGCGAACTGCGCGTTTTGATGCCCGATTGCGTGGCATTGTCGGGCAACTTATAGGGCGGCTTGTTTTGCCCGTTGTATAAGCGGCCCACAATGACGGGGCGATCAGCATCGCCATCGAGGAAATCCACCAGGACCTCTTCACCCACTCGAGGTATCTGAACGCCACCAAAGCCTGCTCCCGCCCAAGGCGTGGAGACGCGCACCCAGCACGAGGTATTTTGCTTTGAGGAGTCGCCGTAGCGATCCCAATGGAACTGTACAAGCACGCGGCCAAGACCCTCGGGATCCGTATAGATCTCGACACCTGGAGGGCCCGTCACGATGGCGCTGTGGGGGCCGTACATGCGCGGCTTCGAAATCTTCCTTTCCGGCCGAAACTCGTGCTTGCTGCTCATTGCCGTGAAATGACCCTGAAACGTCATTCCCGACGCTGCCTCGCCACTGCTCTCTAATGCGTCGGACTCAATCTTGTACGAGGCCTCCAGAACCAAAAACTGCTCGGTTTCGTTCACGGCCGCCAGGCCACGAACGCTAAAGAGGGCGCCCACACCAAGACCACGCGCGTTCGAAACAAACTTCACCAAATTGCGTTCGACCTGCAAACGTTCAAGCGTGACAACAACAGCCTGCTGCCCATCGACACCAGTGACATACCCCCCTGGATAGTCGAAGTGCTCGAAATGATCGTTGGCGTGACCAAGCGGGCTTGTAGATGCCTTCTCCAGCGCCACCTCTTTATACTGATAGTCGAAATCGTTGAGCGCGGCCTTGCCCGGAACCATGGTGTGGTTGCTGTCCCACGAGCTGATATGGTCCTCATCTCGCCGCGCGTGGGTGCTGGGTGGGTAGTACGGAATTGATTCGTATCCGGGAATCGTTTCGTGTTTGGCCACGCCATCAACCAGCTTGATGTTGTGCTGGCCATCCTTGTGGACGAAGTGATAGTAGATGCCCTCTTCCTCAAGCAGGCGCGAGACAAAATCAAAATTGGTTTCGCGATACTGCACCACGTATGGCCGCGTGGGGTAGCCGCCCAACTTCATTTCGGTGGTCACCGGAATGCCCAGGTCTTTGGTTACCTCAACGAAGATGTCGGGCACCGCCTGATCTTGGATGATGCGGCAGTTGGAGATAAGCTTCATCAACGAGAGCCAAGGCTCAAGCACAACGCGATACGCGGCGTAACGCCCCTGGCGGCCCAACGCCGCAAACGAGGTTACAAAACCCGTGAACTGGCGGTTCTCAAGCGCCGAGAGTTCAAGGTTCACCGTCATCGGTGTGCCGAGAAGTTGTTCAGCCGCGATGTGGTCGCGTTCACTGCGCAGCTCCACCACATAACGAAACGGACGGCTAAGCGCCTCGTGCCCGGTGAAGCTTCGTAACTGGAACATCCCGGAGGGGAGAGCCGAGTCGACGCTAACCTGTCTTTCGTCCATGAACATTGCTGGCGTAATCTCCTCCAAAAGACGCACGTGGTCTATGCCGAACTGGCCCAAGTGGCCGCTCGTTGGCTTGACGAGCAGTTATCGGCGAGGCGGCGTGCGAAGTTGCTAAGAAATGCGATTGCGATAAACACGAACAGAGCGAGCGCACGGGTCAACGCATAACGCAACGCTTCCTTGCGATGTGAGCTAGAGTGATAAAAAGGCAACGGCAGCGAGAGAACTGCGCATGACATTCGCAGAATACTTGCGTTTCGAGAACGGCAGCTCCACGAAGCACGAGTTCGCACTTAGACGACATTTACCGAAACGATCTCCCGAACTAGGGAAGCAGCTCTGGTTAAATCAATCGCCGACCGCCGCGCCGCAGCGCGCCGAACGGTGAAACGTCTTCATGGGGCGATTTTGCGCAACAAATCACGCCCCGGTCCGATAACTTGCGACAGATGAGCCGCGTTGGCCTCGCTTTAGACACAGTGTTCGGCACGCTCGAATTGCGTCCGCCGCAGTCTGCGAGCGACGTAAACCGGGTGCCCTTAATCAGGTGCCGCGACACCATCGCGAAGGCGCTCGGTTTTCATCTTAAGTACGGAAACATCTACGACGCGCGCATACTGGCCAGCCACGTCTGCGCGTTGCCGATCGGCGCCTCGGAGGAAGAGGTGGCGGAAGGTCTGCTGGGCGCGCTGGATCACGGTCACTTGATAGCTGCGGCTGCTGGCGATGCGCACAGTGACGATCACGGCAAAGAACTCTGGGCGGCTTATGTGACCTTCAGAGCGCGCCTTGGCCGCGAGTTTGTTGTGGCCGCGCGCCGACACCGTTTGGTCCAGCGAGAGCAAGTGGAAACCATTCGCTCCGAAAATGACTATGACGTGGTTCGGGCTACGGAGGCCGCCGGCATCATCAAGCGCGTCGCCCAATCCGCTGGCGGCGGCCCGTGGCAAAAGGCCGCGGAGGTCATTGCAAAGCATTTGGCCGACCTGCACATGCCGCCCGCGCCTGGATCGTTTGTGTTGCTGCGCGCACCGGCGTCGCAAGCCGAGCGAATCACGCCACCAGAGGACGTGATCACGCCAGCAAAGCTCAAAGAACTGGTGTCGCGACGGTTAAGAGATCCGAGGTGGTTGGGCGCCCAGCCAGTCGCCACACGCGAACAGCCGATCAGCAGCGCCAGCATCGACGATGAGGTTTTTGTGCGCGTCACGACGTCTCAATTCCCGATCGGCACCTCGATCACATTCGTGATCATGGACGCCGCCACGCGCGAGGTGGTGACAACCCTTGCTGGAACCGTGGGCGATGGTGAAAGCGAGACCATGGCTCACGGGCGATGGATTGTGCCTGAAATGCTCGAATCGGGCCCCGTGGTGCCAGACAAAACCAAGTTCCTGATCGCGGCTGAGGCGATGGGGCAAAAGGTAGACGGCGCGGAACTAAAGATTGTGCCGTGGGTTTGGGAGTTGCTCGTGCAGTTCGATCCCGATGATCCCAAGACCGCGGATGACGAATTGATCTTGCTCGATAGCGGTCACGCCGAGGTTGAGCGGGTTGGCCCGGGGCAAATGAGCAAAGAGGGCAAAGACTGGATGCGTGTGAAGTTCAAGAAGGCGCGTAAGATGCAAAAATACACGCTGATTCGCGACCATGGCGAGGACGAAGGCGGCGGTATCGACCTTTTGCTGCAAGACGAATCACCCTTCGAACTCGAAAAGCTTGCTGATGAACAGAAGGCGGGTGCTTAAATGGCCACAGCCCCCATCCATCGCCTGTACCTGATGAGTGGAGCCTACGACGTAAAGACGGGCGTGGCGGATCACTCACTTGAGCCCGTGGCCGATCGCATTTTGATGATGCGTGACCACAAGGGCAATCTCAGCATGAATTACGTCGACACACGCGGCCAGCTGATGTCCATCGGCAAAAAGGGCGAGCAGCTGGACGTCGTGCAGCGAATTGCCGAAAGGCCTTTGCGACTATCTCTCGCACCTACTGGCACCTTGAAGGAAGCGGTTGCGGCCTATGGAGACCAATGGCAAACCAAGCTTTTGAACCATGCGGCACAGGCGGGAATCACGGATGAAATTACGACGCTCCCGATCAAGTTCACCTCGGCAAAACTCAAACCAGGCGCAACCGAAGCCGAAAAGAAGCTGCTTAGTTTTTTCGACAGCGGTGAGTTTCGAGGGCAGCTAATCGTCAAAAACCGGTGCGTTCTGGTATTGGTGGATGCAAGTTGCGCGGCTGCGCTGCATGGCTGCCAACTTAAGTGCGGTGCAAATGCGATCAAGACGGTCGAGCTTCCGGATTTGCTCACATTGGCCTTGCCGGGACACGGGACAGCGTCATACAGGGTCGCGGCAGCGATCGGCCCGGCGTTGCCAGAAGGCCGATACACGGCCTCGGTCCCAGCGCAGACGTTCGTCGATCAACGCGTGCACACCACATCGGGCATGGTACACCGCTCTTTCGAGGTTGCCTTCGCGATCAAAACCGTCTTCTTTGACATCGACGTACACGTCTTCGCCATGCCAACCGTCGAGTCGTCGATCATGTTGCACTTTGCGGATCGCTTTCCTCACCTAAGCGATGCGAGTGATGAGGCGTCGCCCGTTTATGAAGCTGGCATGAACGCCATAGCATCGGCGCGCGCGCACGCGGCCATTTACAAAGAAAAAAAGGCCTTGGTCACGGGCTTTAT
The DNA here is from genome assembly GCA_033763315.1 of Deltaproteobacteria bacterium. GTDB lineage: Bacteria > Myxococcota_A > Polyangia > Fen-1088 > Fen-1088 > JAGTJU01. The sequence continues at coordinate 13,259 of JANRKS010000022.1, forward strand.
GCCGGCCGACGGTGTCTTTGCTGGCCAGCGCAAGGACCTAAACAAGTACCTCCTTTCACTGGCCGACAAGGCCCTGGCCCAAGCGTTGCCATCGCTTAGCACCGACCCGGAATATCTGGAGGTGAGCAAAACCCTTCTGGCTGTTTACCAAGGCAGCCGCGCTTATCTCAAGGGCAAGGAGAAGTGGCTAGCCGTGAGGGGAAAACTGCAAGAGGTCATTTGGGCTGCCATGGAGGTCGATGGCAACACGGCCCTCAAGATTTCCAAGGATGTTGAATCGTTTAAGGTTTTCTTTCACCCCAACTTCTTCAGAGACATGGAGACGGAGATCCGGAAGTCACTAACGGATAAAAAGCAGAAGCTGATGCTCAAGGTCGGCCTGCTTGATGAATCAAAGGTGTCTGCAGATCTGCTCAACCGAATCAAGGCCGAATCGGAGACGAAGGCCTTGCGTGGATTCGAGGCCGTCAAAGGTCTAAAGGGGGTACTAAGCGCCATCGACACCGCCTTAACGATTGAGGAAGCGGCGAAATCAATCTCCGCGCTGATTGATGCGCATGCCGATCGCGATCTGCAGTACGCGCGTATGAATACGGGATTGAAGCGGTATCACGACCATTACCACGCTTCGCCCAACACCGAAGCTTGGGCCAAACTTGAGGCGCTTCGGCTTATGGCGAATGCGGCGCGGGCGGGCGTAGATGCTGCAGAAATGGAGGTCATCACCCAAGCGGCGTCTGCGGTGATGGGCGGCATCTCCATGATCCCTGTTGTCGGCGAAGTCGCGCAAGTCGTGGCTATCGCGGGGGTGGCCAAGGACCTAGGCCTTCATTTACTAAACACAATTAGCAGTGCCGTGGATCGATTCGGCTTGCGGCACCGTTCGCAGGGCAACCGGTTGCTTGACCTTGGCCGGCAGCACGCGCTATGCGTCCGGGCCCTCCCTCGAGAGTCCAAGCCCAATGACCCATCGGTGCTTTGGTATTCGCGGGTCATCGCCATCATCGGGCTGCTGCGTTTGATTGAGCGATTGGGCAGCCCCATGTATGACCGAGCGCGTTTCGATCGAAAGGTGCAGGACTATCGGATTCAGAAATACATTCAGGTGTATCTGATGGGTTCCTCCTTTCCCGCGGTGTTGTGGCCGGAGCTGCCCTTGGATGAGGTGTGGATGTATGCATGTGGTGGTGAAAAGTCTTCCTGGACTGAAAGCCTGATGAAGGCCCTGACACCCAGCCAATACTCGTGGAGCGAACTGCAGGAATCAGGTGCGCACCATGCCCAATTCGGCCGCAGCCATCTATTCCCCATTGAGGGAATCGAAACGGCCGACTGTGGCGCTTTGGCTCGCGCCTTCTCGGTGAACTTTTCTGGTGTCATCGACAAGCAGTATTCATGGGCGCGGGTATACGTGCGTGATCGTGCCTCGAAGCGATGGATCGTCATCGACAAGGCTCTATTCAAAATTGGGCCATTTGATGAAATCCGCGTCGTCGTGGCTTTTCGCGCGAAGTCGACAAAAGAAAACCTTACAGGCGTTCCTGTTTCCCTGCAGATCATGAGAACGGACGGCATATTCCGCGATGAGGGGCCGATCTACAAAAGCTCACTCATGAGGGTTATACCGCGCACGCCCCTAACCAAGAGCGAGGGCGATGACAAAGAACTTCTGCAAGACGATCCGTTCGAGAAGGCACTGAGCGAGGACGCGCTTGGCTACTATGCGGTTTTCTCACCCTTTTATTTTTATCGCGACAAGATGTACCGGGGCATTAAGCCGTTTAGCCACATACCACTGTCACCGGATCCAAACTTCTCGGTGGCTTTCGACATTGCCACTGGGGATGACGCCAAGCGAATCGCACACGAGCGAAAGGACGTGGACACCAAGGTCCATTTCGATCTCAAAGACGGCAACGCCGTGGGCATGCTGCTCGACCGCGGTTTTCTCGCGAAGAAGACGGCGGAAAAGACGCTGGTGAATATATTCGATCTGCCTTATCAGAAAATTGTGCCCCTCGGCGTGGTGGCACGAGTGTCGGGAAAGTTGCATCAATCCGTAAGGAACGATGGCGCTTGGGAGCTGCCAATCCAGGATGGTGAAGTTTGGGGCCATCCTATGCAGTTGATCTTCTGTTTTGGTGCTCGCCTAACGCACATTGGAGCGGATGTGCAGTTTCCGGGCCGTCTGCAGTTTCGTCAACTTCATCGGTTCGTTGATGACTACGGACCTCAGTATCCGACATCAATTGTGAATGTCGGACGAGCTGCAGCGGGAGGGCGCTTCGCGTGGACAGCTGTTTTGTCAGGGTTGATAAAGGCCGACGACTCATATGCCAAGGCGCTAAAAGACTTCTCGGTTGGAGGCGACATGGAGACACGCGAGGCCTTCTCAATTTTTTCGTGTTTCGTGGATCTCACCTTCGCCATAGAATCGGCTGATCGGAAATCGATGATTGCCCTTCCGGGTCCGAAGCCCTTCGCAAACGAACTTGGAGGGCGCGAATATGCCTACGGGGTAGGGCTTAACGCGCCTACGGAAGTCGGGTTGGGCTCTGCCCTGAAGACCGGGTTCGTCTTGAAGTTGCCTCCGATCGACTCCGCTTTCTTGAAAGGCACCGCCTTCGACGGAGATCTCAGCTTCGTGACCGATGAAAGGTACTTTTCTACTTTGGCGGTCGACAGGCCTGAGCACGTGAAGAAATGAAGAAACGTCTCCGCACGGTTGCCGCAGCCGCGGGCGCTATGGCAATGGCGTTCATATGGTTCGTACGTGCTGATATCTTGGATTGGTCAGCATGTAACATGTCGCTTCTAAGCAGAGTGGTTTTGCCTCTGGTGGCCGACCACGAGAAACTCGATGCTTTACGTAGCGCCCTTTTCTGCAGCAACTCTAGCGGAATCGACGCGGCTATTTCTGGGCTCTCGGGTCAAACTGTCGGCGTTGTGGACGCGTTCAGGTCGACGGCAACCTTCTGCGCCAAACTGCCACCGGACTTGGCGGTGGAAACGATCCGCCAACTTGTCGCTAAAGTTCCGAATGCGGAGGTTCTCCTCAACGGTAACGATCCGCCCGTAGCGTATGCGTCGACGACCGAGTGCGCACGCGCGCTTCTGAGCGCGGGAGCCAAATTGGAATACGAATACGAAGGGCAGCCGCAATCTGTTTTGGTGCGCGTACCAACGTTCGCCGAGCGCTTGCCAGTCTATGAAGAGTTCTTGAAGCTTGGCGCAGATCCGAACTTCAGAGGACCCTTGGGCCTCACTGTCATGATGCAGACAAGCAAGCCGGAGTACATCAAGCTATTGGCCCGCTACGGCGCTGATCCGAACCTCAAAGATGACGAAGGCCTAAACGCACTTGATCACGCATACCAAGAAAAGGATCAGGAAAAGGCTGACGCCCTTATCGCCGTGGGCGCGAAGATTGGCACGTTTGTGAACTCTGACCATGCACAAGCCGACTACGCTTACAAGAACCAGCATGCCATTCTTGGCGGTGGCGGCAGCGGTTCGGACTCATGCCGCGTGTCCGTACGCACACACTCGTCTATGTTCGCTGACGGTGGGAATACATGGACCATGAGCGTGGGGACCGAACTCGACATCACAGTGCGATGCCTAGACGGTGGCGTGCTGCACGCGGCTGTTGTGCCTCGCAAAGGGGACATCGAGGTTTACGCCAACCTTTTCATGATGGAGGGCGTTGGAACCTTCAAATTCAGGGCCAGTAAGCCTTACGATAGCGCACGCCTCAGATTCTTCCGGTCGCAGGGGTCAGTGGAAAACCTCGCCGCCGCCGTTGCTGACGGCAAGGCCCGCGCCGTGGCCCAAAGGACAATCACTGCGGCCGTTCCGCAATGATCTTCGGCGGCCCCCCGGGTCGCCCGCCATTTCGCTTCACGACCACAGCAACCGCCTCGGGCCCGCCCACATCTTTTCGACCAGTTGAGTCGACACCACTACGCGCTTGCCGTCGCACCTCAACCTGACCTAAGGTCCGGCCATGCAACGGGACGAATGGAATACGGGGTGGCGCCGTGGTTTCGGCGCGGTGGTTTTGGCAGCGGCGATCGTGTGGGGGGAGGGCCGTGCTTTCGCCGTCGTCACTTTCGAGCAGATGGCGCTCGAGTTTACGGAGGGCCTTGGTTACCTCAAGGGCAGCGTGCCGGCCGCCATCGGCGAAGACGGCACCGTTGTGTTTGCGGGCTCGGCACCGAACACGTTTGCGGATTCACTTTTCATTCGCGCGGCGCCGGCGAACACACTTGTGAAGTATACGTTGCCTAGCCCGCGCAAGTTGCCGCAGTCGCTGCAAACGCAGGCCGGTCGCGTGGTGTACGTGGCCGATGGGGGCAGCGGAAGACTCGGCGTGTATCGGTTGCGCACGGACGGAACCGGTGGCGCCACCATCTATTCTTCTTCAACGGTTTCCGCGCGGCCCTACGTGTCCGTGGCGCCCAACCAAACGCTGGTTTACTCCACTTTGGCCAACGGCACGGGGGCAATCATGAAGGGCACAGTTACCGGCAGAGCCGCCGTGTTTCGATCGGGAACGAACATCTTTTATAACCACCTTGGTCTCGACGTAAACGAGCTGGGGCAAGTGGCGGCGCAAATGGAGTATAGCGATCCGTCGCGGGGGCTTTCGCGCGGCATCTTGGTGATCGACACCGCGGAAGAAGAGCTTGCCAACACGACCACGGCGATCGAACGCACGGCGGTGTCGGTGCAACCTAGACCATCCATTAACAGCTTGGGCGAAGTGGCCTTCGCCCTCAACAGCGCGGTCACAGTGACTTTTGGTGCTCAACAATTCACCTATGCCGCCGGCGTTTATAAGGTGACGCCCACAGCGTTCGGGCAATACCGGCAAGCCACACCAATCGCGACCACCGCAAAATACAGTAGCTTTGGCAAGGTGGAGATCAATGACGACGGCTTGGTGGTGTTCGAAGCCACACCCGTGGGTGGCAGCTTTGGTGTTTTTTACGGAGCGGATCCCGCCACTAGCAAGGTGATCGCGATCGGCGACACCCGCGGCGGCCGCTTGTTTTCGTGGGTGTCGATGGGTGGATTGAACAACAGCGGGCAAGTGGCCATCAGCACGAGCGACTACTACAGCACCGATCGACAGGTGTGGCGCGTGACGATCGCGCCCTAAGCGTCACTGAGACGTCCTCGCTCTCTCAGTATGGGGCGGGCACGAAACTCTATTTGCCGGCGCGGTCGCTGGGCGTCTTGTATCGCTCTTGTCTATGCGCACGCCACGAGGCAAAGCAAAATGTCGCCGCCCCGAGGAGCGGCAACCAAGTGAGAGAGAATCAAATTCTCTGTGCGACAAACGCAGCCGCCACCCCTCACTTAACGAGGGTAAATCACATGTTGCTTCGATTTCATAAATCAGTCACGACCGTTTGTTTTGCAGTCGCCGTTGGCTTGACCGCGCTTCCCGAGGCGGCCCACGCCACACCCGAGAAAGGCTCTTTGGAATTGCGCCTCCCAGGGGGCCACCTGTTGGGAGGTTTCGGCATTCCCCAAGGGATCGTTTACCAGGCGCCCACAGAGGGCAGCAATACAACGCTCATCCACGTGGCAGCCGGGCTAGGTTACTTCCTCACCGACAATTTTGAGCTCGGCGGTCACGCGGGTCTTTTCTGGGGCAAATCGAGCGACTTTGACGAGGCGTCCGCCGGGCCGGAGATCGGAACCTTCGTGCGCGGCTTCTCGATGATTACACCCCGGCTCGCTTTATTCGCAGAGGGTTCCTTCAACTTCATTCGGCTTAGTCAAGGCGAGGCCACCACGACGGGAACGATCCTGGGTCTAGACGCGGGTCTTGAGTTCTTCTTGTCTGAAAGCTGGGCGCTTCGAGTCGCGCCGGCCTATCGTCATTCCAACGCTGATACAAGCAGCTCTGGGACCCTCATCAGTGGCACAGACCGAAGCATCAACAGTTTCGGCATCGGGTGGGGTGTCGCCGCGTATTTCTAACTTTTCGGCTTAAACGAGTCGCGCCGGCCTCTGCCCCGGCGCCACCTGCGTTCTTTTCACTTCGCCGCGGCAGGCAAAGGCAACAGCGTAACCATTGTTTTTTGAGACGCGTTGAAATCGTTGTCGTTCACGAGCACGAGGTAATCCCCGAGTATCGTGATCGCTTCAATCTTGTTGGGGAGCGCAGGCGTTTGGTTGGCAGCGGCATAGGCAACGCCATCAAACACCAGCACCTTGGCGACGGCGGCCACGCCCGCAAAGGCAGCGTTCGCCGTGTCGTACTTTTCAAGCGAAGGATCGGTGGCAACGGCATCCCACTTAGCCTCAAGTGGTGCGGCCGTACTCAGTTTCACGCGGTAGATCTTTGCTACGAAATCCGTACGCTCTTGCACCAAAAGATCGTCGGTGCCCAGAGCCACCATCTCGCTGACCTTGAGATCGGTGCGCTTCACAGCTGCGTTGTCGGCCAGCTTGAACGTCGCCTCGTTGTCGAGCAGATACAGCCACTCCCCTTCCACCTTATCGAACGCGCCATTGGCCTTGAGCGACACCTTGTGAATGCGAATCACCAAGGAGGCATCACCCGCCGCCTTGTTCGGATTCTGCATCGGGCTTTGCAAGGCGGTGTAAAGGAATTTGCCGTCAGGCGAAAGCGCCAGCGCTTCAAAGCCGCGGTTGCTCTTGCGTTTGGTCAGCAGCCCAGGCAGCCCATCGGTCACCGGGTAATTGGGGTTGTATGCGGCCGCGCCTGCGGGCTTAACGCCTTCGGGAGTCACGCGTTCAACCACCTTGCCAGCGGCGTCAACGTGCACAAGGCTTGGTCCATACTCTTCGGCAAGCCAGAAGGTGCCATCGGCAAGCCGCACCAGGCCCTCGGTGTCCATGCCGTTGTCATTGTCGGGGATGATCGATTGGTTGGGCGCAACGGCTTCTTCTTTGACGTAGGCGGGGCTGATGGGCAAACCGGTCACCGAAGCGCCATCTTTGTCGAGGATGGGCAGTTTGTTTGAAACGGTCACAGACAAACCACAAGCGGCTTCTGGCGCGCGGTTCAACGTCACCTTTACGATCGTGGGCGAGAACGCCGGCTTCGCGAAGATCTTGTTGTCGGTGGTGGTGCAGTAAACGGTATCGCAATCATAATTGGGTCCGCGATCCGTCACGGCCCAGAACACGCCTTCGGAATCTTTGGGATCACGGAACGCGGCACTGCCAAGACCGAAGTCGAGGTTGAGCGTGCTGAACAAAGTGTTGTCGGCTTTTTTCAGTTCAACGGTTCCCATGGGCTCGCTGAACTGCCCTTGACCGCGAGCCAGCACAGGTCCGCAGCCCGCATCACCAGCGGCATCTGTGGCTGTGTCAGTGGCAACGGCGTCTGTGCCTACGTCGACCGAAGCGGTGTCACGCGCCCCAGCGTCACTTCCGCCCGCGCTGTCGCCGCCCATGTCAACGGCGGCATCCATCGCAGCAGCATCCACATCTTCGGCTTCGTCACCACAAGCGACGAGCCATGAACAACAATAAACCCAGCATAAAACGGCAGACGATTTCCTAAGCAAACGCATGCGCGCACCATAGGTGGCGCGTGTGACGGCACGGTCACAGGCGGCGTGTCGGGTTAGCGACAGTTGCGTTGCGGTTTAGGGTTCAAAGCTCATGTTGTCGATGCGGATCATTTGGTTGAGCCCGGCAAAATCGAGGCGCACCACGCAGTCGTTGGCCATGCCAAGCGCTGTCACCGCCTCAGGCTTGATGGCCCACGTAAGCCGCGACCACATGTTGGCCTGCACGCCCTTGCCCTTCAGGCTGAAATTATCGACGAAATAGCCGTACAACGCGGCTGATTTGCATTCCATCCACAAGGCAACAAAGAGCCCATCCGGCGGTGGAGCCGTGACGTAAACGTCGATGCCGATCTTGGCGGTGGCGGCCCCCACATCGGACGGCATGAACGCGCGCGAAAGCAATTGGACCATCGGCGTGGAGGGCGTGACCAAGAGCGACGCCGTGCCCTGCTTTTTCATCGCCATGTCAAGCGCCACTGTTGCGCCCGTGGGCGACCAACCGTTTGCCTCTTCAAAGCCCCACAAGACCCCTGCCGCCACGGGCGGTGCCGTGCCGCCCGTACCCGCGCCTCCCATACCAGCGCCACCCATGCTTGAACCGCCCGTACCCGGAGCCCCCGCACCGCCGCCGCCGGTGCCTGTAGGCGAGCCGCCCGCGCCTCCAGAGCCCAAACCACCTTTGCCTCCGGCTGTACCTGCGTCAGTGACGCCCGCATCCAATCCGGCTGACTGCATGCACATGTCAGCGCCTGGCGAGCTGGGTTTGCACGCACAGTTGCGTGAATCATCGGGCCGCCAACCAATCGGCGGGGCTTCCAGTGTGATTTCAACTTTGGCTTGTGCGTGGGCCTCAACTTTGAAACAGGCCACCGAGCGGGCAGCGGCAATGATGCGGTTGTTGGCGTCGGTGGCCCAGACGAACACGCCCAGCAGCTGCGCATCGTCGCTGCTTCTCAAAAGAACTGTACCGGGCAGTGCCAACGGCTTGTCGTTCGCGGCCGGCAAATCGTACGTCATGGTGTCGGGACCATCTTCGCGCACAACGATCACATGCAGGGCGCGCACGTCCGCGAAGGTTCCCTTGACCGTCATCAGCACGGTGGTCTCGCCTCGACACGACAGCAGCAGCCGCGCAAGCGACAAAACGACCGCACAGGCCAGCCCGCGCCTCATCATGCCTCGCCCCCGTAGGGATTGGCCGCACGCCCTGTACCCGCCGTTGATGAGGCAAATTTCGATAACGAAGTCTCATTCCCAAACGTCACAGAACATCAACACTCGTATAACGCCGAGTGGGTAAGCAAAAGCGAGGGCTCCATGAGGCAAGAGTGTGGGCCACCCCCGTTTGGCGCCTCGCTCAAGACCAGCTACGTCCTTCCCCCACAGTCACCAGAGGATAAGCTGCAAAGCACCAGCACAAGGCCACCATGACTTCGAACCTGTGGCGCCAATGCATGACCCCACCGCGTCACCTCGACGTCTTCCGACTTTTCCACCGTCGCGCCCTGGGGAGAAAGCCACGACACCCGCCACTTGCCCTTGGGCACCTGAATGGCCGTCTTGATTTCACCCTCGCCGGGAAAAAACGTCGCATAGAGGTGCCCAGGCCAAGCCAAAGTGTGGTGGGCCACCGCCGCCCCGAGTCCGTATTCGATGATGACGCCATCGTCCGGCTGCATTTTGTTTAGCGGTAGCGAGTTTATGAACTTCTGAAGGCCGCCCAGTTGCTTACGTAGAGTAGGCGAGCCTCCGCCATTGTAGCCGTGCGAGGACCAAGACGGCTGGTGCGTGCCGTCGGGGCTGCTCACTGTGAATGAATAATCGAGGTGTCCATAAAGCGCTCCCCCCGACAGTAGATAGCGCCAGGCATCCACCAGGTAAGGCTCATCTGAAGGTCCCTGAAAGCCGGTTTCATTGAACGTCATGGGGCGTCCGAGATTCCGGTTCAACAACAAGGATAACGCGAAGGAATCGTAGTGAACATTGAAGCCATCAAGGTCTGCATACGGCCCCGTAAGCTCTTCCTGTGTAAGCGCCACGCCTCGATTCGTACAGTCTGCAGTCACAACGTGCCGTTTGCGCAAGTTAGCCTCCGCATCGCGTATCCAGCCACTGGCAACGCGAATCCACTCCTTGGTGGCCGTAGGCGGTTGCGACGTGAAGCCAATGATTTCTTGGTTCAAGAACCAAGGTTCGTTGACGAGATCGAAAATGACGTTGTCGTAGCCGTTGAGTTCTGTGATGAGCTTGTGTACGTAGAGTTTTTGGCGCTCCAGAAGGTTGCCGTTATTTAGGGTCAGCACTTGCGTCTGTGTGACCTGACTTGTTCCGTTGATGTTGTTCGCAGCGTGCAAGGGAGATCGGGCCCAGTCCATGCCGACGAAAAACATCACGGCTTCGACAACAATGCCTTTCTCAGCAGCAGATCGCATGAATGCGTGCAAGCGGGCCCAGTAGATTGGATCCCACGCATTGAGATCGAATTTGTTGCCGCCATCGGCGGCGCCTGAAGTGGCGCTTCTTGCCCAGGGCGTGAGTTGGGTTCCAGGCGCGGGTTCAAGGTTGTTGTCGGTGATTCCGAAGCGCCGGCTGTCTTCTATGTAGTCGCCGAGGAAGATGCGAACTTGATTCAGGCCATCGGCTTGCGTCGTTTTTAGGTAAGTTTCATAGTCAAACGCCGGATTGATGACGGCCCCGTAGTGCTCGGTGGAGGCCACAAAGACCATCGGTTTGCCCTTCCAATGAAAGTAGCGTGGGTTCTCGCGATCCACACTGACAGGCCCGGCAACGCCAGGCGCAGACGGACGCGGCTTGGCAACCTGCACTGCCGGGTGGCAACCAGGCATGGCGACGCTAATCAAAGCAACCAGCAAGAGCCTCATCAATTCACGCAACACAATGGATCCTTCGCTAGAAGTTTGTGCCCTTCCACTTAAACGCTTTTTCCAAGCGGCTTGAGAGGACGAGGGCACCAGAGGTGCAGATCGGAATCGTCAGGACAGCGAAGCGCAATCCCCACCAAAGCGTGGTCTGTGCCGCCAAGACGGGGGCCAGGATGCCGCCCACCGGTATGCAAAGTTTGAGAATCGCCATGACCCGAGGCGCGGCGGGTCCCGCGGCGCGGCTGCCTCTGGCCAACATCAATGGCAGCAACCCGGCCACCCCCGCGCCCGCAAAGAAGGCAAGCGCGTAGAGCACCGAGGCTCCAACCTGCCCCACGGTGAACAAAGCGCTGAAGGCAAGCGTGGCAACAGCGGAAGTGACTACGGTGGCTGAGGCCACGCGTTCGTCTTTCACCAACAGGCCCAACGCAAAGCGACCTCCCGCAACACCCAACAGGAACGACAACAAAGCAGCTTTGGACTGAGACGAGGCCAAGCGGTGCGCCTCGACGAGATACAGGGGCAAGAAGCCCATGGTGGCAAGCTCGGCCCCTACAACCAAAATGCCGAACGCAAACAACCAGAAAATGAAACGTGGGGCGACAGGTTCACGCGCGGTGGTGCCCGGATCGGCTGCGGGGGCCGCCGGCACCGGTATCGCAAAAAAAATCAAACCGACGACAAGCGCTCCCAACGACAAACGCAGAAGGCTAAGGTGCCAATCAAGTGGCCAGGACATCAAGTAGGCCGTGATGCCCGTGGCGCCAACCGTGACAAAGAAGTGGCTGATGTTGATCTGACGGCTTTGCCTCTCCTTGTGAATCTGGATGAGCAGCGGATCGGTTGTGCCCTCAAACGTCCCCATTCCAACCCCAATGCCCACCATCAGAAGACCGTTGATGGCAAACACGGCTTGTCTGAAGAAGGCAGCCAGGGCCGCGGCCATGATGAAACAGCCCAACGAAAGAATTCGGGCCCGCGCTCGGTTGCTTTTGGCCAGGCCCGACAGTACCAAACCGATGGCGAAGCCTACCTGCTGCAACGCCAACAAGATGCCAAGCTGGGACGCGGAGATACCAACCTCGCTTGCCGTGGCGCCAACAATGGCGAAACCGATGCCCAAGAAAGTCATCGCGCCATAACAGGCAAGCGTGATCAACCCTGAGTAGATCCCCTCAGTCCGCCCTGCTGGCACAGCCTCGGCAGTCACTCGAAACCTAACCGGCTAGGATCGCGGTCAAACGGTCGGACGGCCGCGATGAACCCTTCGCGCACCTGTTCCCAGGCGGCGAGGATGGCGCCATAATGGGGCTGGTCTTCAGCGCGTTGAAGACGGTTGTTTGCGATCAACCAGTTGTAAACGCGTTGGGTAATCTCCTCAAAGGGAACCGTGTTGCGGAAATTCAACACGTCATGCGCTTCGGTATTGTCGAACAGGTTGTTGAACAGAAAATTCTCTGCGCATTCGCGCGCCAGCTGCGGCAACGCACCCTGTAGCAACGACGAGGGTATCCCCACCCGCGCGGGAACAGGGACTCCCAAAGCCTTCGCGGTGGCTTCGTAGTAAGCGTTCCAAGTAAAAACCTGGTCTGCGGTAAGGTGAAAGGCACGACCAAGCGCACGCGGGTTGCCCAAGGCATTGACGATGGCCCGAGCGACGTCTCCCACGTAGCACGTGCCCCACAGCGATTGCCCGTCACCGTGCAGAATAAGTGGCAAACCCCGTACGATTCGGTCCAGGTAATGGCTGTTCCAGCCGAACAGGTCAAGCCCCTGCCCGCCCTCGCCGGTGCTGTGCCCGGGGCGGATCACCGTCACGCGCAAATCGCTCGCGGCATCAGCGGCCAAGAGCCACTCTTCGCAGGCTGCTTTGGCCTGACCATAAGCTGTCAAGCCACCACGCGGGTGCGCGAGCGTGATCGGGTATTGCACGTAAGGCTTGCGATATGCATCAACAGAGCTGATGAACAGGTATTGCGATGTTTGCCCGCGCAGCGCCTCAACCGCTTCTTGGACGTCTGTGAGGCCAAACGCCACCATATCAATAACGGCGTCAAAGCGTTCGCCACCACGTGCTGCGAGAGCGACGACACCCTTGGTCTTGCGATCGCCCACAATCACTTTCGGACGCGCCAGGCCGTCTGGCAGCCGCATGGCCGTGCGCCCCCTGGTGAGAAGAGTCACCTGATGGCCGCCGCTCAATAAGACTTCGGTTATCGCTGTGCTGATCAGACCCGTGCCGCCCACGATAAGAACGTTCATCGACTGCCTTCATCCTTAAACATAGTCAGACACCAAGCTTCGCGCAGTGATACCAAAGGCGCTGCGGCGTGTGCCTTGCGGGTGTTAATCCTCGGCACAAAACGGGACGCGAGCGGCCTGCAACCTTGTCAGCTGTGGTCGCCAAAAGATTGGCAAGGCGCGCCCCAGTCCAGATCAGTTTGATTGGCTTTAACTCAGGTTATCAGCGCGCCGCGAGCCGACCTGACAGGCTGGTATGAAAAAGGAGTGCGCTATTTTGATGCAACGACGTCAGTTTCATGCCGGCTTGTGGAGCGGCCTCTTGGGCCTTTCGGCTTGCGGCTCCCTCTTTGGACGCAACAAAACGGCTAGCGAAGCAAACGGTCTCGATGGCATGTGGAAGATTGAGAAGCGGCTAAATCATGCCACCAACACCGTAAGGGCAACGGGCCTGCAAGGATACAGAATGATGTTGGGCGGCCACTTGGCCATGATCTTCTACCGCCCTGCGGGAAATGATTTTGTGGGTGCGATCGCGGGCACATTTGATCGTCTTGCCAACGGCCACGTACGCGAGAACTACCGGCTGTTCAATTTCGGATCGGATCAGGAGCCGCATTCCATTGACTTCGAGGCTCATGCCGACGCAGATACGTACGAACACGTTTGCCTCGGCATGTACGGTTTTAGCGAAACATATAAACGCGTGCGTTTGTCGAACAAGGCAAGAATTCCTCAAGGCCTTTGGCAGATAGATGATCCGCCCTTGAACCTGCCGCTGCGAGACAAAGCGCAACTAAAAGGTGTAAGGCTGGCCCTGGGCGATTACACCATTGACATCTACAACCAGAATACGTTCGAGTTTCGCGCGGCCACTTTGGGGCAATGGTCAAAAAGTGGCAACGGCGTTGTTTACACCCCGCTTGTGCAAAGTTGGTCTCGTGACGCTAAAGATCTGGCTTTAGCGCTGATCGAACTAAGCGATGATGAGTGGAAAGTCGAAGGCTCTGACGGCAGACAGCAGCGTTTTCGTCGCCTGGACGCCTACGAATCGGCGTAGCCTGCTCAGACGATCAAGTGCAAACGATTGGCAGAATGAATACGGGTTGCACGTTGGTACTTTATGCCATCGCCAGCCTTGGGCTCGCCTGGGGTCTGGCGTGCGCGGAGCCGCGGTCGCTCCAGGACTTGCCGTGCCCCTGCTCCGTCACCAAGGGCTACGTCTGCTGTGCGAGCCTTGGCCTGTGCTTAAAGGCCGATCAAAAGTGTCCACCCCCGTGTGCCGTCGCCCCCAACCCTTCAGACTACTGTGCAGCCCTGCCGCATGTCAGTGCAGCGGCGATCGACGGCGTCGTCGAATGTGGCCTCCCGCTGATGCCTGTGATCCCCACCGGCTGGACGGGCCTCGTGCCACAACCGGCCTCAAGCACCGCGCGCTTCGCGGCTGGATGGACCAGCACGGGCCTATATTTTTACGCTGAAATCGACACCACAGAACGTGTGGCGAGCACCAATGATGCGTCCTTGCACTGCGGAGATTCGCTGGAGATCTTTGTTGATGACAACGGGACGTTCTTAAACCCGCCCGCTTACGATGCACGTGGGACGCGCCAGTTTGTCATCGCAGCTCCGAACGGAAACGAAAGCACATCCAAACGCGCCGCCACGTGGTTGTTGGGTCAAAGCGGTGGTCTATGGACCGGTCAGTACACCTCCCTTTCCTCGGCCACTGGTTTCACAGTTGAAGCCCTGGTCGACGCACGTGATCTGGGCATCGATGCTTGGGCCTTGCAAAGCGGCGGGTTGGTGGGAATCGATCTCGCGGTCAACGTGGGAGGGGGAAGCGACCCAAGTTGTCCGCGTCTCGGACAGTACGCCTTTCGAACGGCCGCAATCCCAGCGTTTCCGGCCGTGGCGCCCGAGGGATGCGTGGCCCCCTGGTGCAACACCGACGCTTTTTGTAAGCCCGAGCTTCGACCGCGAAGCCCCTCGCGCTAGGGCTCTTCCTGTTCGGTGCCCTGCCTGTCCAACAACCACAGGACCAACGCAGTGGTCCCGGCGAGCGCGAGCGCGCCGAAGGCAAACGCTTCAACCTGCTGCGTTTTTTGCAGCCGGCCATTCTGCATATCCACGTCCTGTTGGCTCACCGCCGTTTGTGTCTGCGATTCGATCTGCGAGGCCGAGACCGCCGACCACGCCCCGATGGCTCCTGCGGTGGCAGCCGAAGCGGCGAGTGTCCACCAGGCCCAAGACGGCGCAACAGACGTGTTGCGGACAGCCACCGGTGGCGACGGCATTGAAAAAGCGGTTACGTTCTGTTGATCAAACGGCAGGTCGAACGTGGCCGAGAAAACGCCGTCGAGACGACCCCGGGCCGCGGTCGCTGAAGGCTCCCAAACCGGTGATCCGCTGGCCGTGGCCTCGCTTGGCTCTGCAGGGATAACGAGTTCACTGCCATCATTGACCTTCAACAAAGTCAACGGCCCCCGGGCGTATGTGACATAGGCCTTTGCCCCCGGATGAACATCGGCAAATCGAATGCCACGACCATCTTCAATGGCGACGTGTTCGCTCACAACCTCATCGAGTTGCAGCTTACGCACCAAGTGCTGATCAAGCGCAGGCCGCAGGTCCAAAAACACAGCGTTCTCACCCTCAACGGCACCTCGTGGCGGACGAGCAAAGGCTTCCGGCGCATAACGATTGCGCGCGATCGGTTGATTGGCCCGCGCCACAAAGGCGGCAATCTCTTTATAACTGATCAAGCCATCCGCGTTTGCGTCGGCCGCGCCTGTGAGCCCGCTACGCACTTCATGGCTAAACACTCCGGCTGAAAAGCCGCTCCATTCGTGGCTTTCTTGGGCCGACGCGGTGGACAGCAATAAGCCAACGTTCTTGTTGCCGCGCATGCCGCCCAAGGTTGCAAAGCCATGCAAGGAGCGGCGCTCGCCTTTGCCCCCACGCGTGAAAGCTAGAAAGTACGAGTAACAAGCATCTACAACGAGGTGGGTTTCATCGGCCCCAATCGTTTGGATCGAACGCTCAAGGTCCGCCCCGCTCAATTGGGCGTCCTCCAACCCCAACCGGCCCCGCCCATCCTCCACGTCGCCGTGCCCCGCATACACAAAATAAAAGCGCGTGTGGTCACCGCGGTCACGTGCCTTGGCGACCAGCGCGGCCAATTGTTCCACGGCGCTTTTCAGATCTGCTTTGCGCGGCGGCTGGGCGGCCTTGAGGACGCCGCTGTGAAGCCGCTGGGTTGACGCATCGGCGCGCGTGAGCACACGAGATGTGATCCCAAAGCTACCAAACATTTCGGCGTATTTTGCCGCGTCATCATCGGCATAGTGCAAGGTCTGGCTTGAATCAGGGCTGTGGTTCACGCCCACGATCAACGCAAAAGTCGACGTTGCCGTTTCCGCCCTCGCCGGACCGCCCGCGCAAAGCACCGATAGAAAAAGCGAAAGAACAAGGCTTGTCATTATTGTCACGGCGCCACCTCCTGCACACGCACTTCCCTATAAATCTGTGCCCCTTGATGTTTGCGAAGGGGCAACGGCCCCAAACCAACTTTTGCCGCCAAACGTTCCAGGTCTGCCCGGCTAATGGACTCGTCGGCAAACACACCATAGATGTTTGCGCTGCCGCGGGCCAGAGTATGCCGGATGGCTTCCGGCAGCTCGTGCAAAGTGGCGTCGTGTGCTGCCACGCGCACGCCTTGCGTTCCCGACGAGGGAAAATACCAGTGGAGGTTACCGACGCTATCGCGCGCGAAAACAAACAAACGCCGGTACTCGGTGGGGTTAACGTATGCAAAGGCGAGTTCATCAGATCCAGATATGTGTTCAGCAACCGGCGCCACTTGTTGCCCGTCGTTCAATCTATAGATAATTAGGGTAGGCGTATCTTTGACACCCGCCTGAGAAGCGCCGCGCGCCTGCAAAGTTGCCGGGGTTGTGGTTAACCGCGTGGCGCCTGCAAATACGGCACACACAGCGGCCATGCCCAATGCAGAGAAGGCGAGAGGTCTAGGTGAGCGAATCCGCTGGCTCCATCTTTGCCACAAAGTCGTCCCTGGGTTCGTCGTCTTGGGGGGCAACCCTAGCCCCTTCGCAAGACGCTGTTCCGCACCGGGGGCGTTGGGAATCAATCGATTGAGCAGCAGCTGCCGCCGGTAATACTGCCGGCAAGGCTGACACGTCAGCAAATGCGCTCGCATACTCCGCTCCTCATCGATCAACACCCGCAGGTGAAAATGAGCCTCGATATGATCGCGCTGGGTGGCGCAACTAGGTTCCGATGGAGCGAATTGTGCGGATGCTTGTTTCGTCATGATCTACCTGCCTTTCAGGACGAATCTGGTCAATAGACGCCGAATGCGATGTTCCTGGTAAATAAGCGTGGTGCGGTTCATGTTCAGCCGGCGCGAAGCTTCGGACTGATCCAACTGTTCGAGAAAGCGCAGCTTAAAAACCGCGCGCCACTTGGCCGGAAGAACGTCCCGCTCGAACTGACGTATCAGCGCCGCGGCGTCCACGTCCGCATGTTGACCGTCCTCAATCTCAAGCTGGGCATCGCCCTGGGGCCGCTCGGGAACCATGCCGCACGGCAACTCGTAAGCTTGGTGCCGGGCATAATCAATGGCTTGGTTACGAGCCACCACACGAAGCCAGGCACCGATGGCTCCGCCGCCAAATGAGCGCCGGAAGTCGACGTCAGATAGCAAGCGTAAGAAGACATCGTGCACGACCGTTTCACGATCCACGCTTGGTAGGATCCGCCCGACGGCGAATGTCACGGCGGCGTGATGTTCGTAATAAAGCTGCGTGAGCAACCGCCGGTCTCCCGCGTGAAAGCGCTCGAGCCACAGGGCATCCCGCGCGTGCACAGAAGGGGGCAAGCCATCCAATGCCACCGAAGATGCGGTCTTCATGCGGACACAGTGTTCATCGCCACGCTCCATGACAACGCTTTAACGACTGAGCGATTGCCGTATGTCAAAAATATTTTCTTCACAAAGCGCGAACGACGATTTTTCTTCGGAAAGGCGATTTTTCTGTCAACGGCCCCCGGGCCGACCGTTCGGTCAAGCAGACGCCATTACAAGGAGGCCGTTCATGTTTGCCAGATCCAAAGCATCTCCGTTTGTGCTCCGCTTTGCCGCCCTCGCCGCGGCTTTGGGCGGATGCCATAGCCCCGCCCTCGAAACCCCAGCGCCCGAGCCCCCCGAACCAACCGAGAAATCAAGCGCCCTGCTCGTCACCGGCGTAGACGTTGACCCCGCCGCCTCGCTGATGATCAACGACGTGCCGGTCTTGCAAAGATTTCCCCTCAGCCGCGTGCTTGAGCAGATCGTCTCGCAGTCTGCCGTGCCCGGGTTCACGGGTCAGGATCTCTTTAACCAACTGTGGGACACCGAAAATCCATCGCCAGGGTTATCGGCGGCGCGGCCTCACTGCAACACGGTGAGCTCACCGTTTCCGTTCTCTTGCCCTCGCTTTGAAGGTCTACAGGCCACCGAGCCTGGCAGCCTCACCAAATACGTCACGACCTCGCTCGTCAACCGCGTTGACTTGATGCCCCCAGATGGCTCCCATTGCGGAGAGTTTCGAATCACGGCCGCCCGCCAACCTAGCCAACAGTTCGGGGGGCGATCGTTGATCATCTTCGAAGCCGTGTTGCCTAACCCGCGTGGAGATCTCGGACGCGAAGGTTGCCGACCCGTGCAAGCCTTTTGGCGGGACCTTTCTTCGATAACAGACCTCAACTTGCGTGCGGCCCGGCTTGAAGAGTTCTTTTTCACCGGTCTGCCTGGATTCCGGCCGGCCATTCATTTGAACAATTTTGGCGATGCCCCCGCGTCAGGCGGCCGCATTCGCACCAACCAGTTTTTGCAAAGTCCCTGGCTGTTACGTGAGTTCAAGCTGGTGTCCACGTGTAACGCCACAGACTGCAGCCTGTTTGCCCAACCAGTGACGGTGAAAAACTCACCGCACCCGTCATTGTTCGGCAACGGCGCCCCCGCGGCTGAGACTGCGGCCTTTCAAGACTTCTTTGTCTCGCAAGTTGAAAACCTTGCCAACCCCAACATCATCGACATCTTTTGGGAAAATAGGGAGCGCTTCAATCCGCTTGAGAGCTCGGCGCAACCGAATCAAGATCAAAGCGCGCTCGACCAGTTTCAAAATGCCCACCCCGTGGGATCGCCGTTCCGAAATCGTTTGCAACAAGAGCTCACGCGCATCGGCAGCCCCTTGCCCCCAGAGGCGATCGTCAATCGCGCCATTTCGCAAACGTGCGCTGGATGCCACGCCCTGAGCAACAACGCCGCGATCGGCAGCAACACTTCGCCGCTAGCATTCCCCACGAGCGCCGATGGCTTTACGCATGTGACCGAAAACATCGTGGGTGGCCCCGTGCCGCGCTTCGCGATTTCCCCGGCACTGCGGGATGTGTTTTTGCCGGCTCGGCTCGGGAAGCTCAACGCGTTTCTCTCGTTTGCCCCGGCACCGGTGCTGGCCAAGCAAACGCTTCAGCCCGTTGTCGTGGATGGTCACTTGAATGAGGCCGCATGGGAGCTTCTGCAGCCGGTGACGAAAAACACGGTGGGGGCATCGGGCAACCAGGTGAGCTACGCGGTCACCTGGAATCCGAATTTTCTCTTCGTGGGCATTCGGGTCCAGGATGACCGTCTTAGCAACGATTCCGCCGATCCGTGGCAAGACGATTCTGCGGAGGTTTATCTTGATGCCGACAACAACCGCAGCACCAGCTATGACTCCTTTGATCGACAGTTCGTTAAGGGTTGGAATGATGCGGGCCTCTTCGAGCGCGCCGGGCGCACAAGTGGTGTGTTGTCCGCGACGGCAGCCATCGTGGGTGGATACAGTGTTGAGTTCGCCATTCCCTGGTCGGCCCTGGGCGTATCGGCCACGGCGGGCCGCACCTTTGGCTTTGACATCGCTGTCAACGATGATGACGATGGCATCGATCGCGAAGGGCAAATGATGTGGAACGGTGATAACAACAACTGGGCCAGCACGGTGCGATTCGGCAGTGTCACTTTAAGCGCGGTCACGGCACCCACGAACGCCAACGTTGCGAAGGTTTCAACGCCACCTGTGATCGACGGCCGACTGAGCGAATCGGCTTGGGCGTTGCCCTCGGTGGCGACCAAGGTTGATAAACCCGTATTAGGCAGCATCGCGGGCAACCGCGTGACGTGGAACGCTTTGTGGGACAGCACAGGCCTCTACGTCGGGGCGCGCGTTCTGGACGACACGTTGTTCGTCGATTCGGCGGATCCCTGGCAGGACGACTCGATCGAGTTGTACTTCGATGGCGATCGCAACCGCAGCACCACCTACGACGCGTTTGATCGACAGTATGTGATCCGCCTTGATGCCACGTCGCTGTTTGAGCGATTTGGACGCACAAGCAACGTTGCATTCGCAACTTCACGCATCCCAGGAGGCTACACCGTGGAGGTCAAAGTGCCTTGGAGCGAGCTTGGCAGCATCCCGTTTGGAAATCGTCTCGTCGGATTTGACGTGGCATTCAATGACGACGACAACGGCGGCAACCGCGAAGGCCAGGCCGTTTGGAACGGCACCGCCGACAACTGGACGAACACTTCCAACTTCGGCACGTTGATCCTGCGCGAGTAGAGACACGATAAACAAGGCGTTCGCGTGTCTTGGACCACGCGGACGCCTATTGGTGCCCCCGAACGAGGCGCCGTGACCATCGGCCACGGCTATCGGGCCACGCAAGACGCAGGCTGGGGTGCCGTTATGAGCTGGCTTGTGGGCGCATCGTCAAGCACCACGTTCCGAAAAGAAACCTTCGCGGGGATGCCACCGTGCAATTGCAAGGCAATCAGGCCTCGCGCTTCGCCCCGCGGGTCGTCAATGCAAGATGCAACATGACCATTGATCGCTGTGATGATGCGGCTGCCAATGGCGAGGATCTCGTAACTGTTGTAATCGTTTGGCTTCACGATGCCCTTGCTTAGCGTTTCCTGCGTAAGCCACTGCCGACCTCGCTCGTGGTAAAGCCTCCCCCAGTAAGCGTTTGCGGGCCCTCCGATGTCGGCTTGATAGCCGCGCACACCTTCGTGCCCATCCTCGTAACGAATTCGCGCCGAACGAAATTGGATGCCACTGTTGTTCCCCGCCGACTCAAGTAGGACTTCGGCCTGCAGACGAAAATCGCTGACGGGAATCGAATAGATCAAGAACTCATTGTGTGGCAAATCCCCCGCCACCCTGCCTACGATTGCCGCTGAATCCGTTCCGGGGCGTTCAACGCGCCACAAATCAGGCCTTCCCACCCACCCGTGCAACGTGCGACCGTCAAAGATATTCTGCTTGGTGCTCAAGGCGCTCGCGTGACCACGTGATTGCAGGTATGCGATGAGATCCTGCATCTCGGCTGCGGTCATGAGATCGCCTAAGCCCTCGGGCATGAACGAGTTGGATGGGGTGTCAACCCGGGCAATCGTACGCAAGGCACGTATCTCGCCCGTTTGCAGTTCCAACGTCGCCACATCTCCCGCCGCGTTCCAATGCAACTGGGTGCCTTCGAGAACTGTGCCGTCCTTGAGGGTGACCACATACACCTGAAACTCCGGTGATAACTCCGCGGAAGGTTGCAGGATCGATTGCGTGATACGCGTACGATCCGTGGAGAGTCCAATTTGGTCGAGGGGAGGCCCCAACCGCCCACCTTGCCCGTCGATCGAATGGCAGCGCGTACAGCCAACACCTGGATGGCGAAAGACGAACTGACCAAGGAGCGGATCACCGCCCGCCTCAAGCGACTTGTTATAGGCCTGCACGTCCTTGGAGCGGCTCTCAAGGGTCGCCGCGGGTGACAAAGCAAAGGCCAAAGCGGCGGCGAGGCGAGGATCCGCTGGCTCCGCTTGACGTTGTTCAAAAGCTGCGCGCACGGCTGGATTTGCGACAAAGACGCGCAAAGAGCGCGCAACCAAGATTGCAACGTCAGCTTCCGGGTCACGCAGCAGAGGCAGCAGTTCCTTGACGTTGTTGGGGTGAACGGCCACCTGTGCAATGGCTGTGAGCCGCAACGGAACCGCAGCGTTGGGGTCCTTCGCCATGCCAATCAACCGATTGGACGCAACCGTTGTTTGTGGCAAAGCGCGCAGAGCCGGCAACCGCATCCGCGGAGACGGTCCGTGCACAAGGCCGATGAGCCAGTCCACCTGATCGGGCGACGCTTTGGTCAATTGCAGCAACGCCAAGGCACGGACTTCTTCGGGCAAACTTTCATCCTTGACCAACGCTTGCACAAGGCCAGGCGGTGCTTGTGCGGCATTGTCGGGCCACGCCCCGGACCACACGCGAGGCGGCGGCTCAGCGTAAAGCTGTTCGGTGGCGAGGTACCCTCTTACGAGACTCGGGCTGACCACAGCTTGGGCGATCGCTTTGCGAAGCGAACTGCGGTCCTTTCGCTCAAGCGTTTCGCCCACCCAACGCAGGGCCACTTGCCGAACATCCACATCCTCATCGGCGAGCCACGCCGTGGAATCAAACACTGCGGTTTCGCCGGACAAGCGGCGCCAACGCAAGGCCAGCAGGGCCGCCAGACGTTCGCATGGCTTTGGCGAGGCTGCAAGTGAAGTGATTGAGTCTGGGCGGGTGGCCAATCGGAACACAAAGGCCGCGCGCACGAAATCGTCGTTCCCGCATGCGAACCTGCGCCAACGAAGAGGTGCGTCGCTGCTTGTGAGCAGACGTTGCATTTGGATCTCAAGTGGCGCAAGGCGTGGCACTGGCGTCAGGGCCAGGCCAGGAGCGCGCCGCCGCAGCCTCCAAAGGCGACCATCACCGTGATTCGGATACTCCTGATGCACCCAATCTGAAATGAAGACATCACCGCTTGTGGCGCTTGCGAGGCCCACGGGCCGAAAACTCGCGTCGCCTTCGATCAAGTTGTCACGCTTGCCACGAAACGTCGCGCCTGCGTTGGACAATGAAAAGCGTTCGATCCGGTTGTCGGCCCACGACGCCACCCACATCTCACGTTCACCTTTTGTGAGCAAGCCCCCAGGAGATTCGCCCGTGCCGCCGACGTAGCCGAGCGTTCCCGGAAGCTCACCATTCCACGCCACATGCGGATGAAGGCCACTGTTGCCGTAGCGTGCAGCAAAACCATAATCGCCCCCTGCGATGATGTGTAAGAGTCGGTTAGGCCCGCGGGAATTTGGATCGTTGTCGGTGGCCCACAGCCGACCTCGGCGATCGACGTGAAGGCCGAACGGATTCCAAAAACCGGTGGCCACCAAGGTTAAACCGCCTCCATCCAAACGAACACGAACAATGTCGCCTCCGGTGCCCATACCGGCAAGGCGTCGGCCATCGCTCCCAACGTAGGTATACGGGGCACCGCCAATGTTCCCACGCGAAACGTAAAGCCAACCGTCGCGCGAAACGGCCACGCCGAGGAGGCCCGAATGTGGATAACGATTGGGAGATTCCAATCGTAAAAGCGTGACTTGGGTCTCCGCGCGATCATCATGGTCTTTGTCAAACAGCGCCACAACCGCGTCTCGGGTCACCACAATGAGGTGACCGGGTTTCACGAAAGCCAAGTTCATGGCGTCGCGGAACGGACCGTCAGCGAACACGGAGATGAGCTCCCCTCGCCCGTCGTTGTTAACGTCGGAAAAGATCTTGACCCGATCGTGCGGTGGCCCGGCGTAGCCCGCCGGAGGCATGTGCGTGTGAGACTCGATCACAAACAAGCGATCGCGCTCATCGGTGGCCACGCCGGTAGGGGTGACGATATCGGGAGCCTGTGCGAACAGCGACAGCTCATAGGCAGGATCCGAAACCTTGGGGGCCGCCGCGTGTGCCGTGCAGGTGTGCCAAGCGCCAAGGCCTGCCACGAGCAGCGCCAGGGAAAGGTTTTTCAAAGATAACTCCGTGCGATGTGAATGCCTTCGGCAAGCTCAGCCAGGGGCACGTCGCCCGCGGCTCGCGCATATTCGATCACCCAAAAGCCTTGGTATCCAGCGTCTCGAAGCCCTTGCAGCATTGCCTGTAGCGGCACCAAACCCTTTCCGTATGGGGTCACGTGGTGTCGCCCAGGCCCGTCGCAATCTTTCACATCCACGTGAAAGATCTTGCGACCGAAGCGTTGAATCAACGGCACGGGGTCAACCCCGCTGGCCACGAAATGCGCCATATCGAGACACATGCCAAGCGAGGAATGTGGTAGCGCCGAGAAAAACGCTTCGAAGTCTTCAGGGAACTCGATGTTGTTCTCAAAATGATTCTCAAGCGCGATTCGAACGTGTGCGGCTTGCGCCGCTGGCAGCACTTGCGCCAAGACGTTCATGATTCCTGCGGTGCCGCCACGGGTGCCGCGCGCCTCCCCCGTGGCCTTGATAAGAGAACATCCCCATGCTTTGCAAATTTCGATCAGCCACAACCAACGACTTACTTCTCGGGCAATTTCTGGTTCATCGGCCCCCACGAAGGCATTGACCTGCAAACTGATGGGCCGCAGCTTTTGGCGATCGCAAATCGCCTTAATTCGTTTAACAGAATGGGGCGTGAGCTGATCTGCGTGCCACAAATTGAATTCGATATTGTTCATACCCAAAAGCGGCGCCGCCTTAAATGTCTTAGCGAAGTTCGTGGGACCAAAGCCTTCGATGCAAATCGTGGCCAGTGCGAGTTCAGGATGGCCACGTCGACGCGCAGAAGGCGCGCCGATCTCGCTCGCAGCTCCCGCCACCGCGAGAAACTCCCGCCGCGATGTCATCATACGCAAAACTCCGGCAACGACATCACTTGGCCCCCCGCCAGTGCCGAGGCATGCCCCAGCAAGCCCACACACGTCCAGTTGGCCGAGGTCTGCGCGTCTGGGAAAGGCGGTCGCTCACCTCGCAACGCGGAGACGAACGCGTGCACAAGGTGCGGGTGTGAGCCACCATGGCCGTCACCTTGCAAGAATGAAAGGTGTTGATTGCTTGAGGCGTCGTACACACCGTGACGTGTGAACGGGCGCAGAGCTTCAGGCAGCAACCGAGCGAAATCCGGCACCGTAATGCGCTCGGGGATCGCAGGTTCGGGCCTTCCCTTGTGGTGTAGCACCGGGCTTTCGTTTGCCAACAAAGGCCACTCAAAACTCGCCAAAGATCCGTATACATCAAAGCTTTCGCGATACTGGCGCGCGGTGGAAAACAACGACCGATAGATGCGCGCCCCTACGTCTGAATTCGCCACCTCGATGTGGCAGCTTTCCACGGCGAAGGGCGATCCATATTTCTGAGCGGCGGCATCATCAATGCGTCCTGAACCGAGCCCGCTCACGTGTTTCGCACGGCCGCCTATCAAGGCAAGACACGGCCCCACACAATGGGTGGCGTAGTGAAGTGGTGGCAGCCCTTCCCAATACCCAGGCCAGCCATCCATGTCTTGTTGGTGACTGGCCTGGACAAACTGCAGCCGTCCGAGCGTCCCATCGTCAAGCAACGACTTAACGTGGAGGAATTCGCGCGCATACACCACGGTCTCCATCATCATGTACTGCAAGCCCGTGGTGCGACAGAGCTTCACGATGGTTTCGCAATCTTGCACGCTGGTCGCCATCGGCACGGTGCATGCCACGTGTTTGCCCGCGCGCAAAGCCGCGATGGTGGCGGGGCCATGGTCAGGGATGGGTGTGTTGATGTGGACCGCATCAACTTCAGGGTCGGCCAGAACTTGACCCAGCGATTCATAGGTCTTCGGAATCTGATAGCGCTCGGCGAGTTGCCGCATGGGCTCCACACGACGCTGGCAAATGCCGATCAATTCGGCATGGGGATGCGCCTGGTAAATCGGCAAAAACTCGGCTCCGAACCCCAGGCCCACGACCACCACTTTCACTTTTTCACCTGAACGCACAATGGGCATGCATCGATTCTGCTGGGCAACTTTGAGGTTGCCATGAGAAACCCGCCCCAAAAATTGTGTTTTTTTACGACGCGCGTTTCGGACGATACCGCCGTCGAAAGTGCAGCGGTGTCTCCTTGAACCACCGCCGGAATTGCACGCACAGATATTCAGCGTGTGTGTATCCCGTGCGTTGGGCGATCTCATAGATAGCCAAATCCGTTTCCGCGAGCAGTTGCTTTACGGCTGCCAGGCGACATCGTGCGATTTCATCGGCCGGCGAATGGCCAACAGCGCTGAGAAATCGTGCATCAAAAACGCGCCTCGATAGCCTTGAGCCCGCAAGGACGTCGGGGACTTTGATGCCCTCTTGCGCGTGGTCTCGAATGAAGCGCAAGGCTTGCCGCACAACCTGATCCGCAACGGCCAGGGTTTCAGTAGACTGACGTTCGGAGATTCCTAGCGGCGGGATTCGTATTGCCACCGCGGCCACCGCACGGCCCGTCATCAATAGCTGTAGAGTCTGGGCCGCGCGCTCGCCGGCGCCGCGCGCGTCGGGCCGCACGCTTGTCAACGATGGCGTGCAGAGGGCACAGAGCAACGGGTCGTCGTCCACTCCGATCACAGCCACTGACTCAGGCACCGCCACGCCCCCCGCCTTACAAACCTGCAGAACTTCTCGCGCCAAGGAATCATAAGCCGCCATCAAGCCCACGGGTGGAAGCAACCCACGCAGCCAACGCGCGAGGTTGCGACGCTTTTGTGACGAGTCAAAGACATCGACCTCGTGGCCATGCTGGCGAGCCAGACTCGTGAACGCCTCCCCGCGCCAGCGAGACCAGTTGAAACCTCGATCACCCACAAAGGCAAAGCGGCGAAAGCCTCGCTGCCGCAGGTGCTCAAAAGCCATCTGCGCAATGGCCACGTCATCCGTTTCCACCCAGGGCACGATCTGCGGCGACAAGCGCGCAGAGCTAACGTCAACCACGGGCACACCCAAGGCCATGACTGCGTGTGAGACGCGCGCGTTTTCGAGGCGTGCGATAACGCCATCTCCTTTCCAGCCCGCCAGGTCCCCGGGGCTCCCCCGAGCGTGCTCAACCAGATCCACGGCCCAAGGCAAACGCTGCTCCCGGAGAAAGGATCCGATGCCCTCTAACAGCCCGCGCGCGTAGGCGTTGGAGGTTTCAATGACCAATGCAACGCGTTTTGCTTTGCCTGCGCGGCCGGCCGTGCGTGTCATGTCACTTGGGGAACCTAAGGCGAGGCGTCCGTGAACGGACGATGCCACAAAGCCAGAACTATCGCACACGATAGCCTTAGCTTTGGAAAAATCCTGACTTAGCCACACTTAGTCGCGTTAATGACTGTTCATTAAGGCCGGCCTTAAAGAGGTTTTACGATGGGTTAGTGACCGCTCGCGGTGCACTAGACGCTGTCACGAATCTTAGGCCTCACCTCGCCGCCCGCAAAAATTGCGAAGGGCGTATATGTCGGCGTGAAACAGAGCGACCTCGGTCCACAACGGAATTTTCCCTGCCACCAATCCGACAGATCGGCGCATCTCGAGCCAATCGTAACCTCCCGTACTGCCTGATTCGGCGCAGCCGTCACCCCAGCGCGCGACCATGTTCATTACGCCATAAACGACTTGCACATCTCTTGGGCGTTCCCCCGCAGCAGCAGGATCCCCTACTGACCCGTGACCGCGAAGCAGTTGAAACCACCATAGCCGCCGCCCGCGCCCACGGTCTTTGTGCCGTTGCTGGCTTTGAGCTCAGTGTCGATGCCTTTGCCACAACCACCTGCGGGGTGATCGCTGATCCAGTGGCGACCATTGTTGTTGGAGCGAGGCCAAGCGTGACCGATCATGGGCGGAGGCAGGTTCTGGTCTGTGCTTGTCCAATCGTTGCAGGTGCTTCCCGTGCCGGCCGCGTACTTGCCGTTCTTGTCCGAGCCCGTGAGCATGTCGTGGTTGTCCACCGACATGGCGGGTCGAATCGGATCGCCGTTTTCGTCGGTGAACATGATCGCTAGCGCCGGATCACCGCCCTTGGGCCGGCCGCCCGTGGCCGTGTTGTCGGGGATCAAGTCGGCCACCGTCTTTGCGAACAGCTTGTTGTTAAAGTCGTACCAGGGGCCTTTGCCGACCCGATCGATGGCGTTCACGGGCTGCCCATTCGGACCGGCTTTGACGCTCAAGAAGGCATGCCATGTCTTTTGATCGCCGGGGTTGGTTTTCTGGGCAAGCTTCGTGCAAATGTTGTCGGCCCCCGCTAGGCCTCCCAAGTCGCCGCCCAAGCCGTTCACCTTGTCGGTCGCAAAAGACACAATGCCAGCTTGGCTCGTGGTGAAGAAAGTGAACCAAGGACGCTTGTCAGAAGCCGCGGTGCCTCCCGCCCCTGCCGCCGATCCGGCCGCCCCTCCTCCCATGCCGCCACCCATTCCCCCAGAACCGCCAGCCTGCATGCCGCCGCTGCTTCCCCCACCACTTCCGCCTGAGCCCGAGCCGCCCACATTGCTGCCGCCGGATCCGCCGTCCGTTTTGGCGGCACCCCCACCGCCGCCTTTTCCTCCTGCGCTGCTGCCACCTGATTCGGTGTCTCCGCCATTGCTTTCACCGCCATTGCCGCCATTGCCTTCATCATCGCCACCACCACCTGACGAGCAATGCAGCGCCAAGGCCGCGATGCCCCCAAGAAGAGCTAAGCGAGACGTGGGGCGCAACGCGATACCACACAAAGCCATCGAACCATTCTTCGTTTTCATGGTGGATCCTTTCCGAACATAAGGAAGGTGGACAAGTGATTCATTTACAGACGCGACGTACGTCTTCGCAGGTCTTGCCCATGGGGCAGTCCTCGGTGGTCCGGCACGAAGTCACGCCGTCAACGGCGAGATCAAGTACGGCCTCAGCGGTGACGTTAAACTCGACGCATCCGTTACCAACCGTTTTTGATTCAACCGAACGGCGCTTCAATGTCATCGTCGGAAATCCCGAAACACCCAGGGTCGAGAGCGCATCAACCAAGGCTGCGGGTATCTCGAACGAGCCTGTGTCGGGGGCGTCGCACTCAAGTTGCTGTGAGGTGGTGCCGTGGTTGTCAAGACTCACCACCATGTACACGCGCGCGCCGGAGCTCACGAGGGGCGGCTTCCACGAAAGGGTGATAGGCAAACCCTTCTTAACGGCAGGCGTGGTGGAGGTGACCTCAAGCGGCGCGATCCCTTTCGTGCTCAATGTGAACGCGGGATAATCGCCGCCTGACGATGACAACGTGACGTCAGCACCCTCCGTTACGCCGGGGTATGCGATCGTTTCTTTGTTCGTGTAGAACTTGGTGCCCGACGGCGTCGCCGTCAGCGCTTGGGTTAAACCTGTGAGCGTGAGGGTGCCCAAGTCCTTTTGTTTGGGGCTTGCCACACACTTGGAATCAAGCCCACACAATGGTGTGTCACCCGTGCATGCCGGTGAACATTGCCTGATTGTTTGCTTCGAGACGCGGCAGACGCCGGAGGACTGCGTGACAGAGAAGACTTCCAGTGGGTTCACACCGTCCTTTACGCTGCCCTGAAAGATGGTAAGCGAGGTGCCGTTATCGGTTTTCATGCCAAGCTCGAATTGGCCCACTTTCGACGTAGGGTCGCACGGCCGGTAGTTCGCCTCTTGGGGCTGCGTGGCCCCGCCCGCACCTGTGGCCCCGCCCCCCCCGCTGCCGCCGGTTGCGCCCTTGCCGCCCGACCCGCCCGCGCCCTCGTCCGAGCCGCCGCAGGCCACCGCCGCCACGCAGACGAGCACCGCTACCCACAAATTGGCTATTCTGGGCCCTGTCAAAGCCGCTAAACGAGAAGAACATGCCGAATTCATTGGGTTAATCAAAGCCCGAATTGGAGCGGGACAAGGTAAAAAAGCGGGCTTTTGAGCTGAATGTGAGGCGCGAAGCATGTTTGAACCGGCAGGTTTGTGGCGCTTTGTGTGCCGATTCCGTCAAAGTTTCGCGGACGAAAGGCAACAAAAACGAATGTTTCGGCTTCGGTCACATGGCATTTGGGCAAAGCAATCCGTTACGAAAAGTGCTACGACCTCGGGCTCAATCTTTAGAAACCCACCCCCTGCTTTCGCGAAAAGCAAACGAGGAAACGCATGTCCAAGATGAAATTGAAGCCTGGCGTTTTGACGGGTTCCGCCGTCAAAGAAGTTTTCGCTTACATGAAGGAGACGCAATGCGCCCTTCCTGCGGTCAACGTCATCGGCTCGAACAGCACCACGGCCGCGTTCCAGGCCGCCAAAGAAGCCAACGCCCCCGTCATCATTCAGTACTCGAACGGCGGCGCGCAGTTCAACGCAGGCAAGGCGATGGTGAACGACAAACTTCAAGCCTGCATCGCGGGCGCCGTGGCAGGTGCCCACTACGTGCGTTCATTGTCTGAGGCCTACGGCGTTCCGGTGATCTTGCACACCGACCACGCTTCGGAAAAATTCATTCCTTGGGTGGAAGGCATGTTGGATCACAGCGAAAAGTATTTCGCCGTGAACAAAGAGCCGCTGTTCAGCTCGCACATGTTGGACCTCAGCGAAATGCCGCTCAAGGAGAATCTGGAGATCTCCGCACGCGTGCTTTCGCGGATGGCGAAGATGGGCATGCTGCTTGAGATCGAGCTTGGCGTCACCGGCGGCGAAGAAGACGGCGTTGATAACAGCGAGATCGACAACTCGAAGCTTTACACGCAGCCCTCTGAAGTCATGGCCGCGTACGACGCTTTGAAGCCAATCGGTGGCTTCACGGTCGCGGCCTCGTTTGGCAACACGCACGGCGTGTACAAGCCCGGCAACGTGAAGTTGCGGCCAGACATTTTGAAAAACTCACAAGACGTGATCCAAAAGGAACGCAAGACGGGCCCCAAGCCTGTTGATTTCGTGTTCCACGGTGGTTCTGGTTCATCGCCCGAAGAGATCAAGGCCGCAGTGAGCTATGGCGTGATCAAGATGAACATCGACACAGACACGCAATGGGCGTTCTGTGAGCCGATCCGTAAATACATGGATGACAAGAAAGCTTACTTGCAGTCGCAGCTCGGCAACCCCGAAGGCGAAGACAAGCCCAATAAGAAGTACATCGATCCCCGCGGCTGGCTGTGGCTCGGCGAAAAGGGCATGACAGCACGCCTGGTGCAGGCCTTCAAAGATCTGAACTCATTCGGCCAATTCGAGTTCTAAAAACGCCGCCGGCACAACACAAAGGGCGCCCCCGGTTCATGCCAGGGCGCCCTTTCGTTTTTGCTGCTTACTGTCCGCGCCCGGGATGCGGTCGTGCTTGTTTGATCCACACCGTAGGTGTTTTTCCGCTGCCCATGTCGTCGAATTTAAACTCCACGTCCATGGCGTAAAAGCCCGCGGCCGTGCCGTAGGCGGGCCGGAAGTATTCGTGCACCTTGTCGAGCGCCCCGCCAAGCTCAAACATTTGCTCACGCGTGATCACCGTTTTACCCGAGCCCACAAGCGAGGAGTGGGCCAAATAGACCGCGGGCTGACCTGGCGAGTAATAATGATAGATCAGTTCATCAGTCGTTGTCTTGGAACCGGGCAACACCACCGATGTTTCACCTTTTTGCACGTTGACGTAGAAGGCCGGCTCTAGGCCGGAGGTGTCAAAAGGGTTTGCCGTCAGAGCCACACCGTTGGCCTCCTCGTCCACAAACGAGACGCTGCACAGGATGGCCATGCCAACGGACTTGTGATCGATGCTGCGATATTCACGCTCTTCAAACGCGCGAAACAACCACACGCTGGCCCACGTGCTCTTCAGAGCCCTCAGAACGGGACGATCCGGATCTTCGACCTGCCCCGCGTACGACTCATACAAACCCGCGCCTGTGAAGCCTTCAAGGTCTTCGGCGTTGGTGCTGGAACGAAACTTCATGCGCGTTCTCGGAAATTCGGTCTTTAGTTTTGCGAACAACGCTGCCTCAAACGCAGGATCAACCTTCCCCTTAATGATGTCTGCGCGAATGGCAGTCAGTTGTTTATCGCGCGTGGCGGGATCGCTTTTGAACAAAGGATCGGCCAACATCGCAGCGATCTTTGCCGAGATGCCGTTTTGATCCAGGTGCTGTTGGTAATAGAAGACGGGAATGCCAAAGGCACGGGGAACCGGAAGACCTGGAATGTGCTTTAGCGAAGAAAAGTGTGCGGCTTTGCCTCCGTAAGAAGGGATCGCCGTTTTGATGGCTTCTCGCAACGGCAAGCTCCCGTCGTTGGGCACGAGATCTTCGATGTTCTTAAGCGCGGTGACCGTCAAGTCCATGCGGGGCACGCCCACAGCGGCGGGTTTATTCGTCTCCCACCACGCGTCTGCTTCCGCCACCGGAACTTCAACAATCGTATAAGCAAAGGCCCCCACTTCCAGCTTTACCCATTTGTCCTTCAGCGCCGTAAGCGCCGGGTTGGTAACGGCTCCGCGCAAACTCATGTTTGGGGTGCGGCGGTTTTGGGAAAGCACGTTTAAATGCGACAGCGGCGTTTGGAAATCTTGCGTGATGATGCCCACCACTGTGGCGATGTCGTTCGGCACTCGATCCAGAACCACGATGTCGCGGAACGAAAGGTAAGTTTTGTGCAGATCGGCTTCCTTTACAAAACGCAACCGACCGTAAGACGTTGCAATGTTGAGCGGTTGGTAATCGATGCCCGTAAAAAGGATCTCGTTGACCAAGAAAGGTACCTCTGGAGGCAGCGTGGCTGCGGTGGCCTCAGCGGTATCGGACGTGGGGTGAATCACTAAGTCGGTGCCGAAGTACGTTGCGGCTTTGACGGCCGCAAACAACTTGGTTTGCATGGCTGCGTTCGCCGTGTCGTAGGGAGCTAGCTCTAAGGTCCACACCTTCGCTTGATCGTAGTAGGTGACAGCCGCCAAGATGAAGCGACGATCGGGTGAGTAATATTCAGTTTGGTTGAACGACGACAAAGGCGGCACCACGGGTTTGCCGTTGCCTGACAGAGCCATCGACGCAAATTTGTAGTGAACGGGAAACTTTGTGGTGTTCTGAAAATAAAGCTTATCGCCATCAGCTTGATCCAAAATGACTTTCATCGACCGCGCACCGGGAATGGTTGCGTCCAAAGGCGCGGCAGACAGCTGCACAAAGTCCTCGCGGCAACCGATGCGATCGAGAAAATCAGGCATGGACGCAGACGGAGCAACGCAGGCGCCTTCAGGGGCCTTGGCCACGGGGACCGCTTGTAAACCGGGGATGCTGCGTTCTGATTCACCGCCGCCGCAAGCAGCGACAACGACGAACGCAAACCAGAGCGCGCAAAGACCGTGTTTGTTCATGGAGCACCTAAATGTCAAATGCATACGACAACACGAGGATGTGCAACGACGGATCGCCAACGTCCAAAAGCTTGTCTTCGTAACGATACTCGAAGCCCAAGCGGTGGTTGTTTACCTCAAAGTCCACTCCGGCCTCCAAACGATACTTATGGAAGCCCGTGCCATCTTGACCAGCAATGGCATAAAAGAGCTCGGTGCCCACGAAGGGGTCCCAGAAGCTATCGGTGTCGTAGCCAAAAAGCAGCTCGTCGCGGAACCAATGGCGGTTGTCGGCGGAAAAATCCGAGCTGCGTTGTTCTTGGTAGCGCAGCCGATTCGAAACCTTGAACTTGTGGCTTTTCGTTTTGACTCGGACATCGGCGTAAACGCGGTGCCATTCCACAAAGCGTTCAAAGCGGTTGCGCATCTGTAAGTAGCGGTAACCAAGCGTTACACGCAGCCACTTCTTGATGTCGTAGTTCCCAGAGAGATCAGGCATCACATTGTCCACGCGCCACGGATCGGTGTGAAACCGGATGTGCTGATCGAAATCGAGGCGGAGGCGTTTGTTGAAGTTGTAGCGGACACCCACTTTTGTCCACAGCTCTTCGTCAGCGGCTTGCGCAGGCGACGGACGCACCATGGGGATCAGCAACGCTGCCCAAAGACATGCAGAAGATACGAGTTTAAATGCAAGACGAAGCATGTAAAA
The DNA here is from genome assembly GCA_033763315.1 of Deltaproteobacteria bacterium. GTDB lineage: Bacteria > Myxococcota_A > Polyangia > Fen-1088 > Fen-1088 > JAGTJU01. Next base: position 46,871 of record JANRKS010000022.1, read on the forward strand.
CTTTACGGGCGATGAAAAACAGTGAGGTGAACGGTATCCCGCAACAGATCGATCTGCCCCACGGAAACGCGATGAATTTTGAGACCCGTGCGCGCGTGTAAATCGGCAATCAGCTCTGTGCGTTTCTCCGGCCGAAGCAGATCCAGTTTGTCGTAAAGCACCAATTGCTCGTCTTCAATTCCACCAAACGAGGCCCGTTCAAGAATCACGATGGCCAGCACCGTGATCACGTTGACGAACAAAAGTTCAGACACGCTGATCTTCTTGTTCGATAGGCCATTCCAAATGCCTACGCCAATCAGCACGAACAGATAGGTCAGATCGCGGCTGCGCATGGCTTCGGTACGGTAGCGTAAGATGCCGAACACCGCGAAAAGGCCCAGAGCAAACCCCAGTTCGATGGGCACCTTGCGCAGCAACGTGCAGATGAACAGGGTGACCAAGTTCAACATATAGAACACGAAGACGTATTCGCGCCGTCGGTACATCGGGTAATACACGCCCCGGATGACAACCGTGGCCACGAGCAAATCGAGGATCAGACGCGTCAGCAGCTTTCCAAAATCTTCGGCATCTAGGAACGCACTCGCACCAAACAATTCAAGCATGCACAAGCCTTTCAATCATTCGCACAGCCGGACGGAAGGCGTTTACTCGGGTCGCCAATCCCAAAAACGCCACACCGAGAGAGTATTTGCTGAAAGATCGCGCGCGCGCCGATACATCGTGCAGGGCCTCAGTGAAAGGCGTGCGGCTAAGCGCGTTGGCTTGTTTGATCTCGGTGACCACAAGACGCGATAAATCTTTGCTTACGCTTCCGACCGCAAACGACAAAAATATGTCCGAGGTGACGCGTTCACCCAGCACGGGATCAAGCAACGTCAACCGCAAAAAGTTGGTGCCCAGCAGCGGACGCAACGCAGCCGGATCAAGTTGCGTGTGTTTGCGGATGAAGTTGTAATTGGAAGCCGCAATGGCGTCTTGGCCAAACGTAATCTGTTTCCGTTCCTTCAGGGTCTCGCCCCGGTTTGTCTTTTGTTTCACTTCGAGATACGAGACTTGGCGATCAGGATAGTGCCGAATGCGCACTTTGAAGCGCGGCCGCTTGCCCCGCGCGTGCTGCATGAACATGAACATATCGGGTGTATCGAAATACACGGTCTGGTAGGTGGCTAACGGGCGGCCGGCGGTGGGGAGCACTCGGTACTTCCCCTTCACTTGCTCAAGGACCTGCTCCAGTTGTTTGTCACGAAGCACAAACTTTCGGTCGAAGCGGCGCTGCAAGGCCGTGGCCTCAACGTCGGCCCAGGAGGCGGCGGGGAAAGCCGACAACAAGACCTCGTCACTGAGATATTGGGGAACGTTCACTGCAGATCTCCCAAGGCGCAGCCGCGATGCCAACCGCCGAGCTGAAAGACTAACCTATTGCGACGATGAAGTGACAATCGAGTAAATTTTCCGTCAATGCGGTATGTGGGCGGCAGGGCCCCACTTCATCAGCTTTTTTCACGATTTTGTGAGACTCCAGTCGCACAAAGGCACGGCCCTACGGGGCAAGCCAGCGGAACAGTTCTGTGTTTTCGATGGCGGCGGGAAACTGCGCGGCCCCCACCCCCGCCGCGAACAACGGCACCGGCGCGGCGGTGTGCCAGGTCTCCGCGAAGCTGTGGCGGGGCAGAACGCCCGCCTGGGGTGGCTCGTCGGCCAAAGACAGGCCGCCCGTTTCGTGATCGGCCGTGACCACAATCAAGGTGTCACCACGGCCCGCTTGCCATGCAAGTGCGGCCGCCACCGCGCGATCGAGCTCGAGAACCGACGCCACCACATGCTGCAAATCGTGGGCATGCGCAGCCGTATCGGTGCCTTCATTTTCGACCAGCAAGAAGAACCCCACGGGGTTGCGTGAAAGGAAGCTGATGGCCGTGGCCGCGACGCCCGAAAGCGCAGGGGGCGTGCTTTCATAGAGCCAGGCAAGCTTGACGGTGCCGGGCATGGGTAACTCCGTTGGAGCTTCGGTGATTGCGGTATATCCGGCGGCCGCCGCCACCACGTTGTCAGCATTGACGACGGCCTCGGCGGCCAAAAAATCGGGCCTCACCACGTCGAACAGATCGTGCGCGATGCCATCGTAGGCATAACGAGAGCTCTGGTGCGCGATGAACGCGGCTGGCGTGGCATCCACGATCGGCGTCTCACGCGTCACAAGGCCGGTGGCCGCACCCAAGGCCTTCCGCAGCTCAAGCGCCGTGGGCAACGGCGCTCCTCCACCAGGAAGCTGTAAGCCAAGAACTTCATTTTGCACTTTTCTGCCGGTGGCGAACGCTGTGGCCCCCGCCGCGGAATCGGTGATGCCACCCAAGGCATTGCGGGTAAACATGCGCCCCTTCGTGGGCAAGGTTTCCATCGTCAGGGGCGCAGTGTTGCCATTGGCAAAGCGACGGGCCGCCTCCACCTGCGCGAAGCCCATGCCATCGCCAATGAACAGAATCACATTGCGCGCGAACGGGGGGCGAGGGGCGGCACGGCGCAGGTCAGCGGCGAAGGCAGCGTCGTTGGCGCCGGGCCAGCCGCCATCCTCAGCCACACCCGCAGGCGTGCGCGCGTCGGCGCCCAGACCCAGACGCGGTTCACGAAACGAATGATCGCCTTCATGGCACGCGGCCAAGCCGGAAAGCACAAGCAGAACGGAAGGCAAAACAACAACGCTTCTCACCTGCAACCGCGTGAACATGCAGCGATTATAGACTCGCTTTAGGTCAACAGGGTGGCAAGACGTTTCACCACGTCGGCGGCGTCGGGCGCGGTCGAGGCGGCCACACGCATGGTTTCCTCAGCAAGCGGTTGCGGTAGGACCTCTTTGAGCAACGCCCACGCGGCCTCACACCGGCGTTTGGCTGAAGCGGCGTCTGGCGCAAACGCGGCCAGTTCTGACAACGCCGCGTAGATTTCGGAAGCAGCGGGCCACACGGGCGGAGCGATCTTCGCCGCCAAGACGGCATCGCCAGCCGCGGCGCTGGCCAAACACAAGATGAGGCTCAACTGCTCCGCCTGTGCCGCTTCCCGGCCTTCTTCGTTGGCTTGCAGATCAGCAGCGACGCCGGCCACATCTAACACTTCGCCGCGTTGCCAATAAAACGGCACCAGCCGGACCAAAGCCGGAGCGAAAGTGGGATCCATATCGGCCGAGCGCAAGTAGGCGTCCATCGCGCCCGTGGACTCCTGCAATGAAACGCGCCGCAACTCGCCTTCACGGAACAACGCGCGCGCGCGCTCACGGGGCAACGTGTAAAGCCGTGACAATCGGTTCCACAAGGACGCCGCCGATACGTGATCGCCCAGCATCTCTGCCGCCTGGGTCAACCGCTGCAAGGCCGTCAAACGTGTGGGTTCAAGACGCGTGGCTTCTTCAAGGTAGGTGCGCGCGGCAGCCGCGTTGTCCAGCGCGAGCAAGCATTCGCCCATGCGCTCACAAAGCGCGACCCGGCGGCCCACCGCCTCAGCCGGCAAACTCTGCAGCACGGGCGCGAGAAGCTTGACCACTTCAGCGTGGTCTTCGCGCAGGTAAGCAAATTCAGCCAAGGCTTCGCTCGCACCTGCATGCGTGGGCTCAAGCTCAAGCACCTTGCGGTAGTTCGCCTCGGCGGCCGCCTCGTCGCCAAACATTTCGGCCAGCTCGGCGCGGCGGAACGCCAACAACACGGGTTCGATCACGCCTGTGTGATCAGGCTTTTCACTGAGCGCTTCGTACGCGCGCCGTGCCTCAGCCCAATCTTGCAAGCGGTAAGACAGCTCGGCAAAAGCGCCAAGCGCACCAACGTGGTTCGGATCCGCAGCCAGCGCTTCATCAAGATCAGCCACCGCGGCGTCCAAAGCTTTTTGGCTGACGGCAAAAGCCGCACGCGCCACAAGCCAACCCGCACGTATCGGCGCAGGCACAGGTTCAGCCAACGCGCGCGCAAAACGCTCTTCGGCGGCCGCATGATCATCTTGTGTGATCGCGTGTTGAGCGAGCTTGAGCCACAGGCGGCCCTTGACCGTGGGCTCAAGTTCACTGGGCGGCGCCAGCAGAGCGGCGATCTTATCTTCATGGCCGCTGACGTCACCCAGCGCTTCATAGAGCGCGGCCAACTGTTGTGCCGCGGCGGCGTCCACGGGTCCGCGTTCTGCCAAACGTTCAAGTAAGGGCAACGGCCCAAGGCCGCCGGGCAAACCTAGATCCGCCAGCTGTAGGAAGGCATCGCGATCCGCCGCGGTAAGCGCACCATCCACGCCTGCGGCACCAGGCGCCAAACGCGCTGAAGCTTCTGCCAAAACCGCAGCCACATCACTTTCGTTGCCCACCTTGCGAGCCAACTCCGCGCGCAGAGCCAGACCCGCGACGGGCAACGTGGGCAAAGGCCAGCCCTGCAAGACAGCATAGGCCGCGGGCACCCCGGCCTCCCCCTCAAGGCGCGCGCGCGCACGTTCAACCACCAACGCAGGCTCTTCGATGGCCGGCGCCAGTGGCGCGAGTTCAACAGCGGAGCCGGGAGCGTTCACAAAGTCAGACGCCGTTTCGTTGTCGGGCGTCGGTGTTGACGAATGCGCTTCGGTTGACGAGGGCTCGATCAAACCAGCGCGGGCCAGCACTTCGTCGGCCTGCTGCCATGCGCCCCGTGCCAACAACAAACGCCCTAAACTATCGCCCGCCTCTTTGAGTACGGCCGGTGATTGCATCAGCGCGCGCAACATGTCTTCGGCACGTTCAACGTCTTTGCCCGAACGCCACAACGCGCGCGCAATTTCAAGCTTGAGCACCAAGGGATCGGGCTCGCGTGGTTCGGTGGAATCGCTTTGCTGTTCGCTCACCGCAAGCAAGCGTTCGAGCGTCAAAAGCAGTTCGTCAAAACGCGATTCGCGCCGGCACAGTTCAATCAGCCGCTTTTGTGTTTCAAGATCCTCGGGCGCCGCGACCAAGCGGCGACGATACACCGCCAAGGCTTCATCTGAACGGCCCAACCGCTCAAGCGCGCGTGCATAGGCCATTTCAATTTCGTGCTGCTCGGGTGACAGTGGCGCCGCCAACTCAAGACGCCCGGCCAACGCCTTGACCAGCGCTTCTGCGAATCCAGCGGAATCAAGCCCGTCAACAAGCAGCGCCAAATCGGCGCCGTGGGGCTCTTGCGCCAGCGCGCGTTCAAGATGTGCCTCGGCGTCCGCGAGGGAGCCGGTCAAGCGATCCCAACGCGACAAGCGCAAGTGTGCGTTCGCCTTGTCTCGGCTCGACACCAGACCACGGCCATCAGGGCGGCCCGCAACACGCAGCAAGCGTTCAGAAATTGTGGCGGCTTCGTCGAGGCGGCCTTCATCCCACGCGCGCGCCGCCCCCCACAACAATGACGGCACGTGCTCGGCGTCGACTTCAAGCGCGCGTGCGTAGGCGGCGTCGGCTTGCGCCGGATCCGCCAAATGTTGAGCGTAAACCCAACCGAGTTTTGCAAAAGCATCGCGGCGCTCAGCAAGGCGCGTGTTGGCGGCATGCGCCTGCAAAGTTCGCGCAACCAATTCCCATTCGCCACGCGCTTCGTAGGCCTCTTGCAGCGCGCGCCACGCTTCGCCGCGCGAAGGATCCCGTTCCGATGCCGACTGCCAGGCGGCCAGCGCCGCGTCCTTGGATTCGGCTTGCTCGAACAGCTTTGCGGCCGCGATCCAAACCTCGGCAACACGTTCACTCTCGTTCGAACCTGCGCGGGGCGTGCCGGCTTGTTCGATTGACTGCACCAGCGCCTTCGCCGCAGCCGAAGGCTTGCCTTGTGCCGACCACAACTGCGACGACCGCTGGCCGAGCTCCAAACACACGTCAAATGCGGCCGCGCCCTCGAGACCTTTCTCGAACGCGGCGAGCGCCGCTTCGTCATCGCCTTGCGCTTCGGCCAAGCGGCCTCGCATCAAAGCAAGCTCACCGTGCAAGGGTCCGGCGGCGCCCGTGGTGGAGCTGAGGTAACCCTCGATGATGCGCACCAAATCGGCGGCCACGGCGGCGTGTTGCTCGGCGGGGCCGGCGGTTTCGGCCAACCACTCTTCGGCCCACGCGATCGCGGCGCGCGCGCCGGCGTTGGTGCCCGTGGCGGACGCGGTGGCCAAAGCGCGCGTCACGAAATCGGATTGGCCCGCACGATCCGCCACGTCACGGGCGCGCCCCAACACGGCGGCGAAGATCACGGGATCGGTGATGCGCTCCAGGGCGCGTTCGAAGCGAACCAGCACGTCGCCAAGATCTTCAGCTGCCGCTTGGGCGGCCAATTCGTCCAACGCGCCAAGATGGGCCGGATTGCTGCGCAACACATCGTCAAGCGCCACGCGGCCTCGCGCCTTATCGCCAAGCACGCGGCCCAACAAACCTGCGCGCTCTACGTCTAGATCAAGCTTATCATCGCCTTCGGACACAGCGCTTGCGGACGCGAGCAACTGGGCGGCTTCTTCGCCACGCCCCAGGCGCGACAGCACACGCGCGCGCTGCTGCAGCCATGCAACGGCGCCGGGTTGCAACGTAAGTGCCTGGGCCCAATGCGCTTCAGCGGCCGCGTCCACGCCCGCTGATTCTTCACACTGCGCAAGCGCCGCCAGCGCTTCGGCTTGTGAGTCGGTGGCGCGCATGGCAGCGAACAAAGCCACCGCTTTTTCAAGGGCAAGCCTGGCGCCGTCATGGTTGCGTGAAGCTTTGCGCGCGCGGCCCAAGCCGAGCCACGCCGGCGCCAACATTTCATCAAGCACCACGGCCTCGGCAAAACGTTCGGCGGCCTTATCAACTTGCCCAAGCTCATCGAACAACACTTGACCCGCGTCGCACAGAAGCTTCGCGCGTGCGACGGGGCTGGGCTCTTCGAGCTCGCGGCGCCGCAACAACGCAAGCCACTCACTCCAGCGCTTTTGCACGCCGAAAATGCGGCGCAGAACGTCCAGCGCACGCGGGTGCCCGGGCCGCGCCACGCGCACCGATTCGAGCAAGCCCAACGCGCGCTCGGTTTGCCCCGCCTCCAAGTAAGCTTCGGCAGCGGCGGTGAGCGCCGTGGCCGCTTCCAAGCTGGGCAAGGCTTCGCCGGCTTGGGCCAATTGTTCGTAAAGTTCGGCAGCTTCTGCGGAACGCCCCTGGGCCAATGCCGAAACGGCGCGCGCCAACAAAGCGGGCGCGAAACCGGGCATGCGCGCCAACAGCGCACTGGCCAGCTCTTCAGCTTCACGCAGCGATTGGGGCGTGATGCACAGCAGTTGCAGCAAACGCGTGGCGACGAAAACGTTGCCCGAGTGAAGCGTCGCCGCACGACGGTAAAGCGCCAGCGCCGCGGCCACATCACCTGTGGCCAAATGCGATTCCGCCTCGGCAAACAAGCTGCGGCCTTCTTCATACGCGGCACGCCCGCCTGAGTGGGTGGATGACGAGCCGAACGAAAACTCGTCGTCGTCGTCCGCGGCGCGCGTCAACGGTGCAAACCGCAACAACACGCGGTCCCCACCATGTCCAAGCGGCAGCAAACCCAAGCCGCCACGCCCAGGCATGCGCCAGCCGCGCATCGGAAACAGATCCAGCAGCGCCAACTCAAGCGGCTCGACCACCACTTCGGTGGGCCCTTGCAGGTACGCAAACGGCGGCCGATCCGCAGGACCGTGATCAAGAATGGATCCACACACGGCTTTGAGCAGCGCTGTGATCACCTGCGGCGCACCGATGGGCAAAAAGCCGTGTAAACGCAGATCGTAAACCGCCACGCGCAAACGCCGCGGCTGCAGAACGCGGAAATAACCGGCCGCCAGCAGCTCGGCGCCGTGGCTGCCCACCTCAACGCGCGCTTGCAGCGTGAACCCATCAGGTCCCATCTCGACGATCGGCCGCAAGATGCCAACCTGAGCCAGCGGTGCGCGCGCCAAAAGCCGCACAACATCGTTGGCACTTAACGAAAGCGTAAGCTGGTTTAGCTGGCAGCGGCGGTTGGCAAAGCGGGTCGAGCCGCCCGACAAATCAAAAGGAAAGCGCAGGTTGGGCACTGTCATCGCCAGCGCGTCCACACGCCCTACATGCGACAGGCCGAATGACGTGAGCGAAAGCTGCCCCTGCCCGCTTTCGATTTGAACCACGAGAGGAAGCGCGTTTCGTGCCGCCGCCGGGGCCTCTGGACGCGCGGTCACGCAGGTCTACCTTGAGGCACAGGAGCGGCGTCTTCCAAGCCGTAAAGCCGACGCCCGCGGCGACCACCGAAAAACGCCATGATGACCACACAAAACAGGATCCCAAACAAAGCGGTGACCAGCGGCATGATCACGGCCAGCGCTTTGATCGTGGCCTCTACTTCGCCAGCGGACGAACCGGAAATGGTCGACGACAGGCGTCGCGCCAATTCGGGCGCCACCCGCACTATCTCCGGACGAACCACAGCCAAACCAAACACCGCGTTGACTGCATGATAAAGCACACCCACCCAAGCAGCCAAAAGCGCCAGCATACGGCCCCTCGGATCTAGGGTGAAAATCGACGCCACCACATAGAGCACGAGCATGGCTATGCCCAATTGAAAGCCGGCCAGCGCTTTGACCAAGAGCGGGTGCCGTTGCTCCACCCGCTGCATTGCCACTTCAATCGCTTTGGCGGGGGCTTCGTCGGCTGGGATCGCAGCGTTTGACTGTGCCAGCACCACGCCAGGCTGCCCGCGCAAAGTCACCAGCCCTGACAGACCCAGCCGCGTGGCCGACATCAACATCAGGGCTGCGACCAAGACCAACCAGGGCGGTCGGTGTTGGGGCGCCCGAGCCAGTCGTGCGCCCGTCATCTCAGATTCCGAAAGGCGAAGCCGGCGTGCAGGGCTTGTAGTCGACAAGACCCTTCTTGCCGTCGGGGTAAACCAAGATTTGATCGTTCACTTTGATGCCCGAAGATTGCTGCACTTGCTTGCAGCGGTTTTGCGACCACTCGGTCATGACCTGGTAGCTCTTCACCGTTTCGGCCATCTGCGTCTCAGTGGCTTTGCTCTTCTCAAACTCTGCAGGGTCCGCCGTTTTGCGCTCCTTGAGGCGCACAACCACGAAGCTGCTTGCCACTTCCACAGGGCCGAAGAATGGCGATTCGGGCGTCAAAGCCCACGCCGCCTTGGCGAGTTCAGCCGAACGACCGATGCCTTCGATGCTGATGCCCTCGCGCATGAACAAGCCTGTTTCTTCCGCGCGTGGGGCGTCGCCCACGGGTGGCGCGCCTTCGGCTGGGGATGGGAACACATCTTTGAGCGTTTTCGCCGGATCTTTGCCAGCCGCTTCTTTGGCCTTCGCCAAGGCAGACTCGGCCGCCGCTTTGGCCTTCGCCGTCGCTTGGTCCTTGCGCAAAGCCTCTTCTGCCAACTCAAGCTTCACTTGATCATACGCCAGATCACCTTCGCGAGCGCCCAGCACCTTAACCACATAAACCGAGCCTTCGGCCGTCTTCGGGCCCAAAACGGCGTTGTCTGCCGCTGCCATCACTTCAGTCCACAGGTCGGCGCCCAAACCTTCGGAGCCTTCGCGGCGCCAGGCGGGAGGAGCCACGGTCACGTTCGACTTGGCGTCGGCGGTCAAAGGCTTGGCGGCAAGGGCCAGGGCTTGTCCCGCTTTACCGGCTGAGGCAACGGCTTCGAGTTTCTTCGTCGCGGCTTGCTTGTCGGCGTCTGCAGCGTCAGCCGCCAAAGCCAGCTTCACCACTTCGATCTTCTTTTCCTTGGGCAGCTTGGTGTAGCGGAAGGCCTTATCCTTTTCGTAGGTGGCCTTAAGTTCAGCTTCGTGGGCGGCGGCGTACGCGGCCACGTCTTGCGCCGACGGAGCGACGGCGGCCTCGAACTTCCCCACGGGGAAGCGCAGGTATTCAAGGTTTAACTGGGTGTTGCGGTGTTCCCATTCAGCCTTCACCTCGGTGGGGGAAACCGTGAGGCCTCCTTTAAGGAAGGCGCGCACGCGTTCGGCCTGAAGCTCCCGCTGTTGCATTTCAAGGAAGGTGGCGGGCGTGAAGCCGTAGTAGCGGATGAAGCGCGTGAAATCGTCGTAGCTAAAGCCGGGTTCATTTGAGAATGCTTTTGCGCCACCAAACAACAAGAACTTGCCCGTGGCGACGAAATCTTCCGCCTCTTCGCGGCTGACCACCAAACCAAGTTCATTGGCCTGCTGGGCCAAAAGCTCGCGATCGATCAAGCGGTCGAGGACAATCTCGCGCACGCGGGCTTGCTTGGCTTGTTCCCCATCAAAGCGGTCTCCGCCAGCCAACAAAAACGCCGTGCGGTACTCTTGTGCGGTCACCTCGCGTTTGCCCACCTTCACGGCATAATCCACGGTGCTGCCGGGGGCGTTGAAGCCTCCTAACGACTGCGGTCCGAAGCTGATGATAAACACCGCGATGATGATGCCGAACAACGCATAGATGAGCAGGCTTCGGGAGTGTTGACGCATCTGCTCGAGCATGGAAACTGGGCCTCCGTAGGGGTTGGGGGCCGCGAATCTACCAGTTGAGGTTCCGTACGTCACCCCGCGCTGTGGTTTTGCTCGCAACTTCGCGAAGGGGCCGTTCGCGACGCTGTGGGCCAAGCACGCGAAACAATCGCTCGTTGCGTTCGCCAACCGCGCTTGGCGCCTGGGGGGGCGTGTGATAAGAGGAGGTCGCTGCGGTTCGACAGGTGTTTTTCATGGCGTTGTTCCGTATGCGTGGCCAGACTTCCCGCCGGAAACCAAACGAATGCTGCTTGACTGGGTCTACGGGCTCTTCTCGAACGACCTCGCCATTGATTTAGGCACCGCGAACACACTCACGTTTGTTCGTGGCAAGGGCATTGTTTCGAATGAACCTTCGGTGGTGGCGGTGCAACGGAATGGCAACGGCACGAAGAAAGTGCTGGCCGTCGGCCGCAGCGCCAAAGAGATGTTGGGCCGCACCCCGGGCAACATCACGGCCGTGCGCCCCATGAAAGACGGCGTCATCGCCGACTTCGAGGTCACCGAGGCCATGCTTCGCTACTTCATCACGCGCGTGCACAACCGCCAGACTTTGGTGAAGCCGCGCATCGCGATAGGCGTGCCCTCGGGCATCACAGAGGTTGAAAAGCGCGCCGTGCGCGATTCGGCATTGGCCGCCGGGGCCCGCGAAGTGCACTTGATCGAAGAGCCGATGGCGGCCGCCATTGGCGCGGGGCTACCCGTCACCGAGCCTTCGGGCAACATGGTGGTGGACATCGGCGGCGGCACCACAGAGGTGGCCGTGATCTCGCTGGCCGGCATCGTCACGTCGCGCTCGATTCGCGTGGGCGGCGACAAGATGGATGAAGCGATCGTGGCCTTCATCAAGCGCAAGTACAACATGCTGGTGGGCGAGCGCACCGCTGAACTCGTGAAGAAGAAGATCGGCAACGCGGCCGCGTGGGGCGACACCGAATCGATGGACATCAAAGGCCGCGATCTGGTGGCCGGTGTACCGAAGACGTTGGTGGTCACCAGCGACGAGATCCGTGAGGCGTTGGCCGAGCCCGTGGCTTCGATCGTCGAGGCCGTTCGGTCGGTGCTCGAACGCACGCCACCCGAATTGGCCGCCGACATCGTTGATCGTGGCATCGTCTTGACCGGCGGCGGCTCGCAGCTGCGCAACCTGGATCAGCTTCTGCGTGAACAAACCGGTTTGCCTGTGATGGTGAGCGACGCCCCCGAGTGCGCGGTGGTGTTGGGCACAGGCAAAGCCTTAGATGAACTGGATCTTTTACGAGAGGTCTCGCTGCAGTGATGCGGCAAGCGGCCTCGGCCGCGTGAGCTCTTGTTGATTCGATCGCTGTGTGTTTGTGATGACCGGCACCCGACAAAAATTGCGAGAGGTGGCCGTGGTAACGGCAACGCTGCTCGTGTCGCTGTTTCTGCTGCGCCAGAGCGCGAAGAACCCAGGCGAACTGTCCACCTTGGATCGCGGGATTCTGCATCTGCTATCGCCTGTGCAAGGGGCGCTTTCATCTTTGGGCCGCAACATTGGCAACTTGGCGGGCCGCTACGTGGATCTGGTGCACGTGCGGTCTGAAAACGAAAACCTGCGGCGCGAAAACAGCCGCTTGCGTGCGGAGCTGCTTGAGGCCAAACGCGGCGCTGCGCAAAGCATTCGGCTGCAAAAGCTGCTTGACCTACGCAACGCCATCGCGTCGGAGACAATCTCGGCCCGCGTGGTGGCCATCGATACGTCGCCGTATTTCCGCGTGGCACGCGTGACCCTGGATCGAGGCGAAGGCGCGCTCACGCGTGGCATGCCTGTGATCACACCTGAAGGCGTGGTGGGCCGCATCGATCGCGTGGCCGGCAACACCGCTGACATTCAGTTGGCCGTGGATCCTCGATTTGCGCTGGATGTGTTTTTGCCGCGCACGCGCAGCCGGGGCATCTTGCGGGGCAAAGCCGGTGAAAACGGCTACCGCAGCGTTGTTGAATACTTGGCGCGCGGCGAAGAAGTGCAAGAAGGCGACATCGTGGTGACGAGTGGTTTGGGCGGCAACTTCCCGCGTGATCTGCCAGTGGGGCGCATCAGCAAGATCACTCATGGCAGCTCCCTACACCAAGAGGTGGAAGTGACACCCGATGTGGACTTCGTGCGTTTGTCTGAAGTGCTGGTGGTGATTGCCCCCGCACCAGCCCCCGATCCCGACGCAGGCACGCGCCGTGCGGTCACCCCTGCCCGCGGGATTACGGTTTACAAATGAGAGCCACCGCCACCCTCATCGTCGCCATGATCTTGGTGCTGTTGCAATCCACAGTCTTGGAGCTGGCGCCCGTGCACATCGTCACCCCAGCGTGTGGCCTCTTGGTGGTGTTGCACGTGTCGTTTTCAGAACGGTGGTCGCTGTCGTCGGCGGCCCTGCTTTCTTTTGCGCTTGGTTATTTGTTCGATTTGGTGTCGGGCGCCCCGTTGGGCGTGCACGCATTTGTGTATTTGTTGCTCAGCCAAGGCGCGCGTTTGATGTCCACGCGCGTGCTTATGCGCGGCGTGATCTTGAGCGCCGGCATCGCGTTCCTGGCCGGCCTGCTCTCCGGCTTGATCGTTGTGGTTGTGCGTGCCCAGCTGAACCCTGAGGGCGGTTACGAAGGTTTGGGCGAAGCACCTGTGGAAGCCTTGCTCACGGGTCTATTCGCGCCGCCTCTGATGTGGATGTTGCGCCAGCTTGAAGGCCGCTTGGATCCGGCGCGTCTGCGCGTGGGCCTGGCCCGCCGCCGCAAGCGTTCGTTAAGCCACGCCGCCACACAACGCTAAGTTTTACGGCCGTTATGGAAATCGCGGGACAAAACGCCGAACTGCCGGAGATCAGGCGACGCACACGATACTTTGCATTGCTTGTGCTGTTGGTGTTCGGCGCTTTAGGCACACGGCTGTTCTTCCTGCAGGTGCTTGAAGGCGATTCGTTTTACCGCGTGACCGCCGACAGCGTGATCCGCACTGAAATTTTGCCCGCGTTGCGCGGCGAGATCCGCGACCACCGCGGCCGCGTGTTGGCTTCGACGCGACCGGCGTACAACGTTGAGGTGGTGCCGTCGCGCTTGGACCGCGCCACGTATACGCAACTGCTGAAGATATTGGCAGACCACGATGAAGATCTGCCAGACTGGGATACGTTTTTGGCGCGTGTGGGTGACAAGAAGGACCGCCCGTTCATTGTGGCCACCGATGTCTCGCGCGAGACGATGGCGCAATTGGAGACATCGATGGATAGCCGCGGCGTTACCGTGCGCACCGAGGCGCGGCGGTTTTATCCGAATGGCCCGCTGGCCGCGAACACGCTGGGGTACCTGAACGAAGTGTCGGCCGAAGAGCTGCGCACGCTGAAAGATGAAGGTTACCGCCCCGGCGATCTGGCGGGACGCACGGGGCTTGAAAAGCAGTGGGAGCCTTACCTGCGCGGGCGAAAGGGGTTGCGTAAATACGTGGTTCCCCGACGCGGCATCGACCCCAGCACAATTGCGATCTCAGATCTTGTGTCGGGCCCCACAGAAGTGGCGCCGGTGCCAGGCGAGAACCTTGTGCTCACGCTGGATCTCGATGTGCAAAAGGCCGCCGAGCGATCGCTGGCGCAATACCGCGCGGCCGCCGCCGTTGTGTTGGATGTCAAGACGGGCCGCATCTTGGCGATGGTGTCGCGGCCTGGCTACGATCCCAACTCGATGTCGGGCAGCTTGAGTTCAGAAGCGGCGGCGCGTTTGTTCAGCGATCCGTTTCGACCTCTGCGTGACCGCTGCCTGAGTGACACGTTCAACCCCGGCTCCACGTTCAAGGCCATCTCTGCAATATCGGCGATAGAGGAAGGTGTGATCACCGCGGAAGAGCGCACCAAGTGCTACCAGTTTGTGCAAGTGGGGCGCCGCCGCTTTCGTTGCACCAAAGCTCACGGCATCGTGAATTTGCAACAGGCCATCATTCAAAGCTGCAACGTTTTCTTCTATGAGTTGGCCATGCGCCCCGGGATGATGGGGCACCTTTCGCATTACGCAGCGATGTTGGGCCTCGGCGTGCCCACAGGCCTCGGGCTCAACGGCGAGCAGGCTGGCTTTGTGCCCACCGAAGAGTGGCACCGCCAACAAGAGCCAACGTCATCACAGCAAGGCTTCATGATCGGCCACGCGTTGAACACGGCCATTGGCGAAGGCGCCACGCGCGTCACGCCGATGCAGATGGCCCTGGTTTACGCCACCATCGCGGCCGACGGCGTGCTGTGGTTGCCACAGATCATCGAACGCATCGAAACCAATGATGGCCGCGTGGTGGAGGAGTTCGAGCCACGCGTGCGCAGCCACCTGACGATCGGCGCCGACACTTTGAACATCGTGCGTAAGGCGCTGGTGGGCGTGGTGAACAACCCCAAAGGCACGGCCTACAAAGCGCGTTCAAACAAGGTGACCGTGGCAGGCAAAACCGGCACGGCGCAAGCCAACCAGATGCGCAACGTCAAGACCGGTGAACTGCCACCGATCTATGCGCGCCAAGATCACGCGTGGTTCGCTGGGTTCGCGCCGGCTGAGGCTCCTCAGATTGCGTTTGCGGTGTTGGTGGAGCACGGCGGTCACGGCGGTGATGTGGCGGCGCCCGCGGCCATCGCGATCGCCGAACGATACATGGAACTCAAAGCGGAACGCGAAGCCGCTGACAACAAGGTGCTGCCCGTGCGGCCCAGCGCCGCCCCCACCCCGCCCGCCGCAGCCGCTCCCAACGGTGCCACGGCCGCGGAAGGGCCACCTCCGCGCCGGCTCTCACCCTGAGGTTTCGTAATGTTGAAAGTGTTCTCCTGGCGCAAGCTGGTGTTTCGGTTTGATTGGACCTTGGTGCTGGCCGTCATGATGGTCATCTTCTTGGGGCTCGTGAACCTGTGGGGCTCCGTCAAAGATCAACAATACTTGTTGTTTGCGCGGCAGCTGTCGTGGCTGGGATTGGGCTTGCTGCTGTTCTTCGTGATCGCTTCAATCGATTACAGGATCATCGCACGATACGCGTATGTGCTTTACGGCATAGGCGCGTTGCTACTTGTTTCTGTGCTGATCGCGGGCAAAGTTGTGGCAGGCGCGCGACGCTGGTTTGATCTGGGGCCGTCGCACTTTCAGCCTTCTGAAATTATGAAGGTGGTTGTGATCTTGGCGGTGGGCAAATACCTCAACGACACGCCCTTGCAAGATGGCCGCACGTGGCAGCACCTGGCTGTACCGGCGGCGATCGTGGGTCTGCCTGTATTGTTGATCGCGGCGCAACCCGATCTCGGCACGGCGATGATGGTGCTCCTTATCTTCATGTCCGTGATGATCACGGCACGGCTCAAAGCCAAAACGATGTTGGGCTTGGGCGCGTTGGCGGCGCTCGCCATTGCACCGATCTGGGAGTACGGCCTGCATGATTACCAAAAAGGGCGCGTGCTGGCGTTCATCAATCCCAACCTGGATCCGGCGACGGCTTGGCAGCCACGCCAGGCGATGAACGCGGTGGGCTCGGGCCGCTTTATTGGCAAGGGTTTCTTGGAAGGATCGCAGATTCGCTTGCGCAACTTGCCAGCTTTGTGGACCGACTTCCCCTTCGCCGTCTGGGCCGAGGAATGGGGCTTTGTGGGCTGCGCCGTGGTTTTGTGCGCCTATGCGTTTTTGATATTGCGCGCACTGCGGGTGGCTTCCGAAGCGCGTGATCGCTTCGGCGCCGCTGTGTGCGTGGGCACCGCGGCCATTATCTTTTGGCAGGTGAGCGTGAACATCGGCATGGTTACAGGCGTGCTGCCCGTGGTGGGCGTGACCCTACCGTTGATCAGCTACGGCGGCTCCAGTGTGTTAACAGTGTTGGTGTCGCTGGGGCTGGTGATGAACGTTTCGGTTCGTCGTTACTCGTATTAGAACCAAGTGGTTGCCCCAAGGGTGAGCGTGTCTTGCGACCTTCGATTGGCGACGTACGGTACCACGTTGCCAACGCCCGCCACGTTGGATCCAAAATAGATGTCGCCTCCTGCGTGATCATGCCGGAACTCGAGACGGAACGAGGCACGGTCGTGCGGCCGATAATCGATCGTCGCGGTGCCTGACGAAACCCAAGCCGTGGGCCAGAAGATCGGCGATTCTCGGCCCTCGCCGTTTTGCGCGACGTCCTGCCGAAACGCATCGGCTCGCAACGCGAGGAAAAGGCGATCGACAAGGAGGATGCGGCCGTATATTGCACCCGCTGCCCAATGGCTTCCACCAAAGCGGGTGCGCTCGAAACCCCCATTGGCGTGAACCATGGCAGACACGCGTGGGCTCACATGCCAGGTAAGATGTGCGTCCACCAAATGCCGCCACCCGCTGCCTTCTGACGCCGCCGGGGCGCGCTCGACGCCGCCGAAGTAAAGCAGCGACAAGATCACTTTCGGTTGCGTATAGGCCAGCTGCAACGAGAGTGATTTCTGACTGTTGTTGTCGACGACGGAATTCCAGCCGTTGTAAATCGCTGCGGTGGCCGCCCAAGCCTTTGACAAGGCGTACTGCAGCCGTACCCCTGTATGATAAAACGGCAGCCCATAGAACAGATTTGAACGCGACCAGTTCCAATTGTCTCGCACGGCCATCGACTCTGGGCCTATGGGCGACAGGAAAACGCCAGCCGAAGCCGTGACCGCGTCGCCAAAGTGATACCCGACGTACGCCTGCTGAACGTACTTCCAAAGTTCGATGTTGGTGGCGTTGGCGCCATCGGCTCCCGCCAGCCTGGGCTCAGCCAAATAGTAGGTGGAAGGCGTGTGTCCCACTTGCAAGGTCAGACGTCCAACCAGTGCCGCTTCATCCCACGCCGCGTCCAGCGCCACGTTCGACAACGTGAAGCTATTGTGCCTGTTGTCGAAGCCACGAAAGTTGGTGATGCCATTGCTTGGGCGATTGAAGTTCCATTGGTAGAGCGCCTCGACGTAGCCACCAACGACGTAGTTAGGTTTGGGTGAGAGTTGGTTTTGATCATTTGCCATCTGCTGAGCGTGCAGGCGACCGCTGCACAGGGCGAAGCAAAGGCCTGTCACGATCGTTGAATAACGAGTTTGAAGCCTGAACAATGAAGACTTGGTCATGACACTCACTTTTGCAAAGGGTGTTCCGCTCGCAAGCGCCTTACGCTGGGCCCTGCCACCCATGCTGCCCTGTGTTTTGCAGGGTATGCACGGTCATACCGTTGCGGTCGGCACCTTGAACCAAAAGCACGTCCCCTCAGCCGGTTGGCTTCGAACACCTATGGACCCACCGTGGGCCTGCACAATTCCCTTGGCTATGAAAAGCCCGAGGCCCGAGCCTCCCTCGGGACTGCCTGGCACCCGGTAAAATTTTTCGAAGAGGCCAGCTTGGTGAGCCACCGGAATCCCGGGACCAGCGTCGATGATCTCGAACATCACGCAGGTAGGAGGCTTAGAACGATGATCTTCGAACGGCACCTCTGGCTGTTCCGCAGAAACCCGCACGATGACGCTCGAACCTGCCGGAGAATAGCGAATGGCATTGCTGAGAATGTTTGTGAACACCAAGGCGATGCGATCAACGTCGACGAATACCTCCGGCAAGCCGGGCGGTATCTCCGCTGCAAGTTTGACATTGGCGTGTTCAGCAGCAGAACGGTGAACATCCAGGGCCATACTTACGAGCCCCTCAGGTTCTATGTTGCGCCGCTGAAGATCGATGTGTCCAGATTCGAGACGCGCCAAATTTAATAAGTCGTCGACGATGGTCTGAAGGCGTTCGCAATCTTCGCGTGCCGCAAACAGCAAGTCGGCTTGATTTGGCGTCAAGGGCCCCACCGTCTCTTCGGTGCAAAGGTGCAAGCTCATGCGCAGGGAAGTCAACGGTGTCCGAAACTCGTGCGCCACAGTGGCCACAACGTTGTTCTTGAGCTCATCGAAGCGGAACAGGCGCGTGGCGTCCTGCAAAACGATGGCCGCGCCGACGATGCTGCCAGTGTCGCCGTATATCGGGGAGCCGCGCGGCAAGAAAATGCGTTCGCCGTCGGTGGTTTTTGCAACCCGTATCGCGTCCTCGAACCCGCGGGGAATATAGGCCCCCTTGCCCGAGAAAACGTGCACGCGCAGCCTATCAACCACCGCCTGCACGCGTGGGTCGACGTCTGCCAGCAGGCCGGCGTCACCACCCTCGTTTGATAGAGACAGCAGCTGCACTGCCGCTTGATTGACGACCTGGGGGCGTCCTTGTTGGTCAAGTATCACCACAGGGTCGGGCAGGCCGTCGATCGCAGCCTGCGCCGCATGTTGCGCCGCCAGCAGTTCCCCCAGTGAGCTGGCACGATACTGTGCCAAGCGGTCCGCCATGCTATTGAACTCCTTCGCCAAGACCACAATTTCGTCGTTGCCTACGACATCTGCCCGAGCCTTCAGATCGCCCTGCCCGAATCTACGCACGGCGGCCGTCACAACACCCAACGGACGCAAAGATCTTGTCGTGAGCCAAGCTGAAGCCATGAGGCCTAAAATCAGAGCCGACAACACCACGAGCACGACAAGCTGCTCGAAGCGTTCGGCACTTTGTTCGGCGCGGCTGCTCTTGCGCACCATCGCGTCTTGGTTCACGGCCAAGATGTCGTCACACAAACGCTTGATAAGTTCCAACTTCGGCGCCAGCCTTTTCAGGTAATGGACATCGCGCGCGTCTGGATCCGCGAGCGCATCGAACGTCTGTAGGTCGTTTGTGAATTCAGTCCACGCCGCACGCACCTGCGCCACAGCTAAACCTTCCCCGGGCTCTGTTATGTTGCCCTCCTCGACGACCAATTCTCGTTCGAAGGCAGCACGGTGGTCCGAGGGTTGAGTGACGTGAAGATGGGCGCGTCTCGTAAGCTTGACCAGCGACAAACCGCCCAGCCGCTCAATCGCCTCCTTCATGCGTTGCACCGCCAGAACGCTGCGGTAATTGTCAGCAAGGATAAGGCGGGTGTTATCTCCGAGCCGCAGGGTCACAAAGGCTGACACTGTTCCGACAACGATTAAAGCGATCGCCAAGGGCGCTTGTGCCAGAACCAACTTGAGTCGCAGTTTCATTTTTCCTCCTCGACTCGTGTCGCCATAACGTGAACGTCCAATCCATTCGCCTCCCGCACCAGGCGCAGGGGAACAGAGAGGCCCAACACCTGCTTCCAGGCTGCTTGATGCGACCGCCCGACCACGATGTGACCCACGCTGTGTGAGCGGGCGAAATCAATCAACGCGGCCACCGGATTCTTGTTGTGTAGACGTACAACCTCAGCGCCTAGCTCGCGGGCAAGTTCTGTGTTTTCCATCAACCGCCTCTGCGCTTCTGAATCAATCTGGGTTGGCGACTCTTGTGGCGTTTCAACGAACACGGCAAACCAGTCCGTGCTCAACCGACCGGCCAAGCGCGAACCTTTGCGCACAAGTTGTGCGCCCCAAGGCGAACCTGACGCCAGGCACACCATGACGCGCGATCCTGGGGCATCCTGTCGCGGCTTAGCCGTGCTCGGCGCGGGTCGAAGTGAGGCACGCTCTAGGCTCTCGGCCACTTCGCGCAGCGCAAGTTCGCGCAAATGAGCCAAATTTTTTTCGTTGAAGAAGTTTCCCAACGCCGCCGAAATCTTATCCTGGGCGTAGATCTTTCCGGCTTGCAGGCGCTGAAGCAAGTCCTCTACGGCGAGGTCAAGATTCACCGTCTGATCGGCTTGCTTAAGAAAGCTATCCGGGATGGTTTCGCGTATCACTGTGCCCGTGAGTCGCTCGACTAGATCCTTTAGGCTTTCAAGATGCTGAACGTTGAAAGCGCCGATCACGTTGATGCCGGCGTCCATAAGTTCGAGCACATCTTGATATCGTTTGCGGTTTCGGCTCCCTGGCACATTTGTGTGGGCCAGTTCGTCAACAATGGCCACGGCAGGATTCCGCTTGAGAATGTTGTTCAGGCTCATTTCCTCGAACGGCACGCCTCGATGTTCCATCTGGCGTCGCGGCACCACCTCCAGGCCTTCGAGCTTGCGTTCTGTATCCACCCGGCCGTGCGTCTCGACGAACCCAACCACGGCATCCACGCCCCGAGCGCGCAAGGCATGCACTTCTTCCAGCATGCGATAGGTCTTGCCAACGCCAGCCGCAAAGCCGATGTAGAGCTTCAACTTGCCGCGCTTGCCTCGTTCCACCAACTCGAGGAAATCCTCGGGGCGGGCGCGTTCCTGTCCTTGAGCCATAGCCACGAAGCTGGTCTGTAAGCGACGAAAGTTCAAGCTCTGCCTGCGGTTACGTGCGCGTTTGGCGACGCTTTTTTTGTGCTCCTGCGAAACGCAACGGTTAAGGGAATCGTTCCTGCATTTTGCAGGGAGGCGAGTGGGTGGCCCCGCTGCGCGCGGGGGCTTTCATCGGCATGGTTCTGGCATAAGGGGACAGCATGACCGACTTCATCTTTGTTTTGGCCACGATGGCTTTCTTCGCCTTGACGATGGCCTACGCCAACGCCTGCAAAAACTTATGAACCCCAACGTCCAGATCAACGGAGAGCCGCGATGATTCTTGATTACGTCCTAGGTGGCACGGTGTCTTTGTGCCTGCTTGTGTATCTCGTATACGCGCTTTTGCGCCCTGAGCGCTTTTAAGGAGACCGACGATGACCCTATCGGGATGGTTGCAGATCTTCGTTATTTTTCTTGCGGTTTTGGCCGTCACCAAACCGCTTGGCGCTTTCATGTTCCGCGTGTTCGAGTCTCCAAATCGACCGGCGCCGAGGACGCTGGGTCGAATCGAGGGCATTCTTCTTCGCCTGTGCGGCGTGCCGGCAACGGCCACCCAAAGTTGGAAAGCTTATGGGGCCACGCTGTTCGCCTTTAGCTTCCTCGGCATGTTGGTCACATACGCACTTCTGCGGTTCCAGCACGCGCTGCCGCTAAACCCACAGGGCTTCGCGGCCACGTCCGAGCACTTGGCCTTCAACACCGCCGCAAGTTTTCTTTCCAACACCAACTGGCAGTCGTACAGCGGCGAGTCCACCATGAGCTACCTGTCACAGATGATGGCGCTCGCGTGGCACAACTTCACATCAGCGGGCGCCGGCATTGGCGTGGCGTTGGTGCTGGCGCGAGGACTTACGCGCAAAGCGGGAGCAGAATCTGGCGTGGGCCACTTCGTGGTCGACCTCATTCGCGCGCTGGTTTATGTGCTTTTGCCGTTGTCGATCGTTTTTTGCCTCGCGTTCATATCGCAAGGTGTGATCCAGAACTTCTCTCCCTACCTAACGGTACACACGCTGCAGGGTGCAGAACAGACGCTGGCCATGGGCCCGGTGGCTTCTCAGGAAGTCATAAAGCAGCTTGGCACCAACGGCGGCGGCTTCTTCAACGCCAATAGCGCCCACCCGTTTGAGAACCCCAACGGCATCATCAATTTCCTGCAGATGTTCCTCATCTTCTGCATTCCCGCGGGCTTGACTTATACCTTTGGTCGCATGGCCAAAGATCAGAAGCAGGGCTGGGCTTTGTTTGGCGCAATGTCAGCGTTGTTCTTGGTGGGTGTGGCGGTTTCGTATTACAGCGAAAGCGGCGCCAACCCTGCGTTGGCCAACCTTAGCCTCGATCATGCGGCCGGGAATATGGAAGGCAAAGAAGTGCGCTTCGGCATCGCAAATTCGGCGCTGTTTGCCACCGTCACCACCGATGCCTCATGCGGTGCCGTGAACGCCATGCATGACAGCTTCACACCATTGGGCGGCATGGTGCCGCTTGTGAACATGATGTTGGGCGAAGTGATTTTTGGCGGTGTGGGAGCTGGCCTTTACGGCATGCTGATCATGGTGCTGCTTTCCGTGTTTATCGCGGGCCTAATGGTGGGCAGGACGCCGGAATACTTGGGCAAGAAGATCGAAGCGGCCGAGATGAAAGCGGTCATGCTGTACGCGCTGATCTTCCCCATGGTGATTCTTGGCTTTGCTGGCTGGGCCGCCGTATCTCAGTGGGGAACAGGCGCACTAAACAACGCCGGGCCCCATGGCCTATCTGAGATTCTCTACGCGTACACCAGCGCCACGGCTAACAATGGTTCAGCGTTCGCGGGCTTAAGCGCCAACGTGCCGCATTGGAACACGACGCTTGCTTTCGCGATGTTGTTTGGCCGCTTTCTCATGATTGTGCCCGTGTTGGCGATTGGGGGATCGATGTTGGGCAAGCGCGTGGTGGCACCGGGGCTTGGCACGTTCCCCACCGGCGGTGGGCTTTTTGCGGCCCTGCTGGTTGCCGTGGTGGTTGTGGTGGGCGCCTTGACGTTCTTCCCCGCGCTGACCCTTGGGCCCATCGTTGAGCATTTTCTTGCGGCTTCCGGAAAGGTTTTTTAGTTATGGCAACTGCACAAGAGATTCGACACAAGCCCTTATCACTGCTTGATGGAAAGATCCTAAAGCAGGCGGCCATCAGCAGCGTGATCAAGCTGTCGCCCGGGCAGGTCATGCGCAACCCCGTCATGTTCGTGGTCGAGGTGGGCAGCGTGCTCACAACGATTCTCGCCGTTCGCGACGTGGCTTCGCCTTCCGCAGACGCAGCCCCGCTGTGGTTCACCATTGCCGTCACTCTATGGCTGTGGTTCACGCTGTTGTTTGCGAACTTCGCTGAGGCCGTTGCCGAGGGGCGCGGCAAGGCGCAGGCCGATTCTTTGCGCAAGATGCGCACCCAAGTGCAGGCGCGGCGGCTATCAGACAACGGTAAAGAACAACTTGTGGGGGCCGCGGAGCTGCGCGCAGGTGATCGTGTTGTTGTTGAAGCCGGCCAAGTGATTCCGGGCGATGGTGAAGTTGTCGAAGGCGTGGCTTCGGTGGACGAGTCAGCCATCACCGGCGAGTCGGCGCCGGTCATTCGAGAAAGCGGTGGCGATCGGTCGTCGGTGACGGGAGGCACCAAGGTGCTCTCTGACCGCATCGTTGTTCGCATCACCTCCAACCCGGGTGAAGCGTTCCTCGATCGCATGATCGCGCTGGTGGAAGGCGCTTCACGGCAAAAAACGCCCAATGAAATTGCTCTACACATTCTGCTGGTGGGCCTGACGGTGGTGTTCCTGTTTGCTTGCGTGACCTTGGTGCCGCTTGCGCTTTATGGTGGCATCAAGCTTTCATCAACCGTAATCGTGGCGTTGCTTGTGTGTTTGATTCCGACCACCATCGGCGGTTTGCTGTCGGCGATCGGCATCGCGGGAATGGATCGCTTGATTCGCAAAAATGTCATCGCCACCAGTGGTAGGGCCATCGAAGCCGCCGGCGATGTGGATGTGCTT
The DNA here is from genome assembly GCA_033763315.1 of Deltaproteobacteria bacterium. GTDB lineage: Bacteria > Myxococcota_A > Polyangia > Fen-1088 > Fen-1088 > JAGTJU01. The sequence continues at coordinate 70,612 of JANRKS010000022.1, forward strand.
TTGCTCGATAAAACCGGGACGATCACCGTCGGGAACCGCATGGCCACGGCTTTCGTTCCTGTGTCAGGTGTATCGAAGGCCGCGTTGGCGGAAGCGGCGCAGCTTGCGAGCCTTGCCGACGAGACACCCGAAGGCAGGTCTATCGTGATATTTGCCAAGCAGGACCAGGGCCTGCGCGAGCGCGCCGCAAACGAACTGGTCGGCGCGACGTTTGTCGCCTTCTCGGCCAATACGCGTATGAGCGGATGCGATGTGGGGACGCGCCAGGTGCGCAAGGGCGCGGTGGATTCTGTGCGCGCTTGGGTTGAGGCCCAAGGGGGCTTGGTTCCAAGCGATCTCGACGCGTTGGCGAGTGCGATCGGCAACGAAGGCGGCACGCCGTTGGCAGTGGCGGATGGCGCCAAGATCTTGGGTATTGTGGCCCTCAGTGACGTGGTGAAAACGGGCATCAAAGAGCGCTTCGGACGCTTCCGCGCCATGGGCATTCGCACTGTGATGATCACAGGTGACAACCCTCGAACCGCCGCGGCCATCTCGAAAGAGGCCGGCGTCGATGATTATCTGGCTGAAGCCACACCTGAAGCGAAAATGCGTTTGATCAAGGAAGAACAGGCGAAGGGGCATTTGGTGGCGATGACCGGCGACGGCACGAACGACGCTCCAGCCTTGGCCCAAGCTGATGTGGGCGTGGCCATGGGCACCGGCACGCAAGCGGCCAAGGAGGCCGGCAACATGGTGGACCTCGATTCAAACCCAACCAAACTGCTCGAGGTCATTGAAGTTGGTAAGCAGCTCCTGATGACTCGCGGCGCGTTGACCACGTTCTCTATTGCCAACGACGTTGCGAAATACTTCGCCATACTTCCGGCGTTGTTTGTGGTCACTTATCCTGAGATCTCGCCGCTCAACGTGATGCGTTTGGCGTCGCCTTCCAGCGCCATTCTTTCCGCGGTGATCTTCAACGCGATCATCATCGTGGCCCTCATACCCTTGGCGTTGCGAGGCGTACCTTACCGGCCGCTTGGTGCGGCGGCTCTGTTTCGTCGCTCAATGCTGGTATACGGGGTTGGTGGAATCATTGCTCCTTTCATCGGCATCAAGATCATTGATTTAATCTTGGTTGCCCTTCACTTGGTTTAAAGCGGGGTCACTATGGCAATGGGAACCGAAACTATGGAAGCGAACGCCCCTCAACTTGAAACGTCTTCGTTAAAGTCAACCATGCTGGTGTCTTTGCGAGCCACGCTCGTCACCCTCATCGTCACTGGGTTGATCTACCCGTTCGTGATGACCGGGCTTGGGCAACTCATCTTTCCGAAACAGGCCGCGGGCAGCCTTGTTCATGATGGTCGGGGGCAGGTTGTGGGCTCTACACTCATCGGTCAGGCATTTTCGGCGCCAGGGTATTTTCAAACGCGACCCTCGGCGGCAGGCAACGGGTACGACGCCACGTCGTCCTCGGGATCGAATTTGGGTGGCTCATCCGCCAAACTTCGGGCACGGGTGGAAGCGGACATCGCCCGCTTGCGTTCGGAGAATCCGGATGCGCCGGGGCTCGTGCCTGTGGAACTGGTGACGGCTTCCGCGAGCGGCCTCGATCCGCATATTTCTCCCGCAGCGGCACGTTGGCAGATGCCCCGGGTGGCCAAGGCGCGCGGGGTGAACGTAGAACGAATCCAGGCCCTTGTGGCAGACGCAACCACGGGACGCGATCTGGGGCTGTGGGGCGAAAGTCGTGTGAATGTGTTGATGTTGAACCTGGCATTGGACAAACTACTCGGCGCTCCGAACAAATAATCGCGTACTTAGCGCTCACAACCCATGAACGGCCTTTCCATACTCATCATCGATGACGAAAAGAACATTCGTCATACGTTGAGGATCTGCCTTGAGACCATGGGCGTGTCGGTGGTTGAAGCGGGATCGCCGGCGGCCGCGAAAGAGGCCGCCTCGCGTGGCCTCTTCGACATCGTATTCTTGGATTTGAAGCTTGGCACTCATAGCGGCCTAGACTTGATTCCGACGTTGCTTGAGCTTAACCCCAACGTCGTCATCATTGTGATCACCGCCTACGCCACGGTGGAGACCGCGGTCGACGCGATCCGCAAAGGGGCTTGGGATTATTTGCCAAAGCCCTTCACACCCGCCCAGATCCGGCACTTGGTTGATAAAGCCAAGACGCAACGATCGCTTGCAGCGAAGATCGCAAACCTTGAGCACCAACTGCAGGCGGAAACGCCCGAGATCGATCTAAAGCCGCAAGCGCCCGCAATGCACGCCGCGATTGCCATCGTAGAACGAGCCGCCGCTTCCGATGTGGCCGTGTTGCTACGCGGTGAAAATGGCACCGGCAAGGGCGTATTGGCCCGCACGCTGCACCTGCAAAGCCCGCGTCGGGAACATCCGTTTGTGACCGTCAATTGCCCCACGTTGACCGAAGAATTGTTGGCCAGCGAATTGTTTGGGCACGCCAAAGGGGCCTTCACCGGTGCCGTTCGCGACCAACCGGGGCGCGTGGAGATGGCGGAGCACGGCACGCTATTTCTAGATGAAATTGGCGAGCTGCCACCCACCTTGCAAGCGAAACTACTGCGCTTTCTGCAGGAAAAAGCCTTTGAACGCGTTGGCGAGAATCGGACGCGCAAGGCGGATGTTCGTGTGGTTGCGGCCACCAATCGCGATCTGGAAGCCGACGTCGCCAGCGGTCGCTTTCGCGAAGATCTGCTGTTTCGCTTAAACGTCATCGAGGTCAAGGTACCCTCCCTGCGGGATCGGCCTGAAGACATTTTGCCTCTTGCCGACCGCTTCCTTCATTTCTTTGCGAAAACAACGGGCCGTCGCGTGCCAACTCTATCAGCGGCGGCCAAAACCGTGCTTAAGGAATACGCTTGGCCGGGCAATGTTCGCGAACTCCGCAACGCCATCGAGCGAGCGTTGATCTTGTGGCCCGCGGATGTGCTTGAGCCTCAGTCGTTCCCAGCGCGCATCGCAGGCGCGCGCAGCAAAGGGCCTTCCGTAGGCGGCAAGTACACGCTGGAAGAAATCGAGCGGGCCCACGTAAACTTGGTCGTCGCGCAGTGCCGCACCATGGAAGACGCGGCTGCCGTTTTAGGGATCGACGATTCGACGCTCTGGCGAAAACGAAAGCGCTATGAGGAACACGATCTTTCTGCGGAAGCTGTCAAATGATGAACTTTGCAAGCGACGTCATCGCCCGAAAAAAAGCAAACCTTCCGCCTCGGCCGTTCGGAGAGTTCTGTGCCCCTACATCAAGTAGGGTGGGGACCACGTGGTGACCGCATCGGGCTTCCCGACGTCGCGGGCGTGCACATCCATCGGTCAGAGGCAGCCCCCTGTATCGAAATTGTAGGGAAAAGAATTCGTCCGTTATCGAACCGCGCAGAAGGTTCTTTTCTTAGGATGGGGCCGGATGCCGCGTTGGTCAAGAGCGGGATTTTGGCAAGTGTCCTGAATCTGGAAAAAGCCTATGAATCGCTTCATGCCGATGCGATGACGGCGCTGGCAGCGGAGCTGATGTATCCAAAGCGTCTTCTGGGCAAACTTCAACGCAACGGTTACACGAAATGCACCGCAGTTCGTCTATCTCGAACAGCAAAGGCTGCGGCCGCGCGCCAGGCGCCACCAAAGCACGCTCAACTGTGAGACAATTCGTCGGGCAAGCGGCTGCGCACAGGCCGCACGCCACGCAGCGAGGCGTTTCGTCTTTGAGGAGTTTGAGGCGCAAACCACCCGGTGCAGGTGGCACCGCCGGTGCGGGCGCCGGCTGTTCAATCATATGCGCAGCGGTGGCCCACAAACCAGCGCCGACGCCCAACAGATCGCGGAACAACCCCCCAGGCCGCGGGCGCGCCACCAACACGAAGCGCGGGCTCTTCATGCGGCCCCCGTGTTGTGCACGAACACACGCCAAACCAAAGCGAACGCCAACGTGAGCACACCCAACGGCACCAAACGCCGCCACACAAGGTCCAAGATCTGATCAGGGCGCGGCCTCACCACGGCACCGCGTGCCACTTGTTGAACCGAGCACGCCAGGGCCACCTTCGCCGCGAACGAAAGCCACGACACGAACACAAAGATGGCGTGCATCGCGTGCGTCGACAGCCAACCCTCGCCGGGAAAATGCCACGCGCCGAAGAACACCGTCACCACCAACGCGCTGGCGAACACCGAACGCACAAGTTCGGCCAGACGAAACAAGCCCGCGCGCATGCCGGAGTACTCAACCAGCGCGCCAATCACTTCGCCACGCCCATCGTCTAGGCTAAACGGCGTGCGAGGCGCACCGACAACAAGGGCTGTCCACAACACCAAGAACGCAAGCAGATGAGGCACACTCCAGATCGCCCACTGCCACGGCCACTGTCCTTGCGCCGCTACATAATCGGCGGGGTTTAAAGATCCCGTCAGCACCGCGAGGCTCAACAACGCCAGACCGACGGGCACGCCATAAGAGGCGGTCTGAAAAATGTGCCGTAGTCCGGAAAACAAGGCCCATTTGCTCCGCGACGACCAGCCCGCCATGGCGGCGCCAAACACGAACAACATCGAGCCCACGACGAACATCACCAAGCCTTCGTCGATCTCGATCACCTGCATTGGCAGCGCTTGGGGGCACGCGTTTGGCGGCACGGTTTGCCACAACTGCCCGAGGCACACAGGCGCTGACAACGGCAACGTGGCGCCCAAGCAAAGCGCGCATGCCAACGCCCACAGCGGCGCCACCACAAACAGCCCGCGGTAGCCCTGTGGCGGGATCAGATCTTCTTTGAAGATAAGTTTGATCGCATCGACGAACACCAAGGATAGGCCTTTGGCACGCAAGGCCCCACGCGTGCCCAGCAGTGCGCCACGTGACACGAGCAAAGGTGATTCACGCCGCTCAAGCGCGGCCAGCACGAATGAAAGGCCCACACCCGTGATCACCACAAAGATCATTTTGAGCAGCGACCACAGCAAAACAAAACCAAACGTGCCTGAGGCGGCGTTCATGTTTGTGACTCCTCGATCAACGAGGGGTGACGGCGCAACAGATGCCCGCGCACGTCCGTAAGGTTATCGAAACCCAGTTCCACGCCCAGGCGGCGCGCCAGGTGGTTGATCAGTTCCCAACCGGGTAAGGCATCCCCCTGTGGCGCGCTCACGGGCCTCAACGCCTGTGGGTGCCCTGCCCCATTGACGAAGCTGCCCTGCGTTTCTGTGAACGGCGCCAGCGGGAAGGCGACTTTCGCGATCGGGACCAATGGATCTTCATACACGCTGGCCACAACCAAAACCGGCGCGTTTTGCAGGGCTTGCACAAGCGCGGCGAACCCAGGCGGTGCCAGCTCGATGGGGCCAACAACCAACACAGCGGTCACCGTGCCCGCGTTGAGATCGATTGGCAGTTGTTCAAGCGCAACAGCACGGTTGGCAAGCACGGCGACCGCCGCGCGGTTGGCGCTTTTGTCACCAGATACAAGCGGCGGCAGAGGTTGACCATCGTTGTGCGCCCACACATACGTTCGCGTGGCCAAGGCGCGCTCGATGGCGAAGGCAGAGATGGCACACAAATCAAACGTGGACGCCTGCGCCGATAGCACCACGCCCAGAGTGCCTGCTTTCATCGCTGGCGCCAGCAAAGCTGACGCGGCATCAAGGGCGCGATCCCATGAAACCACCGCGCCACCCGCCACAGGCACCGACAGACGAGGCCACGGAGGGGGCAATGGCAACCGGTAGCCTTCGTCGCACAGAAAATGCGCGCCGCCACGTGAGGACACGCGGCGCAACTGACCGTGATCGTGATGCAACCACACAGGGCAGCCCGTGGCACAGCGGGGGCACACCGAGGGCGTGGCCTGCGTGGTCCAGCGTTGTGTCTGCGGCACACGCTTAGCCGTAAACACGCCCGTAGGACACAGCTCGGTGAAGGCCAACGCGTAAGGCGCGTTGAGCTTCTCCTCTTCGTTTACCACCAAGACCGGGGCGTGGCCTGGTTCCGCTTGCAAAGACAACAACGGCACCTTGAGCACGTGGTTCGCAAATGAGGTGCAACGCGTGCAGCCGACGCACAATTCTTTGTGCAACACCACTTCATCGCCCAAGGCATCGCTGTGCGTGCCCGCCGGCAACGCGTTTAACGTTATGGCTGGCGATGGCACGGGTGCGCTGCGCGCCAACGCGTCTTGCAACCCACACGCACCCGATTGGTGGCAGACGGAACACGCGCTTGGGTGCTTCGCTGCCACCTGGGCCAGGGCTTGACGTCGTGCCACCACTGCCGCTTTGCCGCGGGTGTTGATCACGGCGTCTGCACGCAGCGGTTCGCGGCAAGCGCGCACCACCATGCCGTTGGCAATCACCTGGCAACTACCGCACGTGCCTGCGCTACTCACACTATCATGCGCGCACAAAGCCACCACGCCCGCTCCTGCCGCTTCACACGCTTGCAGCACGGTGGCAGGCGACGCCACGCGCACGACTTCACCATCCACCGTGGCAAGCAACGCTGGCGCGCTTAGCGATCGCATTCGCCCCCCACAACGTTAAACAAACAATAGGTCGGCACGACATCGGACACCGCGTGGGTGGGCAAGATGTGGCTCAACATTGCGGCGTTCGCAAAGCTTGGCGCGCGCACACGACACTTCACGGGGCGCGTACCGCCCTTTGAAACGATGAAGAAACCAAGCTCTCCGTTGGCGGCTTCAGTGGCGCTGTAGACCTCGCCGGCCGGCACAAACGGCCCTTGCGTGGCCAGCGATTGCAGCGCCGCCTGCGCCCACACCTGCGTTTGCCTCACTTCCAAAGCGGGTGGAACAAAGGTGGGATCGTCGAGCAACACAGGCCCCGGGGACAAGCGGCCGATCGCCTGCTCCACAATTCGCAACGACTGCCGCAGCTCCTCCATACGCACGGCGTAGCGATCCCAGTTGTCGCCATGTTCGCCAAGCGGCACATCAAAGTCGTAATCGTCGTACGCAAAATAGGGCGCGTCCTTGCGCACGTCACATGCCACACCACTGGCACGCGCCACAGGGCCAGTGAGCCCCCACCCACGCGCTGTGGCTGCATCGATCGCACAAATGCCGCGGGTGCGTTCGCGAAACATCGGGTTCTCACCCAGCAGCCGATCCACGCGCCACACGATCCGCCGCAAACCGGGAGAAAACGCACGGAACGCTGATACCCAATCATCGGGTAGATCGCGGGCCACTCCCCCCAAACGAATGTACGGGGCCCCAAGCCGCGGCCCCGCGGCCGCTTCCAGCAAACGCCACAAGCGCGCCCGCGCGTCCATCATCAGATAAAACGCGTTCGAGGCGCCAAGCGACAATGCGGTGGCCCCCAAACACGTGAGGTGATCACCGATGCGTGAAAGTTCCCCGACGATCACGCGCAAACGCAAAGCCCGCAGCGGAATATCGGCTTGCACACCCAGCAAACGCTCAACCGCCAGAGCGTAACCGGCGGCGTTGAGCAGCGGTGATACGTAATTGAGCCGTTCAACAAGCAACAAAGTCTGGTCGTAAGGAGAGGATTCAGCTTCCTTTTCAAAACCACGGTGAAGCAAGCCCACTTGCACGTCGGCGGCGCGAATGGCCTCGCCTTCCACTTCAAGCACGATGCGCGTGGAGCCACGCAACACCGGATGTGAAGGGCCCAACACCAAACCCAAGGAATCGCCACCCGCCGACGGCAGATCCAAAACCAAGCGGTGGGCACGCTCTTTTCGCCGGTGTTTTATGGGTGCCACGGCTTAACCCTGCCCTAATTTTGACAGCGGCCCCACGCGCACCAGTGGTTGCCGGCGTTGCTTTTCGTAGTCCTTGCGCAACGGGTGCCCCATGAATTCGGCGTAGAGCAAGATCCGCCGCAGATCGGGATGCTCTGTCACGCGCAAACCATAAAGATCGAAGGCTTCACGCTCGAACCAATTGGCCCCCGGCCACAACGATGTGACGCTGGGCAAAGCCAGCTCACTCGCACGCAAGCGCGTACGCAAAGCGACACGCGTGCCGCCGCCGGCGGCAAGCACAAGCTGCACCACGAAGCGCCCCGGCGCCCGCGGCGAAGTGTTCGGCAGCCACAAATCAGTGACGGTGAGATCGATAAACGTGGCGCAGCCTTCGCGGTGCAGCCAGGCCGCGCTCGTAAGCCACGCACCGCGCGCCACTTCGATCCACACAAGCCCTGGGCTGCTGCCCGTGGCAACGGCGGGGTGACCTTGGTCGCGCAGCAAAGCTTGCAACGACGACCAATCGTGCAACGCCACAGCCACCGTCACGCTGGCTTTCCTTTGCCACGTTTCCGGGGCGGCGCCTTTGGCTTGCGTTGCGGTAGGTGCGGCCGAATGCGAACCAAGGATCCCGTGGCGGCGGGCATCTCTTGCGCGGGTTGGCCGCCGATGCGTGTGCGCAATTCTTTGAGCGCCCACAAGAATTGTTCAGGGCGAGGCGGGCAGCCCGGAACATACACATCCACAGGCACCACCTGATCCGCTCCGGGCACAACGGCGTAGTTTTGGTAAAGCCCGCCGCTGGCGGCGCACGCACCAAAGGCAATCACCCATTTGGGATCGCCCATCTGTTCGTACACCCGCCGCAACGCGGGCGCTTGCCGTTCGGTGATTGTGCCCACCACCACCAGCAGATCGGCTTGGCGCGGGGAGGCTTTCGGCAAAGCAAAGCCGAAGCGCGACGAGCCGTGCCCCACAGTGGCCATGAACTCAACGCCACAACACGCACTGAGAAACGGATACTGTTCGACCGAGTGCTTGCGGGCCCACGCCACAACGGCGTCCACACGGGTTGTATGGATCTCAAGTTGCATCAGGAATTCCAGGCACCGGCACGCGTGCCGCGCACGTGCAGCCACGCCACCAGCAGCACAACCGCGAAGGTCAGCCCCGCCGCCCACAAGTTGCTGCCAGGCACACAATCCGCCGCCACCGCACAGGCAGGGCCTGGCCTCCAGGCGCGCTGCCCAACAAGCATGGCCCACGGCAGCAACAGTGCCACCGCCATGTCAAAAACCAGAAAGGCCAGCAACATGGGGTAAAGCCGCAGCGCCATGGGTGCGTGCGCGTCGCCCAGCGCTTCTCCGCCGCCTTCAAACGACAGGCCCTTGGCCGATCCCGGCGCCGCACGGCGGTTCGGCCCAAATCGACCCGCGAACAAAGAGACAGCCGCGCCAACCCCAGCGCTCACCAAAACGGCCACCACGGCGGGCAAATACTCTGCGGTCCTCATCGTCCCACCTGCCCTTCCATTAAACGGCCGCGCGCCGCTCCCGTCAAAGAAGTGCGGAAGAACCGCGGAAGACCGCACATTTACACATTTGACCAAGACGGGGTTTGACGTAGGCCCTACACATTTTTATACCATTGCAGCAATGCACGCACACCGGCCCCGGATTCTTGGAGGCCGCCCCTTGGGGTTGGCACTGTTGTTGGCGCTTCTTTGCCCCATGGTGGCGGTGGCGTGCTCGAAACGCACACCAGACGTTCATGTGGCACAAGCGGCACCCGCTCCCACAGCCAACGCCAATACGGCGGAGGCACCAAAGGGGGCCGCAGCGGACGACGAAACCCCGCCCCCGGGCATCGACCTTTCGTCACTGGATTCGTTCGAGCGCAAGGTGTTCTTCCGCGTCGTCAACAAGGAAGCCTCGGCGTGCGGCAAAGCCCACAGCCTGATGTTTTCGTTAAAGAACGACCCTGGTTGTCGCAAATCTTTCTATGCCGCCCGCTACGTGGCGCGATTGGTGGAAGGAGGCTTCACAGATTCAGAAGTCACTGAGGCGGTTGATAAGCGTTTTCGCAATCCCACCGTCGTGAAGCTGGATCCGACGGGAGCTCCGATCAAAGGCAGCAGCACCGGGCGAGTAACGTTGGTGGAGTTCGTTGACTACGAATGCCCGCACTGCAAACGCGTGCAACCGGTTTTGCGGCAAGTGGTGGATGAATTTCCAAATGACGTGCGGGTGGTCATGAAGCATTACCCGTTGTCGCAGCACACGAACGCGCGCTTGGCGGCCACAGCGGCCGTGGCGGCCCACATGCAGGGCAAGTTTTGGCCTTACAGCGAAAAGGTGTGGGAAAACTCTGAGTTTCTTACGCCCGCGCTGCTTGAAAAACTGGCCAAGGACGTGGGCCTTGATGTGACCAAATGGCGCAAAGATTCAGAATCGGAAGCCGCCAACGCCATTGTCGAAAAGGACAAAGCCCAAGGCGGTGCCGCCGGCATCCGGTCAACACCCACCATCTACATCAACGGCAAACTATTCACAGACTCAAGAGACGTGGAAAGCCTCCGAGATTGGATCACGGAAGAGCTGGGGCGCTAACCGCATGACACAGGTTGGTTTTTCGCGACGCCACTTTGGCAAAACGGTGGGTGGCGGTTTGCTGGCGCTGCCGTTTGTTGGGTGCGCCACAGGTGGTGCAGGGGTTGGCACCACGGGGCAAGCGGTGGGCGCCGTGGTGGTGGGGCAACCCATCCCCGATCTCAAACTCGCCGGTGTGGGCGGCCGTGGAAGCACAAGCCTTGTGGCGCTGCGAGGCCAGGTTGTGCTGTTGGACGTTTGGGCGTCCTGGTGCGAGCCCTGCAAAGTGGAGCTGCCGATGTTAGACGACATCGCGCGACGCTTGTCCGGCAAGAATGTGGTGGTGGCCGCGGTGTCGATCGATCAGGAGGTGGAGAACATGCGCCTGTTCGTAGCCACTCGGAAGAAGTGGGCCTTGCGGTTCTTTCACGATCCGGCGGGCGCCGTGGCCGAACGTTTGGCCCCTCCGAAGATGCCCACGTCGTACGTGATCGATCAGCAGGGTGTGGTCCGCATGGTGAACACGGGCTTCGAGCGCTCGGATGCCAAACGCATCGAACAGCGCTTGGTGACTCTGGCGGGCTGACAGAGTTTAGGGAAACGCGCGACCTTCCGATCAGGGTGGGTCGACGTGGCGTGCAGAAGTGACAAACACAACCGGCAGAGGCTTTCAGCGGCCGCCGTTTTGCTGCTGCTGACGGCATCCCCCGGCCCAAGCATGGCGCAAACGCCGTCACGAACGCCTGCGCCCACCAAAACACTGCCTGGCGGTCCTGTGCGCATTCGTGTGTCGCCTAGTGGCAGCATCGAGCTGGCAGCGCCACCTCAAGTCGTGACGCCAGCGAAGCCTGCGCCCGCCGCACGCGTATCCGCGCCCGCCGCCCCAAAGCCTGCAGCGCCCGCAGCAGCAACGCCCGCACCTGTGGTAAACGCCGCGCCACGGCCCAAAGCGCCCAGCTTGCCCGAGGCGCCCCCGCGGCCCACGCCCACAACGGTGCCTACGAACGACGCCGCAAACCCGTTCGCGCGCGTGCGGTTGCAAGGCCCCGTGACACCCGCGTTGGCGGCGGGGCTCAAGAAGCTCGCCACACCCAAGGAGGCGCCCCCACCCGCAGCCTCAGAGGTGCCAGACGTGGCCGATGAAACGGCGGCACCGGTTCCGTTTCATCAAGGCCTGGCACCGCTGCGGCCGCGAACGATGGCGCCAGACCAGGGGCCAACGTTGCTGCTGCCGCCTGCGCGTCCGTTCTTCGTTGAAGGTGAGCTCGAGGCATTCGTGGTTCGCCCGGTCACGCGGCGCAATTTCGTGGGCGTGGGCGCTGGCGTGTCGTCGATTCCCAATGACGCCAACACACTGCTGAACACCTTCTTCATCTCGATCGAGCCGCAAGTGGATGTCGTGAACGAGGCCTACAACTGGAAGCTTGGTTTAGGCGCTCCTTTGAATTTGCGCTTGCTCGATACGCGTGGCGCTTTTGAGCAATGCCTTGATGGTGCGCGCGCGCTGCGAGCGCAAGGCGGCACACAAGACGCCGTTTCGGCGTACACCGGCTCGTGTTTGATCGATAGCAAAGACAACCTCACGCAAGGCATCGGCACGCTTCGCAAGGAAGACTGGGATGAGACCTCTGACTACGCCAAGGTGATGCGTTACTTCACGGTTGGCAAACCTGAAAACGACTTCTTTTTGAACATCAGCCGCCAGTTCGATCAATCGCTCGCGCATGGCACTGTGATCCGCGACTACAACGCGAACATCAATTTCAACACGTCGCGCTTGGGCGCCACGATGGACTTTAACCGCGCCGCGATCGGCATCCAAGGCCTGGCGAACGATCTTGTGCGCCCCGACGTTCTCGGATTGATGCTGTTTTTGCGGCCGTTTCGGCCATTCTCCGAAAACGTTTTGATGCGGAGCCTTTCAATGGGCTTCACCTACGCGCACGGAGTGAACCAGCCGCGGCGCCTGCTGTACGAACCAGGATTGTTTGCGCCCGCGTTCGACCAGCCGATTCCGAAGGTGGACGATAAGCTGAACATGATGGGCGCCGAATTTGGCGCGATCGATGTGTATGGCGTGGATCTGGAAGCCAAAGTGGTGCGGCTTTCGGAAAACGATCTCAAGATCTACGGCGACTTTCAAAAGATGAAAGGGTTCGGCTCAGGCATGACGTTGGGCGCGCTGTTTCGTTATTCAAAAGGCCAGCCCGCCACCCAAGCGCTGCGGGCACGCGCTGAACTGCAGTATTTCTCCGCCGATTATCTGCCCAGTTACTTTGATACGTACCACGACATCTTCCAGAACCAATACCTGCCGGCGACCTACACAGGCTCGAACGGCTTAAGCTACAGCCCCACCAAGTGGCAATACCTTGAAGCCGCGCGCGGCGGCAAACCGCGGATTGGCGGATACTTTGAGGTCACGCATTCATTCTTGGACAAGTTGACGCTGGGCGTGGCGGGCCGCATTTGGCGCCCCGTGGGCTCACCCACCGACGCGAACTTCGATGGCCTTCGCTTTCCTGATTACGGCCCCAAGTGCACGAGCAAGAACGACGGCGACCTGGATTGCGGCAGCAAAACCGTGCAAGTGGCCGACAAGGGCTTCACGTCTTTGCGTCTGCGCGCTGAGCTGCCCTTCCGCAAGTTCCTGCAGGCCTTCGCGAGCTACGAAGTCTTCTCCGCGAGCCAAGAAGGCAGCTTGGGTGCTTTCAAACTCGACGGCGACAACGAAATCTTGTTTGGCGGCGCGCGCTTGATGTTACTGCCGTTCTTGTTCTTCCAGGCCGAGACGCGGCGCTACTTCTTTCTCCAACGCGTGACCAACATCAACCTCGATACGGCCACCGTGGAACAAGACCAGCGCTACCACGCCAACTGGACCTTCGCGTTTAGCATTTACGCCGGCTACGAGTTCTAACGAGCGTCACCTGCAGCGTCGAGGCCCGCGTCGGCCGGGTTTCGAGGGCCATCGCCAACTGTGATCCGAAGGTTGTCGATCGCCCACGATTCATCGTCGTCGAACGCCATAATTTTATCGTTGGTCAAAGCGAACACCACAGTGGCCGTGGGTGACGAATGCGGGATGCCTGAGAAGGCCGGCTCCAAAGCCATGTCATAGGCACTGTCCAGCCAGTAGGGTCCCTTGGAAAAGCCAAGATCCACCCTTCGCGCCAACTCCACACCCGGAGCGGGCACATAGCTTTGCAGTGCATAGGTGATGTGGCCTGTAGCTGCCTCGATAAAACCTGTGTTAGCAAACGATTGTTCAAAGATGGGATTGCCATCAAGAGTCACCAACAAAATATCTCCGCCGCCATCGGGTGACGTGCCATCCAACGAATCGATCGCCGCGAGCAAGAACTTGATGTCTATGGACGTATGCGGCGCCAAGGGCGACAACGTCACCACCACCTTCTTTTGCAGGGGGCACCACAAGAACGTTGTGGCGAACCTGTTCGTGGGCGAGCCCAGCGTCGCGAAACCCTGCGTGGGCTTGAGTTTGCAATCGCCGATGTTCACCTGTGGCGGAACCACACCTTCAAGGTCGCTGTAGAACGACCGCAATGGTTCGGGCGGCACGGTGCCGTCGACCGACGCGAGCGCTTCGCCATCAACCGCCGCGTCCACAGCGCCATCGATCTGGCTGGCGCCGTCCCGGGCACCTACGCCTTGCGCCTGTTCGTCGCTGCAACCTGCCACCGACATCGCAAACCCCACCGCCGCAATCCACATAAAACGCCCCATGCCGCCAGCTTAGAATATGTGGCGGGAATTTTCTGCTCTTTTGCAGCCTCGCCTGGTCTGCTACGCGGGGCCTCAGGCGCCAGCAGCCCAGCGTGCGATTCATGAAGTTACGGCGGCGCCGCGGCCCCCAACCACTTTTGCACCACGCCCACGGTGAGCCCATCACGGTCGGAATGGACGCCATGACCGTCGCCGTTTGGCCGGCCGGCGGGCACCAACTGCCAAAAGAAACCGAGTGTGCCTCCGGTGGAAGCAAACAGGCGCTCCAGCCACGCGTCGTAGACCACGGCACGGACGTCGTCGGTGACGACGTCGCCTTGCCCCGCCAATCCGTATTCACCCAAATAAGCAACCTTATCGTTCGCACGCGCGATGCTGTCGTGGCGCGCAATCCACACCGCCGCGTCACCGCTCGATGTGAGCCCCCAAGAACGCGGGTAAAAGTGCGAGCTCAACAAATCAAGTGATGGAATGGCGGCCAAGCGGTGAAAGCTGGCGCCCATTCCTCCACTAACGGCGTAGGTGTTTGACAGGCCCCGGTAAAGATTGGGCGTGTCGTCAAAGCCTTCGCCGCCATCGGCGATCAAATGGTTTGGAAACATGGTTTTTGCGAACCGCGACAGGCGAGCCACGGTATCGGTTAAGGCGCTGGTGCCCACGCATGATTCGCAGCGAAACTCGTTGCCCAACTCCCACGCCATGATCGTGGGTTCATCTTTGTAAGCCACGCCCGTGTATACGTTCACGCGCGACGACAGCAGCGCGACGTACTGACGCCACAGGGCTTGAAAGCTGCGGTCGGAGAAAAAATCGTTCTTCGATTTGCCCACCCACGCCGCCATGGCGGGCAACCCGCCATACTCCGGCCAATTGTTGGTCAATGTTAAAATGAGACGAATGCCGCGCGCCTTCGCTTCAGCCACAGCGCGATCCAAACCGCGCAGCCCCACTTCGCGAAACTGATCGGGGCCTGTGCGAATGGCAGAGCGATCGCGAGCCTCATTGAACGCCCACAGCCGCGCCACGGGCAAACGCAAGCACACCATCGTATCGAGCGCTTGCAGCGCAACGCTTTCCGAATCACGTTCGCCCAGTTCGGCATTCGCAAACAGCTGCTGCAAGTAATAGGCGTTTGTGCCGCCCACGCGAAAAGGGCGGCCTTGCACCCACAGCGCGGCGCCCTGTTTCTGCACAAAGCCGGCGATGGGGGGCAGCGGCGCGCATGTGCCGGGAAACGTTTCTACATCAGGCGCGGCGTCCGGCGGAAAATACACACCAGACTCTTCGTCATCGCCGGGTCCGGCGCAGGCGCCCGCCAAGGCTGCAAAGGCAGCGGCGAAGGCGGCGGCAACGAACAAACGGCGCACGGGTTGATTATGACCCGAAACGCAAACCGGCGCGCGCCGCTAGTTCATCGCGTTGACACGCATCACGCCATCGTCGGACGAATCCGCGCTGGTGGAGCAGTTGCGGATCGAAAATTGATCGGCGCCGAACTTCTCAAGGCCCCATTCCAGGGCGTCTTCAAGCTCCTCAAACACAGCGGAGGGCTCGTTGGCTCCATCGGGAAAAATTCCGTAACGGCAGGTCATGTTAAGCGCTCACTTGTTGGTGACGGCGTCACGCTGGCCGTTTCCCCAAACCGGATCAACCGCACCTTCGGACGTGTATCCAACTCATAGCGAAGTTTTGCAGACACCGCTGCGAAAAATTGTGTGGCAAATGCAAACGAACACATGACGCAGGTTTGCTTGGTATGAAATGACTTATGTCGAAATGGGAAGATAAGGTGCTGGCGGAAACAAAGTTTCTTCGCTTGGTGCAGCGCGATGGTTGGAGCTTTGTGCAGCGGCCCAACGCCACGGGCGTGGTGTCGATCGTTGCGCTGACGGACGAAGGCGAAATCGTGTTCGTCGAACAGTTTCGCAAGCCACTTGATGCTTACACAATCGAATTGCCCGCGGGATTGGCGGGAGATGAGCCTGGCCATGAAGAAGAAGCCTTGGCGCATTCAGCCGCGCGCGAGTTGGAAGAAGAAACCGGATTTGTCGCAGAGCGCGTCACGCACTTGATCGACTGCCCCACGTCGGCGGGCATGACCGACGAAGTGGTGTCGTTTTTCTTGGCCACGGGCCTGCGTCGCGTGGGACCGGGCGGCGGCGTCGAAAACGAAAACATCACCGTACACATCGTGCCGCTCAAAGACGCACACGCTTTTTTGCTCAATTGTGCCGCCACGGGCAAATCGGTGGCGGCCAAGGCTTTTGCCGGGTTGCACTTCGCGCACGTGGCAACGCGCGCGTAACGTGCAACATTATTTTAATTCCGGAATGCCCTTAAGCGCGGCGGCCACGCTGTCGCTTGCGCGTTCCCACGCCTGCACCAAAGTGTCGTAGAACACGTCCTCGTCGCTGTTGTCGATCGCTTTGTGTTCCTCAATCCACTTGATTGTGCGCTTCATGCCTTCAAGGAATGGGATCGTGTAACGAAAGCCGAGATCTTCGCGCGCCCGGCTATTGTCGAAGATGTTGTGCAGATAAAAGTTGGTTTGGCACCAACCCGCGCGCTGCGGTGAGACGCGCATCAGCACGTCCGACGGTATGTAGATCTTGCGCGGCGGCGGCAGGCCAGCCGCAAGGGAGATCTTGTCGGTGTACGCGTTCCAGGTCATCCATTCTTCGCCCGCGGTGTGGTAAGACTGGCCGAACGTTTTCGCATTGCCAATTGCGTTGACGAAGGCACGCGCCACATCGTCGACGTGGCATGAAACCCACAGCGATGATCCATCGCCGTGCACAATCACAGGTTTGCCCTTTTTGATGCGATCAAGGTACGTGCGGTTGCCCAACAGGCTGTTGATGATGCCGCCACCCTCGCCATAGGTGTGAGCCGGCCGAATCACAGTCAATGCAAAGTCGCCGCGTTCGTGAGCCTCGCGCAAGATTCGTTCGCACTGCACTTTGGCCTTGCCGTAGTCGTTGAGTCCGGCGTGAGGCTCCGCCTCGGTGATCGGATATTGACTGGCCGGCTTTTGGTAAACGTCGACGGTGCTGCAGAAGATCACTTGCTTGGCGCGTCCCCGGCACGCGTCGACCAAAGACGCGGCTTCCTCGGGCAGAAAGCCGATCATATCGATCACCACATCAAACGCCGGCCCCTCACGCAGCTTGGCAACGAAGTCCGCCGCATTCTTGCGGTCGCCTGTGATCAGCCGCGGCTCACCCGGCAACGGTAACTTTGGGCCGCTTTTCCCGCGGTTGAAGTGCCACAGCTCGACGTCAGGCCGGCTCGCGAGCAACTGCGTTGAAATGGCGGTGCTGATGAGGCCGGTGCCTCCCACGATTAAGACGCGCATGTTTGATTCCTGGGGTCTGCAACGATCGTATAGGGCGACCAATGGCGACGCCCTTTCTGAGCGATACGATTTGTGAGATATTGTGATCTATTGAAAGCCATGTACACGGAAAAAGCATTGCCCGGGCCCGCGTGGAACTTGAATCAAGGCGCCTTGCGCGTTCATGAGAACCGCCGCCAACTTGTGCATACCAACGGGCAGCCGTTCTTCTGGCTTGCCGACACGGCGTGGGAATTGTTCCACCGCACGACGCGCGAAGAGGCGGCTTTGTATCTGGATAAGCGACGCGGCCAAGGCTTCACAGTGGTGCAAGCTGTGGCGTTGGCCGAGCTAGATGGTTTGCGTGCGCCCAATAGCTATGGCCACACGCCGCTTTTAGATATGGACCCCGCGCGGCCCGACATCAGCGGTGATCGCAATTATTGGACCCACGTGGATGACGTGTTCGACATCGCCGAAGCGCACGGCATCACCATCGCGTTTTTACCCACGTGGGGCGATAAGGTGGGGCCCAAAGAGTGGGGCATTGGCCCCGAGGTGTTCACGTGCGAGAACGCCTTTGCCTATGGACGCTTTCTTGGCGCCCGTTATGGCAGGCGTAAGAACCTGGTGTGGGTGATCGGTGGCGATCGCTTTTTGGTTTATCAAGGCCGCGATCATCGTCCGGTGTGGCGCGCGTTGGTGGCTGGAATCAAGGAGGGCGAAGGAGACGCGCACAACCTAATGACGTTTCACCCCGTGGGGGGCCAATCGTCGTCGTTGTGGCTGCATGATGAGCCGTGGCTCGACTTCAACATGATGCAGTCGGGACACGCCAAGCGGGGCGACAGCAATCACGACATGATCAGAGCCGATCTGGCGCGCCCACCCTATAAGCCAGTGGTGGATGGAGAGCCTCGTTATGAAGACCACCCCGTGGACTTCAAAGACGACAACGGTTGGTTCACCGACGCGGACGTGCGGCAGGCGGCGTATTCGGCTTTGTTCGCGGGCGCCTGCGGGCACACGTATGGTTGCCATCCGGTGTGGCAAATGCTGGATGGGGATCGAACGCCGATCACGCGGGCGCGTCGGTCATGGAAGGAAGCCATCGACCTGCCGGGCGCGTGGGATATGCAACACGTTCGCACGCTTGTGCTCTCGCGGCCGGTTTTAGGGCGCATGGCCGATCCGTCGTTGGTTGCCGATGGCCAGGGCGAAGGCATCGATCGCGTTGAAGCGTGCCGAGACAGCGAGGGCAAATACGCGCTGATCTACGTGCCCACCGGACGTCCTGTGACGGTGAATCTGGCACGCCTGCGCGTATCAGAACAAGCCGACGGCGTGCAGGCCCACTGGTTCGATCCACGCACCGGACAGTGGCTCGCGGGCCCAAAGCGATCGGCAACCCGACTCACCGTGAAACAAACGTTCTTTCCGCCTGCGGTGGCGGCCGGCCCTGGCAACGATTTCGTGCTGGTGCTCGACCGCCTCGACGAGACCCCAAAGGGCAACCTCTAACAGGCCCTACTGGTACAGGAACACAACCTCGACGCGGTTGTTGCGCGCGCGGCCCGACACGCTCTTATTGTCCGACACCGGCTCGGCGCCGCCTTGGCCACTGGCCACAAGGCGCGTTGGCGCCACACCGCGCGACACCAAGGCCGTATATACAGATTGTGCCCGCGCGTGCGAGCGGGCAAGCAACGCGTCTGCGCCACCGCGATCGTCGGTGTGACCCACAACCTGCACGGGGAATGTGTTGTATTTGCTGATGAGCGCGCCAATGCGGGTCAGCACCGCCTCACTCCCGGGAACGATGGTGGTGCCACGCGCCTTGAACAACAGCGACGCGGGAATGTGCAGCACCAACCGCTGCAGCTGCCCACGCGCTTCGCGCCGCACCTCGATCGATTGAATCTGCGCGGCTTCGCCTGCCAACGATTCAGCCTGCGCCCGACGATCGTTGGCGGCCATCTCCTGCTCAAAAGCAGGCTTGGCGGCGGCAACCGCCGCGGCGGCACGTTGCCGGGCCATATCGGCACTCACACGCGCCGCATCCAATTGTGATTGCTGCAGCTCTTGTTGAGCGCGCGCCAGCATATCCACCGCGGATTGATAGGGCGCGGGCGCCAAGCGTTTGGCGTCAACGGTATCGGCTTCCTTGAGCGCCAGCTCGGCTGCCTGAAGTTTCTCCGTGGCTTCCGCACGCTGCTTCTCTTGCACAAGTTTTTGCGACAGATTCTTCTGCTCTGCCGAAGCCGTCTCGCGCTCTTTTTGCAGCTCGCCCATCAGCTTCTGACGCTCTTGCGCTTGCTTTTGCAGCTGCTCAAGCAAAGCGACTTGCTCGTTGAGTGCCTTATATTCAGCAGCCAGACGCGATTCCTCGTCCTGCACTTTTCGCTGCGCCCGTTGCGCGCGTTTAATGCGCTCGTTCGCTTCGGATTGTTGATGCAGGGCCAAGGCGTGTTTGATTTTGGCTTGGCCAAACAAAGACGCGTGCCGGGCTTGGTCTAATTCGTTGTCTTCCCAATAGTTGCGGGCTTGCGTCAAGAAGCGATCCGCGCGCTTCATCACATTCGGCGCCACAACCTCGGCTTGTTTGGCCTGGGGATCGGAGCGCAAATGCTCGAACGCCACCAGTTCAGGGGGCTTGGGCGGCGTGGCACAACCGATCGGCGCCAACAGCAGGGGCCCGACAACAAGCAACAACAGCAGCCGGCCGTTCATTTGGACATGACCTCAAGCTGGGCTTTTTTCTGCCTCGCCGCCGCAATGGCTTGCTTCAGCTCTTCCACATGCTTGCGAGACGCTTCAAGCAGCGCCTCTTCTTTTTGAGCGGCAGCGGTGAGCTGACCCGCGGTGATCTGTTCGCGAATCATGTCGGCTTGGGCGTCGCAGCGGTCAAGCACCTGGCGAACGGTGTCGTATTGCTTCTCCGACCGCAGCCGCCACGCTTCGTCAAGCCAGGTGGACAAAACAGCAATCTCTTCGGCTGCCACACGCTGCTCGTCAATGCGTTGCAGGTCGGAGACGTTGCGGCGGGCTCGATCGATCATCGCCTGCAGATCATCTGCCTCACCACCCCACGCGAAAGGAGCCAGGGCCACGAGCAGGAGGCAAAAGCCACCCAGCCCCGTCCATGCCTTACGGATATTGTTAAGCTTCTTCATGGTAGACCTGCCCAGGAACCTAGAAGCATTGTGGTTCGACTGCAAGCGGCAATCCGACGCGGATCGGGGAAAGCGAGGGGTGAGCGGCCCCCCTAAACCCTTGGATTGTAAGCCTGGGCGGCGGTGAGATCCGCCCTTGACGTGGCCACGCGCCCGGTGCATACCTTTGTCCCCCGACGTGGAGTGTGTGGGATGGAGTGTGGTCGGACTGTGGTGAGCGTAGTTCAATGGTAGAACATCGGATTGTGATTCCGAGGGTTGCGGGTTCGATCCCCGTCGTTCACCCCACAAAGCCCTGGCGAGCCTAACGCTGGGGCTTTTTTGCGATCGGGGCGCCCGCGGCTTGTGCCACGACCCTGGCTGAGCCGAAGCGTCGACGCTCAGGATTTGACGCGGTTCCTCCGAGAACTGAGGATGCCCCTTGAGCCACATGATGCGAACCAGTGCTTTGGCGCCCCCTGCCCTCTTCGTTGCTGTATGCCTCGCCACCTTCTTTGGCGCGGCCCCCGTTGCGCTTGCGAACCCGGACGCGGGCAGCGTGTCCATCGCCAGCGTGGTCTTCGAAGGCAATCTTCCAGCCGAGGCACAGAAGATCTTTCTTGAACGAATGGCCGAAGGCCTGGCCAAA
Organism: Deltaproteobacteria bacterium; assembly: GCA_033763315.1. Classification (GTDB taxonomy): domain Bacteria; phylum Myxococcota_A; class Polyangia; order Fen-1088; family Fen-1088; genus JAGTJU01. The sequence continues at coordinate 91,823 of JANRKS010000022.1, forward strand.
GCTGACGTGGCTTTGTTGGGCGGCCCGCGCACCGCACGCCCCACCCCCTGCACCGACAACGAGTGTTACCGCCGCTTGGCCGCGCGGGTTGGCTCTTCGTATTTGGTGGTTGCTCGGATCAACGAAAGCCAGAAGAATTACGAGATCGATCTGGAGCTGATCACCGGCGCGACGGGTCGCAGTTCGGGATACCACCGCCAGCGCTGCCAGATCTGTGGCTTGTCAGAAGCGGGCGAACGCATGTCGTTGGCGGCCTCCGCGCTCACAGAAAAGCTCAAAAGCCTGCTGCGCGAGCCGGGACACGTCGTGATCCGCGCGCGTCCGGCCACGGCGCGGGTGATTGTGAATGGGCAGCTCAAGGGTCAATCTCCGCAAGAAGTCACGCTGCCGGCGGGACGACACAAAGTGGTGCTTGAAGCGCCGGGGCACCGGCCCATGGAGCGTGAAATCGAAGTGGTGCCCGCCGTGGATCAAGAGCTGCTGATCGACATGATGAAGATTCCGAGCGAATTCCCCTATAAAACGGCGGGATGGTCGGCGCTTGCGACTGGCGTGGCCCTGATCGCTGCGGGCGTCGTCACCTATACGTATTATCAAGGTCGTCGAATCACGTGCTCGGACACGGAGAAGGACCCTTACGGCAACTGCAAGAAGATCCTCAGCGCTGATTGGCCGGCCGCCAGCATGATGGCCGCGGGTGCCTCGCTGGCCACGTTCGGTGGTGTGTGGCTTTACCTTGGGGCCCAGCAGGACACGAGCGGCAGCAACAACAGCAGCACCGCCCTGAACGTTGGGTACAGCGGCCGCTTCTAGCGCGCTGCCAGGCGCCCTAGTGAAGCTTTGATTCTGCCTGCGCGAGGCGCTGTGCGACCAGCGTATCGTTCGGGGCCAGCCGTTTGGCCACGCGGTAGGCTTCGATGGCATCGTGGTAGCGCAGCAATTTGAAGTTGGCGTCACCCAGCAGGCGAAGCGCATCGGCCGACCTGGGCGCCAGCTTCGCAGCGAAACGGGCATATTGCAGGGCATCTTCATAGCGGGCGCGCTCAAAACACACCTCGGCCAATCCTTGCAGGGCGCCCGCGTTGTTGGAATCTTCCGCGATCGCACGGTTGAAAGCTTTTTCGGCGGCTTCAAGCCGTGCCGAGCGCAGGTGAGTCCACCCTTCGGCAGCCTCTCGCTTCGACACAACAGGATCGTGATTCCCTTGCTCAAGATCGGCTGCCGGCGGTGCCTTGGCTTCGACTTTGGGTCGCGCGGGTTCAGCCGGAGCGGCCACCGCAGAGGGCTCCGCTTCACGGATTTGCACGGCCTCGGCACGTATGGCGGCGCCGCGATCGTCTGGATCAAGGCCCGCGATCACTTGGTAAAGCGGGCGTGCGGCTTCCACCTGCCCGCCCACCCAACTCTTATCCGCCAAACGGCGCAAACCATCTGCCAACTGGGCCGCTTCGTGGCCACCGGCATCCGCTTTGGACAGCGCCTTGATCGCCAGGCGCGCTTCTGAAAGCCGGCCTCGTCGCGCGGCGACGAACACATCGGCGGCCAACCGGCGTGCGTCGGCCGATTCTTCGTGCGCTTGCCAATTGGGGCGATCTGCAAACAACTTCGCTTCGTCAGCCGATAACTGAGCTTTGTTGAGCAAAGTCAGATCATTGGGCATGAAGCGCAAAGCGTCCCGGTACTTCACCAACGCGAGATCGCCCAACTCTACCTGCTCAAGCTCTTGCCCCATCGCTTGCAAGGCGGCGGCATAGTTCTCCCGCAGCAAACGTGCCCCAGGAGATTCGCGGCCCAACTTTTTGGCTTCGCTCTCAGCGTTGAGAATGTAATCCAACGCGGATGCCCCCATGGGCGTCACGTATTGCAGGCGTTTGACGGCTGTGTTGGCGCGCACGAGGTTGGCCGCCACCATCGGCGCTTCGTCGGTGCCCGTCACTTCCACGCGCACGGGTGTGTACACCACTTGGCGGCCACGTATGACGCCAAAGTAAAGCGCCAGGCCCATCGCCAATACGGCGACGCTGGCCGTGGCAATGATGATCCCCCGCATCCGACGTGTGCTGGGCGATGGCATGCGTTCGGCCAGCGACGTGCGCCACGTGGGCTCGACCGCGGGCAGTTCCAGATCATCCCAAGCGGTCGTGAAGCCCGAGGCGATCTGTGCCTCGCACAACAGCGCTTCAACTTCGGCCATCGAATTGGGCCGATCATCGGGCCGCTTGGCCAACAGCCGCACGATCACCGACTCAAGAACCGCTGGCACCTTCTTCGCTGGGTTGCGGTTGGCGAAGGGTTCCGGGGGCTTCTCCACGTGCATGCGGAGGGTTTCAACGGGATCGGCGCCGCGAAACGGCGCGCTGCCGATCAGAATCTCGTAAGCCACCACGCCCAAGGAATAAATGTCGGCGCGGTGGTCGTAGCCTTTGGCGGTGATGCGTTCAGGTGAAACGTATTCAGGCGTGCCGGAAATTGTTTTGGCGCCCGGACGCACGTCTTCCATGAAACCCGCGATGCCAAAATCAACCACCTTGACGCAGTCGTTTCGTCTGCCGACGGTGAGCAGCATGACGTTGTCAGGTTTTACATCGAGGTGAATCACGCCTTTTTCATGCGTGGCACCAAGCGCCTTGGCCATTTGCCGCAAGATCGGCAGCGCGCGTTCGGCCTGTAGGGGCCCCGTCCTGCGCAGCACCTCGCCCAGCGACTGGCCCTCAAGGTACTCCATGACGAAGTACACACGGCCATCAGCCAGTTCACCAAAGTCGGTGACATCGGCGATGTAGGGGCTCCCAATGCGCGAAGCCGTTCGCGCTTCGTGAAGAAAACCTGCGACGCGTTTGGGATCGCGCGCCGACGTCGAGAGCAACACCTTCAGCGCCACGCGCTTTTGTAGGTCAACGTGTTCTGCTTCATACACCGCGCCCAGTCCGCCCTTGCCAATGCCCGCTATCACGCGGTACCGCGTGCCAGGAATGACCTCGCCCAGCGGCAGGTCAGTGTCTGGCCGGATGCTGGTGATGTTGCGAGGGGGAGGCTGCAATGGAGGGTGGGGCATGCGATGCCTGCGAAATGTCTGAGGGCAGATTCAAAGCCGCCGTCAGTCCGAGCGTTAAACGCGCCTTAGTATAACGCAGCTTACGAAAAGCCGCCGCCCTCAACTTGTGTTGCCGCTTTCAGTGACTGAGTGTGTGCAGCGATTCGCCCGGGTTCACTTCAATCACCATCTCGACGCGGCGGTTGGCCTCGCGACCGTCAGGCGTCTTGTTGCTGGCACGTGGGATAGTGTCGGCAAACCCCACAGCGGACAACAACGTACCGTCGTAGCGGAAGGCGCGTTGAATGTAGCTTGCAACGGCGGCGGCGCGCGAAGCGGACAGCTCCCAGTTATCGCGAAATCGGCCGGTGAGGCGAGAATCATCGGTGTGGCCGCCCACACGAATGTGGCGTTTGAGGGCCGTCAGCTCCGAGGCGATCGCGTCGAGAACAGGCAACATCTGTGGCCGAATGGCCGCTTGAGCGGGATCAAAGAAACTGGCGGCGGACAAACGCACGATCAAGCGTTTGCCTTCGGTGTCTATAACCACCGACTTCATCTTGTCGGGGCGCTCTTGCAGGAAGCTGGTGAGCTTGCGCTGCAGACGTTTGCGCAAGGATTCAACGAGCCGCGTGTCATCGATGAAGCGTGGCTTCTCCTTGCCTTGCAAGGGCGAATGCAACACCGAACTGTCGGTGGGCGGACCGGAGAAGATCGGCAACTCCTTCAAGCCACCGGTGCCTTTGAAGTGCATCGCGAATTTGATCGACTTTTCGGCGTCGATGGTCTTTTTCCGATCGACGCGGCTCGTGGCGTACATGACGACGAAGAACGCAAACAGCAACGTAATGAAGTCGGCGTAGGAAACCAGCCAACGCTCGTGGTTCTCGTGCTCTTCGTGGTGCTGCCGTTTTGCCACGGATCTTAGTCTTTGTGTTCGGTGGCGTAGTGCCCGCCGGTCAAAGCGTTGAGTTTGTCTTCCAATACGCGTGGGTTAAGGCCCGCTTGAATGGAAAGCACACCTTCGGCGATCAGCGTTTTGCGCTCTTTTTCCAGGCCAACTTTGCGTTTCGCCTTGTTGGCCATGGGCAGAAAAAACAAGTTGGCCATACCGACGCCGTAGACCGTGGCCACGAATGCCACCGCGATGCCGGGGCCCAACTTCGATGGATCCGAAAGGTTTTCCATAACGTGAATCAAACCCAACACAGCGCCCAAAATGCCGACCGTGGGGGCGAAACCACCCGCTGACTCCCACACCTTGGCACCCGTTTGGTTTTCTTCGAACTCATGAAAGATCTGGCCTTCGAGGGATTCGCGCGCCACAGCGGCGTCAACGCCATCCACCAAGAAGCTGACCGCACGCTTGAGGAAGGGGTCTGGGATGTTCTGCACTTGTTGTTCAAGCGCGAGCACGCCATCGCGACGCGCGATGGTGGCCAGTTCCACAATCTGTTTGATGATCTCGCCGGTGTCGTCTTTTTTGCTGCCGAAGATCAGGCCCAACATCTTCACGCCGCGCATGAAGTCGGCCATCGGAAACGCCACCGCGACGGCGCCAATGGTGCCGCCCACAACGATGATTGCGGCCGTCGCTTGCACAAGCGAGCCGGCGTGACCACCTTCGAGCGCCTGACCGCCGAGGATACACGCGATGGCGAAAACAATGCCGCCTATTGATAAAATATCCATGCCAGTGTCCTGCTACGTGTGCGGCCCGGCCACAGCTTTGGGATTGGGGGGAGCCGCTGCTTTTGTATCGGCAGGTTCGTCACAAACTTGTCCTGCCGTGGGCACCACGGAAGGCACGCGGGTGCGTTCGTGCACAGGGTATGGGCCGTCCCCAAGTCGGGGTGTTCCAGGGCCCTGCATTGTGCGGTAGCGAAACGCCACCGCTCGCTCCACCACGTCCTGAACGGGCTCGCGAACCAGCAAGCGATCACCCGTGGTGAGGGTCACCATCGTGTCTGGCGTGGCCTCCACAGTGACGATGAGATCGCTGTTCACAACGAGTTCGCGTCCATCCAAGCGCGTTAACATGATCATGCGTCTATCCACCATGGAAGTGTCTTTGTTAACCGTGGACGTGTGCCACGGCTCCCTAGGGTCATCGGAGCAGCCCTCACCCTCCGATAAGCCCTAGGGTCCCGTTATTGCGGATTACCGCTTGAGGGTCATCAGCTCGGCCAGCAACTGGTCGGCCGTGGTGATGGTTTTCGAGTTTGCTTGAAAGCCACGCTGTGCAGCGATCATGCGGATGAACTCTTGGCCCATGTCGACGTTCGACTGTTCCAGCACGCCTGAAGAGATGGATGCGTGTCCACCCGTGCCAGGTTGGCCGATGACAGCCGTACCTGACGTTTGGGTTTCTTGGAATAGATTGCCTCCCAAGCGCGAAAGCCCCTCTTCCGCGGTGAAGTTCGCCACCGCCACTTGGCCGATGACACGTGAGCGACCATTGCTAAAAGCGCCGGTCAATTGCCCTTGTGAATCCACCGTCATGCTGGTGAGCGAGCCCGCGGGATACCCATCTTGGCTTAAGAAGGTGGCCACCGTGGGGCTGGCAAACTGCGTGATGCCGTCGACGCCCGAGCCGCCTGTGCCCGTGGGCGAGCCGAAGTTGAACGTGAGCGGTTGCACCGCTGCGTTGATCGGCGTGAAATTTTGCGCCGTGACCGCGAAGGTCGTTAGCTCGCCTCCGGTGCCGAACGTCATGGTGCCGTTCGCCACATCCACAGCGGTGCCTGCGGTGCCACCCGTGAGGCCGCCACCATCAGTCAGCGCGTGCCATTCCCAGCTGCCAGGAACGGCGGGATCTTGGCGGAAATAGATGTCAATCTGATGCGATTCGCCCAAGCTGTCATACACGACCATGCTGGTTTGGCCATTGCTGGTTGTGCCAGGCGTGGCAGGGTTAAAGGCGGGCACGGCGGGTGAGCCAGCCATCAGGTTTGCACGCACCGTGAGGTTGGTGGTGGCCAAGGGCGGGCTTGTCACAGCGCCCACCTTCAAGTCGCCAAGCGTGGCGCCAAGCGTTCCCGTGGCGTCAGCGGTATAGCCTTGCAGCTTGAGCCCTGAAAGGTTTGTCATGAAGCCATCGGTGTCAACGGTGAATTGGCCAGCGCGGGTGTAGAACTGCCCGTCCATGCCGTTGAAATTGCCTTTGACGGCGAAGTAGCCCTGGCCTTGCAACGCAAGATCCGTGGGGCGGCTTGTGGTGGAAAGCGTGCCTTGCTCAACCATGCGTTGCACGGTTTGCAATCGGGTGCCGAGGCCAATCTGCGTTGTGTTCGCACCGATCACGGTGCGTGCCAACGTATCTTGGAATACGGCGCGGCTTGCTTTGAATCCGACGGTGCCTGCGTTGGCAATGTTATCGCCAACAACGGACAGCTCAAGGCCATTGGCCTCAAGACCGCCGGCACCTGTATTGAGGGCTGACAGGATGCTCATGGGTTACTCCTTTGGTTGATCTCGATCACTTGTGACATTGAAACTTTTTGTGAACCGATGCGCAGCGCGGGGGCGCCGCTCTCGAATGAAACGCCTTCAACAATTCCGTGCGAGCGCATGTCAACGGCCACATCTTTGCCGTTGGCATCCTTGGCTTTGATCTCCACCTTGTAGGAGCCATCTGGCGCAAAGCTGCCGTCGTCGCGTTTGCCATCCCAGGGCACCTCGATGGCGCCCGCGTTGTGGCCGCCGAGCTTCAAGGTGCGAATCACGCGTGTGCCATCAGAGATGGTGGCGGTGATTTCGCTGGCGGTGGCACCAAGATAAGCGCCGGCCGAGGTGCTTGTGCCGGCTTTCCAATCAATGGCGTCGGTGTGGAACATGGCATCGCGGCCAACGAAGTTCGTGGCTGCCATCTGCGAGTTGGTGGCTTGCGCCAGCAGGATGTCATCCAAACTTGTGTTGGCCTTTTGCAGCTGTTCGACTGAAGTGAACTGCGCCAACTGTGTGGCCAGCTCTTGGCTGTCCTGCGGCTTGGTTGGATCTTGGTTCTGCATCTGCGCCAACATCAGTTTCAAAAACTGATCTTTGCCAAGCTCGCTCGAACCCTTGCGATCGGTGGCCTTGGGCGGCGTGGCCGTCGCGGTGGCGTTTAAGATTTGTTGAACATCCATGACGTTTGTTCCTACGCTTTGATGTGAACGCGGCCTGCACGGCGAATGCGTGATGTATCGCCAGAAACCGGACGCTCACCCGGTGACTCTGCATGCCCCGTGCCGGCGTTCTCGTCAGCGTCCTGACGCGCGTTCGGATCGCTTGAGCGCTGGCGGTCAGACGTTTCGCTGAAAGTGCCACGCCGATCCTCGACGTGAAAGCGTCCAAGCGTGAGGCCTTCTTTGGAAAGATAGGCCTCAAGGTCACGGCCATGAGCGCCGAGCTGCGCGGCCGCTTGGCCATCTGCAGAAACGTCAGCGACGCCTTGCCGTACACGCACGTGCAAAGACAAAGCGCCACCGTCGGTTTGCACAGACACGCGCGCTTCGTTGTTGTTGAAGTCCACCTTCGCTTGCGAAAGTTCGATCATGTCGGCGGCGGCGAACGCCGTCTGCTTTGGCTCAGTGACCTTTGCGGGTGCGGCCAATGATGGTGATGGTGGCGCCGATGGTTGTGCATTCGCGGCGACAGGGGGAACGACCGTCGGGTTGGTGACGGGGGCAGCGCCCGGCAAGGGTGCGCTCGTTGCGGGGAGGGATGGGTTGGGGTCAACGTTGTGACGGGCGCGAGGTTCGTCTGCGTTTGGCCCGGCAGCTTGTGCCGGCTTTGCGGGCGCGCTGGGCACAATGTGCCCCGCGGGCGTGGTGGGGTCAGAGGCCTGCGGCAATGCCGTTGTTGGCTGCGATGCTTCAACAGTCTTTGCGGCCTCGATAGATCGTTCAGTGCGCCGCGGCTGAGCAAGGGTCGCGCGAGGCGGCTGAAGCGCTTGCAGATCAACGGGCCAAGCACGTACAGGTGCGGCACCGGCGGGCACCGGCGCTTGAGCTTGAACGAGCACGGGGCTAACTGGGGCCGGCGCCGGATGCGGCGCGACGGTCGTTGGCTTAAGATCGGCAGCGGTCGCGCTGGGTTCGCTCGCTTGTGCACGAACGGCCTTCACATCCGCAGGCGCTGTGCGCGCGACCTGCTCGACAGGCGCTGTGCGATCCGCGTTTTGAACCGCCGCCGCGATGACAGCTACGTTATGATTTTCAGCAGGGCCGGCGCCCCGTAGATTGCGAGCCGCAGGTTGTTGCCCCGTGCGAACCGTGTTGTGATCCGCGGGCGCAGCGCGAAACACTTTCTGTTCTGCAGCCCCTCGACGAAGGGCGCTTTGCGCCGCGGGCTCGGTGCGAGGCGTGATCTGTGCTTGTGGCTCAACCACAAAGGGTGCTCCCGCGTTGATAACGGCTGGGGTATTGGGCGCGCGTGCTATGGCCAGCGGTGCTGGCTCTGAGGCTTTGCCCACCTTTGGTGAAGGTCGCAGCGACGCGGCTTCGCTCGCACCCGAGGGCGTGGCGGGCAACGACACGCGCGCTGCGACCGTAGGGGTCAACTCGGGCGACGTGACAACGAACGTTCGTGACTGTGAAGACGGCGTGGTCGCTGCATTAGGCGCAGGCGTCACCGCGGGTTTTGCAATCACGGGAGGCGCGGCAGTCGCTGTGTTGATCACTGGCACAACATGGACCGCGGGCGATTCAGAGGGAGCCATGGCCTTCGCAGGCACGGGCGCATCGGGTGCGGCAACCACGACTGCAGGGGTTGCATGTTTGGCCACCGTCGCAGGGGTTTGGATGGGGGCCGACGGCACGCGTGGCGTGATGAAGGCCGGCGGAGACGTCACAGGCCCCACGGCACGCGCGGTGGATGGCCTGGCAACCGTTGGCGCAACGTCGGTAAATGCATTCGTCTGCGGTGATGGCGCCACAGAGTTGGGCGTGATCGCACCTTTTTCACGAACCCGGGCTTGCGATGCCGGCGCTGGCGAGGATCCAACCGCAAGGCTTGTGACAGCCGGCGGAACCGGAGCAGGAAACAGCGGCGCAGGCGCCACCACAGGCTGCGTGAACCATGACGTAGGCGATGAGTTCGCAGGCGGTGCAAGGTCGTCAGTGTCTGACGGTGTCCTCACGCGTTCACCCTCGGGCTCGGGCGCCAGGGGACGCGGGTTGGGCTTCGGCACGACGTTGTGGGCGGCCGGGGGCGACGTGGGCAAGAGCGAAGTCACGTCGAGATTGCTCTGCTGTGGCTCCACTTGGGGCTCTCGCGCAGGCGGTGAGCTGTTGACCGCGCCCAGCACAGCGGGCGTCAAGGTCGCGGCCACCGGGGGAGGTAGGGGCGTAGGTGTTCGGCGCGAACGCGGCATCACGAAGCGTGGCTCGGGCAGCGCAGGCGCGCGCTCGACGCCGAGTGCGTGATCGCTTGATGTTGTGACTACGGACGAACCGGACTGCAAAGTCGACATCGTTGACTCCTGCTCGGCCATGAAACGTGCGGTTGTAAGCTGGGCGAAGGCTTCTACGTTCGTGTGTGAAGGATCCAATAGAGGTGGCTTATCCGTCATAGGGGCAAGCACGTACGGTGCTGCAAAAACGGGTTCGGTTGGAACCGCAGGCTTCGTCTGCACGCTGGTGGCGCGGGCAGGTTGCGAAACGGGCGGCGGAACAGCCCAGCCCACCGCCGCAAGCGGGGCTTCCTTGCGCTCAGGAAGTGAATCGCGGGGCGGCAAAGGTTGCGCAAACGGCGCGTGTTCAGCGCGCGGGCGTGAAGGTGCCGGCATCGATCGAACGAGCACCGTTGCAGGTTGGTTGTGAAGCTCAAGGGGCACCATGGCCGCATTGGCGACAACGGGCGCCGTGGGCAGCGGGTCGCTCCTCATCAATGAAAACGGTCGAGACGCAACCTTGCGCAAAGGTTGTTCTTGCGCAGCTGGTGTCACGGGCGGCTGCGAAACCGTGGGCGGCGGGATCGGTTGATGTTCAGCGGCAGGCACAGACACAGGTTCGCTCTTGGCCCCTTCGAATGCCTCCGGCGGCAAGAGCGTTTCGGGAGGCGGGTTGATCCAACCTGGCAAGGCCGTTGAGGGCGTCGCATCGGGCGTTGAAGGCGGCGGTGCAGAAACTTGGGGGTGAAACGCCGCTACGTCGCTCGGAAGCGCAGCGTGATCGGACACCCGCGCGCGGGACGGCGTTGCGCTCGCCTCGGGCACTGAATGACCGTGGTCGCGCGCTTCGTGCCCTTGCACCTGCAGCGATGCCAAATGCTTTTCCGACTCCGGCGACTCGGGCAACGCCTGGTGCTTGTGTACCTGCGGCAATGCCGAATGCTTTTCCGACTCCGGCGACGCCTGATGGTTTTGCGATTCCGGCAACGCTTGATGCTGAACCCACGCGGCGCGGTTGTCCTTTTGAGGGGCATCGCCGTGCTGGGCAATGGCCAACGCGAGCTTCGCCACAAACGCTGTATCCGCCGTCTCAACCGGAGCCTTGACGTCGGCTTGCCGACCAACGTCGAGCATCGCGTTGCGGAAGGCCGCAGGCAAAACCTGCGGTTTCACTTTGTGGCCTTCTTCCGTCGATCCTCGCGCGCCGCGATCTCTGATGCCAAAGCGGCAGCACGCTCGGGATTCATCAGGCCCATCACCTTGCCCGCGTCACGCGAAGGCATCCGCTCCATCAGATCGCCGGCCAAGGTCAGCGGCAACCTTTCAGTGATCGCTGCCGCCTGCGCGGGCTTCATGCCGCGCATCGCTTTTGACAAGACCTCAAGCGGCGTGGGTGGCGTTGGGCCTTTGGGTGCGAGGGCCGACTTTGCCTCCAACGCTTTCGCCTCTTCAGTGGCCTTCGCCTCAGCCTCGACCTTCTTCGCTTGTTCCTTTTCGGCCTGCTTCTTGTTCTTGATCTCGATGGTTTGCGCGCGCACCTCGTCTAGGTAAGCCGCAAGCTTCTCGGTGTCCTGCCGCAGTTGCTTTTGTGCGATGTCCAAAGCGCCGGCCAGTTCGCCGATGCGCTCGCGCTCGCGCAACAGGTTGTTGCGTTCGATCTCGGCGGGTGAATTCGCGATCTCCGCGTGCAAAGCTTCCAACGTCAACGAAGGCGGCGCTGTGTCCTTGCGAGTGACCGCGTGTTCATTCTTTTGCGGTACGGGGGGCGGCGGACGTTCCGCGGGCGTTTTGGGCGGCGCCGGCTCTTTGGCGTGTTCAGCCTCTGGCGCAGCGGCAGCGGCTTCGCCTGATGCCTCTGCCGCTTCAGTCTTGCCAGCCTTGTGTGCCTTTGCCTCTTTGGGGGCCTCAACCTTACCCCGTGGTGGCACCGCAGCTTTCGCCTCAACAGGGGCCTTCACTTCAGATGCGGGTGCCTTCGCGGCCGTCGCGTCAGTTTTGCTTGGCGGGGTTGCCGGCGCAGGCGCGGCCTTGGCCTCGGGCGTTTTTCCGGGCGCAGCGGGGGCCGCGGCCACGGGCGGCGCGGGGGCCGCGGCCTCAGGTACCTTGGGCGATGCAGGTGCTTTGGCAGACGGGGCCGCGGGCGCGTCGGCGCCAAACGCCGCGCCATGCAAGTTGAGCATTGCCACCACAAACAACGCCGCGCGGGCGCTCCACGCAAAGCTACGCATAGTTGTCTTCTCCCTGTCCTTCCAACGCCCGGCGGATCTGCGACAAGGTGTCCACCAAGTTGTAACGCTCGCTCATGCTTTGCCGAAACAGCGCTAACAGCTTTGGCACAACCTTCAATGCGCGATCGAGCCGCGGGTTCGATCCCGCCACGTACGCGCCCACCTCCACAAGATCTGATGATTCGGCGTAAACGCCGAGCATCTCGCGCACACGTCCCGCCAGTTGCCTGTGGTCCGCCGAAACCACGTCGTTCATCACGCGACTAACGCTGGCCAAAATATCGATGGCTGGATAGTGCCCACCGTTGGCCAACTTGCGCGACAACACCACGTGCCCATCCAGTGCCGCGCGCGCCGCATCGGCCACGGGCTCTGACATGTCATCGCCCTCCACGAGCACTGTGTACATGGCCGTGATGCTGCCCTTGCCCGCGCCGTTGCCCGCGCGTTCAACCAAGCGAGGCAGCAGCGCAAAGACAGACGGCGGGTAACCGCGCGACGTCGGTGGCTCGCCCGCCGCCAAACCAATCTCACGTTGAGCCATCGCCACGCGGGTCAGCGAATCCAACATCAGCAACACGCGCATGCCTTGCGAGCGAAAGTATTCTGCCGCGGAAGTCGCGGCCATCGCAGCCCGCACACGCACCAAAGGCGGCTCATCCGCGGTGGCCACCACAACAACCGAACGCGATAAACCCGGGCCCAAATCACGTTCAACGAATTCACGCACCTCGCGGCCGCGCTCGCCCACCAGACCCACAACGATGATGTCGGCGCTTGCGCTGCGGGCCAACATGCCCAACAAGCTGCTTTTGCCCACGCCCGGGCCGGCCATGATGCCCACGCGTTGACCTTCGCCGCACGTCAACACGCCGTCCATCGCACGCACGCCCGTGATCATGGGGTGTGCAATGCGTTCACGCGCCATCGGTGACGGCGGCGGCGCATTCAACGACGCCCGGCCTGGCAACACCAGCGGGGGCCCGCCGTCCATCGGCTCCATCGCTGCATTCACCACGCGCCCCAAAAGCGCCGAGCCCACCGGGATCTCGCCTGCCCGTCGACGCGGGATCACAGGGCAACCTTCGCCAATGCCGCTGATGTCGCCAAAGGGCATCAACAGCGCTTTTTGCCCAGAAAAACCCACAACTTCGGCCACGATGGTCTTGCCACCTTTGGCACGAAGCTCACACGCTGTGCCCAACGCCACCTGCGGCAGTGTGGCTTCAATCGTGATGCCCGACGCATGAATCACGCGCCCTGCGCGCACAACCGTTTCAGCGTCCGCCACAACCGCACGCATGCGCTTGAGATCCAACAAGCGTGTCACGTGTCGTCTCCCGCCATCGCCTCTTGCAGCAAGCGGCGCATCTCATCTAAGCGCGTGGTGAGGCGACCGTCGACAATGCCAAAGTCCGCGTCCACCATGCAATCACCCAAAGCCAGCTCCGCGTCGGGGCTGATCTCCACCTGCACGATCGCCATCGTTGATACCGCCCTGCCTCCGCCGGCCGCTTCCACCCGTTTGGCGTCGTCAGGATGCAAGCGAACGACGATCCGCCGGCTTTCACCGGCGCGGCGAATCACCGAGCGAATGACTGAAAAAAAGCGTTCCACATTTGTGGAGAGCTCCGCTTCCAGGATCCGGCGCGACACCAGCAACGCCAATTCCAAGGCATCCGATCGCGCTTGTTCGGCCAAACGTTCGGAGGTTAACCGCATCGCAGAAACGGCCGCTGCCACACGTTCAGCGAACTCAGCGGATCCAGGCGCAGGCAGTTGAACTTGAGGCACCATCGGCTCCGGTGGCGGCGCAACAACCGTCGCGGGTGGTGGGGCGTGGTCAATCGGCGCGACCTGTGACGGCACCTGTGCGGCCACCAACGCTTCAGGATCGACATCCAGAGCTTCGCCGTATCCTTCGGGCAACCCGCCTTCGCCTTCGCCGTAGCCATCATCAACAGGCTCAGCGCGCGGCGGTGCGGGTGGCGCTTGCTCGAATTGCATTGTGTGTGAAGCAGGGTTGCGCTTCGGCCCCGTGCCGCGCGTCACCAGCGAGACTTTCGGCATCGATCGATGCGGCTTCACGTCACTGCGGGGCAGTTCGGCAAACACCGCGGTTTTCGCGCGGCGTTTTGCATCGTCGCCGCGCAGAAAGTTCGGCAGCAGCGCGTCCTGCGCTTCTTCCAAGGGTTCTTGGGCAGACGTGTCGGGTCCCTCGGGTTCCAAACGCAGCCTCCGTTAAACCATCTTGTCTGCGGGGCCCACCATCGTGATGCGCCCTTGCTCCGCCAATGTGAAGGCAATCTTCACCAGCTCGGCCTGCGCTTCGTCGACGGCCGAAAGCTTCATCGCGCCCATGCTCGCCACTTCGTCGCGCAACATCTCGGCGCCACGTGTGGACATGTTCTTGAGGATCTTGTCGCGCACCGCCTCGGCCGAGCCTTTGAGAGCCACACCCAAGCGACCCGTATCCACTTCGCGCAAGAACGTTTGCACGTCGCGGTCGGATAGGTTCACCAAGTCCTCGAACGTGAACAAACGCGAGCGCAACTCGGCCGCCAACTCTGGATCGTTCTCCTCGATCGCTTGCACGACCTCGGTTTGTTGCGCCACAGGCGCGCGACGCAACAGATCCACGGCAGCGCCGCGGCCATCGAACTGGCGCATGCCACCCGCGGCGGACGCGCGCAATTCCAACGCCAAAGCGGCCGCCACTTCCCGCAGAATTTCAGGGGAAACGGATTCAAGCGTCGCCAAGCGCGCCAAAATGGGGCCACGGTTGGACTCTGGCAAGCGGCGCATCACTTGCCCCGCCCGCTCCCGCTCCATCGCGCCTAACACCAACGCCACGGTCTGCGGCTGTTCACGCGAAAGCACCATCGCAAGGGCTTCCGGATCCGCATTCGCGATCGGGCCCAACGCTTCGTCAACGGCTGGAGGCGCCGCCAAGCCGTCGAAGGCCCGGCTGGCGCGTTCGGCGCCCAACACCTGCATGGCCACGGCGCGCAGCATGTTGTCGCCAGCGGCGGCGTCACCACCCACGGCTTCAAGCGCGCTTACAAATTCCTTAAGCGCCTCAGGGATGGCGTTCTTATCCTTGCGCAGCTCCTTGGCGCCCAACGCGATCTTTCGCACGGTGCCTTCTTCCAGGAAGCGGAACACTTGCGCGGCGAATTCGGGGCCGAGCCCCACCAACACCGCCGCCGCACGACACGTGCCCGGACCAGCCACTTCACGCGGGAGCTCTTCTTCGTCATCAGCTGGCAGCACGTCGCGCCTCCTGTTGTTCGGCTTGTTCCTCGAGATCGGCTTGGATCCAGGCCTTCAGCATCAAAGCGGCGCGTTCTGGATCCTGCATTGCCAACTCGCGTGCACGGTCGCGGATGACGACGTTCGGATCGGCCAGCGCAGGACGCTCGGGAATCGTGCTTGCAACCAAGGGCTGCGCGTCTTCGATGGCACGCTCAAGTTCAGCCACAGACGTACCTGGCTTGAGCATGGCCACTTCTTTTTGCACCTCTTGCTTGGCTTTCTTGCGGCGCATTGCAAACACAATGAGTGTGCCCGCCACCAGCAAGGCCGCCAAAGCGCCCGCGCTGATCTTTGCCACAGGCGTGGTGAAGAAGTTGACGGGCTTGTTCGCGGCCGCCCCTGCAGACGACGCGAACACTTCGCTGGTGATTTGAAATTGATCGCCGCGTGCCGCGTCGAAACCGACCGCGCTTTTTGCGAGCTCGCCAAGCCGCGCCACTTCTTGCGCCGTGCGGGGCTTGCCATTGACGCCATCCAACAACACCGCAACGCTTAAGCGCTGCACGCGCGGCGTCTTCGTCACTGTGTGCGTGGACGTCTTTGAGATCTCGAAGTTGCGAACTTCGTCTTCGCGCTTGCTGGCGCCGTTTTGCAAGGCGCCGGCCGCACCAGCCACTGTGGTAAGTGGTTGGTTGGCTGCGGCACCGGCCACGCCACCGGCTGAGGGTCCGCCTTGGCCTGTTTGTTCGTTGACCACGCGCTCGCTCCGTACCGCGCTGGCCTCGGGATCGAACTTCTCTGAGTTGCTCTCCACTTGTGACGAGTCCAACGTCACTGAGATCTTCGCCTCAACCGCTTCGGTGCCCACCGCACGCGAAAGCAGCTGCACCACGCGGCGTTCAAGCGCTTTTTCCATCGTGCGTTGTTCATCCGAAGCTTTGGCGCCCGGGCTTTCCTCGCCCGCAAGCACAGCCCCCTGCCCGTCCATCACTGTGACGCTTTCGGCGCGCAGGCCCGGAACGGCAGACGCCACCAAATGACGAATGCCCTGCAACTCGCGATCGCCCAACTGACGGCCTGGTTGCAGATTCACCACCACGGCCGCCGTGGCTTCTTTGTCTTCATCGCGGTAAAGGCCGTGTTGGCCAAACGTGATGTGAACGCGTGCCGAACGCACAGAGGAAAGGCGGCCGACGGTCCGTCCCAGTTCGCCTTCAGTGGCGCGCCGCAAATTGATCTTCTGCGTGAATTCGGAGACGCCCAGATCGCCCTTGTCGAAGATCTCAAAGCCCACCCCGCCACCGCGTGGGATGCCGGAGCTGGCCAGCAACAGCCGTGCGTCGTAAACCTTGGACGCAGGCACAGCCAGCGCGGTTCCATTGGCTTCCAAGCGGAACGGCACGCCCGTGGCCTTCATCTGTGCCGCCGCTTCAGCCGCGTCTTCTGGTGTCAGGTTTGTGAAGACGTATTGGTACGTGCCACCTGACGAAAGGATCGACGCCACAATGATGGCGGTGATAAGAACGCCCACCGCCCCGACGACCGCAAGCTTCATCAGGTTCGTGAGCGCCCAAAAGCGCTTCGGCAGATCTTTGAGCTGGTTCAGCAGCGGTTCCACAGATTAACCACCCATCCTCATGACGCTTTGATACGCCTCAAGCACCTTCGACTTGACCTTGAGCGCCAGGCGCATCGAGATGTTCGCCTTCTCAAGCGCAATCGACATCTCGTGCAGATTGCCATCGCCCATCGCGACCTTCTTCACTTCGCTGTCGGCATCCAACTGCAAGCGATCCAACTCGCCCACGGCCTTGGTCAAAACGTTGCCGAAGTTCTCGCCGCCCGGCTTGGACGCGGCTTGCACGTCGCGCAGCGATTCGGAGCGTGAGCTGCCCGAAAGGTTTTCGACGGCCAGCGATTGAATGCGGTCTTCGATGTTCATGCTTTACCTCAGCGCGCGATGTCCAAGGCACGCATCGCCATGCCTTTGACGGTTTCCACCGCCGTGGCATTGGCTTCATAACCGCGCGAGGCCGACATCAAGTTCACAACCTCATGGATGGGGTTGACGTTGGGAAACGTCACAAAGCCTTCGGGGTCGGCGTCGGGGTGGCCCGGGCTGTACACGCGGCGGCCTTGCGTTTGATCTTGCACCACCTGCGACACGCGCACCGCTGAAGGCCCGTCGCCATTGAGATAGGCATCAAATGGCACCGACTCAACCACAGGATCAAGCCGCTTGTAGGGCCCCCCTTGTGCCGTACGCGTGACCTCTGCGTTCGCCAGATTGGACGAAGCCAAATTTACGCGGGCACGTTCCACTGAAAGACCCGAGCCACTGATTCGAAGAGCTGTGAAAAAGTCCATCGTCGCACTCCTTGCGCAAAACTTCACGCGCGGCTTACGAGCCCTCGCTCACCACATATTTCAAAATCGCAAGCTTGGCGTTGGCCGCGCGTGCGTTGGCGCCGTATTGAATGGCGTTTTCGGCCATCGCCGACATCGTCGTGTCGAGATCCACTTCGTTGCCATCGAACGAGGGCGTGCCGCCGGCCACGCGATGAACAAACGAATCGACATCGGCGCCCGTTCCATTGGTTTCGCCGCTGGTGTCCATGTGCATAGGCTGCGTGTGCGCCAACGGCTGCACGTCCTGCATCGCTTGGCTCATGGCTGCCATGAAGTCGATGTCTTTGGGCTTAAATCCCGGCGTGTCTGAGTTTGCGATGTTTCCCGACAACACACCCTGACGCGCCAGCCGCACGTCCAGCGAGCGCTCTACCTGGGTCAAAGTTGTGTCGAAAATCTTCATGGAAACCTCACGCAGCTTGTTCTGCAGCCTTATCCTGCGAAGACCGTGCCACCTTCACGTCACGTTCTTGGCGGGTCACAGAGGCGCTATCGACCTCCTGTGCCACCTCCATAACCACACCCGCCTGCCGCCAGGCCTTCAGCTTGTTCCGCAGCGTGCGCAAGCTGATCCCCAGCAGGCGTGCGGCGTGCGTGCGGTTGCCAGACACCCGTCGCAACGCCTCTTGAATCGCCATGCGTTCAAGTTCGCCCAAATCGACCGGCAAAGCCCAGGTGCTGGGTGGCTTGGCGGGCGGCGCTTCAGCTTTGGCGCGTTCACTGCTGGCCGGCATACGCGGATCAAAAAAGAAGTCGCTTGACTCAAGCACCGGCTGCCGGCAACGAATGAGAGCGCGCTCAATCAGATTTCGCAGCTCGCGCACGTTACCGTCAAAGCCATAGCCGTCGAGCGTGCTGAGCGCTGACGCTGACAACACCGGCGGGGTGCGCCCCAAATCTTGCGACAAGCGATCCACGAAGTGACGCGCCAGGGCCTCGATGTCTTCCCGACGTTCACGCAAAGGCGGTATCACGATCGGAAACACACACAGCCGGTAATAAAGATCAGCGCGGAACCGTCCTGCCACGACTTCGGCGCGCAGATCCCGGTTCGAGGTTGCGACGATGCGCACATCCACGGCCACGGGCGCGCGCCCACCCACGCGATCCACTTGCCGCTCTTGCAACACGCGCAGCAGTTTGGCTTGTAAGCCGAGCGGCAACTCCGACACTTCGTCGAGCAGAAGGGTGCCGCCGTTGGCTTGCTCAATGCGCCCGGGCCGCATTGCCGTGGCGCCCGAAAAAGCGCCCGCTTCATGGCCAAACAGCTCGCTTTCCAGCATATCTGCCGGCAAGGCCGCGCAGTTCAACGCCACCCACGGCCCGGCCACGCGCGCCGACAACTCGTGGATGAACCTCGCCACCACCTCTTTGCCCGTGCCGCTTTCACCTAACAGCAGCACCGTGGCATCCGTTTCGGCCACATCCGCCGCACAGGCCACGACGTTGCGCATGGCACCGCTGACCATCACTGGAAAGGACACGCCATTGGGTTGGCTTAAGCCCAACCCGTTTACGATCGCAACCATGCTCAATCTCCCTTGTTCTCGCCCGCAAGCGGGCCCTTCGTTTTCGCATCTGCCGTCGCGGGTTTCGCGGGCGCTGACTCGTCTTTTCCGCTCAAGAACGAGTTGATCCGGGCAGATAAACCCAAAGCGGTGGCCAGCGTTTCAGCCGCACTATCTGCCAGCGGTGGTGGTTTATCTTCTTCATTAACCTTCGGTTTGGGCGGCTCCCCACGGCGCATGAGCTTGCGCACGGCCTGCCAGCGCGCCGATCCCATTTGTTTGCGTAACCCACGCGCGTCGGCGAAATCGTAGATAACGCGCGCACGCACAGGGTCGTTGGCCATCAGGTACAGCTCTGCCGCGCGCACCAAGTGGTCTGACAGCGCGACGTCAGGCACCTCCCCTGACACGGCAGACAACAGGTTGGCGCCAAACGCAGGCGCGCTGAGTTTTGCGGCAACCTCGGCGCCTTCACGTGCCAAATCAACGGCCACAGGGCCCTTCGTGCGATCTGGCAGCAGCATGTAGACCTCCATCACCTTGCGCGCCTCATCGACGGTGACGTGACGAAGCGCGGTTAACACCAAACGCCGGCACAAAACGCCTGTGGGCAGTTGGCAAAACTTCTCGTCGTCGACGCTTTCAAAACGGCGCCGCATGGTTTCAACGGAACGCACGAACATTCCTGCAAACGACAACGCCCGGGCGGAACGCAAAACCAGATCGTCGCGCAAAGGGCCGGGCAACGAATACGGATCAGGATCCAGCGACGGCATATACACAATGCATTCGGGATCGAACTCGCACAGCCGCGCCGCGGAAAGGCGCCCATAAACACCCACGCGGCTGCCGAGCTCGTACCAACCTAACGCCGTTTGTGGATCGCCCGCGATGAGCGCCAGATCCCCCAAACGAACTTGCGCCAACAACAACGCATGTGAATTCAATGCCGAGCGAAACAGATTGGCAGCCTCGAGAAAACGCCCCTCGTGCAGCGCCTGCTCGGCACGCACCACCGCTCTTTCGCCGGCCCAACCATCGCCCATGTTCAGCACCTGCGGATCGAAATAGGTCACGGGTGGCCCATCGATGCCAAGCCGCCAAGGCAGCCCACGCAGTTCGTTGATGTCCAAGAACGTGTCGCGTCCCTCTTTCGTCAACACGGCGTCAAGCTGGGGCGTTTTGCAGCGCAGCTCCACATATGACTTTTCAACATGGATGTCGCTGCAGATTTGCCCGGCGGCCGCGCCGATTCGCGCGCCCAATTGAGCCACGTTTCCTGCGGTGTGCAGCCGTATCACTTGATCGAGCGGCACCACTTCCACCCTGATCGCTGAGCCAAACGGTGAAAGCTTGATGCGCTCAGCGGTGGCGGCGGTGGCCAAGCGAAGCGCGGGCGCGGGGGCACGCGATTCAGCCGGTTCCGTAAGCGCCAAGATTGTGACTAACCACCACACGCATGCTGTTCAATGCACCCCGCGTGCCGAATTGACCGAGTGGGCGGCAATTCCTTCCACGCGCCACATGCGAGCCGCGCCCTGCCTGGTGTGGCACGGCGCCAAAAGCAAAACCCGCTTCAACTCGAAGCGGGTTTGCCATGGAACAGCGAAATTGGCGCTAAATCTTCGATGATTCGCGACGACGCAGCTTCTCGACCAGCGTTGTGCGGCCCATACCCAACAAGCGCGCGGCTTCTTTCTTGTTGCCGCCCGTCTGCCCTAGCGCTGCATCTAAGTAGGCATTTTCCAGCTCGCGCAGCATCGTGGGCAGATCCAACGGCAGCATCAACCGCACTGTGGGGAACGGCGGCCGATCGAAAACGCCCAGATCCAACACTTGCCCTGGCAACGTGAGCGGCGGCGGCGTCAACTCGTCGTCCACCACCGCAGGAGGCGTGCGTGAAGGCGGAATGAACGAAACCGGCGCTGGCGTGATTTCCGCGGGTGCACTCACAAGTTGTGGAGGTGCCACGGGCGCGGCGAGCGGACGCTCATAACTTGTGAGCGTGGGAACGTAGATCTCACGGGAAACGCCGTCGTCCAGATCAAGCTGTGGCAGCGCTGCGTGACCTTCGGCGTGCCCCCCGAACTCCGGTGGCAGATCGTTGACCCGCACAACGGGGCCCTCGGTGCAAACAGAAAGCCGCTCCACGAGATTCTCAAGTTCACGCACGTTGCCCGGCCAAGGGTAAGCCGAAAGCAGGCGCAAGACTTCTGGATCCACGGGGCGGGTCTCCCCCCGCGAGCGCCAAAAGTGAGCGAACAAAACCGCCACGTCGCCCGTGCGTTCACGCAAGGCGGGTAGTCGGATGGGACACACGAACAAACGGTAGTAAAGATCGCTGCGGAACCGCCCGGCTTTGACCTCCAACGCGAGATCGCGGTTTGTTGCAGCAATCAACCGAAAGGTGGCGGTGACAGAATCAGAGCTTCCGACGGGCTCGTAGGTCCGCTCTTGCAGCAAGCGCAACAACTTGACTTGCAGGCCCAGCGGCAACTCGCCGATTTCGTCCAAGAACAAAGTGCCACCCTCGGCCATGGCGACGCGGCCTTTGCGCGGGGTGGCGGCACCGGTGAAGGCCCCCTTGACGTAACCGAACAGTTCGCTCTCAAGCAGGTTCTCAGGAATGGCGCCGCAATTGACGGGAACGAACGGACGCGTCGCCCGGGGGCTGCTGGCGTGAATGAAGCGTGCGAACACCTCTTTGCCCGTGCCTGTTTCGCCCGTCAAAAGCACCGTGGCGTCGCTGACCGCGATCCGCCCACAGGCGCGGCGCGTCTCAGCCAAAGGCGAGCCAGCACCGTGGACCAAGCCAGAGCCAGCCTTCGCCACCTGCAAACCCTCTACAGATACCGCATGAACTGCCATCTTGATGGTTTCTGCATCGGCGGCCCTGAAGCACCCTTGAGCCAAAAACGTGTCGTTTCGCTTTTTCGTCAGAACACGGACACAGCGACCGCGTCAAAAGTGCGGCGGCCTGCCGCATCATAGAAGACATCTCCTCTATCAAGAGGGTCACAACTTCAGGCGATACACCCATGGGGACGGGCTCCACAGCATCGAAATGGCGGCAACAGGCAAAAGCGCACGTGTGATCTCCATTGGCGGGGGCAAAGGTGGCGTGGGCAAGAGCATCGTCGCTGGCAACCTCGCGGTGGCCTTTGCGCAAATGGGGTTACGCGTGGTCTTGGTGGATGCCGATTTGGGCGCCGCCAACCAGCACACCTTGCTGGGCGTGGATCGAGCGTCCACAGGGCTCTTGGATTTCCTTGAACGGAAGGTGGAAACGCTATCCGAGGCCACTTCGCCCACCAACGTAGAGAACTTGCGTTTGGTGGTGGGCACGGGCGCGGTGCCAAACGCCGCCAACATCAGTCACGCACAAAAGCAGAAGCTGATGCGACACATCCGTTCGGCAGACGCCGACGTGGTGGTGATCGATGTCGGCGCAGGATCGTCTCACAACACGGTCGACTTTTTCGACCTGGGCGACGCACGCGTGTTGGTGGTCACCGCACAATTGACGTCCATTCAAAACGCTTACGGCTTCCTCAAGGCCGCCGTGCTACGTCTGCTAAAGCACGCGTGCGTTGGCAAAGAACAGATCGATGTGTTCGATGCGTCGGTGGGTCTGCGTGAGACCGAGCGCATCGACGACATTCTAAGCCGCGTGGCACACGCAGATGCGGCGCTCGAAGGCCATCTGCGCGACGTGCTGGCCAGCTTCGACGTGCGCTTGGTGGGCAACCAAGTGGCGGAGAGCCAGGATATGGGCATCTTCCGCGGCGTGGGCCGCATGGTGCGCGACTTTTTGGCGGTTCCGCTGCCCTTGGCGGGATTCTTGTCGCAAACGCGCGACGTACATGAATCTGTAAACCGGCGCACACCTGTGTTGCTGACCAACCCTCACGATGAAAACGCGCGGGCCTTGCGCGCCATTGCAGAGTCGCTGCTTATCCCGTTGCCCAGCCCCGAGCCAAGGCGCCCCCCCCACGCCGGACGCTTGCTCAACGGCGACGAAGACGTGGCGCAGGTGTTGCGACGCCACCCACGCCTGACTGTGGATTGGGTGGCGGCCATTGAACAAGCGGGGCGCATCACTTCGGTGCGCGTGATTGACGTCTCCGCGGGAGGCGTGGGCATCGTGACGCGCCTCAAGCTCACCGACGGAGATAAGTTCAACCTCATATTGAACCAGCCTCAGCTTAAACTGACGGTCCCAACCGTGGTGCGTAACGTGGAAGCCGACGGCACACGGGTGGGCTTGTCCTACGTGGCCGAGGATGAAACGCCACTGAGGATTTTGAAGGTCGCGCGCGCCGATCTCACCCGGTAAGCAAAACCAGGGCTTGGCGTGTGCAAGCCTGCACTGATAGGCTGCTCATTCTGTGTCCAAAATGGAAAAGCCCAAGCGCGTCCCCTCCCCTGACAATCTGGTGTGGATCGATCTCGAGATGACCGGGCTTGACCTGGATCAGCACGTGATCATCCAGGCCGCCGTGATCATCACCGATGCGGAACTGCGTCCGCTGGAAGAGTTCGCCTGTGACGTGTGGCAGCCCGAAGCCGACCTGGCGCGCATGTCCCCGTTCGTGCGTGAAATGCACGAGACCAACGGTTTAATAGAGCGCGTGCGTGCAAGCCGGTTTGATACGGGCGACGCGGAAAAGCGGCTGTTGGAACGCGTGGCAGGTTGGTGCACGTATCCCGCCACGGTGTGTGGCAACACGATCTGGCAAGATCGTAAGTTCATCGATAAATACATGCCGGGCCTCGGCCGCTATTTGCACTACCGGCTGATCGACGTCAGCTCACTTAAATCTTTGGCACAGCGGTGGTATCCCGATGCGGCGCCGTTTGCGAAGTCAAAGCAAGGCGAACATGACGCCTTGGTCGACATTCGCAATTCCATCGCTGAACTGGCCCATTACCGCAAAACAATCTTGCGCTAACGATGAGTTCGCCACGCCAGCCGTCAGCCGCCACGATCACGACCTTGCTTGGCGGCTTGGTTGGCTTAGCCGCTTTGCTGTGTGTGACCGGCTGCGAACAGCGGAACAGCAATACCGATGGCGGCGCCACCGATGCGTTCAATGACGATAGCCTTGGCGGCCCTGATGTCTTGAGCATCGGCCTTTCCGTTGACTTCACCATCAATTGCCCTGTGGCCACCGATGCCGACGCCGGCCTCCCAACCGGCTGCTGTCGTGCGCCCGCGCCCGCGGTCTTGACGTTCGTGCCGATCACGGGTGGCCCCGTGGACCGCTATTTCTGGCAATTCGGCGACGAGCAGAAATCCTTCGTCGTGACGCCCACGCATACCTATGCCTTACCCAACCAATACGACGTAACGTTGGTGGTGGGCGGCAGCGCCGGCACATTGTCGGAAACCAAACGCGCATGCGTCGACGTGCAGCCAAACCCCACGGGTGCGGCGTGCGAGGTGGATGTGCAATGCCAAACGGGCAACACATGTTTGTGCGGCGCCCAAAGCCAATGCGGTTCGCCGTTTTTCCGCGGGCTCTGCGTGAAAAGCTGCCGCGATGCCGATTGCGCGGCGCCGTCGGTGTGCGCGGACCTCAGTTTGGGGGGCGGGGCCACAACCGAATCACCTTGGCGGCGCCCGTGGTGCCTGGGCGCGTGTGCAACCAGTGCGGATTGCCCCGTGGGCAACCAATGCCGTGAGCTTCCGGGCCGCTATCCCGCGGGCAAATGGGTCAAAGCCTGCTTTCCCAGTTTTCCTTTGCCGTCGGGCAGCCCCTGCCGAAACGCCAAAGGCGTGCTCGATTCACCCAGTTGTGTGACTGGTTTATGTGCCGACATCGGCGCGCTCGGTATGTGTACCAACCGTTGTGAAAACAGCGATTGCCCCGCCAACTTCACTTGCAGCGCCTTGGCGAATGGGGAAAAGGCTTGCCTGCCCAACTGCAAACCAGGCGACACGTGCAATGACGATTTATGGCTTGCCTGTCGACCCACGGCGGGCGGTTTGACGGGATCAGTGTGTGGACCTCGGCCGTGCACCGCCGACGCTGATTGCGTGAACGGCCGCTGCGCCCTATCGGGATCCTCCGGGGTTTGTTCGAGCCGTTAGACCCACCCTCCGTGAGATACCGCACCTTAAAGGCTTTGGGCGTGGTGTCCCCTCTTGCGTCGGGTGGCCTTGGCAGCGCAGCATGCGGCCTATGGGAAACGCAAGTAGTCTGTCTCGTCGCACCCTCATGCAAGTTGCAGCGGCCGGAGCCGTCGCACCTCTGTTAACCCGATCTAACCGCGTGTGGGGTGCCAACGAGCGCATCTCGTTGGGGTTCATTGGTTGTGGTGGCATCACCAAAGCGCACTTTGAGGCGCTGGGCGATATGAAGGACGCCGAAGTGATCGCGGCCTGCGACATCGACGAGAAGCGCGCCGGCGATATGGCCGCCCAATGCAACAAGCGCTACGGCCGCACGCCAGAGCTTTACGCTGATTTTCGCAAACTTCTTGAACGCAAAGACATCGACGCCGTGTTCGTGGCGTCACCTGATCACTGGCACGGACTGCACCTCATCCACGCCTGTGAGGCAGGCAAAGACGTTTATGTTGAAAAGCCCTTGAGCTTCACCGTGGGCGAAGGCCGCGCGATGGTCAAAGCCGCCGAAAAGCACAAACGTGTGGTGCAGGTGGGCACGCAACAGCGTTCAAACAAGATCTACCAAGACACGATCGACTACATTCGTTCGGGCAAGCTCGGCCGTGTAAGCGAAGTGCAAACGTGGAACGTCTATAACGGTGCTGGCATGGGCGCGCCCGCTGACGGCGATCCACCCGCGGGCGTTGATTATGATTTTTGGCTGGGCCCCGCACCCAAGCGCGCGTTCAACGCAAAACGTTTCCACGGCAGCTGGCGGTACTTCCGCGACTATGGCGGCGGGTACGTCACCGATTGGAACACGCACCACCAAGACATCGTACATCTGGCCATGGATAGCTGGTCGCCGAAATCCGTGGCGATGGACGGCTTCGTGGTGAACACCGACGACAACCGCGATATGCCCGATACAGCGAAGGTGACGTTCACCTACGATGCGCCCCAAGGCGAATTCATCTCAACGTACACCGTTCGGCGCGGTAACCAGCGGCCGCCTGACATGGATCTGACGCATTCGGATCACGGCATCGCCTTTTACGGCAAAAACGGCACGCTCGTGATCACACGTTCCGGCTGGACGGTCTATGGCGAAAGCCGCAAGGACACACCCGTGAAGAACGAAGGCGATACCAAGATGCAACCACACGTGCGCAACTTCTTGGACTGCATTCGAAGCCGCAACAAGACCACAAGCGACATCGCCAGCATGCATATGTCAACGCTGGTCAACCACATCGCCAACATTTCGTGGCGCGTGGGCCGCAAGGTCTACTGGAACGCAAAAACGGAAACGCTGTTTGCCGACGCCGCGCTCAAACAAAGCGACAAGGAAGCCAACAAACTGTTGTTCCGCGATCCGCGCAAGCCCTGGAAGTTCCCGGCCTAAGCGCCGGCAAGCGCGCACGGAGGGGGCGCCAGGCCTCCTTCCGTGCGGCCGCTGCGGTGCTATTCAACTTCTTGGCGAATCACGATCTTGTTCGAGGGGCTGCCCACCTCGGCGGACTCTTCAGCCGTCACAAGCACCGTGAATTCATCATAAGCGCACGTGGCTTCAGCCTTGCCCACGCGTTCATCTTTGTCGTACTGCAAGTGACCCGCCTTTTGAGTGGGCTGCCCCTTGGCGGTGAACCAAACCACAAACGCTTCGGCGTCTTCGGCCACGCGATCGGGCGGTGGCAAGTTTTGAATGTCGATGGTCACAAGCTTGTTGCCCGTTTCACGCTTTTCAACCTTGATGTTGGCGTCAGCGCTGGCCGATGTGCCTGTGCCCGTAACGTAGTATTTGTTCGGCCCACCACAGGCCACCAAGCCACCTGCACCGATAAGTGCCGCACCCAACAACACACGTTGGGACAAAGTCGAAGCAAAGCGAAAGTTCATTGATCGGTTCCTTTCGTAAATAGGTGTGGCGAAGCCACGGGCGCAGAGTTTACACCCTTTCCGCGCCCATACACACCATGGCCCGCCGTCACGGCTTGGCGGGCACCGCCGACGCCAAAAGTGGCGCGAGCACGGCGGCCAACGCAACGTCATCTTCGGGCACATTCACTCCCTTGTACAAGAACCACGTTTCTGTGTGTTCCGCGCTGCCGCCCGCGGCAATGGGTCGCAAGGGAGCCAATGATTCGACCTCGATGAAATCGCCCGCGGTGTAGACCTCGGTGTTGCTGCCGAAATCCGTGTAGATAGCCCCCTCGAAAAAAGGCATGCGCTTGACGAACAGGGTGCCGGCATTGGCATAAGCCACCCAACCTAGGTGGTTGCCAAAGCCTACTTTTTGTGGCGCTTTGGCGGCGCTGTCGGTGCGCAGGCGCGTGAACTTCGGTCCAAACGAAAACCGCTTGTCGGCCAAATTCGTATACGCCCACAGCGCCATGGGCCGCACGGGCAACAGAGCCTCGGGGTGAGGGCGCACGGGCTCGTTGGGCACAAGCGCCACGCCACCGCCACGCAACACCGAGATCGCCCACGGCGCCGCTTCGATGGCCCACGGCCCCACGTTCTTGAGGCGGTGAATCACAGTGACCCGTGTGCCGGTGGGATCAAGACGCACTTCGATTTCCTTTTGCAAATGCGTGGGCGCTTCGGGAGCCGCGGTGAACCTGACGTGCCCTGGTGCCAGCACCGTGATCTGTGGCGGCGCGTTGTCTGGCACATAAGAACGCCCCGCTTGCTCAGGCGCGTGCCACAAACGATGGCCGCCCCACAAGGTGAATTTCGTCAGGTCAATGGATTCGCCCTGCGGAGGCATCTCGGCAAACACATTCGCGGCGCCTGCGAAACCATAGCTCAACACCCGCGGCCCCACGTCACGTGTCACCACCACATCCACGGTTCCGTTCGACAGCTTCGTGCAGCGTTGATTCCTCAAGCACGTGACATCGGTGCTGGTGACTTTCGCAGACACCGAAGAGCCCCAACTCAAAACCCCAAGAAGCACAACCCAGGCAATACGCATATCCGCGTTTTCGCACAAACCACAGGCCGCCGGAAACGCAAAACGCGCGGCGGCTCAAACAACGAACATCAACATGCGCCCGATCACGGCGGGCAGCACCGATCGCGAGGCGGCAAAGGCAAGCACGGACACGAACTGCACCGCCATCACAGGCCACGACAACGCCGATGTGTTGGCCACCACCGACACGAACGTCGCGACCGCCACCGTGCGCCAGCTCCACCCAAAACGCTGTTGCAGCGAACGCGCAAGCAAGGCGCGCAAAATCAGCTCTTCACTGCACACCATCACCAACGGCGCAGGCGCGGCGCCGCCATACACGCGCAAGCCGGCACACGCGGCGCCCGCAAACACCAGCGCGCCGAACGATCGCAACAACGCTTGGCCACGCCAATTCGCCAACAGCGCGGGCACCGCCTCGCCACGCCGTCGCAAGCCACGCCGTATCGAGACCAAGAACAACCAAACGCCCAGGCCCACCAACGCCGCCCACACAGCGGCACCCATTTGAGATTCCTGCACCGACAGGCCCGCGGGCGCGGCCACCAACAGCTGCACGCCGCAAAACAACAGCACGCACGCCAACGCACCATCGCCCGTCGTCAAGGGACGCGGCCGCCCTGGATCAAGGGCCGATTCCGCGCGGTGCACGCCGGTGGACCACACCAAACCAACAGCGGTGGCGTAAAGCACCAACGTGCGCGCCGCCAGCACACCATCGCGCAGCAACGCCACATTGAAAAGCCCCGCCACCATCAAGAACACATAGACGGTGCCGGGCCCCAAAGCGTTGCGGCCATCATCGGAAAGATCGGCCGCGTTGCAACCCACCCCCACGGCCAACACACACAGAAGCCCGCTGCCGAACACGACGAGCGCCAGCGTGCGCCACAGCTCCACGTCGCGCAGAGAGTCGCCGCCCAACACGGTCATGGCGGCGTAAGCCAAAAGCCCCACGCCCACGATGATCCACAACCACGCGCGCGCCTTGCCCCACATCAAGCGCCACAACGGCACCGGCACCGATCGCAAGATCCAAAACGCGCGGCGTTCACCCTGCATGTGCGGCAACGGCCCGAGCGTCGCCAAATACGCCGCCAACGAATAAGCCACCAAGCCTGCACGGCGCGGACCTGTGCCTAAGGCGTCCATGCCCACGGCACCAAACAGTTGCACACCCACAAACAGAAACGGCATCGCCAACAGCGACACGAAACGCGCCCGATCGCGCACCAGCATGCGCCACTCTTTGCCCGCGATCGAAAGCGCCGCGCCCGTCCGCGGTGACAAGGACTCGGTGTCGTAAGGCAGCCCGGCATCCTGCCACCCGCGTCGGGAGGACCACGCGGCCACGCCCGCGGCCCCCACCACGCTCGCCAGCGCAAAACCAACCAGCGCCAGCAGCCACACCGTGGCTTGTGCACCACCGGCGCGTAACGCGAGCAACGGGTTGCACAAGATCATCAGCGAGGTGTGATTCAGAAAACCTGCGTAGGGCGAAACCACCTGCACAAATTGTTGCGGCTGCCGCAACACAAATGAAGCCAACGCCCACAACATCGCAACCGCCAACGCAGACACAAGGCCAAACGCCGTTGCCAGGGCGCGCCGGCGGCGCAGTGGCACGCGCCCCAACAAGCCCAAACTCACACATTGCCCGCAACCGGTCAGGCTGATCTGCACGATCACGGAGATCGCCAACGCCATCACGAAGCCCCGGGCCCCCAACCTCCACACATAGGCCGCCGCCGCCAGTACGGGCAGCAAAAACAACGAGCCCCAAAAATCCAAGATGGCCGACGCGAACGCACGCGCGGCCACCAACGCTGGCAAGCTCACAGGGCGCGCCAAAAAGAACTCGTTCTCACCCGTCCCCGCCACCACCGCATCGCCGCCCGTGATCTTCGACATCAAGCTGGCCAGCGTTAAACCCCACACCACAACAGATAACGTTGCCGCTTGCACAGGCCAAGGCGCCACCTGCGCCACCACGCCGAACGCGGAAATGAACAAGCCCACGTAGGTGAGGGGTAACAGCAAGGCCACCACGCCCAACCAGCGGCTACCAGAATGGCCACCGCGACGAAAGCTGTGCCACGTGTGGCGCAAACGAAAGCGCACCAACACGCGCACCAAACGCCACACGCTCGCGAGGCCGGTGGTCATGGGGCGGGCGGCGCCAGCAATTTTATGAACACGTCTTCCAACGACGCCGCGCCATCGTTGCCATGCAGCTTCTGCAAGGTCGCGGGTTCGTCCACGGCCAGCAAGCGACCCGCGGAAATGATCGCCACGCGGTGGCACAGGCGTTCGGCGGTCTCCAAAAGGTGCGTTGAAAGAAAAACGGTTTTCCCTTCACGCGCCAGTTGCGCGACCAAATCTTTCATCTGCTTGGCGGCCATCGGATCCAAGCCGTTGGTGGGCTCATCCAAGATGAGCACTTGCGGATCGTGTAGCAACGCCGCCGCCAAGGCGACGCGCTTCTTCGTGCCGTGTGAATACGTCATGCAAAACCGCGGCGCCTCTGCCCCCACATAACGTTCCGCCAAGGCGCCGGCTTTGCGACGCGCCTCTGCCCCGGTAAAACCATGCAGCCCCGCCACCATCTCTAAGAACTCCAGCCCAGAAAGATACGGATACAAAAACGGCTCGTCGGGCAGGTACCCAACCACACGCTTGAGCGCCACGCTGTCGCTGTGACAGTCCTTGCCCAAGATCTGCGCCGTGCCGCTGGTCGGGCGCAATAGGCCCATCAACAACCGAATCGTGGTGGTCTTGCCCGAGCCGTTCGGCCCCAAAAAGCCCATCACTTCGCCCGCGTTCACCTGCAAGGTCAGGCTGTCTAAAGCCACCTTGTCCCCGTAACGTTTGCCAAGCGCGCGCGTTTCGATCATCGAGTCGCGCCCGGGCTTCGCTCCTACGAGCCCGACAACACCAGCGTAAAGCCGGTCTCGTAATCTTCGCCGCCAGCGGGGAAGTGCCAGCGATTCACGGCTTGCTTCAAGCAATCATGGACGGCATTTAGTGCAGGAGGTGAGCTTAACGCCACCGACTTGACTTTGCCCGAGATGCCGATGTTGACCGTAACTTCGATGCGGCCGCCGGCCTGGCTGCCTGTGCGGCGCAAAACGCGGTTGTAGCAGAGCTTCACAGCGTCTTGGTTCTCTTTGCGTCGAACCACGTTGCCAATCGCCGCTTGATCCACAGGTGCAGAAGCGGCCACAGGTTTGCGCGTAGGTAAGGCGCGGCGTTCGGCCAAGCCAAGGTCCACCTTGCGCTCGCCATTGTCGAGCTTGATGTTCTCTGCACCTGCCGGGGCCGGTGCCAAAGGCGGCGGCGCCAACGGATCTACGGTTGGTTTCGCACCGGCCACCGGCTTCTTGCCGCCGGCGGCGGGACGCGGATCACCACCCACGTGCGCCACTTTGTTGCCGCCCGGCTGATCCGGGAACCACTTGTTCGCCTCTTCGGCGGCCGCGCGCTCCACCTCTTCAGGCGTCTTGCCACCCGGCTCATTTGCCGCCGGTTTGTTCTGCACGGCCGAACCTTTCGGCGTGTTGCTGCCATAGCCGGTCACGGCTGCGGTCACGGCCGCGCCCAACAGAAGCACCACGAAGGCGATGGCGCCGATCTTCAGGGCCGGCTTGCGCGAAACCCGCCCGCCCAAGCTCATGACCTGCGACAGGCCAGATTCGCCTCCCATGCTCATGTTCGGCGCCAAAGGCGCAGGGGCCACGTGGTTGGCCGGCCCCGGGTTGGCGGCGGGCGGCGGGAAGAACGGGGTTGATGGCGCGTCGCTGAAAAGATCCAACGGAGGCCTCGCCGCGGCGGCATGTCCGTTGTTGCCGTTGACATGCGAACCGTTGGCGTGCCCACCTTGCATGCCCACCAGGTTGGCAACGGGCGTCTTCTGATCGTCGTCCTCGGGGCCCACCAATGTCGACGAACTGCCCATCATGTCGGCCGCGAGCGCCGCCGACAGGGGTTGGATCTGCGTGGCCTCGCCTTCGTCGAACGCGCCCAAGTGGTCGGCGGCGCGCACGGACGAGGCCACGGCCATGGCAGCCCCGCCGCCTGGTGACCGCCCCGCTGACTGAGCCAAAGCCGCCAAGGGCTTCGCGGCCGGCAAACCTGGAGACGTAGGCGGTCGCGGTGGGGGTGCCACGCGTCCCCCCGGCGCCGACTTCGCTTGCGCAAGCGCACGTTCGATTTCCGGAACCTTCGCGGGCTCCTTCCAGCCGTCGAGGCCCTCTTTCCAAACGAAGATCTCGGCGCCCGGCTTTTGCGCCAGCACCTGCGCGGCGAGTTGCGCTTTCGTGAACGGTCCCTTCTGCTGGCCATCCACGGCCAAATGCCATTCGGGTCGATCCGTCACAACCGCCGGCGGTGCGGGGCGCGGGGGCGGCGGCAAAGACGCTGTGGCCGGGCGCGGAGCCGCGGGCTTCGCTGCCTCGGGCGAGGCCTCGGAAACCGCACTGTCACGCAACGTGATGACGTTGTCGCATGACTTGCAGCGAATCTTCAGAATCTTCTGCCGGACCTTTTCGTCAGCGATCGAATAACGGGTCCCGCAGCGCTCACAGAGGAACTTCATCCAGAATCTCGGGGGATTTCCCTAGGGTTTCCAAGCTTTGGTGTCGGCCAGAAAAGCTAATATATGCGTAGAGTCGTGAAATGGAAAGCAGGAGTCTGGCATCAAGGCATGCTCTTTCTCGCGGGTGCAAGTACATCGGCGCTTCCCCACCGAACGTGAGCCACTACCTTCGAGTTTTTGTGCCTGCAACGCATGTGTAACCTGGCGGCAAAATCACGCGTCTGCTCCGCCAAATAAGCGTTTCCAGAACGACGCCCGCGTCTTCTTCTCCGCCGCCGCTGCGACTGTCGGTAACGAAGGCATAGTGTGGGGCTTTGACGCAGAACTGACAGCGAAAGTTTTGGGTGCGGACACTTGCTTGGGGACAGGCCCTGCAACAGTGGGAGGTTCAGCGCTGGCCACCCGCCATCCGCCGGCGGCGCCTCGATCAAAGTCGAGCTCCTCGTCCTCGAAGTCATCGTCTTCACCACTGAACGCGGCAGCCCGGCGGCGGCCTGAATCGAGGACCGCCACGTCCGGGTTTTCGATCGCGCTTACGTAGGCGGCCACCTGGCGGTCGCCGATGCGTTCCGGCAACGAGGCGATGAACGCGTCCAGCTCACGGCCAAATTCCTCGGCCGAGGGGTAGCGGTCCTCGGGCCGCTTGGCCAAGGCCTTCATCACGATTTTCTCAAGCGCCGGCGGGTAATCCCTATCAATAAAGGTGGGGGGCCGGATTTGCTCCTCCACGATGCGCTTCATGATCACCTGGGGCTTGCCGCGGTAAAGCCGCTTACCCAGCGTGATCTCGTAAAGGATGATGCCCAGCGAGAACACGTCCGACCGGCCATCGAGCGGCTGCCCCTGCACCTGCTCGGGCGACATATATGAGTACTTGCCCGCGCGGCTTTCTGAATCTTCCTTCTTGTGACCCGCGTCCGTGGCAATCCCGAAATCGATGATCTTCGTGTGGCCGCGGTCGCTGATGATGATGTTGGTGGGCGAGATGTCTCGGTGGATCACGTGGAGCGGCTTGCCGCTGCGATCCTTGCTGCCGTACATGTAGGCCAACCCTTCGGCCACCTGTTCACAAATGAACGCCGCCACCCCCAAAGGCAGCGGCTGCCCCACCTCCAAGCCGCGCCCGATGAGCTGCGTGAGGATGCGGCCCTCAATGTATTCCATCGCGATGAAGTGCTCGCCGTCTTGTTCGCCGGCGTCATAGACGTCGACGATCGAAGGGTGGTTCAGGCGCGAGCCGATGCGCGCCTCATCTCGAAACATGGCCACCACCTGGTCGTTGTTTTGGTAGCGCCCCTGCAGCAGCTTTACGACCAACTCTTTGTGAAAACCACCAACCGCGTCGTTGGTGGCCAAGAAGATCTCCGCCATGCCGCCCGAATCCAGGTGCTCGACGATGGTGTAACGGCCCAGCTTTCGCCCGCGGTAAGCGGAGAACGCAGGTTTATCCGCATCGTCTTGCCGGCCACCCATCATCTTTGCTTTGGCTTGCTGCACGTACTGCTCTTTTCTCAGTAGACCCGAAAGTCACCCATACCCACAAGCTCTTGTTTAGTTTCCGCGGTTCAAAAGCATCGTTGCGTCGGACAGCAGTCGATCCACCACATCCGCATCCGTCGGATCGTAATAACCCCGAATTTTTAACTGTGCGTCTACCAGCACCAGATGCGTGCCGTGGAACAAACTCGCAAAGTCCTGTTCGCCCTGAGGAGCCTGGTCACCCATCGCCATTTTCAAGCCGCCCTCCACCGTGGCGCGAATGTCATCCAAAGGCCCCGTAAGAAGGTGCCACATGCGGGGGCTAACCTTGTGTTTCTGTGCATACGCGTTTAAAACAGCCGGCGTGTCGTAAGTGGGATCAACGCTGAACGATACGATTTTGAAGCCGGGCACCAAATTGCGCGCCCGGCGTTGCACCTGCGAGAGCTTCGCCGTGATGGCGGGGCAAATGGTGGGGCAACGGGTGAAGATAAAACTGGCCACCCAAACGTTTCCCGTAAGCTCGGCGCTGCCCACGGTGTGCCCCTCTTGATCCGTAAAGGAAAAGGCACCCAATTGCCCGAGCACAGGCAAAGGCGGGCGCGGCGGCCGCAGCACCTGATTCATCACGGGAACAAGCAACCCCAGCAGAATGACCAACGCCCAAAAGTGTGGCTTGGCCACCAGCCGTGACACAGACGCCTGCAGGCGCGCGCCCGCCGGCCGAGCGGCAACAACCGGGGCAACCGGGGTGACAGACATGACCGCGGTAGATACCACAAAGCCGAGGCGCACGGCAGCCGTTGCGACACGCACGCGCCCCATGTGCGGAAGGTCCGCTCGCGCGGCGCAAAGCTTTGATTGCCGCCACGCATCGGTTGCCAGGGGATGTCATTCTTGATATCAGGCTCAGGCAATGTCAGCCGCCCCTGCCCCCCCGCACGCAGCCCTTGGGCACGGCCACCACGAAGGCCCTGTCTCGTGGCCCACCGACGCTTTCATGGGCAAGGCCAGCGCCTTGAAGCTGGGCATGTGGATCTTCTTGTTGTCCGATGCGTTCTCGTTCGCGGGATTGCTGCTCACGTACGGCATCTTGCGTGCGGCATCGAGCGTGTGGCATCAGCCTGGTGAACCCGCGTTCGGCATCAACTTCACCGCCGGCCTCACCTTCTTATTGATCTGTTCCAGCCTCACCATGGTGATGGCGGTGGCCGCCTGCCGCGCGGGCAAGCGTGGCAAGACGATGGCCTTCTTGGCGCTCACCATCTTGGGCGGGGCGTTGTTCTTGTGCGGCCAGTTTCACGAATATTTCGGCATTGGCACCCACGGTCTCATCGCCGAAGGGCTGCACCTTGGCGGCTCCCACCGCGCCACCACGTTCTTCGTCATCACGAGCTTTCACGGCTTTCACGTGTTCTCGGGCGTCGTGATCATGAGCGTCATGTTCGTCAAAACAGCGCGCGGCCGCTATGACCACGGCAACGTGGACGCGATTGAGGCCACGGGCCTGTTTTGGCACTTCGTGGATCTCGTCTGGATCTTGGTGTTCACGTTTGTGTATCTGATTCCCGAGCCAGGGGTGTTGCCGTGAAGGCTGAGTCACACGTCACGTCCACACGCAGCTATCTGTGGGTGTTTGCGCTGCTCACCGTGCTCACCATCGCCGAAGTGGGCGTGGTGAAGGTGACAAGCATGGGCCGCGCGTTGTTGATCTCGGCGCTGGTGCTGTTGGCCTTGGCCAAAGCCGGGCTTGTGTTGATGTCGTTCATGCACCTCAACCATGAAACGCGTTCGTTGAAGCTGACGGTCATCTTGCCGTTCGTGCTTCCCGCCCTTTATGCCTTTGTGTTGATCGCGGAAGCGTCGTGGAGGTTGTTGCCATGAAGCGCGCTTTGTTGCTGGCCGCCCTGGTCATGGCGCCCAAGCTGGCGTGGGCGTGCCCCGTCTGTGCCGGCCGCGAAACCAACACCACGATGATCGCCACATTGCTGGGGCTGATGATCGCCGTGCCTTACGCGGTGGCCGTGGTGGTGATTCGTGTGATTCGCAAGGCCGATAAGGAAAGCGCTTGGCCTGCGCCCCCGCTGCCCGAGGCCGAAGGCTCGCGACCATGAAGCGTCTTGAACTTACACTCGCATTGGGCCTGGGGCTTTGTCCCAGTGTGGCCTTGGCCGCGCCTGCCCCCGAACATGGTTGGGGCCTGCCCCGCAATGTGTCGCTGCATGGCGGCCGCATCGATTGGTTGATCAACGTGACCACGGTGTTCGTGGTGGCGATGTTCGCAGCCACCGTGATCTGGTTGCTGTGGTCATCTGTGTTTCACGGCCGCAAGCACAAGGCCGAGTATGATCACGGCAGCGCCAAGAAGCAGATCATCAAGGCCGTGTTGCTTTCACTGCTCATCTTCGGTGTGGTCGACGGCAACCTGTTTTTCTCGGGTATGGCCGATTTGAACGACGCCTTCTGGGCCTTCGACAAAGCCGAAGCCGCGCCGAACGCGGTGCGTGTGCAGGTAAACGCGCACCAGTGGGCATGGGACATCCGGCACCCCGGCGCCGATGGCAAGTTCAACACCGCCGACGACATCGTCACCTTCAATGAACTGCACGTACCCACGGGCGCGCCGGTGATTCTGCAGTTGGCCAGCACCGATGTGATTCACAGCTTTTCTTTGCCCAATTTCCGCACCAAGCAAGACGCGATTCCGGGCAACGTGACACGGCTATGGTTTCAGGGCACGGAGGCTGGTGAGTTCGAGATTGCGTGCGCTCAACACTGCGGTGTCAATCACTACAAGATGCGCGGCGTGCTCGTCGTGCAAACACCACAAGACTATCAGGCGTGGATGGAAGAAGCCTCGAAGCTCGCCAGCCGCGCCTACGATCCCGAAGACAAGTCCGCCCATTGGGGCTGGGACTGGGATCGCAAGAACAAGTAACGGCGAAAAATCACGATGGAATTGCAACCAATACACCCGGCGCCGAAATCGTTCTTAGGCCGCTACGTCTTTTCTACCGACCACAAAGTCATTGCCAAGCAGTTCTTGTGGTCCGGCTTGTTGTTCCTGCTGTTCGGCGGGCTGTTGGCCATGCTGATCCGCTGGCAATGGGCGTACCCCGGGCGATCGGTTCCCGTGGTGGGGCAAGCGTTGTTCGCCAAGTCAAACGGCATCATCACGCCCGCCAGTTACAACGCCGTGTTCACCATGCACGGCTTGATCATGATCTTCTTTGCCATCACGCCGATCCTGATTGGCTGCCTGGGCAATTTCACCATACCGCTGATGATCGGCGCACGCGACATGGCGTTCCCGCGCCTGAACATGGCCTCGTTCTGGACGTTCGTCGCGTCGATGTGTTTCATCGTCCTATCGTTCTTCGTGCAGCTGGGCTCAGCCGCCGCCGGGTGGACCACTTATCCGCCGTTATCAACGAAAATTGGTACGCCTGGCTTGGGGCAAACCTTCGTGGTGGTGGCCATCTTCTTAACGGGCGCAGCCACGATCATGGGCGCCGTCAATTACGTGACCACCGTGATTCGCTTCCGCGCGCCGGGCATGGGTTACATGCGGATGCCATTAACGGTGTGGGGCCTGTGGCTCACCTCGATTCTGAATGTGTTGTTCGTGCCGGTGTTGGGCGCGGCCGCGTTGCTGCTGTTTTTGGACCGTGTGTTTGGCACTCAGTTTTTCATCTCGGGCGCAGCGGCCGTGCGCGGCGGCGGCGATCCCATTTTGTTTCAGCACCTGTTTTGGATCTTCGGGCACCCCGAGGTTTACATTCTGATTCTGCCCGCCTGGGGCGTGGTGGCCGATTTCGTTTCGTTCTTCTCGCGCAAGCCCGCCTATTGGTACAAGGGCTCCGTCATCGCGATGATCGCCATCACCGTGCTGTCAGCGATTGTCTACGGGCACCACATGTTCACGACCGGCATGAACCCGATGTTGGGCAAGGCCTTCATGATCTTGACGTTGATCATCAGCGCGCCGGCAGAGCTGCTTTTCTTGAACTGGCTGCACACCATTTGGAAGGGCTCCGTTCGGCTCACGGCAACGATGTTGTTCACGTTAGGCGTGATCTTCGTATTCGCTCTGGGTGGCCTCACGGGCATCTACCTGGCCACGATTTCCACCGATCTTTACCTGCACGACACGATGTTCGTGGTGGGTCACTTTCACCTCACGATGGCGGCGGCGTCGTTTTTGGCGAGCTTTGCCGCGATTCACTTTTGGTTTCCCAAGATGTTTGGCCGCAAGCTAAACGAAACATTGGGCAAGGCACACTTTTGGACCTCGCTGGTGTTCATCACCTTGCTGTTCGTGGGCCAGTTGGCCGTGGGTTACGCTGGCCAGCCCCGGCGTTTGTGGGATCCGCACCAATACACGTTCGTGCAACATCTGGCGCCGCTGAACCGCTGGACTTCTTACTTCGGCTTTGCGCTGGGTCTGTCGCAGCTGTTGTTCATCTTCAACTTCTTCCGCAATGTGTTCGCGCCTGCCAACGCAGAGGCCAACCCGTGGGGCGTGGGCACGTTGGAGTGGACGATTCCGTCGCCGCCGCCCCCACACAACTTCGATGTGATTCCCACCGTTTTGCGCGGGCCGCACGAATTCGCAAACCCCGAAGTGCAAACCATGTTGGGCCGCGACTGGGTGGCACAAAATGAAGTGTTGCCGCGCGACGCGGAAACACCCGGTCCGTCGGTGGCCCTTGCCCGCGGTGTGAAATCCACATGAGCACCACCGCCAATACCTTCGGCGATCCACGGCTGGCGGCCCATCGTTCAGGAACGGCGTTCTTGGGCATGGTGATCTTCATGGGCTCGTGGGCCATGCTGTTCGCGGGCTTGTTCTTCGCCTACGGCATTGTTCGCGCGGGCACCCACGCTTGGCCCCCCACGGATTTGCCAACCTTGCCCATCGGTTGGCCGGGCGTCGCCACCGCGGCCCTGGCGCTGTCGAGCGTGGCGTTGCAGGGCGCCTTATCGCAGGCGCGCAAAAATGGCAAGCGCGTGGGGACGTTGACGCTGGTGGCTTTGGCGGCCGGCGTGGTGTTCCTGAATCTGCAAATCTCGGTGTGGCGAAACTTGTGGACGCTGGGGTTGCGGCCCGAGACCGGCACTTACGCTTCCGTGTTTTATGGGCTCACGGTGTTCCACGCTTTGCACGTAGCTGTGGGCTTGGTGGCTTTGCTGTTCCTGAGCACGCAGAGCTTGCGCCACCGCTACACCGCCACCGCCCACATTCCTTTGCGTCTGTGGACGCTGTATTGGCACATGGTGGGCGCGGTGTGGTTGCTGATGTACGTGCTGCTTTACTTGGTTTAAATGATGGCCACGCGCTCTTCTTCACAATGGTTGTTCGCTTTGCGTTCGCTCGCCTGCACGTTGCCGTTGGCAGGTCTGTTTGCCAGCGCGGGCTGCGACAAGAACCTGTTCGCCAAACCAACATTCACTGAAGGCTTGTCGCTCACGCGGACCGAAACGGCGGCGGAGGAATCGGGCGATGAAGAGACTGCTGCCAACCCGCCGGCCGAACCTGGGATGGCCACGGCGCGCACCATTTCCGCCGACGTGCTTAACCAAGGCAAAGACGTTTACACGCTCAATTGCCAACCTTGCCATGGCGAAAAGGGCGATGGTCAAGGCCCTTCGGCGGCAGGCATGCGCCCACCACCGCGCGACTTTCGCACCGGCATGATCAAGTTCGGCGGCGTGGCGGCGGGCAAGCTGCCGCAAGACGAAGCGTTGGAACGCATCGTGTGGCATGGCTTGGCCGGCACGCCGATGATGCCGTGGGATCTGCCGGCGCAAGAGCGTTTTGCCGTCATTCAATACATCAAAACGTTTTCGCCGCGTTGGAAGGAAGAGAAACTGGGCCGCCCCGTGGTGGTGCCGGCCGATCCTTGGCAAGGGCGTGAAGCCGAAGCCATCGACGTGGGCAAACGCATCTATCACCTCACGGGTGTACAGAACGACGAACAAGGCAACATGAAATACATGATGGCCGGTTGTTCGGGTTGCCACCCAAGCTACATCACGCGTGATGAACGGGTGGCGTTGTCGAAGAAATACACCGGCGCAGCGCCCGCCGCGATGGCCGAACTCGAAGAGATGTATCGCCCGGCGCTGAAAGCCAGCGAGTACACGATCAACGATCGGCAACTGCAGATCCTGCCGATCGACTTTTTGTTCCACCAGGTGAAAAACGGCACCAAGCTTGAGGAGCTCTACAAGACGATCGCTTCGGGCGTGGCTGGCGCCGCGATGCCCGCTTGGAAGGGCATCTTGAGCGACGAAGGCCTGTGGGCCCTCACTCACTACGTGAAGTCGCTTGTCGATATGCGCGGCAGCCGCGAGGCTGTGGCATTGCGACAAGCGTTGATGGCCCAACCACCGTTACCCAAAGAAAATTAAGCCTCGCGCGGCGCGTCCCCGGCCTACGTGGGCCGGCGACCTACGTGGTTCCACTTAGTTTGGGTTAGGACATGCCCACGTGGGCGGCAACCATCGCTCACAGTACCTTTGAATTCACACTCCGACCTTCAGGAGTGAGTTCAAAGGACAGGTGCATGAAGTTCAAGCTTGTTTCGGCTGTGATTGCATTTGTTGCGACCAGCCTGTGTGTTGCCGACATCGAGGCGCACCGATGAAACGCACACTGGATGCCTCTCGGAGGCAATGGCTCAAGGGCGCGGCCGGGTATTCGCTGGCCCTGCCGTTCTTGCAGTCTCTCGCCACGAAGACAGCGTTCGGCCAAACCACTGTTGCCGCGCCGAAACGCTTTGTGGCGATGCTCAACGAGCACGGCGGTTTGGCGGAAAGCAGCATGTTTCCCGCGATGGGAACGCTCACCGACAAGGCGAACCTATTTCCCGATCACGAAATTGGTTGGGGCGCGCTTAAAGCCACCCGCAGCGGCGCCGACGCGGTGGTGGCCCCTGTGCTGCGCGCGCCAGCCGACCTTTTCTCCGATCGCTTGATCGGCAAGATGAACGTGCTGCATGGGTTGGACGTGCCGGTGTACATGGGGCACCGCCGCGGCCACTACCTTGGCAACTATGCCGCCGTGCTTGAGCTCAAAGAGCCTTACACAAGCAACCTGCGCCCCACCATCGATCAGGTGATGGCCTACTCACCGGGCTTTTACCCCCAGCTCGATGGCATTCGCGAACGCGTGATGATTGCGCCCGGCGCACAAGCTTCGTGGAATTACAGCAACCCCACCGCGCGCACGGGCAGCGTGATGAACGTTCGCGGCCCGGACGATTCGCTGCAGATGTTCGATAGGATCTTCGTTCCAGCGGGCGCGCCGCCGCCCATGCAACGCCGCCACGTTGTGGATTACGTCCTGGAAAGCTACAACAACCTCAAGAACGCGAACCGACGTTTGTCTGCGGGCGACAAGCAGCGCCTCGATGATCACATGGAGCGCATGTCGGAGCTTGAACGCAAACTGACGTCAAAGCCCGTGGCCTCGTGCATGGCGCGGCCCAGGCCACCGCGCGCCGCGGGCTATGCTTACGTTGACGAGTCCGAGTTCACCACCTTGGTGAATCTGTGGCTCGACGTTTTCATTGCGGCGTTTACTTGCGACACGAGCCGCATCGGAATCTTGCCGTTGGTGGATCTACGCCAGCTGCTCTCCTACGCGGGCGATTGGCATCAACAGGTGGCGCATCAATACAACACCGACGCCGCGCAAGAAAAAATTCTAATGGCCTACCAACGCGCCTTTAGCCGCGTCATCGTGCCGTTCGCGCAGAAGCTAGACGCCATAGAGGAGCATCCGGGCTCAAGCTACTTGGACAACACGTTGATCATGTGGACACAAGAGGCTGGCTGGGAGACGCATACGTCTGTCAGCGTGCCCGTGGTCACCTTTGGAAGCGCCGGTGGCTTCCTAAAAACGGGCCGGTTTGTGGACTACCGCCGCAAAAACTCGCCGCTGTCCGCCTACAAAGGCACAGGCACCAACCAAGCCTTGGGGCTGCTCTATTCACAGTGGATGGCCACGGCTCTGCAAGCGATGAATGTGCCGCCCAGCGATTTCGAGCGCTGGGGGCACAAGGGCTATGGCTGGCCGGAGTTCGGCACCGAAGGGTGGTTGCCGCCGTTTAGCAAACACTACCAGAGCACAAGTTCCCGATACTTCCAGATGGCGAGCGACGTCTTGCCGCAACTTAAGGCCTGAACATGGCACGACCAAACAAATCAGGCCCACACACGTTGATTTTCAGAGGGAGTGCACGCATGAAGCGTCCTAGTGCGAGGGTGTTTCAACTTGCGTGCTTGGGACTGATCTTTGGCAGTTGCACCGGTGCGGTGACCTCACGGGACATGCAATCTGAAGACGACGGCTCCGGTGGCACAGGCGGTGCTGGTGGCGACAACAGCGGCGGCAACTTGATGCCAGACCACGAAGAGCCCCGCTTTGCGTGCGAACAAGGCGCTGCACCTGCCGTCACAAGCCTGCACCGGCTCACGCGACGCCAATACACCAACACGCTTGCCGATCTGTCGGCATGGGCCCTGGGCAACCGCACAGAAGCGAACGCAGTGCTCAAAGACATTGATCCAACCCTGTCGATGCTGCCGCTCGACGTGCGCGCTGTGACGGCTGAAGATCCGCACGGCGGCTATAGGCGTCTGGATCAGAACGTCCAGCAGGCGCACGCCGAAGGCTATTACGAAACAGGGGTCGCGCTTGGGCGCGCCTTGACCAATGGCGCCCGCCTCACCAAGATCGCTGGCGCCTGCGCCACTGACAGCGATGCTGGCAACGACGCCGCATGCTTGCAGGCATTTCTCAATGGCTTTGCGGCCCGCGCCGTGCGAGGTCCCTTGCCGTCAGATGTGCAATCCCTGCTCAAAAAGGTTTTTGCGACGGGTACAGGAACGGACGCGTGGGCCGACGTGATCGCCGTCCTGCTTAACCTGCCGCAGTTTCTTTATTCGGTGGAACATGGCGACAAGCAAGTGGCTGGCAAGGTTTATCAACTCACCGACCACGAGCTGGCCGCGCGCCTCTCATATCACTTCACTGACACGATGCCGGACGATGAGCTGTGGGCCGCAGCCAAGGCCGGCAAACTGGCCGATAAAGCCGAACTCGCCGCCCAAGTGCACCGCCTGGCCAGTGACACACGCTTTCGCGGCGTGATGAACGACTTTTTCGCCGAATGGCTCAAGGTGGAAGACCTGCAGTCTCTGGATCGCAATGCAAGCGATCCTGCCTTCAAGTCGTTCGCCGGAAATGATCTGCCGAAAGCGTCGCTGCGCCAATCGATGGTCGACGATGTGCTGGGATTGGCATCGCACTACACGTTTGACGAGCCGGGCAAGGTGGCTGATCTTTTGACGTCGCGACTTTCGTTTGCGAAAGCCTCAGATCTCGCTGCGATCTATGGCGTCTCGCCATGGAACGGGCAAAGCCCACCGCCCACCCTCTCC
This sequence comes from Deltaproteobacteria bacterium, assembly GCA_033763315.1. Taxonomy (GTDB): domain Bacteria; phylum Myxococcota_A; class Polyangia; order Fen-1088; family Fen-1088; genus JAGTJU01. Next base: position 135,242 of record JANRKS010000022.1, read on the forward strand.
GAGGATCGGCCAGGGCTTCTGACGCGCGCTTTGTTTCTCTCCACAGGCACAGCCACCACACGGCCGATCATGAAGGGCGTCTTCATTCGCAAGACGCTGCTATGTGACTCCATCCCGCCACCACCCGCCAACGCCAACGCCAACCTGCCAAACTTGCGCGCCGGCATGACCACGAGAGAGGTGGTTGAAGAATTGACGGAAAAACAGGGCACCACGTGCGCCGGTTGCCACGCCAGCCTCATCAACCCGTTGGGCTTTGTGACTGAGAACTTCGACTCATTGGGGCGCAAACGCACCGAGGAGGTTTCCTTCGATGCCGCTGGCAAAGAGGTGCAACGCAAACACGTGAACACTCAAGTGGTTCCTCGGATCACGGATGAGGATGAGCGGTCGGCAAGCGGCGTCAACGATGTGGTGCAATTCATGGTGGAGAGCGGCAAGGTGCAAGCGTGCCTCGCTCGCAACTACACGCGCTTTTCTTTGGGGCGAACCGAAGACACCTCACAAGACGGGTGTTTGCTGGAGCGGCTGCGCGGCAAGCTGGCGGGGGGCGGCTCTTTGGCAGACTTCGCGGCAGAGGTGGCGCTGTCCCCCGAGTTTGGCCAGCACGCGTTTTGATCAGTCGCGCCGCACGAAGCCTCGCCGCAGCGCCGAGGCGATGGCTTCGGTGCGGCTTTTGACTTCGAGCTTGGTGAGGATGCCCGACACATACACGCCCACCGTGCGTTCGGCGACTTGCAATTCTTCAGCGATGCCTCGGTTCGACAAGCCCTTGCACAACAACTCAAGCACTTGCGACTCGCGCGGCGTAAGTTGTGAATTCGGATTTCGCTCCGCCAAGCGCGACGCGATCTCAATCGGCACGTAACGCTGCCCATTCGCCACCTTGCGAATGGCGTCCAGCACCTGCGCTCCAGGCGTTTCCTTCGTCACATAGCCCAACGCGCCCGCCACGATCGCGCCGCGAATGCTTTCATCGCCTTCGTATTGGGTCAGCACCAACACGCGCGCGGGCGGATTTTCCTTCTTAAGCACGTTCAAAAGCGCGATGCCGTCGAAGTGTGGCATTTTGAGATCGGCCACCACCACACGCGGTTGATGTGTGCGGTAAAGCTCGATCGCTTGCAAGCCGTCGCTGGCCTCTGCCACCACCTTCAAATCAGATGATTGCGCAATGAGCGCAGCCACGCCCATGCGCACGAGATAGCTGTCTTCCACAAGCATCACACTTATGGTGGCGTCGGCAAACGGCTGTGGTTTCATCACTGTTTTCCTCAATTTCCCGGGCGGTTTTCAGGAACGATCAGCACCACTTCGGTTCCTAAGCCTGGACTTGAATCAACCCGAACAGTGCCTCCTGCACGAATGGCACGCTCCTGCATTCCAATCAAGCCAAAATGCCCTTGCACGATGGTATCGTTTGAACGATCAAAACCTTTTCCATCGTCGGTGACTTTCAGGCGAACGCCGTTGGCGGTGCGGTCAACATCAATGACCATGTGACGCGCGTTCGCATGCGTAAAGCAATTGATAAGAGCTTCGCGGGCGATCTGGGTGGCTTCGTCAACCACATGCGGCGGCAGGAAAAACGGTTGCCCCGTGATTCGCAACGCGACCTGTGGCGCAGCGCCGCCAAACTGCGTCTTCAGTTCGCGGACCAAGGCTTTGATGGCTTCGTCCAGTCGCGGCGGCTCAAGCGTTTGTGTTCGCAACCGCCAAATCGACTTGCGTGTCTCTGCCCGCGTTTGCTGAAGAATGTTTTCAAAGCCAGCCATGGCTTCGGCCGCTGTTTTGTCCGCGTTCTTCAGATCACCCTTTAAGACCTCTAGGTGGATCGCAAGCGACGCAAAGGCTTGCCCCAGATGATCGTGCAAGTCTCGCGCGATGCGCGCCCGCTCGTCTTGTATGGCTTGGTAGCGCGCATGCAACCGGCGGGATCGCCACACCAGCAAAGCCGCCACCAAGGTGCACAATACTGCCACTGCCAACAGCTGCACCCACAGGCGCTTGTAGAACGCCCGCTGCAGACACAGCGCCTGCGTCGCCGCGGCCGCGGTCCATTGCCCCAGGCCATCGAACGTCCGCAGAACAAAGGTGTAGGCACCCGGCGGCAGCCCTGCGTACGAGACTTGTCGCAAGGGACCATACGATAGGTGCCAATTTTCATCGTGGCCCTGCAGCTTGTAGGCGAAGGCCACGCGGTTTTCCGGCCGAAACGTGGGCGCACTGAATTCGATCGTTAGATCCATGTTGTCACCCAAGGCGTGCAACTCGCTGCGTGAGGGGCTCAACACTTTGCCGTTGATCGTCACCGCGGTGACAGCCGCTTCGCTTTGGCGGTGCAGCCTTGGATTGGGTGGTTCGATGATTGTCAGGCCCAATGGCGTCGCGGCCAGAAGTTGCCCGGCGGGGTTAACTGTGGCGGCCGGGAAGAAGCCACGGCTCGTGGTTTGCGCAGGCATGCCCTCCGCCACGCCATAAAGCACGCCGGCCGATGGCACGGGGTCTGTGGTCATCGCCCGACGCAGCTCACTCAACGCCACCCGTTCGATGCCACCGGCACACGTGGCCCACATAAAGCCATCGTGCTCAACCAATGTGTGAATTGAATCGCATGGTAACCCCTGCGATGAAGACACGGATGTGAAACTGGTGCCGTTCCAAAGATGAATGCCACCATCTTGATTCACGCCAACCCACACGCCGTTGTCCTTTGTTTGCACCACCGATGTGGCGGCAAGACCTTTGAGCCCCTGTTGCCTGCCTAAACAAACAGGCGCATGGCCGTGCTTAATGTGCACAACGCCACCTCCATCCGCAGCAAACCAGTGCCCCCCTTGGCGATCGTGAATGCCAGCGCGAATGGGAGCCCCGCAGGTATCCGCGGCAGCGTAGAGGCTAAGGTCACCCGCAGCCACGGCGCCAGCGGTGAGCACATTGGGCGACAAACGCGCGAGGCCACCGTGATCAAAGCCGATCCAAAGCTCATGCGCGCGGTCGACTAAGATGAACGACACATCATCCGAAGGTAAGCCCTGCGCCTTTGTGAGCGGCCGCCATTGCCCTTGCGTGTACATCAACAAACCAGCGGCCACCGTTTGGGGCGCGGGTTCAAAAGGCCCCGCCGTTGCAATCAACAATGTGCCGTCCGGCGCTTCCGCCAAAGACCCAAGCGCCAGTGCCCCCCACGCGGCAGGTGGTGGCTCCACAAGCCCAAGCCGAGGTTCGCCCGACGTATCCAAGCGCGCCAAGCCTGCGCTCGTCGTGGCCCACGTGGATCCATCCTTTTTTTGCAGCACCGCGCGCACGTGATTCTCAGCGGCCGCGCCTGCCAGCGATACGTTCATCACCGCGCGGCTCGACAGGCGAGCCAAGCCCATCGTGCGCGTCCCGATCCACAGGGCTCCCTCCACATCTTCCTGTAACGCCAAAATTGCCGTGTTCCTCAACGCCGGCGCCACCGCCTCGATCGCAAAGTCTTCACCATGAACCCGCGATAAGCCTTGCGACGTGCCCACCCACAACGATCCATCGTGGCTCCGTGCCAGCGCCGTAACCGCGTTTGCCGCCAAACCATCGGCCTGGGTCAAGCGCCGCACGACGCCTCGCCGATCGAACAAGATCAGTCCCGTGGGCGTGGCAGCCCACATCCGCCCGTGGCCCGCCAACGCCAACGCCACAACGGGCATCTGGAGCGGGACAGACTCCAGGCGATCGCCTTCGCGGTAAAACGCACCGAACGGCGTGCCCCCCCACAGGCGCCCTTCCTCATCGGTGGCCAGCGTATAAACGAACGCGCCCTGCAGGCCTTGGGCTTCACAAAATGATTTCACTTGTGGCCCCTGCGCCTGTCGTAAGCAGCGGCTGTCGCCCACCCACATCGAGCCGCTTGCGTCGCCCAACAGCGACCAGATCCAGCGGTTGACGGCTTCGGGGCCAGTGTGATCTTCCCATGCACCTCGCTGCCATCGGTAAAGGCCTTGGTTGTTGGGGCTTTCATCAAGCACGAGTTGACCGTCGACCACCCTCATCAAACTGCCGCCGAGCCCCACCCAGATGGATCCGTCTTTGGCGCCCGCCACGCGAAACACGCGGGTGGACCCCGTGAGCAAGCCTGGACCGCGAAGCATCGATTCGAAATTGTGCCCATCGGTGCGAAGAAGTTCGGATTCGGTACCCGCCCACAGGTATCCGTCCTTATCAAGCGCGAGGCTGTAAACGGTGCGCGCCGGGTGAAGGAACCGCAGCTCTCGGGCGGGTGTGATGTCAGCGGCGCAAAGGCGTGCCGCGAGAAAGACGAACGCCGCCAAGGTTATGCGCACCGAAAGCCACACCGCTTGCATTGTAGCCCAGGCAGAGAGCCCGTCGGCCCAAATGACTCAACGCGTTCAAATGTCGAAAGCCGCCGCTTGCGTTGACTCAGGGTCCCGCGCCGATTAGTTTGCCGGTCACCATGTCCGCGCTGGATCCTCCGCTCGCCGTCGCCGTCCCCGCAGAAATTGTGACGAACGCGGGCGGCCGCGTGCGTGGGCTCACGCTGGCCCCCCTTGGCCTTGAGGTTTCGCCCGTCTAAACAGCGAGCTGGTTACCGGTACCCAACACCTTTGTGGGCACGGACTCGTTAATGAACTTAAGGAAGACAATGACTTTTCAAGGATCTCGCGTGATGGCTTTGACTGTGGCCGCCACCGTCAGCGTGATGGCCGCGGTTGTGGCGTTCCCCGCCACCGCTGGTGCCGAAGAAGTGATCGAAATGCTCGACAAGACCAAGGTCGCTGGCGAGATCATTCATTACTACGATGGCGTGTTCACGGTGAAAGCCGGCGGCAACACGTTGAAGCTCCCCAAAGACAAGATCCGGTCCATCTCCTACAAGCTTCCGCCAGCGCGCCCCGCGTTGGGCACGCCCACCAAAACGTTTCAACGTTGGCAAAAAGCGCTTGAGGCGGGTGACCTGGAAACCGTGATCGACTGTTACGCGCTGATGTATCAAGGGCTGCTTGCCTCCCAGGTGGGCGGTTCGGGCGACGAGATCAAGAAGATGAAAGAAGAGCTCAAGGGTTCTTCATTTAATCTCAAGGGCGAAGCGATCAAAGGCGACACGGCAACCTTGAAAGTTGAGCTGAAAAAAGAAGGCGCTGCCAATACGGCTGACATTGGTTTCGTTCGCGAAAATGGCGAATGGAAAATGCTGCCCATGCCCATGCAGTAAGCCTCAGTGAACTTCGGCACGCCCCCCAGTTTGTATATGAAGCGCCACCTTTCGCGATTGTTTGCCGCCACCGTCTTGCTGCTGTCGCTTGCCGGGCCTTCCGTCGCGCACGCGTCCGCCAATCCGTTCGCCTTACGGCCAGCCAAAGCGTTGAATCCGTTTGGTGGCATCAGCGCGCAAGTGGCGCAAAACACCAACCCGCCGCGCACCGCTGCGTCCACGCCCGTGGCCTGCGTATCAGATGAGCAGTGCCCCGATCAAACCATCTGCACCGATGGCTTCTGCCGTGTGCTTGAACGCCCGGTGCACGTGTTGTTGTTCCGCAAGGACGGGCCCATTACGGCGTTTTGGCCGTTCTATTTTTCTCGCACCGGAACGCCTGGCTACCGGGTTGTGGCGCCGCTCTATTGGCACTTTTGGTCGTCGGAGGAAAAAGATCAGATCTTCGCGCCGTTTTATTTTCACTTTCGCAATTACCTGAAGCAAAGCCGCACCACTGCCTTGTGGGTGGGCCCTGTGATCACGTGGTCGCGGCAACCCGGTGCCTCGTCGTGGGGCGTGTGGCCCATCGTTTACAGCTCCACAAAGTTTGGTTGGGCCGCGCCCTTGTTGGGATCTTTTAACCTCAAGGATCCCGAGGCCGGCCGCGAAAAGGGCCTGGCCGCGTTTGTTTACTATTGGAGCCGTGATCAAAAAGCGGGACGCGCCACGGATGTGTTGTTCCCCTTGGTGTGGAGCTTCCGCTCAAAAGAAAAGTCCTTCACGGTTGGCTTCCCGGTGCTGTGGTCATGGCGCAAAGGCCGTGACGAAACCACCTTGCTGTTGCCGCTCGGCTTTCAAACCGCAGACGCACGCAGCAAATTGACAGTTAGCTGGTTCGGTTATTCATCGTGGGCTGGCAACAACCAGCGCGGTTCGCACTTGTGGGTTTACTGGTATGGCCGCAACAAGGGCAAAGATGATTACGACGTCTTGTTTCCTCTACTGTGGAGCTTCCGGAAGGATCAGGACAACGCCACAGTGTTGTTCCCGTTGCTGTGGCATTTCGCAGACGCGCAAAGCCGCGCCACGGTGGTGGCCACATACATCGCCTACCGCAACGCCGAAGGCGGGTTCCGTTGTTTGCTGCCGGTGTTTTTCCAGGGCTGGAACAACAAAGAGAAATCATCGTGGTCGCTGCTGTTTCCGCTCGCGTTCTGGAGCAAGAAGGACAATGGCAACAAGCTGTCGGTGTACACGCCCGTAGGCGGATACGAACGCGACAAAAAAGCCAACACCAGCGGCCTCACCTTGCTGCTGCCGCCCATCTTCACGCGCCACTCGGCCCAGCGTGACTTCCAGATGGCCTTCCCGTTTTATTACCGCAGTGACGATCGGGTGGCACAAAGCCACGCCTTGTTGGCCGGGCTTTATTACCAATCGAAGGATCCCGAGGGCACCACCGCCACACTGTTCCCGTTTTTCTGGCGCTTCAAAGACACGCAAAACGGCGCCACCGCCACCGCGCTGTTGCCGTTCTTCTTCAACCGCTCGGCACCGGATGATCACTTAACGGCGCTTGGCTTCGGCTTGTGGGGTTACTACCGCAACCGCGGCACCCATGGTGGTTCCGCTGGCTTGGCACCACTGCTGTTCTTCGGCCGCCACGATGACGATCGCCACGCCGTGGTGTTCCCGCTGCTGTGGCACTTCTCATCGCCCAACAAGTCGTCGACGTTGGCGCTGCCTTTGTTCGGCCATTGGCGCGACAAAGATCAGCGCCACACAGCGGTGTTTCCCTTGTTGTATTTCGCAGGCGGCAACAAACAAACCAGCTACGCCTTCCAGGTGCCGCTGTTCTGGCGCTTCACGAACCACGAAGCCAACACGGCCACCACGGTTGTGGGTCCGGCCTTTTACCGCAGCCGCCCGCAAGGTTGGTCGGCGGGGCTCTTCCCGCTCGTATTTGCAGGCAACGGAAGCGATCGATCGCACGTTGTGGTGGCGCCGTTGTTGTGGCACTTCCGCGACAAATTAAAGGAAACCAGCAGCACATTGGTGGGCCCCTATTTTCACGCCACCAACGGCGGCGAAACCACGGATGCGTTGTTCCCGCTGGTTTATTACCGCCGCGGCGCAAAGCCCGGTGGCCGCGCGGAAACCAGCTTCACCTTGTTCCCGCTGCTTCACTATAAGCGCACGGCCGACACCAAGCTCTTTGTCTCGCCCCTGGCGATGTCGAAGACCACGCCCACGCGCCAAGCGGGGTTCATCGGTCCTTACTTTTGGTACAACTCAGCCACCACATCGGTTCGAGGCGCACTGCCCGTTTGGTTTGACGTCACGAACAAGCAAACCCAAGAGCACACGCGGCTGCTCGGGCCTTGGGTCGCCATCGATCGCCGGGATGCGAAGGCACGCTATTTGTTCCCATTCTGGGGCCACTACGAAAGCCAAACGCCCACCGGAAAAGAGACGGGCACGTACATCTTTCCCACGTTCTTTCATCAACGAAACCAAGATGGGTATGCGATTGATACCTTCTTCCCGTTGTTCTGGAAGTCGAGCGGCTCGTTCGGGCGCAGCTTGCAGATCGGGCCGTTCTTCACGCGGAAAACCCAGCAGAGCTACACGCAGGGTTTGGTGCCCGCCTATTTTTACACGCAGAACGCAGAGCGCAGCCTGCTTCTGACGCCGCTTGGATATTCCCACCACAACTTCAAAGAGCAAACGGCCAGCACTTGGATGGCGCTGTTGTTCTATCGTGGCAGCACAGCCACCACCCACCGCTCTGTGTTGTTCCCGCTGTGGTATGCGGGGCACGACAAGGAAAAGTCGCACCAGGTTTTGTTCCCGCTTTATTGGCGGTTTAAAGACGACGTTGAAAAAACCAGCACGACGTTCGCGGGGCCGTTCTTTCACCGGACCAACCACACAGCGTCGACCTGGGGCTTAGCGCCGCTTGTGTGGCACACGAGCGATACGCAGAACAAAGCCAGCCGTACGGCGTTGGTGCCGCTGTTTTATCGCTCGAAGTCGACCGATCACGCTTCGCTGTTCACGCCGCTGTTCGGCTTCGGCGAATCCCCCAAATCGTCGTGGTGGTACGCGCTGCCGGTGGTCCGGCGCACCTCGCCCGAAAGCAGCTTCACCGCATTCGCCCCCCTTGGCTTTTGGCATTACAACCGCAGCACCGAGACCAGCACCCGGTTGATTTTGCCGCTGTTGCACTTCGCGCGGTCCAGCCCCGAAAAATCGCTTTCGTCATGGTTGGGCGTGTTCTGGCGCCACAAGGGCATTGCCTCTTCCACAACGGTGCTGTTTCCCTTGTTCTTTGATCACAACAGCTACCACGACACGCGCACCACAGCGCTGTTCCCGTTGTTTGTTCGCCACTACCGCGACACTGACCAAACAGCCTACACCCTGGGCCCCTTGTTCTATCGTCGCTCTTCGCCCACTGAATCGTCCACGGTCCTGTTCCCGCTTTATTGGGACTACGCCAGCCCCGGACACCGCACGCAGTTTCTATTTCCGCTGTTTGCCAACATCGAGCGGTCCACGTGGAAGGGAACGTATGTGTTCCCGAACGTCTGGTACCGCACAGGCAAAGGCTCCTCCGCAGGCACGTCCCGCTTGATTGTGTTCCCGTTGTGGGAATCCGAGGTCAAGCGCCCCGGCGATTACATGTGGGAAGCGCTCTTGGGTTTGGTGGGCTACGAACGCGCCGGCCGCAACCGCTTCTTGAAGGTCCTATTCATCCCGTTTGAAATGCAGGCTGTGCCGCGCACGCAAACCGCCTCGTGGTATGGGCGGCCACCCAAGCAAAAGCCTTCGCGCGCCTACGGCTTCTCTGGTCACATCTGGTAAGCGCCGTCTCGCGCTATGGGTTGTCGGCCGCTTCGGCAGCCAGGGCCACCTTATCAACACAGGCGAGCAGATCGTCTGCGCGCACAGGCTTTTCAAGCACGTCCAGGCCCGTGGAGAGCACGAACGCCTTCGCTGAATCGTCCACCAGGCCTCCCGTGCATAGGATCAGCCGCTTCAGCATCTGCTTGCGGTGAGCCTGCACGTGCTGAAAGAATCCCACACCGCCGATGCCCGGCATGATGAGATCGCACAGCACCACATCGAACACGGCGCCATCGTCCAAGATCTGCAACGCCTCTTCTGCAGAGGCGGCCACAGTTGTGTCGTGAGCCGCAAGCACGCGCGACCACGATGACGCGACCGATGTGTCATCGTCCACCAAAAGCACACGCCAGCGCCGCCCCGAAAGCGCCACGTGCTCACTCGTCGCGCGGGCCTTTTCAGTTTCGGCTGCAGGCAACAACAACTCAAAACGGCTTCCCGCGCCGCTCGTGCGAGCCAACCGCAGCTGGCCGCCCATGCGTTGCGCGGCCTCCACCGAGATGGCCAAACCCAACCCGGTACCCTGCCCGCGCGCTTTGGTGGTGAAGAACGGATCGAAGATGCGATCCGCAGACGACGGCGGCACCCCGGGGCCCTCATCGTCCACAGCGAACACCACGTGTGGCCCTTCAGACACAGCCTCCAGATGGATGCTACCCGTGCGGCCCATCATCGCGTCGCAGGCGTTGGAAAATAGGTTCACCAATATCTGCTCCACTTTGCCAATGTCACCCACCGCCATCAGCGTCTCTGGCGCCGATTTCGTGACGGCCACCCCGCGCGGCACCCGATGCGACACCAGGGCTACCACGCGGTCCAGCACGTTCGCGGGCCAAAAAGTTTCGGTCTTGTCGTTCTCCATCCGCGAAAAACCCGACAGCTCTTTGACGATGCGTGCGATCCGTTCCGTCGCAAGCTTCGCGTCTTGGGTCATCGCGCGCAGTTCAAGCAACTTATCGTTCAGCGATTCGCCTTCACCTTTCGGTGAGCACAATAAAGATCCCAGGACCTGAGTCACAAGCTCAAGGTTGACCAAAATCGACGTCGCCGGATTGTTGATCTCGTGCGCCACGCCCGCAGCCAAACGTCCCAGCGTCGCCAGGCGCTCTGCGGCCTGCAGCCGCGTCTGGAGGCCTCGCGCGCGCCCACGTGCCACCGCAAAAGCCACCGCCCGCCGCAGCACCTCGGTGGATAGTTGGTTCTTCTCGATGTAATCGTCGGCGCCAAGCTCAAGGCAACGTCGCGCCACTTCGCCATCCTCAACGCCGGTTAACACCACCATCGGTGTGTCAGGAAGCACGAGCCGCGTTCTGCGCACCACCTCCTCATCGCGCGCGTCGGGCAGGCGCAGATCGAGCAGCACAACGTCGGGAGGCGTTCCCCGCAACGTCAACTCGGCCATGCTGGCGAAGGGGACCACTGTGTGTTTGCCCTCAGACGCAAGATACGCCTCGATCAAGACCTGATCGCCTGGGTTGTCCTCTAGCAGGTACACACACAACGGCCGGTTGGTGGTTTCCTCGCCGGGGGGAGGGGGATGCAAAGGCATGCCGCCCCAGGGTGTGTTTCTCACGGCAACACCAGCACTGTGTGGGTGCTGCCTGCGCGGATCTTGTTCGGTGCTGAAGAACATCGTTATCCCTTCGGGAGCTCCACGAAAAATGTGGTCCCCTGATCCACCTGCGATTCAAACCAAATGCGCCCGCCATGGCGCTTCACGATTCTTTGGCACACGGCCAAGCCAACGCCACTGCCAGGAAATTTATCGACCGGATGCAAGCGCGAGAAAACTTCAAACACCCGCTGTGCGTTGCCTTCGGAGATCCCAATGCCGTTGTCAGCCACCAGGACTCTCCACGTATCGGCCTGCTCTTGCGCGCTGACGTGAACCAAAGGAGCCGTATCGGCGCGCCGAAACCGCAATGCATTGCTGATGATGTTCTGGAACAACTGCATCATTTGCGACTCATCCGCTTTTAGCCGCGGCAGCTTGTCGCACACAATCGTCGCACCATTGTCTGCGATGCTCTGTCGCAGGTTGGCAAGCACCTGTTGGATAACGCCGTCAAGTTCGATGCTCGTTCGCTGCAGCGAGCCGCGGTCCACTTGGCTGTATTCCAGAACGCTTCGAATTAAGCCCCGCAATCGATGAGCGCCACTGACCGCAAACTCGATGTATCGTTGAGCTTCTTCGTTCAGTTGTGGCCCATACTTGCGGCTCAACAAATCCAAAAACGCTGTGATCATGCGCAACGGCTCCTGCAAATCGTGCGAAGCCACGTGTGCAAACAGCGCAAGCTCTTCGTTGCTACGCTGTAAGTTTGTGGCTCGCAACGTTTGAGCCGTGGCCTTCTCGCGCTCGACCACACGACCTAATTGCACGCCGATTTGATGAAACGTCGCTAGCAGCGTGTTCATCACCGCCGGCGTGCGGCGACACCAGAATTTCAGAACGAAAGGAACGTCGGTTCCCGAGACAACTGGAAACGCAAAGCCCACCGTCATCCCCGCATCGGCCAGCAGCGAACGATGAGGCTCTGGCTCTTCCGTCGCCGACCGCAACACGGCCTTCTTCGATTCAAACGCCCAATACGTCAGCGAGCCCGGCTCCGGCTCCACTTTCCACTGTTCACTCATCTGGGGCGCGTCGGGATCGTCCTTGAGCAACGGATAAAGCACCAAACGGCCACGCACCTGATCATGGCGATACACGCGCGCGAACGTGGCGCCCGATAGCTCGCACACAAGCTCCATCGCCGACCGCAGCGCAAATTCAATGCTGGGAGACTCGTTGGCGGCCGTCGTTACGTTGCGAATCAGATCCAACGTTTGCTCGATGAGACGTCGTTCGGTGACGTCACGGACGGTGGCGAGGACGAATGATCCTTGCGATGATTCAATCGGGCTTAAGCTCACGTCCACCGGAAACTCTTCGCCATTCTTACGGCGTGCGGACAACACAAGGCCAAGGCCCATCGACCGCACCTGCTTGTTCGAGCTGAAGGCTTGACGATGCTTCTCATGTTGGGCTCTGTGACGCAGGGGCAGAAGCGTTTCCACAGTCGCTCCGATTAACTCGTCACGTTCGTAGCCGAAGCACTCCTGCAGCCTGCGATTTACGAAAACGATCTTACCCGCCGCGTCCACCACCACCACGGAGTCCGGCGTGGCCTCCAAGAATTCTTGCGCGCGCTCTGCGGGCGTGGGCGTTCGCCCCGAGGTGGCTTGCAATGGCAGCGGTCGGTTCACAGCCACCAAAGACGCCGCCTCGCCCTCCAGCTTCGTCACATGTGACCACACCGGCACATCGAAACCGGCCTTGTGTCGTTGCAGGACCTCGCCTTCCCAGACACCGCCTTTGCCCAACGCGGCCAACGAAGACTCGCGGCTGTCATCGCGAAAGCGTGTGTGCAATCGTGACAGCGGCTGCCCCAACATTTCGTTCGCGGACCAGCCGTAAAGCGCGGTGGCCGCCGTGTTCCAAAACACAACGTGCCCGCGCGCGTTCACGGCCACAATTGGCACAGCAATTGACCGAAGCAACAGGCGATCGAGGTTACCTCCCTCCGTCGCGCCCCCCGCGCATGCATCCGCATCCACCCGATTATTGTAACTGAATTAAAGCGGCAGGTAACCTACTTTGCCTATGAGGAAAAAAACGCGGCGTTACGAATTATACCCAGAACAGGCACGCTGGCGCCGGACGGGGTGACCCGCGCTACGTCCCTCGCTCAGATGGCCCCTTGGCAGGGGTTTTTCTTTGGCTGTGGTCGGCCTGTTGCGGCCTATAGTTGCAACGTGATTCGACGCCAAATCTTGAAAGTTTCCGCCACCGCCTTGGGCGCCGCCGCTTACGGGTGGAGCCGCCTTAGCCCCGCCGCCCCCGCCCAACCCGGCCCGCCGCGAGGCAAAGCCAAAGGTAAACCGATGCAAAAGGTTGTGAAGAACGGGCGTCTTAAGCAGTCCGTTTCGCAATGGTGTTACGGCAAGCTGCCGCTTGATGAGTTGTGCCGCGCGGCCGCGGACATGGGCCTCAAAGCCATCGATCTTCTGGAGGAGAAGGACTGGGAAACGCCAGCCAAGTTCGGCCTGGTGTGCTCGATGGCTTACGCCGATGGCGGATCGATCCCCGAGGGCTTGAACAACAAGGCCAACCACGACGCTATCGTTAAGGGACTCACGGCGAAGATTCCCAAGGCGGCGAAACTGGGCTTACCGAACGTGATTACGTTCTTCGGCAACCGACGCGGTATGAACGACGCACAAGCCATCGACAACTGCGTGCTGGGCCTCAACCGCATCAAAGGCATCGCCGAAAGCGAAGGCGTGACTGTGTGTGTGGAGTTGCTGAACAGCAAAGTGGATCACCACGATTACCACGGTGATCGAACAGCGTTTGGTGTCGAAGTGTGTAAGCGCGTGAACTCGCCACGCATCAAACTACTTTACGACATCTACCACATGCAGATCATGGAGGGCGATCTCATCCGAACCATCCGCGATAACCAGCAGTGGATCGGGCATTACCACACCGGGGGCGTTCCGGGACGCCACGAGCTGGACGACACGCAGGAAGTAAATTGGGCCACCGTGTGCAAAGCGATCGTGGACACGGGATACCAGGGCTACGTTGCGCATGAGTTTGTACCTAAAAACAAAGAGAATCCGTTGCAATCGCTGCGTGAAGCCGCGGCTTTGTGCGACGTCTAAGCGGGCTTAATTCGCCGCGGTTTTGGGCGCGTTGGGAAAATCCACAACCAGGAATTTGGTTCCGTCGGGGCCATCTTCCACGCGCGGCGTGGCGGCCACGGCCGATTTGAGCGAGATGACGATCTCAACGTCGCGCTTATGTTGACGCGTTTTGATCCCCGCCACAGGTGTGTCGAAGAAGCGCGTGTTCAGATCGCGCTCGTTGTTGCGTAGATGCACGCGGCAGTTGCGTAAGGTCAAAGCCATTGATGTGCCGCCGTCCTTGACGTCGAAAGTGACAGGCACCGTTGTTTGCAAGAACACGCGGCCGCCGGCTTCGGAGGGCTGAAAGCCTGTCCACACGAGTTTGGGTGGATTCGTGTCAGCCTTCGGCAAGGGATTCTTGTTTGCAGAGCCCGGCGCCACGCCCACGTAAGCGTCCGGCGACGCCGCGGGTTCGGGCGCCTTCACGGGTTCACCTTCTGCACGCGCGTCCGCAGCCAACCAGCTGCACACCACCAAGGCTGCCGCGCTACAGGCACGAACAAAAACAGCACCCTGCGTAGACCGACGTTGCATCTTCATAGCCGTCCTTCAGGCCTTACATCGGCAGCTTAACGATAGAACTTGCGGCAGGAGGCTCTTGCGACGCGATGTAGGGCAGCCGCCTTACATGGCGGCTTTTTCCAGGGCCGCGTAATGTTTGCCAATTGTCTGCGCCACCTCTTTGTTGCCTTGCGCTGAGAGGTGCGGCTGTCCGGAGTACATCGAGCACGAAGACACCTCGAACCGGGGCGACACAGTGATAAAGCCGTTTGAGGCATCAGCCAGCGCCTGCTGGGCTTTGTCGAGGTTCGGCGACACGGTGGTTTCGTTTCCACAATCCTTGTTGCCGGGCCCGCGAACGAACGTCATCAGTTCGATGTTTTTCACGTTGGGGTATTTGGCCTTGATGGTGGGAATCGCAGAAGCGATCAACGTCTGCCACGCTTGTTGGCTCGTGCCCAAGTGGTTCCCCGTTTGAGTCACAAAGATCACGCGATCAGGCGCCTTGCCGCCCGCGCATTTGGATTTTGTTTGGCAATCGTAATATTGGCCTTCGCACGTTTCTTTCCACACAGCGTGCCCGGGATTGGCCCAATCTTCCACGAACGAATGGTGCGGCGCTTTGACTTGCCACTTGTCGCCGCTGACCAAAGCTTCAAAGCCGGCCGCAAACCATTCACCCGTGACGTTGGGGCCGATGAACGTTGTGCATTCATAACTCGCCTTGGTTTGTGAGCCGCCTGCGGCGTCTGCTCCGGCATCTGGGTTCGCGCTCCCGCCCACGCCTGCAGTGTTGCTGCCGGCCTTGCCGCCGATGGCCACGCCGCCCGCCCCGCCGCCCGCCGTACCTCCCATCACCATCGCTTGCCCGCCTTTGCCTGCGGCCTCACCCGCACCACCCGATTCACCACCACCCCCTTGCTCGTCACCGCCTGCGCCGCCCCCGCCCGCTTGATCCGTGCTTTCATTCGAGCTGCTGCAAGCGGCCGCCAAAGCAGCCAACGTCAATGGCAAAGTGATGAGCATGAGGTTCGTCTTCATTTCTTTCCTCGATTGACTAGAGCGTAAACAGGCCGGGGATCGGGCCCTTTGACTTTGTAGGAAAGCCCGTAAGCGTTGTGCCGAACGAAGGTGCAAGCGAAGTCCACACATCATTCGAAGTGAAATCTTGGCCACTCACATCTAGAACGCGGCCACGCGTTTTCAGGCCCACACCATCACCGCCAAACAACACGAACGGATAGTTGTTGAACGAATGGTTCCAGCCCTCGGAGATTTCGTTGAGGTACCAAACCAACGTGTTGTCCAAAAGCTTTCCGCCGCCCAAATCCGCGGAGGCCGCCAATTCTTTGATGAATATGGCGGTTTGTTCGGAGTACCACTTGTCAACCGCACTTAAAGGCCCGCGCGAATTGGCATGTGAGGTTGAGTGATGGTTGTTCGAGCCCAGGGGTCCGAACGACAAACGGCTTGCGCCCGTGGCCCATTGAAACGTAGCGACGCGCGTGAGATCGCAGCGAAACGCCGCCGCGAGCAGCTTCAGATGTTGCCCGCCCACCTTGGCGGTATTCGTGTAGTCGCCACCGGCTTTCGCGGCCATATCGATCGCTGGCTTTGCACACACGGTGCCTTGGGTCTCTGCGGCTTTGAGATCTGCGTCTAGGTTGCGCTCCACTTCACGCACCGCTGTGGTGTGGGCGTCGAGATCATCTTTGACGGCGCTTGGAAACGCAGACTTGGCGCGATCAAGATCCCACGTGATGAAATCAAGGACGCTTTGCTTGCGTGCACGCTTGCGCCGCAACTCATCCAAGTTTGTGGCTGTGCCACCCCCGGGCATGATCTCGCTGCCGAACAAACGCTTGTAAACGTCGTAAGGTGTAAGCGTTGGATAGATCGGTTGCGCGGCCGCAGAATACGACATCGTGACATTCGGGGTTTCGTTGCCCCCGTCTTGATCGCCGTGCGCCCCCAGCTGCACAGAAGGCACGCGCGCGCCTTTAAGCTCAGCTGAGCGCTTGACGAGCGTTTGGTCCAAAGACTCGGCCGAGCTTTTGTAATCATCATTCGTGCGATCGGTGGGCCCCAATTTGGCGCCTGTCATGATCGTCACCAGACCGGCTTCGTGGCTGCCGCCGGTGCTACCGTTTGAAGGCCGAACGTTCACGCCCTTCAGAGCCACGGCGTACGACCACACGTCCGCAAAGGGGCTGAGGATGGGCCCGGGCGCCGAACCTTTGAGCCAATCCTCCGCGATGGTGCCGTTGGGGCGGTGGATCATCACGAAACGCTTTGGTGCGGTGGCGCCTTCCGCACGCTTGACAGCGGATGCCAGCCAATGCGCCAGCGCCGCGGAGCCGCCGGCCACTTTCAAGAATGAACGCCGAGACGCACGTGTGGAATTCATGGTTGCACTCCTTGGCGATCCCCGAGCGCGGGCCACGTGGCCACGGCGCGCACCAGTTCATTGAAGCTACCGTTGGCCTTGGTGAAGGCGTCGTTCACAGCCGCAACGGTGCACACATCTTCATCTGCCAAACGCCGCCCCAACGCATAGGACGCAAACTGGCGCGACAAGCATTCACGCACGGCCCCACTTTCTGCGAGCCTCGCTGACAAATCAACGGCGTCGGTGATCTTCCCGCGCACATCGAAAATACCGGCTTCCCAAACCGAATCGACGGGGACATCGCCTTGCGGTGTTTTGATGGTTTCGCGGTACCTGCCGAGCGTGTCGTAGTGCTCGAAGTTCACACCGAACGGATCGAAGTAGGCGTGGCACCCTGCACAACGTGGCACCATGCTCCGCTTCTCCGCGCGTTCGCGTTCAGTGAAGGTCACCTTCTTGAGTTCTTCAGCACGGGCCAAGTCATCAGCCCCGGGCGGCGGTGGGAAGAAGCACAAGAGTTCGCGCACCAAAAACACGCCCCTGTGCACAACAGATGATTCATCCGGGGTGGCTTCAAGCGCGTTGAATGCGGCGCGCGTTAAGAATCCGGCGCGTTGTGTGGCAGGCAACTCCACCTCTTTCCACGTGTCCCCCGCGGGCGCGGGCACGCCATACACAGCCGCCAACTTTGCATCTACAGAGGCTTTCCGCGACGTCAACAAGGACTCAATGGTTGGCGTGGGCGACGCGAGCACGGCGCCGATGAAGCTGGTGGCTTCGTTGTGCATCGATTTCACAAGCTCGGGTGTGAACTCCTTGAACGATTGATCCTTGTTGGCGTCAAACAACCGATCGAGGTGAAACATGCGCTGCACGATGCTGGAGATGTTCGCCTTCACGGCGGGCGTGGCCATCAGGCGATCCACCTGCTTTTTAAGGCCGCTGGCCGTATCCAAGCCGCCATTGAGAGCGGCCTCCCACAGTTCGTCATCGGGCAAGCCATCGCGAAGGAAGAACGAAACCTTCGCTGCCAATTCAAACGGCGTAAGCTTGCCGGCCTTATCGCCGCTTTGGCCAAGCTCGGTTTGATAAATGAACGAAGGTGATTGCAGCGCAGCTTCGATCACCAAACGAATGCCCGCCGCGTAGCCCCCATCCATCGCGCCGGCTTGATAGACGGCCATCAACTTTTCAGTTTCCATGGCGCTCAACGGACGTCGAAACGCACGTGAGCCGAACTTGCCGATGAACGTCCGAGCACACGTGGCTGAATCGCCTGCGCACGCCACAAGGGGCGCGCCGGTGGCGGTGGCTCTCGCGGCAAGCTCCTCAACCACACCCTGCAATTTCAAAAACACAGCGCCGTCCAAGGGCGCCGCTTTGTTAGGAATGAAGCTCTCGCGGCTGCCCGAGGTGGATGCAAACGCGGGCGCGGCCGGCAACGCCAGCAAATCTCGCAGGGCGTTCGCGAGATGGCGGTCCGACAAACGCGTGGTGCGCTTGGGCAATGTGGGCGAACACGCAGCGGCCGGCCGCCATGTGTCAGAGAACGGATCCGCAGGGAGGTTCTCCTCGGTCCTCTCCTCGAGCGGCCCCGGCTGGGATTCGCCGCCCGCCCCCGCAGGGCCCGCGGTTGCGTCTTGTTCAACGCTGCCGCTGCAGCTGGCGCAGAGGCCCCAAAGCCCAGACGCAAGCGCCCACGGCAAAACAACACCCCGACAACTTCTTCCGGACATGAACTACCTCCGGCAATGCGAGGATCCGAACCCGAAGCTTCGGACTGACCTAAACGACCAGTGGTCGACTAAACCAGAACGTAAGTAGACATAACAAAATATAACTTTTCAATAACAAAATGTAACGTCGAGACTGATCTGGCTTGAGCTGGGATTGGGGGTCGAGGTTCAGGCTAGCCGGCGTGGCCATCGTTCAGGAGGCCACCAATGACCCGGCCCGCCACATCGGTAAGGCGATAGTCGCGGCCGGCGAAGCGGTAGGTGAGCCGGGTGTGATCGATGCCGAACAGATGCAACAAGGTGGCGTGAAGATCATGAACGTCCATCACGTCCTTCACCGCTTTGAAACCAAACTCGTCGGTGGCACCGTGGGCTTGGCCTCCCTTGATCCCGGCACCGGCAAGCAACACCGTAAAGCCGAACGGGTTGTGATCGCGGCCTGACGCCGAGCGGATGCCACCGGGTCCGCCTTGCCCCACTTCCACCACGGGGGTGCGGCCGAACTCGGAGCCTATCACCACCACGGTTTCGTCAAGCAGCCCGCGGCGTCCTAAGTCCGTGAGTAGCGCTGCGATAGGCTGATCGCTTGTGCGGGCATGGCGGCGGTGCAAGAAGATGTCGTCGTGGTGGTCCCAAGGATTGCCCTTGTCGAAATACACCTGCACCGATCTTACGCCACGCTCCACAAGCCGACGCGCCAGCAAACAACTGCGCGCAAAGGCACCTTCACCGTAAAGCGCAAGAGTACGCGGATCTTCCCGGCTGAGGTCAAATGCCTCGGGTGCTTCGCTTTGCATCCGGAAGGCCACCTCCATGCTTTTGATGTGCGCATCGAGCTGTGGATCGCCGCCGCTTGTTGTTGCGCGAGCCTCGTCCAAGGCGCGTGCCAAAGCCAGTTGTTCGCTTTGGTGCTGCCCGCTGTTGGGGCTCTTCAAATACGCAATGGCATCGCGAGGGTCTTTCGCGTTTGTGCCAATCAATGTGCCCTGGTGGCTGGAGGGCAAGAACGCGGATCCCCAAAGAGGTGCCCCCACCACAGGTGCGCCCGGTGAAAGCACGATGAAACCAGGCAGGTTTTGATTCTCACTGCCAAGCCCATAGGTCAGCCACGAGCCCATCGCGGGACGCCCGGTTTGAACGTGCCCGGTGTTCATCATGAGCATGCTGGGCTCATGATTGGGAATAAGGGTGGTCATCGAACGCACCACACATATCTGGTCGATGAGCTTGGCCAGGTGGGGAAACAGTTCGCTTACCGGCAAGCCGCTTTGGCCGTGACGTGAAAACGAAAACGGCGAACGCATCAACGCGCCTGTCTTGCGTTCGGTCTTCAGATCCCCGCCGGGGTACGGCTTACCATCGTACTTGTCGAGCGTGGGCTTGGGATCGAAAGTGTCCACCTGTGAGATGCCGCCGTTGAGGAAGATGTGGATGACGTGCTTCGCCCGGGCCGGCTTGTGCGCCGCCTGCGCTTGCCCCAACAGTGACGACAACCCCAGAATGCCGAAGCCGGCCCCGCTGCGCGCCAGCAACTGACGACGTCCGACCGTGCGAAACAAACTGCGATCAATCAACATGGCAAAACTCACTGGTTGCGATCAACGCCTGAACGAAGGCACTCCACACATCGTCGGTGCCGCTTGCGACGAAGCTTTCCGCCAGCTGCAGCTCTTTCGGGTTCGGAACGCGCGCGAAGAGCAAGCGATAGGCCTCAGTGATCCGCAGCGCTGGCTTGCCTTTGGGCAGGCGTGCCGCTACCAGCGCTGACTGTTGCTGCACGAAGGGGCTATTGAGGAAAAACAGGCCCTGGCTTGGCACCGTGGTGGATTGGCGTTGCTCGGCCGTGAACCCAGGATCGGGAAAATCGAAAAGCGCCAAGAAGGGATCCTGCTGCTGCCGTGAGATGAAGGCATAAAGCGTGCGCCGATGGCTTTCGTGCAGCGACTGCGCGCTCGTGCCCCCCACCTTCATGTCCAGTTGCCCTGAAGCCGCAAGAAGGCTGTCGCGCAGCACCTCAACCTCGATGCGTCGGCGCGGATGCCGCCACAAAAGGCGTGCTTGTGGATCTTTGTCAGCGTAGGCAGGCTCCCAACGGCCCGAGAGTTGATATGTGGAAGACAGTAAGATCGTGCGGTGAAGCCACTTGGTGGATTGCCCGTTGGCAACGAAAGCGTACGCCAACCATTCCAGCAGTTCGGGATGGCTGGGCCTTTCGCCCAAAGTGCCAAAGTTGCTGGTGGTGGTCACCAGCCCGCGACCAAAGTGCTGCGCCCACACACGGTTGACGTACACGCGCGTCGCCAAAGGGTGCATCGCCACGTGTTCAGCCAATTCGCGACGTCCGCTGCCTTGTGCGTAGGCCGTGGGCGCTTGTTCCGAGAGCACGGTGAGAAAGCGTCTTGGCACTTCATCGCCCAATAAAGCAGGATTGCCCCGCACGTGAACACGCATGTTGGGGCTTTCGCGTTCCACGTCTTCCAGCGTGGCTATCGTGGGCACGGACGGAGGCGCAGCCGCTTGCAACGATTTGACGTCCGCTTGCAAGGTTGCATAAAGCGAAGCGGCAGGCCCATGCAGCCATCGCGTGATCTTGTTGCCTGCATAAAGCAGCACGCCATCTTGCGCAGGGATGCCCTCACCGGTCTCGTTCTTCCAATCGACGAAAAGGTCAACGAACAGGTTCTTGTGTTCGCGCGATACCGCTTTGACTTCCACCTTGTTCGGCGCGACTGTTTCGTGTTCGGCGTAGTTTTGTCGAAAGGCGTCTGCGGGCCTGCGCTTTACGTACTTCGCAAGCACTGCCTGGTTTTCCGCTTCCGTGTCTTGCACCAACTGCAGGGCTTTAATCACCGTGCTCGCAAACGCCTGCGCCACCGCATGCACGCGAGCGGCCGGCACGCGATGGCCCTTGCGCGCGGAGGCGATGGCCTTGTCCCAATCGTTCAAGAAGCCGTGATTGCGTTCTTTTGCTGGCTGAAGATAGGAGATCCACCGCGACAGAGTTTCTTCGTCCAGCCCCTGCGGGTGCGCGGCCGCAGGTTGCGCATTCACCAACACTTGCCAAGCCGCTTCCATGTATGCGCCTGTTTGATAGGCAAGCGCTGTGTAAAGCAGCTTTGCCTGCGTGGTCTCAAACTCTTTGAGACGTTCTTTCGCCTTTCGCACCAGCACGCCGTGGGCTTTTGCGCGCTCGGTTTCTAAGGTCGTTGCCAGCGAGCGTTCGGCATAGTGTGAACGCCAGAACACCCCCGCGATTCCATAGTAGTCGCGCAGGCTGATGGGATCGTACTTGTGATCATGGCAGCGCGCACAGGCAACGGTTAATCCCAGGAAGCCGCGGCTGAGCGTGTCCACGCGATCTTGCAGCTCCTCGGCAACCGATTTCGCCACGCCGCCCATGCCGTAATAGTAAGGACCAAGCGCCGCCCAACCCGTGGCAACAGCCATGGGCGTGTGGCCCAACTTCGCGCGCGGCTCAAGCAGATCGCCCGCGATATGCGCCCGCACGAACGAATCGTAGGGCATGTCGCGATTGAAGGCTTCCACCACGAAATCGCGGTATCGAAACGCGTGATCGTAACGGGCACCACCAACGTCTTGTTCCGCGTAGCGCATGACATCCAACCAGTGACGCCCCCAGCGCTCGCCGTAGTGGGGCGAAGCGAGCAGCCGGTCCACCACCTTCGCGTAGGCTTGCGGTGATTTGTCGGCGAGGAAGGCATCGAGTTCGGCCGGTGTTGGCGGTAAACCTATGAGATCGAAAGTCACCCGCCGCAGCAGCGTTTCGCGCGCGGCTGGTGGCGCAGGTGTCATCCCCTCCGCTTGCAGACGTGCAAGCACGAAGGCATCAATGGGGGACTTCACCGCAGTTTCATTCTTGACCGCCGGAACGGGCACGGGCCGCAGCGGCTGGAACGACCAGAACGCTTTGTGTTCAGGCTTAACGAACGCCGCTGTGTCGGCAGGCACAGCCGCCTTGGGCATGGGTGAGCCCGCCTTCACCCAGCGTTCGAGCAGCGCCACCTTGTGCGGTGCCAGCGGCTCGTCGGGTGGCATGTCCAAGTCATCGACGCGGCGCACGGCCTTGATGAGCAGGCTTTCGTCGGGGTTGCCCGGCACCATCACTTTGCCTGAATTCGAGCCGCGCAGAATGGCTTCCGGAGAGTCGAGTTTCAAACCACCGCTGGCTTTTTCACCGTGGCATTTCCCACACTCGGCGATGAGGAGGGGGCGTATTTGTGCCTCGAAAAAGGCCTCGCCCGCTTCGTCGGCCAACGCCGTGGCGGGGTCGCTGGCAAAGGCGGCCAACGCCAACGCCTGGGCAGCGCCCGCGAGATGTTTTCGGCTGATCACCACGAAAGGATACACGTCAACCACTATAGAGAACAGCCCCATTTCGGTCTTCCTCCAAGGAGGCGCCTCACCTCTACGCGGCATCCTTAGCCATTTCTCGTAGACAGAACTGCCCAGGGATTTGTCTGCGACGGTGGCCTATTCTACGCCCCCACTCGCGAGAACATTACTTTCCGTATGAAGCGCATCATCACTCAGGCAGCATTTGGGGCTATCTCGATCGTCGTATCCGCGTCTTCCGCGTTCGCAAGCGACGATATGGTGGCCCTGTTGCGCCGCATGACGCTTGAGGAAAAGGTCGGCCAGCTTGTGCAAATGAGCTCGAACGACCTTACGGGCCCGGACAAAGGCCAGGGCGGCATCGATGAGAAGCTTGATTTCATCCGTAAAGGCCAAGTGGGGGCCGTGGTCAACATTGCATCACCAGATAAAGTGAATCGCCTGCAAAACGTTGCGTTGCGAGAATCGCGCCTCGGCATTCCGCTGTTGTTTGGTTTTGACGTCGTTCATGGGCTGCACACCACCTTTCCAATTCCGCTGGCCGAATCCTGCAGTTGGGATCTGGAACTCATGCAGGCGACGGCGGCCGCTGCTGCGCGTGAGTCATACAACGCAGGCGTGCGATGGGTTTACGCACCCATGGTGGATGTCTCCCGGGATGCGCGCTGGGGGCGCGTGGCTGAAGGTGCGGGTGAAGATCCCTACTTAGGAAGTCTCATTGCCGCAGCCCGAGTGAAGGGCTTTCAGACGATCGAAGCAGGCCGCGTAGGGAAGGTTCTTGCGACCGTAAAACACTTTGCCGCTTACGGCGCCCCTGAAGCGGGACGCGACTATGCTGGCGTCGACATTTCTGAATCAACCCTGCGCAATGTTTACCTGCCGCCGTTTCGAGCAGCCATCGAGGCAGGCGCAGCTTCGCTGATGTCTGCGTTTCATGAAATCTCTGGCGTGCCCTGCACCGCCAATCCACATCTTCTCGACGAGATCCTGCGCAAGGAATGGGGCTGGAAAGGCTTTGTGGTCAGTGACTGGGGCGCGGTTGATGAATTGCGAACGCACGGGTTTGCGTCGTCGGTGGAGGCCGCAACCCAAAAGGCCATGCGTGCTGGCACCGACATCGATATGTGCTCAGGGGCCTATAACGCCAGCCTTGCAGCGTTGGTCAAGAACAAGCGATTGGATGTGGCCTCGCTTGATCGCGCCGTTTTGCGCGTGCTTGAGGGCAAGAAGGCCGCCGGGCTTTTTGCGCAACCCCTCGCGACGCAGAACAACGAAGACTGGCCGCAACACAAGCCTCTGGCGATGAGGGCCGCGCTCGAATCGATTGTGCTTTTGAAGAACGAGGGGAACCTTCTGCCCTTGGCCAAGACCACGAAACGCATCGCGGTCATTGGCCCTTTTGCGGAGACCAAACTCGAAGCCCTAGGCAGTTGGTGGGCCTTGGGCCGCAAGGAAGACGTGGTGACGCTGGCCGCCGGCATTCGATCTTTGGTTGCGCCAGGGACCGAAGTTCGTGTGGCGCTTGGAACCGATTTTCGCGGCAAAACCAAGAACATTGAAGATGCCGCTGCTCTGGCGAAATGGTCAGACATCGTGGTGCTATCCCTGGGCGATCCGGGTTGGAACACGGGCGAGAACAACAGCAAGGTATCCTTGGATTTGTCGCTGCCGCAGCAAGAGCTGGTGCGGGCGGTCAAGGCCACCAGAAAACCGGTGGTGGTGGTACTGACAAACGGTGGCCCACTATCGATCACGTCAGAAGTCGATTCATTTTCCGCCGTTGTTGAGGCTTGGGCGTTAGGACAAGCGGCAGGCACGGCCATCGCGCAGGTCTTGTTCGGCGAACATAACCCTTCGGGCAAACTCACCATCACTTTCCCTCGTCATGTCGGCCAAGTGCCCATTTACCATGCCCACAAAAACTCCGGCCGCCCACCGACTCAGCCCGGCGGATCGCACTACACCGATTCACCCTCCGATCCGCTGTTTGTTTTCGGACACGGTCTTTCCTACACAACGTTCGCTTATGAAAACCTCCGCATCAACCCTACCGAACCGAAGATCGGCCAAACCGTCACGGTTGAAGCGACGGTGACCAATACGGGGAAACGAGCAGGCGTTGAGGTGGCTCAGCTCTATGTGCAAGACGAAGTGGGTTCGCTGACGCGACCTGTGCGCGAGCTCAAAGGGTTTGAACGCGTTTCACTCGAGCCAGGCGCTTCGCATCGGCTTCGCTTCACGCTCACGGCCCAGCATCTCGGCTACTTTGACAACGCGGGGCGCTTTCTTGTTGAGCCAGGCTGGTTCAAGGCCTTTGTCGGCACCGACTCGAATGCATCACTCACCGGACGCTTTGAGCTGAAACAAACTCGCTGAGTTAACGCCGAACGCCATCGTAAGGGCGGCGGCGGCCAAGATCGGTCGCGGCGAAGGATGTGGAGTCAGAACGCACGCGCACACAGCGATTTCGTTTCTTGCAGATGCGGTTTACGTCCATTTGGGAAACGGGATATCGCGAAGTGTTACGAACCGCCGACTGGTTCTTCGCCATTAGCGCCGGCAAGGAGGGACGTTTGCCTCGGGCATGGCCGTTGCACATGAGCGAAGCATGGGGGCGGCTCGTGATTCTTCGCGGCCGCGTCGAATTTAGCGACGTTCATACGTCGTGTTCAATGGAGGAACAACATGCCAGGTACCGTAAAGTTACATCGTGTCATCGCCACCAGTCCCGATAAGATCTACAGAGCGTTCCTAGAAGCCGACGCCATTGCCAGCTGGCTGCCGCCCTATGGCTTCCTCTGCAGCGTGCAGGAGTTAGATGGGAAGGTGGGTGGCCGCTATAAGATGTCGTTTAGAAACTTCACCACGGGTCAGACCCATTCATTCGGCGGCACCTACAAAGAATTGGTACCGAACCAACGTTTGGCCTACACCGACGTTTTCGACGATCCTAGGATGCCCGGCGAAATGGACACGACCGTCATTTTGAAGGCGGTGTCGGTTGGTACGGAAATCACGATTCAGCAAGAGGGGCTCCCTGACGCCATCCCTGTCGACGGTTGTTACCTGGGCTGGCAGGACTCACTGCAAAAGCTCGAGAAGCTTGTGGTACCCAACATCGTTGAGTGAAAGGAAACGCAATGTCTTACATCGATGGATTCGTAGCAGCCGTACCGAACGCAAATAAGCAGAAGTTTATTGACAACGCGAAGGAGGTAGATGAGTTCTTCATTGAGAATGGCGCCATCCGTGTTGTCGAATGTTGGGGCGATGACGTGCCCGAAGGTAAAACAACTGACTTTCGGCGCGCGGTGAAAGCCGAAGCCAATGAAAGTGTGGTCTTCTCGTGGGTCGAGTGGCCCAATAAAGAAACCCGGCAGGCCGCCATGCAGAAGATGTCAGACGACCCCCGCATGAAAGGGATGCAACTTCCATTCGACGGACAGCGAATGATCTACGGCGGATTCGAAAACATCTTCGAGCTAAAAAAGTAAGGCGCTTGGCGAGCGAAACCGCGTCTTGGGCGAATCTGGTCACCACGGATAAGGGTGGCCATTGACTTAGCGTCAACGTCGCAGCGCTGTGGGTGACTTTCCGGTTTCCCTCCGCAGCGTTTTGTTAAAGTGGTGCAGATCTGGAATGCCCACCTGTTGTGCGATCTCCTTAATGGGCAAGGATGTGAATCGCAACAAATGCTTGGCGCGCAAAACACGTTGTCTACGAATGTACCCCAGGACCGTTGTGCCTTGATGCTCGCGAAACAGCCGCAACAAGTGGTTGTGCGAAACATCAAGTTCGCGCGCCAGCCGGGAAACCACCAGCGGCCGCGACAAATGAAAGTCGATGATCGTATAGGCGCGCCTAAGGACTGGGTGAATGGCCGGATCGCGCCAGGGGCCCACAGGCTGGTCCTGCGAAAGTTGCCACAAGAAATCCCACAAGCGAATTTCGGCGCGTAGCCGATTCGTGGCCGCCATGGCGAACGCTTCTTCAAGTGAGCGATTAAGCCCGGCAAAGCGTTCGCCCAAGGGCTGCATGGCCCGCAGGGACGTTCGCTTCGCGTTCACGCCACAGGGCCAATGAAACAGAACAAAATTGTGACTTGATCTGCCCGTGAACTTGTAGCGAAGGACGCTGCCCACGGGAAACAAACTAAAGCTGCCGTTCTCAATAGGAATCGTAAACGGCAACCGCGCATCCGCAGGCAACTGCATCGGCAGCCCCGGCGGCAACGACATCAACGTCACAGTGGCGCCTGGCTTGTAAGCGTGGTGCATGTGCAAGCTCCACCAATCGAGGGTGTAGTCTTCGACACCCCGAAGCCCGTGTGTGGTTATGCCGCAAAGGTGGATGCGGGGCCGGTTGTGCAAAGGCGCCAAACAGGTGGCTGATTGCCAAAGAGGAGGAATCACAATGTTGATTGTGTACCAGTAAATGTGGATAGGGGCCATTTCGCTCAACCCACGATGGCCTAGGTTAAAAGTTCAATGCGGTGGCAAATGCGTGACGTCGTTCTGTGGGCCGCGGTAGCCGTGGTGGTTAGCCGCGGCGGCGTGGCCTTGGCCGCAAATCCACCAACAGCAGCTGGGGGTCATGCCGCGGCGGTCGACTATGACCGCGACATCAAACCCATCTTGTCGGCGCGGTGCTTTCAATGTCACGGGCCGGACGCGGGGACGCGCAAGGCCGATCTGCGTCTGGACACCCAGCGCGGGCTGTTCGCAACGCTTGACGAAGGCCCAGCGATCTCGCCCGGCCATCCCGAAGCGAGCGTCGCTTTTCGCCGCGTGGCCACCTCAGACCTCGCGGAGCGGATGCCCCCGCCTCCCAAAGGAGAAGGCAAAGATCAGCCGCTAACGCCCACGCAGATTGAGCTTGTTCGCCGTTGGATCGCACAGGGCGCCGTGTGGCGTGCACATTGGTCGTTGGAACCTATCGTGCCAACCAGGCCACCTACGGATGGCGGGTCCGGTTGGTCGAAGAATTTTATCGATTCCTTCGTTGAGCAACGCCTTGCACGCGAGGGCATTGCCCACGGTGAGCGTGCATCGCCTCTGACCTTGCTTAGACGGGTTGCTTTGGATCTAACGGGTTTGCCACCTTCGCCCGAGGCCGTAAAGGCGTTTGTCGCCGACCGTCGTCCCGGCGCCTACGAGCGCGCCGTGGATCGTTTGTTGAACACGCCTGCCTACGCCGAGCACATGACACGTTATTGGCTGGACCTTGCGCGCTACGGCGATACGCATGGCTTGCACCGCGACGAGAACCGGGCGCTTTGGCCTTACCGGGATTGGGTCATCAATGCCTTCGCCCAGAACATGGCTTTTGATCGCTTCACCACGTTGCAACTGGCTGGTGATCTGTTGCCTGGTGCCACCCTTTCCGACCGGGTGGCAACCGGGTTCTTGCGTGCCAATGTGACCACCAGCGAAGGTGGCGCCATCGGAGAGGAGTTTTTGACTCGCTACGCGGCGGATCGAGCAGAGACTGTGGCCACCACTTGGTTGGGGCTGACGGCGCGGTGTGCGTCTTGCCACGATCACAAATATGACCCCATCACGCAGAAGGATTTTTATCAACTCACCGCCTACTGGAGCGGCATTGATGCCTTTGCGATGGACGAGAACTTAGAACGGGTGCCGCCTTGCGTGCAGCTCCCGACGCCGGCGCAACAACGTGAGCGCGCGCGGCTTGCCCGCAGCATTGCCGACGGTGAACGTGCCCTCTTGCGGGCGCCTAACGCGACTTGGGATCGCGCGCAGAGCGCCTGGGAAGCGCGCGTGCGTGCCCGTTCGCAAGACAAAACGGGTTCGCTTTCGCAAACGAAGCTTTCTGATTGGTGGGCGTTGGGCTGCATCGGATGGGGAAGCGTTCACGAGTCGCTTGGGCGAGGTTTGGATCTCGAAGGAAGCTCAATCGATCTTGAGGTTCCCTGGACCTCACAGGGCCACGTTTTCTCCTGGACCAAGCGCCCCGAATGGAGTGACGCCGTTATCGTAGACGAGCTGCAAGGTGATCTTTGTGCCACGTATCTATTTCGCTCTATTGAGACCGCCTCAGCCAGAACGCTCTCGGTTTCACTGGGCGCAAAAGATGGGGTGAAGGTTTGGCTCAACGGCAAAGCCGTCCTCGAGAAACTGACTTACAGCCAGGCCACCGTGGATCAGCTCACGCTGAACCTGGAACTGACTTCGGGTCGCAACCAACTCTTGGTGAAGGTGGCAAATCAAAGCGCCAACGGTCAGCTGTTTTTCGCCCCACGCGCCACGACGAAGGACGACAACATCGTTAGTGAGAACGTTCTGCGCCTTATGGCAATCGCACCGGGCAAACGCACCGCCGCCCAGATGGCCGCTGTGCGTTCATACTACCGCCTTGTGGTCAGCGCTGACTCAGCGCTTGCCCGCAAGAGATCACAACTCAAGCAGGATCGTGACGCTTGGTCGGCGCTTGAGCGCCAGGTGCCCACAACGTTGGTGGCGGCTGAGCACACCCCCCAACGCCCTGTCTTCGTTCTTGACCGGGGACAGTACGATCTGCCCCGCGAACGTGTTTGGCCAAACGTGCCCTCCGCTCTGCACCCTTTGCCGCCCACGGCGCCGCGCAACCGGTTGGGCTTCGCGCAGTGGCTATTCGCGGATGACAATCCGCTAACGGCTAGAGTTACCGTGAATCGCTTTTGGCAGCAGATCTTCGGCGTGGGGTTGGTGAAGACCTCAGAGGATTTTGGCGTGCAAGGCGAACGTCCAAGCCACCCCGAATTGTTAGATGCGTTGGCGTATGAATTCAAATCGAGCGGTTGGGATGTGAAAGCCCTACTCCGCTTATTGGTCACCTCGGCTACGTACCAGCAAAGTGGCGCGGCAGAGGCATCCAAGTGGCTCTCCGATCCCGAGAACCGCCTGCTTGCTCGTGGGCCTCGTGGGCGCCTTGATGCCGAGGTGTTGCGCGATCAAGCGCTTGCTGTAAGCGGGCTGCTGGTCCGCCGCGTGGGCGGGCGCAGCGTTAAACCGCCACAACCGCCGGGGCTTTGGGAAGAAGGCTCGCTGCCAGGCGCCAACACCAACACCTTCGTTCCGGATACAGGCGATGACGTCCTTCGGCGCAGCCTCTACACATTCATCAAGCGCACCTCCCCACCGCCCACGATGCTTACGTTCGATGCCCCTTCACGCGAGTCGTGCACAGCACGCCGTGAGCGAACGAACACGCCCATGCAGGCGCTGGCGTTGCTCAACGAACCGCAGTTCGTGGCTGCGGCACGCGCCTTGGCTCAAACCGCGCACCGACAAAAGGCAACACTGCAAGATCGAATCGTCTTTGTCATGCAGCGGGCGCTGTTGCGATCACCCACGACCTCTGAACAACAGGCCCTTGAGCAATTGTGGGCACAAGAATCGCAGTCTCACCCTCAAGACCCGTTACGTGGACTGACAAGCGTTGCCTCGGTCGTGATGAACTTGGACGAATTCATCAGCAAGGAATAGACGATGCCGATCAACAGAAACACTTTCGCCTTACGTCGGCAGTTCCTCGCGCGCGGAGGCGTTGGCCTTGGCACGGCCGCTTTGGCGTCTTTGGTGCGCACCACGGACGCGGCTGCTTCCACCCGTGGTGTACCAGGCCTTCCTGGCGTGCCCCACTTCGCACCAAAAGCGAAACGCGCCATCTATCTCTTTATGTCGGGGGCGCCCTCACAGATCGAAACGTTCGATTACAAGCCTCGGCTGTCATCGCTGGCAGGGCAAGAGCTGCCGGAGTCCATTCGCAAAGGCCAACGCCTTACTGCGATGACCGCTGCGCAAGCCAAGTTTCCGTTGGTGCCGTCAAAGTACGCCTTCAAGAAGGCGGGCCAAAGCGGCACCTGGGTTAGTGAGCTTCTGCCGAAAACGGCAGGCATCGTGGACGACATCGCCATTGTTCGCTCGATGCACACGGAGGCCATCAACCACGATCCCGCGATCACATTCATGGCGTCGGGCAGTCAGTTGCCGGGGCGTCCAAGCCTGGGCGCGTGGTTGTCATATGGCCTGGGCAGCGACAACGAAAACCTGCCTGCGTTTGTGGTGCTCAAGTCCACGTGGACGGGACCGAAAGCCGATCAGCCGATCTTTAGCCGTCTTTGGGGATCAGGCTTTTTGCCTTCACGCCACCAAGGCGTGGCTCTGCGCAGCTCGGGCGATCCGGTGCTGTACCTTTCGAATCCAGACGGGGTCGATGTGGCCAGCCGCAGGCGCGCCCTTGATGTGTTGCGCACCTTGAACAGTGAACATTATGCCGCCGTGGGAGATCCAGAGATTCAAACCCGCATCGCGCAGTATGAAATGGCGTTTCGTATGCAGGCCTCGGTACCCGACCTTTGCGATGTTGGCCGCGAAACCGGATCCACGCTGTCGCTTTACGGTCCCGATGTCCACAAGCCGGGAACGTTCGCGTACAATTGTTTGCTGGCCCGCAGAATGGTGGAGCGCGGCGTGCGCTTTGTCGAAATCTTCCACCGAGGTTGGGACCAGCACGAGAAACTGCCTCAGCACTTGCCCAACCAGTGCCGTGATATTGACCATGCCGCTGCAGGGCTCATAAGGGATCTGAAACAGCGCGGCTTGCTTGACGAGACACTTGTGGTGTGGGGCGGTGAGTTTGGCCGCACCGTTTATTGTCAGGGGAAACTGACGGCCAACGATTATGGCCGTGATCATCATCCGCGCTGCTTCACAATGTGGCTGGCGGGTGGTGGCATCAAGGGCGGCGTCCACTTGGGAAGCACCGACGAGTTTAGCTACAACATCGAATCAGATCCGGTGCACGTTCATGATCTCAACGCCACAATTCTGCATTGCCTGGGCATCGACCATGAACGTTTGACGTTTCGCTATCAAGGCCGTGATTTTCGGCTAACCGATGTGCACGGAAACGTGGTCCGCAAGATCCTCGCCTAGACCCACCCCGCAGGCACCACACGCACCACGATGGGTGGTTTGACGGGTCTGGTCATTGGGGCAGGGGGATAACGCAGCGGACGCGTATACTGGGCCAGATGTCCCCATGCCGATTGCCAGGAACACTTGCACTGCTGTTAGCTTTGGCAGCAGCCACCGCATGCAACAACGGGGCTGCCCCGATCGCCGGCGACAGCTATCTTGATGCTGATGTTGCCGAGGATGCTGGCGCCGCGGTGGACTCCCACGGGAGCGCAGAAGTCCTCGAGCACGACGCTGTGAAAAAGGATGCCAGCGAAAAACCGGATGCATCCACGAGTGACGTTTTGCAGCCTCATGTTGACGCCGCCCTAGATGGCAATATGCCACCTATCCGCGCCAATGGGTCCATCTGCTCCAGAGGGAACGATTGTCAAAGCGGTCACTGCACCGAAGGGGTTTGCTGTGAGCAAGCTTGCGCTGGGGCTTGCCTCAGCTGCCGGTTGCTGGGCTTAGAGGGAATGTGCCGCGCCGTGCCCGCTGGCGTGGCGGCCAAGGAAGGTGGCTGCCACGTAGAGTCCGCGAGCACCTGCGGCCTCACCGGCCTATGCAACGGCCTTGGCGCTTGCGCTGTCTATCCTTTGGGCACGGTCTGCGCTGCTTCTCGCTGTGATGCCCAAACCTTGTTCCTGCCACGCATCTGCGATGGGGCTGGAAGTTGTTCAGCGGTTCAGTCCGCCTCCTGCGCTCCCTATGTCTGCTTGAACAACCGTTGCGGCTCTCCCTGCTTGGATGACTCCGTTTGTGCCCTGGGTGCGGTGTGCACGCCTTACGGCTGCATGTCTCGGCGAATCACTGCAACGGGGCAACTCCCTGTTGCAGCGCCGTGATTGGTTCGCCGAAATCTGCCTTCGAGAAAGGCAGGCAATTGACGACGCCCATTTGATGCACGTTGATTGCTTGCGCAGACTGTGACGTGTGTGCCAAGACTTTCCCATTGGCGCCAAGAGCGTCGCAACGGGAAGCCCCAGCCGGTCGTATCGGGCCAATGCGATACGATGATGTTGGGCACGAATTACGACGGCAGTGCGGCCATCGGGCGTCCTTTTGGGGCCCCTACATCAGGCCACCACCAAAAATCCTATCTCACAAATGATTTAGACTGGGCCGCCAGCTCGTTAATCTGGTCTACATTGCATTTGATCCACAGGGTCAGATCGGTTCCGCAACCCGGACAGAACTTGAACCCGCGCTGCGCAACGAGGGCAACCTGACCTTTTGTCCAAGGTAAACTCCCTAATGACATACGGGCGCTGTTAAGCAACGATACGACGCCTTCCTCCGCGTCAGAATCGGTTGCCCTGGATTGCAGACAGAAAAAAGTCGTTCCCATCTCGCTCTTGACGACCGCGGAGATGCCCGCTCGGCCCGCATTGTCGGTGAGCTCCTTCATGTATTTGCAGCAGGTCATTGCGAGGCTCAATTCTTTCTGTACTGGCGTCAAAGCCACCGTCATGGGACAGGTCGCGGTATCGATAGAATGTGTCCCTCGAAAAGCCCATCACCTTGCAAGCCCTCGACACATTTCCCAGTTCTTCCGCCAGCTTCAAAAGTCCGATCTTGTTCTTTATGACTTTTGTCAGCTTGGGTTCACTATGAGCCGCAAAAGTGATCCGCTTTGGTGTTCGAGGACAAATGCTATTTCGCAAGAGCCTCCGTCATTTATGTAGCCAAATCCACCCCAGCAAGAGATTTCACGCCAACATTGACCTTGCACAACAAAATACTTTGCACCATTGAGAACCATCCCTGACGCCCTCCAATGGTACTGGGTCGCCAGCTCCTGAACCTCTCGAGAAGTTGTAGCGTCTAGCCGATCATTGTTCTTTGCATATTCACGGACTGTAGCGGCTAGCTTCGCCGACGTAGGAACCTCTATCTGCGACGGGATCCAGACGGCGTCGTGAGTTATTGCGTGAGACCTTAAGAACTTCTCTACCGCAGCTTCTGCTGTGATGACGTCGACAGTTTCCAGATTGCACAATGTGGCAGGCTGCGCGCCACCACTGAGCCTCGGTGGGCGTGCTTTACACGCAGTCGCCGCTACACACAGCATAAGGACGCAGAAGAGTGAAGAAGGGTAAAGCGCCATCTAGAAGCTCACGGCTGGCCAGCGTTTTGGATCATCAGGAAACCAGGAAAGTCGCTGACGAAGGCCGACGATTGCTCTGGACGATTGCTCGGCTTTCGAGGGACACATTTTATCGATACCGCGACCTTTTCCATGATGGTGGCTTTGACCCCCTGGAAGCCGAACATTAAGAACCGAGTCTCCGAGGACATGGAAGAAGCACTGAAACGGTTCTTGATTCAACCTACGGTGGTCAAGAAGGCGATCACGCTGCCCTCCGGCGGCTCCGCTGACGAGCGTTCGGAAACGATTCGAGCGGCATGCCGTTGACGGTAATTGGCCAGTACCATCGGAATAGCAAAGGAAACCACAAAATGGCGAGACTCCTTGTTTCTTCCTCGTTCTTTTTGTTCTTGGTTGGGCTCGTTACTCTCGCCTACGGTACCGAGAGGCGGCCATGTTACGAGTTCACCATTTTCGTCCCCAACGAGCCGGAAAGGCTGCCTCTTCCATACGAGAATAAGGCCGGTGAGAAGATCTTTTCTGATTCGATCGAAGCTGTTTCTATCGAATGGGTACGGGTCAATGGGATGACCATTGACCCGGCTCGCATCGAATGGGACCTTGGAGTGCATAGGCTGGTCATCTTGCGACCTGCCTCCCGCATTTACGCTTATAGCGTTGAGAAGACCGCAATTTTGACCTATCGGAATATGACGAAGCACGATAGCCATATTTACAAGTTCGTGATTCCTCCTGACTTTGACGTCCTGGAGATAGGCTACCGGATTCGCCTCCCCAGCGGAAAAGTGAGCGCCGAGCTCTGTAGTAAAGGCACAGTTATTGGGCCTACCGCTGGGCCCGATGGATACCCCGCGTTTGGCGCCGCCTTCGCTAAGTGACCAGTGTGCCGGCGGCAAGTCACTACAGCTAAGATGGCCTGGTACTTCCAGTCCATCCATTGTGTCCGGTCGCCTCGGATGGCGGCTGCGCTCACGCCGGGGCATAGGCAGGTGGCGGTGGCGAAGCTGTACACGGGCAAGACGCCGCTGACTGCTGCTGATCTACTGAACGACCGGGTCGTGCCGCTATTCGAGGGCAAAGGAGTGCCCTTGCAGCGCGTACTCCCGGACCGAGGCACAGAGCACTGCGGGCGTCGCGACGAACATCCCTATCAGCTGTACCTGGCCATCAATGACATTGACCACACCCGGACCAAGGTGAAATCACCGCAAACGAACCGTATCTGCGAACGTTTCCACTGAAACGCGTTTGATGAACACTTTCATGAAGGTTATCGGAATACTCATCTTTGTCGTTGTCACGACTTCATCCTCGTGTGGTCTTAAGGAAAGCCCACCTCGGATTGGTGGTAACCTCAACGCTGCGTCGGGAGGCATTGACTTCGCCTTCAAGAAGTGTCGTGCAAAGAGCGGAGTTCCGGACGTTTCCCTAATTGAGGTGCTTGAGATACTGGGCGATGGGAAAAATTTCGGTATTTGCTCGATTGATTTGCCGAGCGGGGACGGGCTAACGGCATTCAGCTGGTCTGGAGCGGGCGTTTCGGCCAAATGTGCAGCCCCACACCCGGGGCGCTTCGTCCTAGCGATTAGGGACAAGATGAGGGGCGGGCGGGGAAGCATCTCTTTCTCAGTTGACGAGAGTTTGCACGCGGTGATTCAGGACGATGGATGCCGCGAATGACGTATTTGGAAGCCCCCAATGCAGACGAAGCCCCCAATTTGTGATGACCACGCCTTGATCTGACAGTCGCCCCGGCCGTGACTGTGACATCGGGTCAAGTCAGAGCCGTTACTTTACAAGTCGTTCCCCCATACAGATTCACCACACACAACCCATTCCGCCATGCACTCATCCATCCTCCTTGCATCCCTTGCGCTCACAACCGCGGTCACATCACCGGATCTATCTCGCATCAACGAGTACCCTGAGGTTGCGTTGGGCCCGCTCCCCACTGATCTATCGGTTCGCGACGATTACGCGGGGGAGGGCGCTTGCAATACGGACGTTTGCTTACAAACGTGGATCCAGTCGCCTA
>JANRKS010000023.1:0-200777 GCA_033763315.1 Deltaproteobacteria bacterium
GGAAACAGCGCTCGGCCATTTCCAAGAACAAACAAAAGCTCCGCACGCGTTTCAGGTCGTTGTTGACCTTCCGTATGTGGCTGCGGATTGCTTCCAAAAATTCACGCCCACAGTCGTGCCAGCGCGCACATTTTTGTCGCACCTGGTGTGACCGGCGGCTTGGCGCGGGGGCGGCCTGCGGGTATCTGGTTTTTGACGGTAATTTCGTTTGGTGCACTCACATGTGCTTGAGAAACTGCTTCACTGGGAACGAACTCAAGCACCAACATCTTCTTCAGCCTGGCGTTCTCGCCCTCAAGGCGCCGCAGACGTTTGGCATCAGGCACATCCATGCCGCCAAACTTTGTGCGGGTGAGGTTCAGGCCAAACGCGGCCTTCTTCTGCTTCTAGTAGCGGGTTCCATCCGCATCATACAGATACGTCGTTGTGCTCGACGACGTGACGATCTTCTCGGGCAGATCATTTGCGTTGTAGGTCACGATTTGACTCATCGCTGACTGACCCATGCTCAATCTATCAGCCAGGCCATAGAGTTCATCAACACCCAGAGGCAGCCGAAGCACCAAGCCCCCCCCAATACGCCGGCAGCCGTATGTCGCATCCGTGCAAAATGAATACTTCGCCCAATTCCTACGAGTGGCCAGCCTACACTGACGATAAGCAGAATCCACTGCGGAATGAAGACCAGGAAGAGACCCTTCGCTGAGCCCCACCAAATCCCGTGTTGTTTACCCATGGCGTTCCAATCGGCATCGGAAGGCAGAGCTCCAACAGCCCTCATCACCAGATATAGAAACAATGGGGTGGATACAACGGCGGTTGATACTACAAACATTATGACGTCAAACTTGTCCGCGGTACGCCCGTGAATAGACGGCGTGTTACTCATCTTTTGTAAAGGCGAAGTCAATGCCCCCCGACCCAGCGTTGAGGTTACCGCCAATCCGAGGTGGGGTTTCCGTAAGACCACACGAGGATGAAGTCGTGACAACAACAAAGATGAACATTCCGATAACCTTCATGAAAGTTCCCTATCAAACGCGTTTCAGTGGAAACGTATCGCCGATACCGTTCGTTTGCGGTGATTTCACCTTGGTCCGGGGCTGGTGGGCATGCTGAAGAACAAGATGATCTCGACTACGTGGGTGATCGCAGCTTTGCAGTTTGCGGCGCCCTCAGTCACATTTGCTAGTTGCGTTGCTTCCAACAAGGGCAAGCAAAATGAAAGTCCAGACCGCGATATTGTCGAACCCTATTTCAACGAATTTCCTCATATTAAGGTAGACGAAAAATGCATCGGCGGCAGTGTTGCCGATGATTCCGATACTTCGTTGACCGACGAAGAGCGACGACTAAATCGATCAGCGGCGGAACGGTTGCTCATCAGGCTCAAAAACACCCAGAGCCCTGTTCTTCATGTTCGGCAAGCTCTCTCATCGAACCTGCCCCTTGTCGAACGTCTAGGACTGGAACAGCAGCCAAACGGTGTCAGGGAGAAGGAGTTGCCGCCAAATCGCGTGGAACTTATTGTCGTCGACACTAAGGAGAAGTGGACATGTAAAACCGCAGAAGGCGAAACGATCACATTCTTGACCATCATCGCAGGTTGGTCAGTTCGTGGGCCTGACCTGCCTGGTTTCTTAGGACCACTCATTCTTAGAGAAACGCGCCCATGGGCTGTTTGTGGTTGGTGATGTTTTTCGCTTTGAATTCGTGAGGTGTCAAATAGCCGAGGCTGGAATGGGGACGTACCTCGTTGTAGTGGCGTCGCCAGGATTCAATAACGGCCACAGCTTCGCGACGCGTCCGAAACCATTCCATGTTGAGGCATTCGTCACGAAAGCGCCCGTTGAAGCTCTCGTCCGTCCCATTCTGCCAAGGCTTTCCAGGCGCGATGTGCGCTGTCTTGATGTTTGCATCGGTGAGCCAACGAAGCACTGCCGTTGACACGAATTCGGGGCCATTGTCAGACCTTATGTAATTGGGTGCCCCGTGAAGGCTGATAAGCTTTGTCAGCACTTCGATCACTCGGTTAGAGCGAATGCTACCTGCCACGTCGATAGCAAGCGACTCGCGTGTCCACTCGTCGATGACCGTCAGACATTTAAGTTGCTGGTTGTTGGCGCACGAATCAAACACAAAGTCGTACGCCCACACTTGATTCACTGCAGTTGTTGGCAATGGCCGTGGCCTGCTGGTCGCCGCGCGCTTTTTGGTCCTTTTCCGTGGAATCTGCAGTTTGGCGAGGCGCCACAATCGATAGGTTCGCTCAATGCTCATCCGGTGACCATCGCGTCCCAAGAAAATCCTGATCCGCCTATAGCCGTATCGGGGATACTGCGCCGCAAGCTCGCGCATCCGCCGCATCGGTGCCTCGTCCTTCTGAGGCATCTTTGCTTCATAGCCTATCGCCGACCGTGCAACACGGAAGAGCGCGCATGCCCGCCTGCAAGACAAGCCACGCTTTTGAGCGTAGCGAACTTGCTGCCGCCTAACATGCGCGCTTACCATTTTTTTGCGGCCACCTCCTTCATCACCTCAATCTCGAGGTCCCGATCAGCGACGATGCGCTTGAGCCTGGCGTTCTCCGCCTCAAGCACCTTGAGTCGCTTCGCATCCGCCACTTCCATGGTGCCAAAGCGCTTGCGCCAAGCGTACAGCGTGGCCTCGCTGACGCCGTGCTTCTTCGCAACCTCGCCGACCGATGAACGGTCAGCGTCCCTTAGAATCTTGACCATTTGCTCGTCTGTATATCTGCTCTTCCTCATGGCTCCTCCGGGGCTCAGAGGCGCATTCTCTCAGATTTCCAGCGGTCCGAAATTCACCAGGCAGGTCAGGCCCAGCAGCGCCAAACGCTGGCCAAATGCGAGACTGTGGTATTTCACCTTCGCTGTCCGCGTTGATGGCAGTGACACCATCTTTTACCCTGAATACAGGTATAATCCGACCTAACTGCGAATATGGTCTTAAATGCTCCGCCAAGCACAGTGACGTCGCGATTGCCCGAGGTCACATCGCCTGCCACTGATGTTGGTCACAATCCGGCCAAAGGTGTTAGTGGCCCAATTGAGAGCGTATCGAAAATCCAGATTGGCATCGTATGAAAAACGGGCGATGGCCACGGTGCCATCTTGGGCGGCAACGGTGGCAACTTCACCGGCCGCGTCCGCCGTCAGCGTCGAGGCCGGGCCTGCGGGTATCTGGTTCTTGACGTTTCGTTTGGTGCACTCACATGTGCTTGAGAAACTGCTTCACTGGGAACGAACCAGGTGTCGGAACGATGTACTCGAAGAAGCTTGGCCGGGGCGTCTTGTTACTTAGTTTTTCATTGCGCTGTTCTGAGTTGCAAGGGGGGCGATGACCAGGGGAGGGGACCCGTTGCAGCTCGGTCGATCGAGTGCGCTCCCTCGGCAGAGGAGTTTTGGCCGCCTCTGAGTACTAGTTGGGCTCAGCCAATTGAGGTCAACGGACGCATGGTCCTACGAGTCAGTGTCCACGAAAAGCTTGTGATGTACACGTGCGGATTACGAACGGGCGACATCATCGAGAAGCTGAACGGGGTGCCCATCGACAAACTTCAGTCGAAGGATGCTGTAGGTCGCGTATGGCGAATCACTGTCAGGAGGGAAACTGAGCAATTCGACCTGGTGTTGCGGCGGCCGCGGCCGGAATCTGCCGATCCAACGGCGCGTGATCAATGAACTTCCAAGTCGTAGTTTACATAATATCTGTTATCGGACATTCGGCCGGGGCCCGCCAGAACACCCAAACCGCATCGTATCGAGCCTTAGGCCTCACGGGCCGCGTCATAGACGTCGTCCACGGAGAGCTCCGCGCCAACGGCGTCGAGATGGAACTTAGTGCCTGCCACAAACGTTTGTGCTTCCCAAACCCCTGACGGACGCGTCCACACTTCGACGTGCGGCTTCCGGTGATCGACCAGCACAATCGCCTTGAGGGATGGGATCAGTTTGTAGTGCTCAAGCTTGTCACCGCGGTCGTAGTCTTCGGTTGCGTTGCTCAAGATCTCGACGACCACCGTTGGATTGGTGACGTGTGTTGGGCTGCTTGGGTCGCGCTCTGACGGACCACAGATCACTGTGACATCCGGATACGTGGCAAGACCCGTCGCAAGAACTCGAACTCTCAGATCGGAGCTGTAAACCCGACAGCCCTGCATTTGCGATCCCAATCGCGACGTGATGAACGCCGCCATGGCCGCATGCTCCGGTGTGCCCCCCGCCATCGCAAAGATCGAACCATCCAGAAACTCGTGCTTTGTGTCGGAGCTTTCCTCCAACTCCACGTATTCCTGGAACGTGTAGCGATGATGCGCGATCTGGTGCATGAACCGCAATCTTATCGCGGATCCCGTGCCTGGGCACGTCCGCTTGCGGCGACGACGTTACCCCTCGAGGCTCGCTTCCTTCTCGCGGCGTAGATCCTTGAGCGCGGCGATGGCTTTGGTTTGTTCGCTGTTGGGAGATCCCGCCTCTAACGCGGCGATGGCTTCGCCCAGCACGCGCACCTCATCGTCCGTGCGGCGGCGTATCGCTTCATGCATATCGCGAAACTGCGTGTAGAAACCTTGCAGTTCGTCGCCCTTGCGCAGACCGCGCAATGAAGGTCCCAATCGGTTGTCGCGCACGCGCGAGAAGATGGCCGCGATGTTGTAAAGCGGTCCCGCGATCCGGTGCGTGATCAAGATGCCCACGCCTGAAACCGAAGCCACCAGAATCACCCCAAAGCCAATGATGCCCCAAAGCACCATCTTGTCTTTGCTCGCGAACTCTCCCTGTAAAGCCTCAGCGCTTACCGGATCCACAAGCCCCGTCATCGAGATGATGCGCGAGGTATCAAGCGTTGCTTGATAGATCATGTAACCGAGGCCCGCCGTAAGGCAGGCGGCCACAACCACGATCGCTCCCGTGTATCGAAGCTGTAGCCCCGCGTCCAGAAGGTAATTCCGGAGTCGTCGTTTGTATCGCATTGTGTTTTCGCCAGGCGCTTCCATGCTCACGGTCCTCTCTTTAGCCCCCTTGGGACTGGAAGAATCGCTTCAGATCGTCTCCCAATTGCCCGGCGGAGGCCTCTAAACAGTCTCGCCGCGCACTCTCTTTATCCTGTGGTCGCGAACCGCCCTGCACCGCTGCCCCCGCGCTGGTCCACATGATGATGCTCTTTGACGGCCACCTTGCGACCATCACCTTCACGTCACAATTCACCTCGACGGCGCCACCCACCATCGACTCATCAAGCTGAGTGACGTTGCCATCAATCAGAAAGCCCATTCGCCCATTCTTGACGAAGCTTGCCTTCTCCTCAGGAGAAAGCGAAAAAGTTACACCTTTCAGGCTGCCAAGCTTCTGCTGCAGTGCCGTGCGCAGCACCTCCAACACGCCACTGGTCGCTGATTTTGAGCCGCCCGAGAAAGGTCCCATCTCGAGGTAAAGGTGCGCCTTGGGATTGCCTTCGCCGCCTTCACGGCCCAGCCCGGCCAGCGAGCGTTCAAGCTGTGACCGCACGAACTTATCTTTCTCACGGCCCAAAGCCCGCTTCAGATGGTCCGCCGCTTCAGGCGCACCGATGCGCCCGAGCGCCTGCGCAGCCACAGCGCGCACGGTGTTGTTTTCGTCGCTGAGCGCCTTCGCCAACGCCGCAACCGCATTGCGATCGCCCAGCTTGCCTAACACCAATGCCGCCTGCACGCGGACTTTGTAGCTCGAATCCTCAAGCAAGATCTTCGACAGATCTTCAACTTTGCCGGCGTGAGCCACGGGCGCGGCGAAAGCCAACAACAGCCCCGCCAGAACCACCGGCACCCCACGTTTCATCACAGAGCACACAAGGTCTACCAAGAATGGCTTCCGGTTACTCATTCGGCATCCATTCTCATCGGCACTGCGGACTCGGGCTTCAAGGTTAAAACGAAAGCCCATGAAGAGCCGCCGGCGCCGTCCCCCGATTCAACCGTGATTTGCCCCTCGTGCATTTCGATCACGGCCTTCGCCAACGCCAACCCCAGGCCATGGCCCACAGGTACGTGTCGGGCGGTGCGTGTGTAGGGATCGAAGATGTGTGCGCGATCTTCCGGTGACAAGGTGTCTCCGTTGCCTCTCACTGTGACGGACACGGCGTCCGCCTTGTTCTGCACCGTCACGGACACCTGGCGGTTCAGGGGCTGCCGTACGGCGTGCGACATCAAATTTTGCAGCGCGCGCTTGAGCAGCTCACGATCACCGCGCACGGTGGCTCTGGTTAAAGCCACGACATCAATTGTTTTGTTGGCGCTTTGGGCCCATGGCAACAAATCATCGCGTGATTCGTGCGCCAGTTGCGCCAAAGAGACGGACGTTTCCGTCAAAAACATTCGCCCCTCTTCAAGGCGCTCGTAATCGAGCACGGTCCGCAACCCGCGCGTCAGTTGCCCACACAAGCTGCGCGTGTCTACGATGCAGTCGTCCACTTCTGTGTTGTTCGCCGAAGCGCCGAGCTGCTGCGCCAGATACTCGAAGTTGGCCTGCAAAGCCGAAACAGAGCTTTGCAAATCGTGAACAAAGCTTGAGACCCACCGGCGCTGCAGCGCGATGGCAGATCCCTGCGATTTGC
The DNA here is from genome assembly GCA_033763315.1 of Deltaproteobacteria bacterium. Taxonomy (GTDB): domain Bacteria; phylum Myxococcota_A; class Polyangia; order Fen-1088; family Fen-1088; genus JAGTJU01. The sequence continues at coordinate 6,610 of JANRKS010000023.1, forward strand.
GGCGGCTCTCCTCGCGTCGAACCAAAGCGTGCGTGCGCAACAAAGCCCACAGCCGCGTCCGCTGTTCATTGTCGTCGGTGGCTGACGAGAAGATGGCATCCACACCTGCGCCCATCGCACGCACCCGGTAAGATCGTTCTTCTCCAGGACCAAACAGAATCACCGGCACAAAGTGTGTGCGCGTGTTGCCCTTGAGGCGCTGGCACAACTCAATGCCTCCGGCAGGGCCAATGCCGTCCTCGATCAACACGACGGACGGCGGGTGAATCAGCGCTTCTTCGAAGGCGGTGTCGCCATCCGTGGCGACCTGAATGTTCAAGCGTTGCGAACGCAGAAAATCCACCAACTGGCGGGCAACGTTGCGATCAGCCGCAACGACCAAACCTTCCATGTCCCCCGGCAACGCGACGACATCGCTGCGCGTGGTTCGTTCATTGGGGAGCATTTAGAGGGCGAAGACTCCTTCCGGGCCCCACAGTAACAGCGATTTCCCTTTCTATCAAACGCGTCGCGTGTTTCTGAAGGCTTGCAGGACGCCCAAAGTTGCGGCGGCTCCCAATCCCGCACCGAGGGCGTCCGCCAACAGATCGCGCAGGTCGGCCGAACGGTTCGGCACGAACAGCTGGTGAAACTCGTCCGTAGCGCCATAGAGGGTTGCGACGCCGATTGAGAACCACCAGACCCGAGCCGCTGACCACGGAAGGTTCAACCGCGCAGCCACCGCCAACAGCGCACCAAGCGTGCCGTAGATCAGGGTGTGGACCACCTTGTCCGCGTACTCGAAAGAAATTTGTGGATAGGAGGTGCCCGGGATCGAAGACGCCACAAATAGCAGAAGTGCCCATAAAATGGGACCTAGCCACCATTTGCGGGCCGCATCGGCACGAGAATCGGCCGTATTTTTCACCTGTCTTACATGTAGGTCATTTGACTTCATATCAGCACATGTATAGGGTTGTGCGCATGCCCGACAAGCCACGCGTCCTTAAACCCCGCCAATTTCACGCCCCCCTGCCCCGGTTTCCGCCGCTTGGCGAAAAGCGCGAGCACCTGAGGTTCGATAAGGTTTTCCCCGTCAGGATCGAGTCCGTGTTGTTCGGCGAGTTTCGTTGCGTGGCTCGCAACGTCTCTGCCGGCGGCATCTTCATTGAGACCAGGGATCACCTGCCCTTGGGGGCGCAGGTCCGCGTGTGCTTCCTCACGCCCGACGAGAGCGGCGAGATTGTGGCGGTTGGGGAAGTGAAGAATCATTATTTCATCAACTTTGCTCAGGGCGGCGAAAGCAAATCCGTTTCTGGCATGGCCGTGCGGTTCTTGTCATTCGAAGACGAAGGGGAACTGCATTTGCGGGCCTGCCTCGACCGTTTCCGGGTGTTGCACTAGGCCTCGCACGTCGCGGATGAGATCTAGTTGTGGCGGCCCGCGACTCTGTGTAGAAGAGCCACGGACCTGTGACGGCATCGCCTTTATTCATTGTTCTTGAGGGAATCGACGGCTCGGGCACCACCACCCAAGCCGAGCGGTTGTTGGCTCACCTGCGTGGGCGTGGTCGGCAGGTCAGCGGCACCCGCGAGCCATCGACGGGGCCTGTGGGCAAACTGATTCGCGAGATTCTCTTGGGTGGTCATGCACCTGCCCCAGGGTCGAGCGTGCACGGCGACACGATGGCTTTGCTGTTCGCCGCCGATCGCCGGGATCACCTGCAGCGGGAAATCGAACCAGCGCTTGCCGCGGGCACCGATGTGGTTTCGGATCGTTATGTCTGGTCCTCGTTGGCGTACCAGGCACAAGAAGCCGATTTGCCGTGGGTTCGCGGTTTGGCGCGAAGCCTCAGGGAACCCGATCTGACCTTGCTGATCGATTTGCCGATCGAAGAGGCCGCGCGCCGACGGGCTCTGGCGGGGCGTCCGGTCGAACGCTACGACGCCGACAGTTACTTGGCCAAAGTGGCGGCACACTACCGCAAGCTGGCGGCGGAAGATCCCCAAGCGGTTGTCATCGACGGCAGGCCAAATCTTGACGACGTGACCCAACTTATCTGCAACGCCGTCGACAACCTGCTGGCTGCCCGAGGAGAACGATAAATGCGTCCGTCATTCCTTCGTTTGTTCGTGCTTTGTGCGGTCACTTCGATCGCGGCCTGCGCTCATTCGCCTTCGCCCGCCGAGGAAGGGTTGGCCGCCTCAAACGAAGCGCCCACAGCTGTGGCACAAGACGAAGCGGTGGCTGGCACGCCCATGCCCGCGGTGGCGGCTGAAAGCGGACCCGCCAAGCAACCACAAGAGCGGTGCCTGTCTTTGGTCGGCGAGCAAAAGATAAAGCGATCGGCGGTGGACGAGGTGGTGGCGGCGGGGCTTGGCCATTGGCTGCAAGGCGTTCAACTCGACCGCGTGCTCGAGGGGCGAAAGTTCAAAGGCTGGAAGATCGGCGTCCTTCATTTGGAGAACCCCTGCTATGCGGCGGTTGACCTGCGGCCGGGCGACATCGTCACGGCCATCAACGGCAAAGGCCCCAAGCAGCTGGAGCGCCCCGAAACGGCGCAGGAGATCTTCGCCAGCCTTAAGAAATCACCCGCCATCGAAGTGAACTACATCCGGGCGGGTGAACCGCGCGTGTTGCGGTTCGACATCGTAAACACAGGGCCTTAGGAGCCAGGCGCATCCGTATGATCAATTCGCCTTCCGAAAACACCGCCACATCCCTGCCCCGCATCCAGTTTGTTTTGCGGGAGCGCGGCGATGACGGCGGTCGCACGCCGCTGGCTGTGGTGGCCATCATGAATGACCGCACGGTGTTCATTCCGGCGTCCTTGCCGTGTGGCCAATGTGGTCCGTGCCGCCGCGCCTTGGTGTCTTCGTGTGTGGCCCGCGTGCAGTGGCTGGGCCTTGATTTGCAGCCCCTGCTGCCAATTTCAGATCGCTTTGCTTACGCCTTCGATCCGCACATCCTGGCGCCGCGGCTTGCGCCATGGGCAGCGCTGCTCCTGCCGTGGCTCGAAGCGATGGGCCGCGCTGGTTTGGGAACGGGCGACCTTTCGTTTTGGCTGGGTGACAACCACACGGTTCTGCTGGGTGCTTTCTTGGCCACCGCTCGTGGCAGCCGTGCGGTGGTGTCTGGCCCGCCCTGGGTGCGGGATGCGCTTGCCGGATTGAGCGACGTCCCCCACGAAGGGCGGCCTTCGTTCGCATCTGTGGACCAATTGGATAACCAAGCGTTGGCCGCACAGACGAACGCACCCAGTGGCTTCATTGAGCGACACATCTACACCGCTGGCGACGATTCCGTGCTGTGGTCTGCGGCGGGCGCTTTGCTACAGCCTGGGACGACCTTGGTCGCCTTTGGCGGTTTGCCCGCTTTGGCAGGCCTGCCGGCCGACGCGCGGATCATTACGCTGGGTGAACACGCCAACCCGGATTTTGCGCCCGAAGCGCTGGCGGCGTTGGCACGCGACCCATCGCTTGCCACAGTGTGCGCGGCGTTGGGCGCGTCAGGAACGTACGACGTCTGGCCCCACGAGGCACAGGCCTAACACCAGCGTAGGGCAGGCAAACAAAAGCGCCTTAGCGCTTGGTTGATTTGGCGAGCTTCTTCTTGGCTGCCGCTTTCGCCTTCGCCTTGACCGGCGCTTTGGGCTCGGGCTCGGTGGGCTCAGGCGCCGCAGCCGCCGCCGGGGCGGCGGCGGGGGGCGCTGGAGGTGGCGCGGGCGGGGGCGGCGCAGCCGCGGGAGCCGGAGCAGCCGCGGCGGGTGCTGCGGCTGCGGGCGCCGGCATCTCTTTTTTCTTGCCGCCCATCAAGAGCACGGCCGCCAACACGGCGATGACGACGGCCACGCCCACACCGATGATGACGCCCATTTTGCGGCCAGGAGCGAGCTCCCCGGCCATCTCCTCTTCGGACATCTTCTCGCCCGGCACGAACTTGCCCACCGTGGGCAGGGCCGTGGCCGTGCCACCGGTGCGAAGCGAGAACTTCTTGCGATCATCGGTGCTAACCGATCCGTCGTCGACGTAGCGATCTTCGATTGGGCGAATGTCTTCGGGCGCTTCTAACTTCTCAGGCGCGCCGCCAGCCGCCGCCACTTTGGCTTTGGCGTCGGCCACCATTTGCTCAACATCGCCCTTCTTGAACCACAGCGTTTCGCGAAACGCTGCGCCTTTGCCACCAGCGGCGCCCGTGGCTGCCGCCGCCGAAGGAGCGGCCGCGGGTTTTGCGATGGGCATCACAGGCGCTTGTGGCGCTTCCAAAGGGTTCGGCGTCACAGGAGGCGGCGTGAGCCGAGGCGCCTGCGCCGCGGAGCCATCCGCCGCTTGTGGGACCCGAGCGGCCGGCGCCGGTGCCGCGGCAACAGGCGATGGGGTTGGCATCACCACCGGTGATGGAGTTGGCACAACCACCGGAGGAGGCGTGGGCGCAGGCGCAGGCGCTGCAACCGGTGCAGGTCCACCTTGGGCCGCCTGACGTTGGGCAATCGCCTTTTGCACCATCTGTTGCACCTCGGCTTGCCCGCCGGCGAACAACATCGTCTTTGCGAAGCCCACACCACCGGCGTCGGTCTTGCCTGCCACAGCCGCTGGAGCGGCCACCGTTAGCGAATCAACCTCGTTCAGGAACAGCCGCAAAGTGAGAGGTCGCTTGCTGGAGTTCTTGTCCAAGGCCTTGAGCACCACCCGATCGACGTCGGGGCCCAAGCTGGCTTCGGGCCGTCGCTGGCTGGGCGCCAACGGCAGGCTTGAGGCGTGCAGCTCGAAGATGGCCTTCGGATCGGTTCCGGCAAACGGAGGCTCGCCTGTGATCAGGTGATAAAAGATGCACGCCAAGCTGTACGTGTTGGACCGCTGATCCACCGGCTTGCCTTGGGCCTGCTCGGGGCTGGCATATTCTGCAACGCCAGCCAGCTTATCGTCCACCGGCACCGCCAGCGCGAAGTTGCCAATTTTCACTTGGCCCGCGCTGTCGATCAGGATGTTCTTGGGTGCCAAATCGCGGTGAACCAGCCCCGCTTTTTGCGCCTCCAAAAGGCCCTCGCCGATCTGGGCCAACAGTTGTTTGGCCGCCTGAAGTGGCATCGCCCCGCGGCGAAGCACGGTGGCCAATGTTTCGCTGCCGCTCACCAGTTCGTTGGCGGAGTACACGCGGCCATCGGGAAGCTTGCCCACATCCAGCACCCGAACCACGTGGGCGTTATCCACACGCATCAGCTGGCGGAGCTCGCGATCCACCCGACCGGCGGTCACCGGGTTCGCCATCATCGTGGCGTCGAGGATCTTCAGCGCCACGGTGGCGCCCGTTTGCGAGTCCAGCGCCCGCCAGACCTCGCCGGTGCGACCGCCGCCTATGCGCTCTTGGGGAACGAAGCGACCCTTTGCCGCCCCGCCAGCCATCTCCAGACGCCGCGGACCATCGTCGGTCGCGCATGCCTCTTCTGGGCAGAAATTGGCTTCATCCTCGTACGTTTTCTTGCAGTTGGGACAGATCTTCATCCGGCTGTTGCCTCGCGAGGTCTGGGTGGTGGCTGCGGCACAAATACCTGCCACGACCGAGAGCGTGGTCATTTTATGCATAGCGGAAACGGAGATCAATCTTCCGTATGAGCCCTTCGCATTTCGCCGCGTCGAAATGTGCGAGGTCGGTTGCGCCCGAAGCCTAGAAAAAGCGTGTGAACAACGACAAAAGGCGCCCAGGGAAAAACCCTAAACGCCTTGTTGTTATTTTGCGCACCGAGGCCGCAGGATCGAACCAAAGTGCCGTCGGATGAGAAGTCGCGGCTGCCTGGTGGCGTGCCGCCGCTGGGCCGAATTACTTCTTTACGGCTTGGCCGGGCTCGCCACAAGCAGCGAAGAGCTGGTCCAACGAGGGCGTAGAGTTGCGCGCGTCGCGGTTCTTGCGCTTGCGGCCGGCCTTGCTGCGGCGGGCGTCGCGACGGTTCCAGGTTTTTGCTGTGTTAGAAGCCATGGGAGCGCTCGTTTACCAGGGCTTGCCGCAAAGGTCAACGACAACACAGCGCTTTTCGCGCCGTTAGCCTGCACTTTGCGCTGCTTTGGCCCTTCATGCTTTCGCTTGGGCCACCCGGTCCACCGAGATCACGCCCTCCACGGCGAACAGGGCGCGCGACAGATTTTTCAGTTGCTGGGTGTGGCTCAGGTTCACCTGAAAGGTGTTGATGCCCTTGTCGTCGCTGGTTCGGCATTTTGCCTGAGCGATGTTCAGCTCTTGCTCTTGGAACACCTTGGACAGATTCGCCAAGATGCCGGGCCGGTTTGACGTGACGACTTCCACCGAAACCGGCCGATGAACCGTCACGGCCTCGTCCCAGCTGACGTCCACGCGGCGCGCGGGATCGAGGTCCATGGCTTTGGGGCAATCCCGCAGGTGCACCATGACTGAACGACCCCGGGTGGTGAAGGCCGTGATCGGATCGCCCGGAATCGGGCTGCAGCATTTGGCAAAGCGAACCGTCACATCCGCTTCACCTTGCACATTCACGCCGCCCACGGAACGACGCGGAGGCCGGCTGCGGGCCACAGCGATGGTGTGGGGTTCGGCTGCTTCGGGATCTTCCGCCATGATCTCGGCGTTGGCGCCCGGGAACATCACCCGTGCCACCAAATCCACAGGCTGCTTTTGGTAGCCGATCAAAAGCAGCAGATCTTCTGCCGTGCCGGCCCGCAGCTGCCTTGCCGCCGATTCCAGGCGCCCTTCTTTTTCGGCCGTGGCCAGGTCGCGGTCCATGGATCGCAACTCGCGTGCGAGCAGATCCCGGCCGTATTGTTTGCTGCGATCCCGCTGCGACACCACCAGGTGATGGCGCACCCGCGCTTTGGCGCGGCTCGTGACCACAAACTTCAACCATTCCTTCGCCGGCTTCTGCTTGTCGGCGGTGAGAATTTCAACGGTGTCGCCGTTGCGCAAAACGTAGCGCAAAGGAACGATAATGCCGTTGATGCGCGCGCCTGAACAGTGATCGCCCACCTTGGTGTGCACCGAATAAGCGAAATCGATCGGTGTTGAGCCTTTGGGTAAAGCTTTCACGTCACCGTTCGGGGTGAACACGAAAACCTCTTCCTCAAACAGATCCGTTTTCACCGTTTCGATGAACTCGGTGGGATCTTTGAGATCGCGTTGCCACTCCATCAGTTGCGCAAGCCAGGCGAAGGCTTTGCTATCCGTGCTTTTGAGCTGAACGGAATCCTTGTGGCGCCAGTGCGCCGCGATCCCAAACTGCGCCGTTCGATCCATCTCTTGCGTGCGGATTTGCACCTCGATGCGTTCTGAACGCGGGCCGATCGCGGTGGTGTGCAGCGACTGGTAGAGGTTTGGCTTGGGCAGCGCGATGTAATCTTTGAAACGGCCCGGGATGGGGGTCCAGCGGGTGTGAACGGCGCCGAGCGTGGCGTAACAATCGCGGACTGAGTTGGTGACGATGCGAAACGAGACGATGTCGAAGACGTGGTCTGGCTCTTGGCCGGACTTGCGCGTCTTCTTAAACAACGACCACATGTGCTTGGTGTGGCCGGTCACCTCGGCTTCGATGCCCTCTTCTTCCATCGCCTCACGGATGTGGCGGCACACTTCAGCCACGTAGGCGGCGCGCGCGTCCTGAGTGGCCGCCAGGCGATCGGAGATCTGCTGGTACTCCTGTGGTTCCAGATACTTGAAGCACAGATCTTCAAGTTCTGATTTCATCCACTGGATGCCCAAACGGTTGGCCAAGGGCCCGTAAATCTCGCGTGTTTCAAGGGCGATGCGCTCTTGCTTCTCGCGCGACATATGCCCCAGCGTGCGCATGTTGTCGGTGCGATCGGCGAGCTTGATCAACACCACGCGGATGTCGCGCGCCATGGCCAGCAACATCTTCCGGAAGTTTTCAGCTTGGCGCTCCTCGCGGCTACTCCATGGCACTTGCCCAAGCTTGGTGACGCCTTCAACCAGCATCTGCACTTCGGCGCCAAACAAGTCGCGGATCTCGTCGGTGGTGGCGCCCGTGTCCTCAATCGTGTCGTGAAGCAGCCCGGCACACACCGCGGCTTGATCGAGATGCAGATCAGCGATGGTGCGCGCAACCGCCAACGGATGCACAACGTAAGGCTCACCTGAGCGCCTCACTTGCCCCGCGTGGTGGTGAGCGGCGTATTCGAAGCAACGTTCAATCACCGCAAAGTCGGCACCCGGATCCATGCGCACGACGCTTTCGCGAAGAGCGGCGAGTCCCGCAGCGGTGTCGTTCTTAGGGGCGGCGTTTTCCATAAAGGGGAGCGAGCAACTAAGCGGTTAAGATTTAAGCCTAATCTTGACCAAAGGCTTCCGCCAGCAGCGCCTGGGCGCGCGGCTCGTTGCGCGATCGGGCACAACGGGCGGCCTGGTAGATGGATGACAGTTCGGCGTAAGCGGTTTCAAGCTCTTCGTTGACCACGAGGTAATCGTACGTTTTGTAGTGGGCCAGTTCCTTCTTTGCCATCGCCAGCCGTGATTCAATTGCCTCGGCGCTTTCGGTGCCGCGGCTGCGTAAACGCCGTTCCAGTTCAGCCAATGAAGGCGGCAAAATGAAGCACAACACGCTGTCGTCGGGCCACTGTTGGCGGATTTGGCGGCCGCCTTGGTAATCGATGTCGAACAGACAATCGACGCCCTTTTCAATGGCTTCATTCACGGTTGAGATGGCGGTGCCATACCGGTTGCCGTGCACCACGGCCCATTCCGCGAACAACTGGCTTTGCACCATGCGCGTGAACTCGTCGTCGCTCACGAAATGATAATCGACGCCGTCGCGCTCGCCGGGGCGCGGTTTGCGCGTGGTGTACGACACCGAGAAATGTAGGTTGTGGCTGCGCGCCAAACGATGCGCCAAGGTCGTCTTCCCCGCTCCCGAAGGAGAAGAGACCACCAATAAAATCCCGCGGCGAACAAACTTCATGCTCATTCGATATTCTGCGCTTGCTCGCGAAGCTTCTCCAATTCAGCTTTCGCGTCTACGACCAAAGCACTGACATCGGCATCCTGTGACTTTGACGCCAGTGTGTTGAACTCACGACCAATCTCTTGCAGCCAAAAGTCCATTCGACGCCCCACCCCGTCGGCGGCGTCTTGGCTGCCGCCATTGACGAGGCTGCCGAAGTGCTGCAGGTGGGTGCGTAGGCGCACCAGCTCTTCCGTCACATCTGCTCGATCGGCCATCATCGCCACTTCTTGAGCCAAACGTTGCGGGTCAACGCCCACGTCGCCCGCCAACGCGGCAACGCGCGTGGCAAGCCTTGAAGCCGCTCGTTCTGAAGCACCCGACGTCTTGGCAGCCAAGGCGTCCGCGATCTGCGACAGATGGGCCAAACGCTGCGACAGGTCAGCCTGAAGACTTTGGCCTTCGCGGCTGCGACTTTCCTCGAGAGCACAAAGGGCTGTTTGCACGACGGGCGCCAGTTGTTCCCAAATGAGGCGCGCCCGGCTGCCTCCGGGTTGGCTATCGCGCATTTGGGCGGCGAAAGCGGCCACCGTTGCCAGATCGGGTTTGCAAGCGACCCCCAAAGACTCGCCCAGGGCATTCACGGCCCGCGCCACGTCCAAGTACCAGGCATGATCGAAGCCCGCCATTTGTTTGGGCGCCACCTCGACGTGCAACGCCACCGAGCCACGCTTAAGCGCCGCGCGCACGGCTGCGAGCAAGGCGTTTTCAGTACCGCCGTCCAGATCGCGCGACCGCAGCTTGATGTCTAAGCTGCGGTGGTTCACCGTGCGCACTTCAACGGTGAGCTGCCCTTGGGGCAACTCGGCCGTCGCGCGGCCGAATCCGGTCATGCTTTTCATTGTTGTCCGCGGTACCACTGCACCGTGCGACGCAGGCCTTCTTGGAAGCTCACGCTTGCGGTGTAGCCCAACAACGTCTTCGCTTTTTGGATGTCGGCCAAGCTGTGCTTGATGTCGCCGGCCCGCGGCGCCTCGTGGCGCGCAACGAGAGGCTTGCCCAAGATCTGGCCCACCGACTCCACCACCTGCAACAAGGTTGTGGCTTCGCCGCACGCAATGTTGAACACCTGCCCCGAAACGTCGGGCGCGTCAGCGGCTTTCAGGTTGGCTTCAATGACGTTGTCGATGAAGCAAAAATCGCGTGATTGCTGGCCATCACCGTAGATCACGGGCGATTCGTTGCGCAGAGCCGCGGTCACAAACTTTGGGACAACCGCGGCGTATTGCGACTGCGGATCTTGGCGTGGCCCGAAGACGTTGAAGTAACGAAGCACCACCGTTTGCAGGCCGTAGCAGTTGGACCACACCTGGCAGTATTGCTCACCCGCCAACTTTGACGCTGCGTAGGGCGACAACACCGAGCACGGCATCGACTCGATCTTGGGCAGCGTGGGCGTTTCGCCATAAGCCGACGACGACCCAGCGTAAACGACGCGGCGAACCTTCGCTGCCCGTGCGGCTTCAAGAACGTTCAACGTGCCCGTGGCGTTGGCTTCATGGCTTGGCACCGGTTCGGCGACCGACCGCGGGACGCTGGGGATAGCCGCCTCGTGATAAACGGTATCGACCCCCGCCATCGCGGTCACAAGCGCCTGTCGATCAAGCACGCTGGCCTCGATGAATTCAATCTGGCCGGCGATGTCGTCAACATTCGAGCGCTTGCCCGAAGAAAGGTTGTCGAAGATGCGAACACGGTCGCCTCGCGAAAGCAGGGCGCGCGCAATGGACGAGCCAATAAAGCCCGCGCCGCCCGTGATGAGAAAGGTTCTTGCCATTATGGGGCAGACCGTAACATATGCGGCCGCGCGCGGTTAGCGGGAGGCGACCTTGACACCCTCTTTCGCGCGAGCGAGGGCAGCGCGTTCAGAGATAAGACGGTCAAGCACGGGGTAATCGATGCCTTCCCAGTCCGCGCGAACCGCGTTTGTCACAAAGGTCGGATCGTTTGCGGGGTTCTGTGCCGCCACGTCTCCGTGGGCGAACACCGCCACAACAAAAGCGATTCCCAACCCCGAAATTGCGAACAGGCCATGTCGTCGTTCAAGCTTCATACAACGACGTTAGCCTACATTTGTTTACGTCAAAATTTTTGAACAGGATTTGTCTTTTCGGGCAAGGGCAGCGTCGCCAGCCCCAAACCATACTTCGTTGGCAGTGCGGCCGGCGTGCCGTGGGCCGGCAGGGCCTTCACTGTTGGAACGCCCTGCACTTGCGTGGATCGTAAGTCGAATTTGCAAACAGACGTCTCGCGGCGACGAGCAACGTCAGCTGCCCCTGGCGTCAACGTGACCTCTCCAACCGGCGTACGGGGCCATGGCAGTGGCTGCCACGCTTCCCTGGTGAGCTCGACCGCCGCGTGGCCACCGGCGCCGCCCCAGCCGAACGCGCGGGGGCCCGCCTTCGCGAAGCTCAATGCCACTTTGCTCCAGCGGCTGTCCGCGGCGCCGAGGCGGCTAGATACCAACCGCATGTCACGCAAGCGCAGCCAGTGGACCGCCACCCCCTCGAAGGCCACCAGACGCCCCTGTTCACGCCTCACTTTTTCAGCTGTGACGTAAACAAGATCCCCACCGCCTGGCGCCCGCAGAAACCCGATGACCCTGCCCCCTTCTGATGTGACTTGGTGGTAGCGCCCCGTTAGCGGGTTCCACGACACCACCTCTTGGGCGGGTCGCAGTAGCAAGGGGCCGTCTTCTGGTGCCAGCTGCACGGGCGCCGAAAGGCGAGACAACAGCAAAACGCCGGGCAAAACTTTGGCGCCCCACGCGGCCGCGGCGGCTGTTGTGTTTGCGCTCAGCACGGTCTGGTCACCGCTGGCCCACAACCGCGCCAAATCGATGTCAGTGGTGGACTCGCGGTGCCAGGGCACAAATCCCAATCGGAGCAGCTGTGCCATGTGCGACGTGGCTTTTGCCAGGTCATCCTGGCGAACGGCAACGCTGACAAGACCGTAAAGCGGCGATAAGAACCCAGGGTTTTCGGCGAAGGAGGCCTCGTAGAGCTTTCGCGCCTGGGCGTAGTCGCGAGCCTTGAAGGCAGCCTGGGCTGCAAGGTAACCGCGCCACGCCGCCAACGGCACGTCGGGTGCGGCCTGCGGCCAACCTGTGGCTGTAGCCGATGCGGGCGCCGGATCACGGATGACTGGGCAAGTGGCCCCGCGCGCAAAAGGCGCCCCAATCAACACGGCCACGCCGATCACAGTGGACACAACCAGGCGACTTATGGCGCCTCCTTGGGTGGCTCGCGTCCCTCGCTCAACCACACATATCGGAAGTCAAAGCGCTCGCCGACGGCAGCCAACCCTCGCACCCGCTGGTTCACGATCGCCAAGGTGTCGAATCTATATAGATAAAGAGCGGGGTTTTCAGCGGCGAGCAGATCGCCCAGGCGGGCCAGAAGACTTCGTCGTTCCCCCGCCGTTTTTGCCGCCACCCACTCGCCCAAAAGGCCGTCCACCTGCGGAGACTGGTAACCGCCGTAGTTGAAGATCCCGTCCGGGCCAAACAACACGCGCGGATCTTCGTCCGGCGCCCCCTCCCACACCAGCGGCGCCATATCGAAATTTCCTTCTTTGAGACGAGTCATGAAGCTGTTCGGATCCAGCGCCGTGACATCCAGCAACACACCCGCGCGGCGCAGCTCCATGGCAAATTGGTGCGCCTCCTTGGCCACCACCTTCGAGCCCGCCACGTGGATGAACGACAGCCGCAACGGCGCATCACCGCGGTCGCGCACGCCGTCGGCGTTCAAATCGCGGTAGCCCGCAACGTCTAAGGCCGTGGTGGCGGCGTCGCGATCGAACGGCGTGGGCGGGCGGTCCCCAAACGGCGGGCCGCCGAGGGGGCGCGCCAGCCCCTGGTGCAGGTCCTTGGCAAGACGCTCGCGTTGCCACAGCCGGGACAGGGCCCAGCGGAAACGCGTATCCGACAGGGGGTCGTGCTTTGTGTTCAAAACCACAAACGCAAACCGCAGCGGCGTCAGGCGGTAGACGGTTAGCTGGGAGCCGAGCGCCACAGGTTCAAGTTGATCCGGGAAATGGATTGCAAGTACCTGAGGCAACACATCTATTTGGCCGCGTTTCGTTCTGGTCATCGCCCGCGCGCCGTCGCCATCGACCTCGAACCACAGCTCGTCGAGCAGCGGCTTCTGATCGCCATAGTAGGCTTCGTTGCGCAGCAGCTTTATGCGGTGGCCGCGTTCCCATGTGCCAAACCGGAAGGGGCCCGTTCCCACCGGTTGCCGGCCCAGTTGAACCTTCTCGAAGGCCGAACCCGTTTCGGCGAGGGCAGGCAGCACGGGGATCTCACACAAGGCGTGCAGGACTTGAGCGGAGGGCCGCAGCAGGCGGAAGCGAACCACCCGGTCAGGGGCCAACTCGATGGCTTCCACGTCGGCGAGCCAGCTGCGGAACAAAGCTCGTTTGTTTGATAGACGCAACAGCGGCTCGAACGTGGCCTGCACATCCAATACGGAGAAGTGATGACCGTCGTGCCACAAAACATTGGGCCGCAGCTTAAGACTCAGCCGCAAACCATCGGGGCTGGTCTCCCAGCTGTGCGCCAACCCGGGGCGCACTTCGCCTTCTACACATTCAACCAAGGTTTCATAGATGAGTCCCTCGGTGACCCGAGCGATGGTGGCGCTGTTGTCTGCCAACGGGTTGAGGTGCGGTGGGTCGGCCTCGATGTGCACGCGCAACACGCCGCCCTTTATCGCCGCGGCATCCGGTGGTTGGCCGGGAGGCGGAAGTGAAAGCGCCCTTGCCAACACGCCCGCCCCCGGATCCGGCAAAGCGGGTTTGCTCTCGGCCTGAGCCGACGTGGGCAGACGACTGGGTTTGCCTTTGTGGCGGCGGCAACCGGGCAAAACACCCAGCAACGCCAAGGCGAGCACCGCGATCATTGATTTTCCAACGACCGAAAGCCGAGCTTGTAAGCGCAAGAACCCCATGTTACTGCTGGTTACGGAGGATTGGCCGCCTATGGCGCGAAACGTCTTTAAGCACGCCTCAGTAGTTTCTTTGGGAGTCATATTGGCGAGCGCCTTGCCGGCTGGTTCGGCGCGGGCTCAAGGTGAAGCAATGCCTGATGTCAAAGTCAACTTGCCGCCTGCACCAAGCTTCGATATCAAGCGAGCCCCGATTAAGTACGATTCGGGTGAGTTTTCGGTTTATGGACTGCGTAAGTCCATGAGCAAGTACATGGACAAGGACGTCCAGGTCAAGGCTTACCTGTTGGAAGTTTATGAGTGCCCCGCGGAACTCGTAAAGTGCAACGAGGCCACTTCTAAGAAGAAGAAACCTGCGGCTGCGCCAGGTGCGCTGCCAGCCAAGGGGGCGGCGCCAGCTGAGCCATCGGCCTGCCGACCCTGCGATCAACCGCACTTCTTCCTATCCGACGAGCCCAACGGGAAAAAGGAACGGGCTCTGCTCGTGGCAGATTACCCCACCAAGGATTGGAAGACGGATAAGCCTAAGCCGTTGAAGGCTGAAGCCGGCAAGATGTACGTGGTGACGGGCACCTTCGCCATCAACTCCGTCACTGGCTTCGCCGCTTCAAACGGGCTCATCGTGCATAAGCGCTTCGCGGACGCCGAGGGCAAAGTGCTGACGGAGGGCAACGCCGTGTTGCCGTCTGACTCGCAGATGATCGAGCTTGAAGGCAAGCCCGCCGAGAAACTTAACCTCGGCAATTAGCAGTGAAAGCCTCCGGGGCTAGCGGCTCCGGTGAAGGTCAAACAACGCCCCCGCCGGTTCTCTGTCGGGGGCGTTTGCTTTTTGTTCGCGCGCCGCTTGAGGCTTAGGGCAACTCGGTCACGCATTTGGTGGCGTTGCAGTCGCCACCCGACCGCGACAACGTGACGGCAACGACGGTACCCACAGCTGCCGCCGAGAGCACCAACGCCCAAAACCACGCCTTGCCAAACACACTGCCGTCCTCGTCCTTTTCGGCGTCAGCCGCCGGACGATCGAGCTCGGCCTCGGCCGCCACCCGGCGGCGAAAGGCCTCGTCAGGGTTGGGGACGGGGCTCTTCTTGGGCGCAGGCTTCGGAACATTTAGGCCTTCCAAAGCGAGGGCATCATCGATCGAGCGGATGTTGGCTTCAACCTCGGGGCGTTGCGGGGTGTTGGGCTCTACCTCAAGAAGCTTTTGATAATATTTCTTCGCTTTTGCCAACTCGCCGGCGCGCCGGTACGAGTGAGCGATGTTGATCAAAAAACCGTTGCGCGGGGCCACCGCATAACCGGCCTCAAATTCTTGTGCCGCCTCTAAATAGCGCGCCTGCAGGAACAGCTCTTGGCCGTGCTGAAACCGGCGGCGGCCTTCCGCCTCATCGTCGGCGGCGCGCGCCTGCGACGACAAGCTGAGCAGGCAGCCAAGCGCAACCGCAATTGTAAGCAGAACATATGACCGCGATGGCGCGCACTTCAACAACCGAACGGCCGAGGACATAGCCCTCATCATAACCTCACTCGAGGCCGCGATCGCGCAAAGATCCGTCGTCTTCACCGAGCAGGTGCCCCGCTTCATGCAGCAAGGTTCGGACGATGGCGGGTTGCACCTCGGCAACGCCGCGCACGCTGCGAAGCAAATTGCGCCGATAGATCACGATGCCACGCTCGGGGATCGCAAAGCTGGCGGGCGACGGCGGGACGGACGCGCCCACCACGCCACCACGTCCGGCTGTGGTGCGCACGTTCTTCAAACGCACACCCACGCCGTCATCAACGCGCCCCAAGGGCAGACCGCGAAACAAGCCTAAGATCGTGGGCGAAAGCGGCGGCGATTCTGCGGTGAGATCTTCGAGCGTAGGCAGCTCCGCCGCTTCCACGGGGACGTCTCGAAGGCTTTCCTGCATCGGCCCAGGCAACTGAGACACCGCCTCGCGTACCTGTTCGGCGAAAGCGTCAGCTGCGACTTCAACGCGGGGCGGAAAGGCCGTGGCGTCTGCCGCCGTGGCTGCGGCGAAGTGCTGTTCTGCCAGCTCCATCTCACCTGCCCGCTCTAACACCAGGCCCATATGAAAGTGAGCTTGCGCGTGATTCGGCTCCTGTTCGAGCACGGCCGCCAGCCGCGCTTGAGCGTCGGAGAACCGCGCCAGTTCGAACATCGCCACGCCAAGCTCGTAGGTGATGGCCACCTTCGCTTCGGACGTTTTCGCCTCTTGCAAGGCGCGCGTTAAGGCGCGAAGGGCATCAGCGGCGCGGCCAAGATCGATGAGCGCCTGGCCTTCCAACAGACCGCTACGCGCCCTAAAAGCGGCGCTGCTGCGGCCCGCACGGCGCACGTATTCGAGCCCAATGCTCGCGCGCTCCGTGGTCGCGGGAAGGTGGTTGATGAACAAGTCGGCTGCGAACAGCAGTGACGAAGGGTCGGTGGGTGCGATGGCCAAAACCAACGTAATCGCTTCACGCGCGGCCTCGATGCGCCCCAGCCGCAACAACGCCGACGCGCGATCTTGGTGCGCGTCCACCGAACGCGGCGCTTGCCGGCACGCCTCCTCCGCGCAGGCCAACGCCCCCTCGGCGTCGTCCGTTTGCAAAAGCGCCTCGGCGCGATCCAGAAGATCAGGCACGGGCGCATCAACCCAAACCGGCACGGTGTCGAAGCAGCGGCGCAAAGGGCGAGGCGCCGCATCGGCCACCGCGGCTGGAGGGGCCGCGATCATGGGCGGAGGCTCGACGGCCGCTGGCTCTGTGGGCGGGGCGGGCGCAGCCACACTGGGCGTGGGCGCTTTGGGCGCAGGCGCGCGTGGCGATGGCTGGCACCCAATCAGTGCCGCTCCCATCACCCCTTTTGCCGCCGCCCCCCGGACGGTCGTAAGGCTGGCATTCAGCCGAGACCGAAAACGCATGCCTCAAAAGGATATCGCCGGTTGGCCATTCCCGCACTTTATCTGTGGCGAAGGGCGCGCGACTTCTTAATGGGCGTCGCCCCAGGTGGGACCGTGGCCTACGTCGACGACCAACGGCACGTCGAGTGTGAAGGCGTTCTCCATCTCATTTTTGGCCCACGCGGCAAACGCACTGACGCCCTCGGCCGGCACCTCGAAGACGAGTTCGTCGTGGACGGTGAGCAGCAAACGGGCCCCCGGATGCTGCGCAAGCCCGCCGTCCACCCGAATCATCGCGAGCTTGAGGATGTCGGCGGCCGAACCCTGGATGGGTGTGTTGCGCGCCACGCGTTCGCCGTGGGCACGCTGCTGCGCCTTGCCTGCCGCCAGTTCAGGAATGGGGCGGCGCCGGCCGAGCAGCGTGGTGGACTCGGCCGTGGCGCGCGCCTCCGCAATGGCGCGGTCCATGTACGTTTTCACGCCGGCGTAACGCGCGAAGTACTTCTCGATATAGGCCTTCGCTTCGGCGCGGGCGATGCGCAGCACCTGTGAAAGACCGAAGTCGCTTTGGCCGAACACCAAGCCAAAATTGATCGCTTTGGCGATGCGCCGGTGCTCGGGCGTCACCTGATCCAAATCCACGCCAAACACTTCCGCGGCGGTGCGCGTGTGAATGTCCTGCCCTTTGCGGAAAGCATCGAGGAACGCCGGATCCTGCGAATAATGCGCCAAAATGCGCAGCTCGATTTGCGAATAATCCGCCGAGACAATCACGTAGCCAGGATCCGCAATAAAGGCGTTGCGAATCTTACGGCCAAGCTCGGTTCGGATCGGGATGTTCTGCAGATTCGGATCGCTGGATGACAACCGCCCCGTGGCCGCCACCGCTTGATTGAACGTTGTGTGGAGGCGCCCGGTGCGGGGGTTCACCAGCTGTGGCAGCGCGTCCAGGTACGTGCCCTTGAGCTTGGTGAGCGTGCGGTACTCAAGGATCTTGGCGGGCACGGGATGCATGGCCGCCAATTCTTCGAGCACGTCGGCATCGGTTGAAGGTCCCGTCTTGGTTTTGCGCAACACGGGCAGTTGCAGCTTCTCGAACAGGATCTTCGCGAGTTGTTTGGGCGAACCAATGTTGAACGGCCCTCCCGCCACTTCGTGGATCTCACGTTCCAGGTCGGCCACCGCCACGGCCGTTTGCTGCGAAAGCTCGCGCAGAAAACCGGTATCCAGTCGGACGCCTTGCTGCTCGATGCGCGCCAGCACGTGCGACAGCGGCAGCTCGACTTGCTCGTAAAGCGACGATAACTTGGCCTCTTGTAGACGCTCTCGCTGCACGCCATCGAGCACCCAAATGGCCGACACTTCCGCGGCCAAGCAGCCCGCCACCACACTCGCCTCCACATCGCCCGGCGTTGCAGCGCTGCGGCCGGTGCCCAGCCATTCTTCGCGTGGCTTTGTGTCGGGCGCGCCTTCGGCGTGCGCCACCACGTGAAGATCATAACGTGGCCTAGATGCATCCAGCAGATACGCGCCCAGCATGCTGTCAGACACCACCCCCACAAAGGGAACGCCATAAACGCCGAACAACACCTCTAGCGTTTTGCCGTCATGGACCACCTTCGCAACCGCGGGATCGCCGAAAACGGGCCGCAAAACGTCGAATGCGGCCTTCACCGAGAGCCGCGAGCCGGTATCAAGCAAAGACGTTTGCTGTGCCACAGGCACATAAGCCCGGTGCAACGTCTGTTCGGACAACCAGCCAAACGCCAGGCCGATGAGCTCGGCGCGCAGCGGTTCGCTTTGGGTTGTGAAGCCCGTGACGGCGAATTTGAGGGAAGCCTTGAGACGATCCGCGAGCGCCGCCAAGGCGGAGGCAGCTGTGATCACCTCGACGGGCGCCATTTCGGGCGCGGGCACTTTGGGTGCGGCGGTGGGCGCGGTGTCAGTCACTTGCACGGCGGCAGACTCCGCTTGCGAATCTGAGGCGCCGGGCGAAGGGGCCGCCGTTTCAGACGGTGCATTCGCGGCCATCAAGCGTACGAACTCGAAATCGCGAAAGAGTTGGTAAAGACGATCTTTGTCGGGTGCCACGCGTGCCAGGGTCTCCACCGGTCGCGGCAGCTCGACGTCGTCTTTGAGTGTCACCAGCAAGCGCGACAACTTCACAAGCTCGCGGCTTTGCACCAACGCTTGGCCACGCTTGCCTTTGACCTCATCGGCTCGGGCCATCAACGCATCCAGGTTGCCAAAGGTCTTCAGCAGCTCTGCCGCCGTTTTGGGTCCGATGCCAGGAACACCAGGCACGTTATCGACCGAATCGCCCACCAAAGCCAGCAGATCGCCCACCAAAGCGGGCGGCACGCCCCACTTCTCTTCTACGTCGGAGGGGCCCACCATCTTGTTCTTCATAGTGTCAAGCAGGGAAACGGGCCCGCCTACCAACTGCATGAGATCTTTGTCGGACGAGCAGATCACCACTTGCAAGCCACGCGCGGCCGCCTGTTTCGTGACCGTAGCGATCACGTCGTCGGCTTCGATGCCGGCCATCGTTAGGCTTTGAATGCCGAACGCATCCAGAACGGTGGGCACCAGGCCAATCTGGGCGGCGAGCTCGGGCGGCATCGCTGCCCGGTTGGCCTTGTAGGCGGGGTACAAATCATCGCGAAACGTCTTGCCGGGGGCGTCGAACACGGCACAGAGGTGCGACGGCACGTGTTCGCGTTCGATGCGCAAGAGCATTTGGCACAAGCCATAAATCGCACCGGTTTGTTGGCCGCGGCTGTTCGAAAGCGGCGGCATGGCGTGAAACGCCCGAAACAAGAAGTTGTAGGCGTCAACGATGTATAAAGTGCCCTGCATGACCAAGGGGCCCACTTTACCAGCCGCGCCTCGCCCGGCATGCCAGAACGGGCGTTAAAACGCCGCGTGCAAAAAGGCATCCACATACAGCGCCTGCGGCTTGGGTTTGCAGCCCGAGCAGGCGATACTCCTGCATTCGTCCGTGACCGATAACCCCCCGCAAAGTAAATGGAAAAAGCGCAAGAAGCTGCTGCTGGCCGTGGCCGGCGGGCTGCTGGCGCTTGGCGCGGTGGCGTTTGGGCTGGCGGCCACGTTTCTGCAGGGGCCCCGGCTTGGCGGATTCCTCACGGCGATCGTTGGCAAGATCGGCCTCCCCGGCAACGTGCAAGTGGGCGCGATGTATTGGAAGCCGCGGGTGTTGTGGGATCTCGTTACCAACACGCCCACGCCGTTCGTGCTTGAGAATGTGAAGATCGACGATCCCGACGGCACGCGTGTGCTGGATGTGAGTCGCTTGGCAACGAAGGTGGCGCTGCGTTCAGCGATGGCCGGCAAAGTGCGTCTGTTCGACGTGGACATCGGGCCACATTCCTATTGGCGCTTCGGCAGCACCAAAGATGGCAGCAAGGTTGGATTTCTCGCGGCGCTGATTCCGCCTCCCCCGCCCTTGCCCCCGGGCGCCAAACGTAAGCCGCCGTCAGATGACTCGGGCTTCGTGCTTGAACTTGTCAACGCGAAGCTGAACGGGCTTTCGGCAGAATTTGATTTCCCGGGCGCGTGGGGGTTGCTGCTCAAAGATACCGAAGGGGACGCCACCTTCATCATCGACGGCCCCTTCGTGGGGTTCGACGCCAACAACCTTCACGCACGCCAAGGCAGCTTCCTGCGCATTTTGGATGGGGAACTGCTGCCGTTCGACGATGTGAAAGTCAAACGCGTGGCAACAACACGCGAGTGGAAGAACGACATCTTCTTGGAAGTCGAAGCGGGTCGCACAGGCCGATCCGTGCTCACAGGCAAAGGCTTCTTTACCCACATCTACGACGAAGGCCCGCCCGGCATCGATCTGCACGCTGAGTTCGCACACGCAGGCGATGCGCTCGCCGCGGTGGCTGCGGGGCATAAGATTGAAGGGTTGACTGTGGCCGGGCCCGAAGCCACGGTGGTCTTGGATCTTAAACAGCCCTTCTCTGCCATCGATGTGAAGGCAAAGATCGCAAAGCTCGACGTGGGGTACGCCGGCGGGCACGCCAAGGATTTGCAGTTGGCACTCGACTTTTCGGGTGCCGAACCCATGACCGTGGGTGTGCGCGACCTTAAATTCAAGGTTCCTCAAGGCGGCAACGTTGAGTTGGGCGCACGCATGGTTGTGGGCGGCGAGGCCACAGCAGATCTGCGTTTACGCAACGTGGTTCCGGACGCGTTCTTGCCTCCGGCCTTGAAGCTGCAGGCCTCAGGCATCGCCAACGGGCAAGTGCAAGCCAAGTACAACTTCGCCAATCAATCGGGCGACGTTTCACTCAAGGGCGTGCGATTTGCGCGCAAGTATGAAGCGGGCCTGCCGCGCAACATCTTCGTCGATGGCGTGATAACGGGATCATCGCAGCGAGCCGACGTGAAGCAACTGCAAGTGACGATCCCCGGTGCAGACGTGCAGCTGCGGGGGCGCGTGGACATCGTGAAGAAACTTGTGGCGTTGCAGCTCAAAGCGCAGGCGCAGAATCTGCCTTTGGCGCTCTCGTTTTTGCACCCACCTGATCTGTTGCCCAAATCAGCCTCCCTGCAAGTGCACGTGGATGGCTCGCTCGATAACCCCAACGTTGTGGGTTCCGCGGCCGTGCGCAGCGTGGGCATCGGCGAGTTGGGCACCGCCCCCGAGTTGCACGCCCGCTTCATGCTCAAAGATGGCACGGCGCACGTGCAATCGCTCAAGGGCGAGATCTTTGGTGGCAAGATCGATGTCTCTGGGCAGGCGCAAATCTATAAACAATCTATCGAGCGCATGCTGGCGGCGCCGATCATCGACATCAAGGCGTTGGGTCAACGCATCGATCTTGGCAGCGTCTTGAAATCGCCCGCCGTGCTGGGGCGGCTGTCCTTCGAAGGCTGGGCCAAAGGGCCCGTGAACCGGCTGCTGGGACGGCTGGCGCTGCCGCCCGACACGCAACTTGAACTGCTGGGTCAGGTGTGGCGCGTCCGTGGCTTCGAGGTGGTTGTGGATCCCAAAGAATTGGTGCTGCGTTCGACCGACATCACCCGCGATCGTGGAGGCCGCATCCAATTGGAAGGCCGCCTCGGGTTAAACGCGCCCCAACAGATGCAGTGGACGGTGCGCATTGTTGATTTTCCCCTGAACGACATCCCCGGTGTGGCGCCCGACTCACTGCCACCCCTGCAAGGCACCCTCAACGCGACCCTTGTGGTCACGGGAAATCCCGCAGCCCCGCAACTGGCCGGCGAGGTTTCACTTAAAGGCGTGGCGGTCGGCGACATTATCTTGGGCGATGGGCAGCTCACCCTGCAAGGCTTGCCTCCCGCTGGCACGCGGCTCCGGGGCACCTTGTTCGATCGCTTTGCGATCAACGCCGATGTGTCGTTGCCCAAAGCGGGCCCCACCATTGCCGCCGAGGTGGGTTGGCAGAATCTGGATTTGGCGGCCTTGGCGCCCGCCATCATGGAGCGCGTGGGTTTCACAGGGCGCACAAGCGGCAAGGTGAAAGTGGCAATTGTGCCCAACAAACCCCTGACTGCTGAACTTCGTATTGATGACTTGGATTTGGCCTCGCGGCCCCGGAACGATCTGTTGGGCGGCGGCCCTCCCTTGGTGGTGAAGAACCAAGGTCCGATCGTGGCTCGCGTGCAAGGCGATCTTGTGACGCTTGAAAACAGTCGCTTTGACACCACGGGCGGGCTCATCGAAGTTGGCGGCACCCTACAAGGGGATCAGATCAAGGGCGCCCTTGTGCGTGGCCAGCTGGATCTTGCGCTGTTGGCGCCCGCCTTGGCTCCCTACGTGCAGCGCTCCGAGGGCAACATCACCTTGGCCTTACGCGCCCAGGGCCCCCTTTCCCACCCGCGGATTGAAGGCAATCTCACCGTCACGCGGCCCATCGAAGTGCGTTTTGCCACCCTCGATATCCCCGTGAGCGTGCCCGAAGGCCGGGTGAAGATCAGTCCCGCGGATCTTGAGCTGCAGAACCTGATTGTGGTCGTTGGCGATTCACGCCTCAAGCTTCAAGGGCGCGCGAACTTCGACAAAGACTATAACGTCACCCGCTACGGCATCGGCATTGAAGGCTCGTTAAATGCGAAGCTTTTGCCGCTGTTGGCCCCCGGCGCCATCACCGAAGCCGATGGCACGCTTGAACTGCGGGGCCGCATTGGTGGCACGCCCACGAAGCCTGATTTCGATGCCAAGGTGCTTGTGAAGAACGTGTCTTTGCGGCTGCGCGATCTCGGGCGTTTGATTCGTGTCGAAACTGGCGATTTGACATTGAACCCGCGGGAGGCGCGCATAGAAAAGCTGCGCGCCACGATCGACGATCAAGGCACCATCACGATCGGCGCCCAGGGCCAGGAGCCTGGGCGTTTGGTGTTTGAACAACTTCTACCCACGATCAAGATCAAGTATGCGCATCTGCCGGTGCGTGGGGAGCGCTTGGCGTACCGGTCACCCGGCGTCTTTGCGTTGGATGACATTGGCTTTGCGCTTGAGCTTGAAGGCGATCTGCAAAAGCAACTAAGCCTCTCCGGTGACGTGCGCATCGTCAGTGGCCGCTTCACGCAGCCCGTCGCGATCAAGGATCTCGCGATCTCCAGCCGCTTGCTGGGCGAATCGTATGGCCGCGGCACGCCCAACCCGTTGATTGATGACATGCGCTTGGATCTCCGCGTGCGCACGGTTGGCGATACGTTTTTGGTGCAAAACAATCTCGCGCCAGAGATGTACGCGCTCGTGGATCTGCACGTGGGTGGCACGGCCGGCAACCCGCAGCTCGACGGTTCGATCCTGCCAACGGATGGCCGTTTTCAGATTCCAGGCACGGGCTCGCGTGGCTATTTCGATCTCGTGCCCGGCACCAACTCGATCGTCTTTGTGGGCACCAAGATCTTGGGCCAAACAACGCCTGAGCTGAACCTTGAGGCGGAAAGCTTGGTCACCGATGTGGACGGCTTGGAGCACAATGTGCGGATGCGCATCCGAGGCCCCGTGAGCCAAGCGGAGATCAGCTTTTCCACCACCGACACGGGCCTGAACCAGAATGAGACGCTGCTGCTCTTGCTTTCGGGCCGTTCCAGCACCAGTTCGGTGCGTTTCGGCACCAGCAGCGCCAACTTAGGCCGCAACCTCGACACCGGCTTTCAAGTGGCGGGCAACGTCACGCGCGACCTGGTGGACAACCTGCTTCAGCCCTATATCAGCGACACCTTGGGGCTGCTCACGGGCGACAAGCTGCAACTGCGTCCGACGCTCGGCCCCGACGGCGTGGAAGTGCGTTTGTTCGGTCGCGCCGGGCGTTACCTGCGCTTGCAGCTGAATTATCTTCAGGGCTTTCAAGGCATGCGGCAGGCGCGCAATGAAGTGCGGCTGTGGCTGGCCGATTTTTTCTCGTTCCGAACGTTTGCGGAGTATCTGGTTCTTCCTCAGCAAGGCATCGTCGAAACCAGCACGTCTTTGAACCTGGAACTGTTCGCCGAGTGGCCCATCCGCTTCGACCTGCCGTAATTGCACATGCGCTTTCGCCCCACCCTCTACGTGTTGTGTTCGCTGTTGTTTGCGAACGCATCGGCGCGCGCGCAGAACGCGGACGAAGCGCCGCCTGCGCCCGTGGCCGTCGCACCCGTGGTGGTGGGTTTCGAGATTGCGGGCACTCTCATCGATCCGCCTGAGAAGCTGCGCGATTTCGTGCAAGCGTGGCTGCCACCACAAACCCAGTTCATCGAGTCAGGCGATTACGACGCCGTCGGCACACCCATCGGCACCTTACCCCGGGTGGCCCGGGCCCTGGATGGAATTGGCTATCAGGCATACGTAGAGGCGGTGCCCGCCACCGGCGGCGTCAAGCTGAAGATCGATGTGCACCCCTACGATCGCTTGCGACAGATCTTTGTGAAAGGCAACTGGCCGGTGCGCCAAGACGAGATCATCCGGCGTCTTTCAATTCGGCCCGGCATGCCCATACCGCCGCCCGGCAAATTGCGCGAAGCCTGGATGGCCGAAGAGGTGGATCGGGTTCTTACCTTCCTCAAATCGCAAGGCTACCTCGACGCTGACGTTCACATGCGGCTTGACGCACGCCCGCGTGAGCCTTCGCCGGTGAACATCACGGTCACCATCAAGTTGGGCAGCGATTACCCCATAGGAAAGATCGACATCGATGGTCCCCAGCTGATACCTCGTGACGAGGTAGAGAGTTTGTTTCGCCACTATAAGTGGTACTTGCTTTGGCTCGACGAGAGTCCCTTTACCCGCGCGCAGTTACGCGTTGATGTTGCGAAACTGGTTGAACGATACCGCGCGCTGGGCTTTCCGGCCGCACGAGTGTTGCCCGACTTTGATACCGAGCTCGCACAGGCCAGTGGCCAAAAGAATGTGCCGCTGCGTCTTTTGGTTGAACCGTTCAAGAAGGTGGACGTGGTTTTCCAGGGCAACGATTGTTGCGCCGACGCAGAGCTTCGAGAACAGCTGACGTTCTTCAACCAGGGCGTGTTCGACGACTACGAGGTGCAAGAAAGCCGCGCGGCGATCGCCCGCTTTTACCGCCAACGCGGCAACATGTTGGTGAAGGTCAACGCCCGCCGCGAACGCGTCGATGCCGACAACGATCGGGTTGTGTTCAACATCGAAGAAGGGCCACGCATCTACGTGAAGCGTGTGTCATTCGATGGCAACCAGGCGATTTCCGACGAACGTCTCGCCGACGTCGTGGGCGTCAAAGAATTCCCCTGGTACGGACACCTTGGTCTTGGTGGAGGCGGCTACGCATCATTGCAGCAGCTTGAGAACGATGCCCTTCGCATTCGTGATCATTACACGGCTTCGGGGTTTGGCCCCACGCGGGTGGAAGTGCAAGTGGCGCCCAACGAGAATGATTTTCGTCCGCTCGAAGACCTTGAGTCAGAACGCGACGCCGACGTGTGGCAGGCCACCGACAAGCTGTTTGTGCGCTTTGTGGTCACCGAAGGTCCGCTGCTCACGGTGACCAAGGTTTCTTTCCGCACAAGCGACGGCAAGCCGTTGCCGTTATCGCAAGAAGTCCTGGCCAAGTCGATCCTCACGCGAGCCGGCGAGCCCTACGTCCCAAGCCGGATGGACAGTGACGAACGTTCGCTTGAGCGTCTGCTTCGCGACCGCGGGTACCCATACGGCACCGCGGTGTCCGAGGTGGAAGAGAACGGCAACGGACGTTCCGTGGAATGGTTCTTGGCGCCCGGCAAGCCCGCCACCGTCGGTCCCATATTCATTCGCGGTAACTTCCTCACCAAAGAGAGCACAATTTTGCAGTGGGTGACCGCCAGGCCCGGTGACAAGCTCACCACTCGTTCGCTTGAACGTGGCCAACGCAACCTGGCGCTTCTGCAGTATTTCACGAACGCCAGCCCCCTCGCCTTTCCCGGCATCGAGGCCGGCCTGCATACGGTGCCGCTGCTGATTCAAGTGCAAGAGCGCCACGATCACTATGGCGTCGTGCGCTTCGGCTTGGGTGGCGCCACAGATCAAAAGGCTCCTGACGCCACCTTCCCCTTGGGCTTCTATTTTTCCGGCGGTTATGAACACGGCAACCTTTTGGGTCGCGGGTATTCGTTGCGCGCCACGGGCCGCTGGGGCCAAAACTTGCGCAGCATCTCTTCGGATTTTCTTAACCCCCGCGTGGCCGGTACGATGTTCCGCCTCGCTCTGAACGCCAGCTATCTCGCGCGCAAAACCGAGCGGTTGGGCGACACCCGGGTTGGCACCGCCACCATCGCGCTGCTGCGACAGCTTTTCCCGGGCTTTGATTCTTTCGTGCGATATCAGATCCGCGACAGCAGCGGCACCGAGTTTCTGGTCCGTGGTGGCGGCGCTGACGAAGGGCAACAAACGGCGCGCATCGGCGCGTTGGTGGGCGCCGCGGGCATCGGCTTCGATTGGGTTCAGCTGGACAACCGCCTGGCGCCTCGCCAGGGCTTTAAACTTGATGGCTACATCGAACTCGCCACGCCCGCGTTGTCGTTCGATTATGGCGAGAACACGTTCGTGAAATTCCAGCTGCAGTCGCTCAACGTGGTGCCGCTGTCGCGCCGTTGGTCGTTGCGACACACCATGCGCTACGCACAGGGGGTGCCGCTCGACGGCTCAACGTTGTTGCCAAAAACGGAGCGGTTCTCAGCCGGTGGCGACACAACTTTACGCGGCTATCAATTCGAGCGCGCCCGCACCGAGGTGCGTGAGTACCCGTT
The DNA here is from genome assembly GCA_033763315.1 of Deltaproteobacteria bacterium. Lineage (GTDB taxonomy): Bacteria > Myxococcota_A > Polyangia > Fen-1088 > Fen-1088 > JAGTJU01. The sequence continues at coordinate 33,637 of JANRKS010000023.1, forward strand.
GGCCAATGGTCTCAACCTCGTCCAGTTCTTCCCCTTGGGCGGCAACCTGCGCATCTTGAGCAATCTGGATCTGCAGGCCCAAGTCAGCGGCCCATTCTACGCGGGCGTGTTTTTGGATTCAGGCATCGTGGAGGATTCGTTGGACGCCGTGCAAGCGCGCCGATTCCGTCATGGTGCCGGTGTGGCACCGTTGGTGGTCAAGCTTCCGGTGGGCGATCTGAGCGTCTCTTGGGCCTGGCCTTTGGATCCCGGGCCGGGCGATAGCCGCCTCGGCCGGCTTCACTTCAACGTAGGCTTGATGTTCTGAACGCCAGCCCAGCTGCCCGCTCACAGGGGCGCGATGTAAGCGATTTTCTGATGCTGGCGCTCGAACTCGCCTTTGGCTTTGGCCGCATCTTCGGAGGTGGCGAACTTGCCGACGCGCACGCGGAACCAACGGCCTTTGCCGGGGATGTCGGAGGTCACCATATAGGGAGCGGCATCCGGGAATTGAGACATAAAAGCGTCCGCTTCTTCTTTGCTTTGAAAGGATCCCAGCTGCAAAGAGAACTTGGCCGGGGCGGCCGCAAGCTTTGCCTTCTCGGCTTTGCTTAGTTCGGGCTTTGTGCCCGGCTTTTTGGCATCCGCCTTCACGGCTGCGGCCTCGTCGGCTTTCACCGCGGTGGGGGCAACGGCCACTTTGGCCGGTTCAGGTGCCGGCTCAATCACTTTGGGTTTCTCGGCTGCTTTAGGCGCCACAGCGGGCTCGGGTGCCGCTTCTGCCTTCGGCGCGGGTGCCTCTGGGATGGGCTTGGCTTCGGCTTTGGCGAGCTTCTTCTCAGGTTTGGGCGTGGGGGCCTGAATCAGGGTTCGCGGAAAGGTTATCGTCTCGTCAGCGTTGCCAGGCGTCGCTGCGATTCGATCCAACAGTGCCAAGGGATCTTCGATTTCGGGTGCCGCAGCCCGGCCACGCGATTCGAGCCGCTTGCCAACCACCACACCTAAAACGAACAGCAGACAAGCCACGAGGGCGCTGCCAAAGAACAAGAAGAATACCTGACGGTTATCGAGTCGGATCTCGATCTTGTCTTTCCAGCGCTCAACGTCGCGCAGGGTTCGGTCCTCCATCGCAGCGGATGCAGTGTAACGCATTCTCCCTCCAGGTGCCCTAATCGTGCCAGCTCGTAACCATTCGCCTTTTGGCGAGCGCGAAGCAAGAAATCGCGCAGGGCGCGGTCATGCGTGAAGAGTCCCACATGCGCCTTACATGTAAGTAGTTCGTCCACATGAGACGAATGTCAACTTTTTCGGTGGCCAGCTAGCGAATCTGGAAGGGACGCGCCGAAACGGAAACGTCGTATGCGGCCCGGCGGGTGTCGATCCGCAAGATCTGCCCGCGCTGGCTGCTGCCCAAAAGTCCGGCATCCACCATGTACACATAGGGAAAGACCGCGGGGCTCGCCTTGTCGTCGTCCTTGTTTGCAGGAACAAACGTGGGCCCCGTCAAGAACATCGCAGGCACCGCTATCTGGGGTTGGATGTTGGTCACGATCTGATCGGGGCGGAAGCCGCCTCGCACCGTGAACTGCAAGGTGGCCCCATCGCCAAAGTTCTGTTCAAGGTTGGTGACGACGAAGCGCACTTCAGGGTTCTCAAACAACGCGTGAACGTGAAGTTGGCCTTTGATGGCTGGATCCGTCAGCGCTGTTTCATCGAAGTTCGGCGCCACAAACAAACACGGGTTGCCTGCAACGCCTTCGGCTGCGGGGCTTTGACGCAGCAGCTGCGAGGTTAGCTTCACGCCCGGCGCCGGATCGGGAACGTTCGCGCAATGCGGGGCGGTCAAAGGAATGCGGTTGGCGAAGCGCGGGTTGCGGCTGGCGAGCGGCTGGCACAGGCCGTTGACGTCCACAGTGGTTGCAAAACTTGGCGTGAAGGTGCCGCGAACGAGGAATGACTTGCCGGCTTGAACCTCGTACGCGGTGGTTTCAGCCATGCACAACGGATCCGGCAACGGCGCTTCCACGCACAACCCCCGCGCGGGATCGCCGGCAGATTCACACACAAAACCCGCATCACAGTTCGCATCCACCATGCACGGCACCACGCAACGGGCCCCCTGCCCAGCCACGGGTTCCAGGCATTCGAATCGCGTGTTTCCTGCAGCGCAATCCTCGTTTTTGGTGCACGTGCTCACGGAAGGCCGCGGAAGCTCCTGCAGCTTCAACGCCAAGCCCAACTCCTTGGGTCCCGCATACGCCACTTCGTAACGACGACGGCTTTTGAGCAGGCGCTGGCACGCCACGCTTTGCCGAAACGCGGCTTCATCCGTCTTGCGCGTACACAAACCCGACACGCCGGCCACCGAGGGCACACACCTAAAATCGTCTGGGTCGCCGCAATCCGCATCCACGCCGCAGCCGTCAAGGCGAATCACGTCGCCCGCTTGCACACCAGAGGCGCAGAACGCCGCGCCCACGTCTTCCCAAACGCCAACCGTGTTTGGCATCGAGCGATTCGCCAGGCGCCCCGTCGCGCGGCCCGCACCGGGAAGCGTGCCCTCCCAAACGACGGCCCACGTTTGCGGCACCACCTCTTCGGGACGATCGAAACAGGCATAGACCACGCCCGGCAACTCCGGAGAGCAGTATTTGTCGCGCTCCGTGGCGCCCTCCGGCAAGGTGCTATAGCCCTCGACGCGCGGGATCAGATCGCGCGACAAGTTCGGCCTCAACGCGAACGGCAAATCGCTATTGCCAACGCTGGCCGTGGGAGGGTTCGTCACGCGCGGGCGTTTTCCGCCCTTGTCGAGTTCCACAAACGAGAGCGCATTTCGCAGCGAGTGGCTAAACGGCAAAGCCGACGCCCCTGGTGTGAGCTCCACCTCTTGCTGCGTGAACACGTTCACAACCAAGATGTCGCTGTTAGAAAGCAGCACATAGGCATAGGCACCCTTGTAGGCGCTGCCGGTGCTATCGGCATTGGCAGCCGGCTTGGCCTCGAAGAAGGTGACATCCACTGCGTGCGGAGGCAGCAAATCAGGCCCTGCGGCCAGCGGCGGCACTTGAATTCCAGGTCCGCGGGCACGCAGCGTGCGTGGCAGGCCTGAGCCCACCGGCACGCATCGGGGATCCAAGCCCCCGGTTGCCAAAGCCTTGGTGTCGATGTTGGCGTCACACTCAACCTCCAGCCCGCCTACCTCAGCCGGCGCAAGATTGATCACCCGCACCGATCCATCACCGACCACGGCATACAAGAACTTGCCTTGGCCACCACCAACGAAGGCTCTATCTGTGGGGGCGAAAGGCTGCACTGAGGCGCGCAAGCGAAACACGCCCGCTGGTTGTTCGGCCAAACGCAGCGGCGCCCGGGCCTGCACGAGTCGGCCGTCATTTGTGGCCCTGACCGGGAGCACGGTGTCGGCGTCGCGGGCGCCAAGGTATAAAGTTTGACCGCCCTCCGGCGTGGCGTCTGCCACGTAGGGCAAGAATGTGAGGGCCTCAACGGCCAGACGCCCCATGGCAACCGCGCCCGCGTCTTCCTGGGGAAGGCCGGCATCGGGGACCACCGGGTTGGCCGCGACATCAATCGCGCCGCAGTCCACGGGACACTGTGGGTTCGTGCCGGCCGGTTCCAGACCACTGGCTTTCACATAAGCGCTGTTGATCAACCGACCCGAGGGAAACTCAACCAGACCGACGAGGCCGCACGAGGGAAAAGTGATCACAGCGCGCCATGGCTTCACAGCGCCATCCGCACCCACGCTACCCGTCAGCTGGCACGACTTGGTGGCTGCGGCTGACGTGGGGCCAGGCAAAAAGGCAATCTCACCAGGACGGCTGCGCAAGGGGCCACCATCGGTGAGGACAGCAAGCCGTGTGCTGACCGAACCGGGGCCCGTCACGGCGTTGGCGTTGTTAAAGACGCCGGCAAACAGTCGGCTGTTATCGACCAAACTCACATCACACGAGCCGCGGTTTGCGGTCACCGTCTTACAGCCATCAGGACTCACGGACAAAGCCTCGGGCAATTGCCCCACGGGCAACATGTTGTAGCCCGGCACCGCTGGATCAAGGTCCACCATGCGGTTGCGGTCAAAGTCCACCGCCCCTAATTCCCCTCGCGCAGAATTCGCAATCACACCCATCAGCCCCATCGTGCGGGCCTCCGAAGTGGCGTCGCGCGATTCACCCGCCGGCAGCGGATCCGTGCACACACCCATCGTTGTGGCCGTCACCACAGGGCGGCCTCCCACGGTCGAAGCATGCATGCACACGAAAGAAAGGTCCGTGGGCCGCTCCAGCGTCCGGCTGGGAATCACCGCTGGCTCTTGACCGCAGTTGGCAAGCGCAACCAGGGCCGCTGCAGCGAACGCCGCCGCCTTCACGGGAACACGAAGGAAATGGGGCCGGGTCATAGTTGAGCGCTCGTGCGAGGAAAGCCAATTCGTTGAATCACGCGGGCTTCGGTGGGGCTATTGACCCGCAAGTCAACCACCGACACGTTGTTGTCCACAAAGCCCGTGACGTAGGCGAGCGAAGGGTCGTTGTCGTCGAAGACCAACATTGACGGGCCGCGGCCCACGTCGATGTTCTCGGTGACGACCATCAGCTCAGGATCGACCACATAGATCTGGCCGGAATCAAAACATGTGACGAACAAACGCGGTCCACGTCCGTAATCGTGCAACAACAGTTGCGATGGGCCGGCACAGACGTCGATGGATTCGGCCGGCGCAAATTCGAGTCGGCCAACGTTGTTGGCAACCACCCGGGCTCGTGACAAGGCCGCCGGATTGCCTTGGGTGTTTCGGTAAAGGATGAACGCACGCTGGCGCTGAGGCTGATAGATGAGACCGCGGGTGTCGGCTCCCCGTGGCACGAACGCCGTGGCCGCTGAAGGCGCCGCAGCCACCAAGGTGAGGTCTCGCGGGGCGGTCACGGAACAAGCCCCGGGCAAATTGGCGCCTTCGCGGAAGTAAAGCACGCCGAGGTTCAGCCCTAACCGTGCCGTGGTGAAAACTGGCGACAACGGATCGCCTGGCACCGATGGTATGGCGGATGTGACACCAGAAGATTGGTTCGCCTCGTACGGAAAAAACAGCACGCCGGCCAGCCGGGGCGCGATGTTCACTTCGGCACCACAGGTATCCAACACCGAAATGCCCCCTTGCAAGTGGCCCACGTAGATGACCCCCAAGCCGGCATCGAGATGCAAATCGAAAGGCTCCTCGGGCAGGTCGGTGTCGAGGCCTTGCACGGTCCCCTTCTCCACCCTGAACGCCCCATCGCATTGCGGGTTCTTGCGGGCCGAGCCCGGTCCGCCGATGGCGCCGTTGCACGTAAGTTTCGCCTTGCCAGCCACGTCTGTGGCGTCCACGAAAGTGACCGACGGATCGGCACGAACGCCGAAGAACAGACGTTCAACGCTCTCGCCGTTGCGCACAAATCGTTGCACCACCGGCGCCGCGCCAAAACTGCCAATGCGCACGGTGGCCTCAGCTTCTGCGTAAGGCCTGTCGTCGCAGCTCAAAACGCGCGGATCCAGAAGATCGCGACAGCAAAAACGTTGTGTGGAAACTTTGGGTCGATAATCAACCGAGGGGCACAGCTGCCATTTCGCCGGATCGCGATCTTCGGTGGCCGCCTGCAGGTTGAAAGGCACCACGGTTCCCGTGCTGTAGCGGAGATCCGAATTCGAGTTCACCACCAGCAGGCGTTTGCCTTGGGCCACAACCGCGGCTCCTGAAGGCAAGAAGATGCGGTTCAGGGGGGCTTCCACACCACTTTTGCCCCCGCCAAAATCGCAGGCAGCCAACGCCAACAAAGACAACAGCGTTGCCCGTTTGAAAGGCATGGCGCTTGGGCGCGCAGTGCCCGCCGGGGCCAAGGCCGTCACGAATCGCCCCTTAATCTGGAAAGGCTCCCGCGAAGGTGGCGCGCCGTTCGTGTCGGTCCCTGTAAATGCATGGCGGCTCTAACAATCACTCTATGTATGAAAACAAAAGCGGCCGAAGCCGCCTTGTTGGAGAACCCCAAGATGAGGCGGAATATTCCGTCTCATCTTGAGTTATAGGGTACGGAGCAAGAGCTTGCGCCCCTGCCCCGTGCTTCTTACTTCTTGTCTTTGAGGGCAGCTTGCGCCGCAGCCAAACGAGCGATCGGCAAGCGGTAAGGCGAGCACGATACGTAGTTCAGGCCCAAGCGGTGGCAGAACTCAACGGAGGCAGGATCGCCACCTTGTTCGCCACAGATGCCCACCTTGATGTCAGGGCGGGTCTTCTTGCCGAGTTCGGTCGCCATCTTCATGAGGGCGCCCACGCCTTCTTGGTCAACCGACACGAAGGGATCCACTGCGTAGATGTCCTGCGCCGTGTACGCGGCCAACACCTTGGCGGTGTCGTCACGTGACAAGCCGAACGTCGTTTGCGTCAGATCGTTGGTGCCGAACGAGAAGAACTGGGCCGTCTCAGCGATCTTATCGGCCGTCACCGCGGCGCGTGGCACTTCGATCATGGTGCCCACCAAGTACTTGACCTTGCGGCCACGTGACTTGAACACCTCTTGCGCCACCCGGTTCACAACGTCTGCTTGCAGGTCCAATTCCTTCTTGGTGCCCACGAGCGGGATCATGATCTCCGGCACAACTTCGATGCCTTCTTCGGCCACATCCACGGCGGCCTCAAAGATGGCGCGTGCTTGCATCTCGGTGATCTCGGGGTACGAGATGCCCAAGCGGCAACCACGGTGGCCAAGCATCGGGTTGGATTCGTGCAAGTCCGCAATGCGGGCTTTGATTTGGTCCAACGACTTGTGCGAGATCTTCGCCAATTCCTTCATGCCGGCTTCATCGTGCGGCAAGAACTCGTGCAGCGGGGGATCCAGCGTGCGGATGGTGACGGGCAACTTGCCCATCGCGCGGAACAGGCCCGCGAAGTCAGCACGTTGCAAGGGCAAGATCTTCTCGAGTGCCTTGCGACGTTCGTCTTCGGTTTCTGCCACGATCATCTGGCGCATCGGCTCGATCTTGCCTTCGCCGAAGAACATGTGCTCGGTACGGCAAAGGCCGATGCCTTGCGCACCGAACGCCACGGAGGCCTCGGCTTGGTCAGGTTGATCCGCGTTGGCGCGCACCTGCAGCTTACGAACCGCGTCTGCCCATGAAAGCAGCTTGGCGTATTGCTGGTAAAGCGGCGCTTGCTTGGGATCGAGATCCTTTTCGATCAACACGCGGATGACTTCCGATGGTGTTGTATCCACGCGGCCTTCGATCACCTCGCCGGCAAAGCCGTCGATCGAGATCCAGTCGCCCTGGTTGAACACCTTCGTGCCACTGCCCGTGTCCACCGTCATGGTCTTCGCACGGTAATCAAAGCTAACCGCGTCGCAGCCCACGATGGAGACCTTGCCCATCTGACGAGCCACAAGGGCCGCGTGAGACGTCATGCCACCAAACGCGGTCAAGAAGCCTTCGGCGGCGTGCATGCCGCTGATGTCTTCAGGAGACGTTTCGTGACGGCACAGGATGACCGTTTCGCCCCGTGCAGCCCATTCCACAGCGTCTTCGGCGAAGAACACGATGCGGCCTGTGGCGGCGCCTGGACCTGCGGGCAAGCCCTTGGCCAACATGCGGCCTTCTTTGACAGCCTTGACCTTCGCCGAACCCTGGAATACAGGGCGCAACAGCTGGTTCAAAGCTTCGGGCTCAACACGGAGGATGGCGTCCTCTTTCTTGATGAGCTTCTCTTCCACCATCTCCACGGCGATGCGCACGCCGGCCAAACCGGTGCGCTTGCCCGTGCGGCATTGCAACATGAAGAGCTTGCCGTCTTCGATGGTGAACTCGATGTCCTGCATCTCGCGGTAGTGCTTTTCCAGCTTCTTGCGGATGTCGTGCAGCTGCTTGTAGGCCTTGGGGAAGGTCTTCTCGAGCTCAACGATTTTCTCAGGCGTCCGGATGCCGGCCACCACGTCTTCGCCCTGCGCGTTCAACAAGAACTCGCCGTAGAAGAAGTTTTCGCCGCTGGCGGGATCGCGGGTGAAGCAAACGCCCGTGGCGCTGTTTTCACCCTTGTTGCCGAACACCATCGCTTGCACCGTGACGGCCGTGCCCCAGCTTGCGGGGATGCCGTTGAGGCGGCGGTAAGCGTTGGCGCGGGGGTTTTCCCACGAGTTGAACACCGCCATAACGGCGCCCAACAATTGCTCGAACGGATCTTGCGGGAAATCCACGCCTTTGCGCTTCTTGATCTCCGCCTTGAAGTCAGCCACCAATTCCTTGAGGTCTTGGGCCGACAAATCCGAATCGTTCTTCACGCCCACGGCGCGCTTCTTACGGTGAAGCAGCTCCTCGAACGGATCCGAATCTTCCTTGCTCTCGGGCTTGAGATCCAACACAACGTCGCCGTACATGGCCACGAAGCGGCGGTAGCTGTCGTAAGCGAAACGCTCGTTGCCCGACGCCTTGGCCAAACCGGCAGCCACTTCGTCGTTCATGCCGAGGTTCAAGATGGTGTCCATCATGCCTGGCATCGAAGCGCGTGCGCCTGAACGCACCGAGAACAGCAATGGGTTCTTGGGATCGCCGAACTTCTTGCCCAGCGCCTTTTCAACCAAGGCCACATTCTTCTTGAGGTCTTCTTCCAGACCCTTGGGCATCTTGCGCTTGAGCGCGTAAAACTCGATGCAAACGTCAGTGGTGATCGTGAAGCCCGGAGGCACCGGCACACCGATCAAAGTCATCTCTGCCAGGTTGGCGCCCTTGCCACCCAACAGGTTCTTCATCTCTTTGTTGCCTTCGGCTTTACCGTTGCCGAAGAAATAGATGCGTTTTCCTTCTTTTACTTTGCCCGAAGCTTTGCCGGCTTTCGGAGCGGCCGCGGCTTTGGGAGCGGAAGCAACCTTCTTCTTGGCTGCGGATTTCGAGGGAGAAGCTTTTGCTACCTGCTTGGCAACGGTCTTAGAATTACTCTTAGAACCGTTCTTGGCGGCGTGTTGAGCGCCGTTCTTGCTGCCATTTTTGCTGCCGTTCTTGGTGCCGTTTTGGGCGCCATTCTTGGCATCAGTGACCGCAGGTGCAGCGGCTTTCGTTTTCGACTTCTTTGAGGAGGACTTCTCTTTGCTGACAGATGACATCGCGCGCGCATTCTTATCAGGACAGGGCCGCGAAGAAAAGCGGAACGGTGTAGGAACGTTCGTCTTTTCTTCGTCTTTCTTTGCGGCCCTGCGCCCGCGAGCACACGCAAGTGGCAATCAGCGCATGCGCGACAACAGCGAGAACGCGAGGTTTGCCACAGGAACGCGCTCTTGCTGCATTGTGTCGCGATCGCGAATTGTGACCGTTTGGTCTGTCAGGGACTGGTGATCAACGGTCAAACACCAAGGGGTGCCGATCTCGTCTTGCCGTCGGTAAAGCTTGCCGATGGCGCCGGTGTCGTCGTAGATCGCGCGCAAACCTGCGCCCTGCAGATCCTTGCGTAGGCCGCGGGCCATATCCACAAGTTCTGGCTTGTTCTTAAGCAAAGGGAACACGGCCACGGACACAGGCGCGAGGCGGGGGTGCAAATGCAGCACCGTGCGTGCGTATTCTTCACCCACCTTCGTGATCTGGCCCTTGAGCTTCTTCATGACCTCGATGCTTTGGGCATCGGCGTCACCGGCAAGACCCGTAAGCGCCGCAAAGTTGCTGACCACGTCCGAAGCGACATCATTGGCCTGCGCCACCAAACGGTCGCGAATGGCGCTGTCCATCTTGTCGCGCTTGGCAACGGACTTGGCAAAACTTTCCACGCCTGATTTCAATTGCTCGATCGCCTCGGGCGGCAACTGTTTAACCAACGCCTCTTCGTAAGCGTCACACAAGAACGCCAACGTGGCGCGATCGGCACCTGCCGAGGGCTCGATGACATAGGGCACGATGTGTTGCTTGGATTCGGGATCGAAATAGGTCAGCTCGCCCAAAGCGTCGGGGTTCTTATCGGACCGACTGTGCGCCTTCAGATCGTAGTCTGTGCGGTTGGCAATGCCTTCCAACTCGCTCCAGCCCATGGGAAAGCGGTATTCGAGATCCACGCAGCCCTTGGCATAGTGGGCCAGCTCGTCGCGCCCCTGCTCTCTTGCCCGCAAGCGATCACGCGAAAGTCCCAGCTTCAGGTACCAGCTCTGGCGCTCTTCGATCCACATGCGGAACGCGGCCTCGTCCTCGCCGGGGCGCACGAAGTATTCGATCTCCATTTGCTCGAATTCGCGCGTGCGGAAGGTGAAGTTGCCGGGCGTGATTTCGTTGCGGAACGCTTTGCCCACCTGAGCCACGCCAAACGGCAACTTGCGGCGCATGGTGTCCATGACGTTGCCGAAGTTCACGAAGATGCCTTGCGCTGTCTCGGGGCGCAGATACGCGAGGCCACTCTCGTCATCAGCCGCAGCGCCCACGGTGGTGCGAAACATCAAGTTGAACGGACGTGCCGTTGTGAGATCCTTGCCGCCACACTTCGGGCACGCCAGTTCCTTCGCCTCGATGGCCGCGTTGATCTCGGGCAGACCATTTGGGATGCGCCCCTTCGCGGTTTCGAACAAGTGATCTGCACGCGGGCGCGCCTTGCAGGTGCGGCAATCCGTCATCGGATCGGAAAACGTGGCCTCGTGGCCCGAATACTTCCAAACCAGGCGATTCATCAAGATCGCGGCGTCCAAGCCTTCCATGTCATCGCGGTCATGAACCACGGCTTTCCACCAAGCGCGCTTGACGTTGTTCTTCAATTCCACGCCCAAAGGACCGTAGTCCCACGTGCTGGCGAGACCGCCATAAACGGAGGACGACGGGAAAACGAACCCGCGGCGCTTGGCAAGGCTGACGATTTGATCTAGGGATGCGGCAGACATGGGCCGCGCAATTTAGCACGTTCCCTGCGCGCCGCTGCTCGGGGCTTACGCTTGTTATGGTGACGAAATCGGCGCGTGGTGGATGATCTGCACGAGCGCCCCACCCGGCTCGCGAAAGTAAAACGACCGCGCGCCGTCACGGTGGGTGCGCGGCTCAGTCTGCAAAGCGATGCCGTGGCCACGCAGGCGTTCGGCCCACGCATCCACATCACCCGGCGCCGGAACCGCGAGTCCCACATGGTCAAGCCGTTCCAGGCCCTTGTCGACGGCGCGTCGATGCAACGCCAAGTTGTCGCGCCCGCAGGTCAGATACACGTTGTCGGCATCAGGGCGCCATTCCACCGCGTAGCCCATGATGTCGACCCAAAACCGCTCGGCGGCGTCGAGTTCGGGTGTGAACAGGGCCACGTGGCGAATGCCAAGCAAGGGGGGGCGTGATGCGGTGGTCATGGCAGAGGTTCCTCTGTTTGGGGCGATGCGGACGCGGCTCGGGCCATTTTCGAGAGGAAGATCATCGATTTGAGCGGCCCGCCCACGTGGTGTTCGATGAACGGCATAACAATTCCGCGACACGCGCGGGTGATCAGAGGCGACAAACACAGCACGCTTACCTCCGCCAAGTCGGCACTGGCCAACGTCCGCAACGCCTTTATGACCTCGCCCGTCACAACCAAGCCACGGCTCCCGCACTCGGGACAAAGCAATAGGCCCGACTCCGGCACCCAACGGCCACCCCTTGAAAGAAGGTCGGTTCGGCCGCAGGCGCCGCACCGATCAAAGGGAGGCGCCAGCCCGAGCCTTTCGAGGAGGCCTAGCTCAAAACAGCGCAGCCGTTCGGCCGACGGCGGCGCGCGTTCGAGCAAGTCAAGCATTGTGTCCAGCCAGTGAAAAACCTCGCTGTCGCCACCGTGCCCTTGCACCAAACGCTCGACCAACTCACACGCATAGGCCGCATGCGCGGCTTTGACCAAATCGGCTCCGAGATCCGTGCGAGGTTTCGTCACCTCGAAACTTTCTAACGACCAAAGATCACCGCCGCGCTCGCGTAAAGTCACATTGCCGAGGGCCGCGGTGCCAACACCCGAAAAACGTCGCACGCTCTTGCGGGCGCCTCGGGCCAAAGCAGAGATCTTACCCACGTCGCGCGCGAGCAACGTCACCACGCGATCGGCCTCTTGGAAGTTCACCGTCCGAAGAACCAAAGCTTCGGTCTGCACCAGAGGCAACATGGGCCGAGCATAGCGCAGCCGACTGGGATGCGGCTTTAACCGAGCGGGAGCCAGCGGGCGATGGCCGCCGCCACGGGGGCGGCGGTGTGTTCCAGCTGGCTCAAGCCTTCTCCCGGAGGGGGCGGCTGTTGCAACAGATATGACAGCGCCACGATCGAGATCACCAGCACCACCACCACAAATATCGCCAGCCCCACAGGCTTGCGCGCGATCTCAGGTTCGGCGGGCGGCCCATCTACGGGCAAAAGCTCGTGAGTGGCGCCCGTGACCACAACCGCCAGGTCGTCTTCTATGCGCCGGCGGGATGCCAGTTCAGCATCCAGCAAACCCAGGGGCTCCGCTTCCGGAACGCCTATGGCCCGCGCGTAGGAACGGACAAAACCGCGAACAAAAATCTCGGGGGGCAGTTCAGACCAGCACGCCCGTTCGAGCGCCTGCAAACACGACTGAGAAACCTTGATCGATTCAGACACCGAAGCGAGCGATATCTCTTTCCGCTCGCGCGCTTCGCGCAGAAGGGTTCCGAAGTGTTTGTCTGTCCCAAGTTCGGTCATTGCTGCATCATCTCGGCTGAATCATCTCGGCGTAGCGTCGGCATTCACCCGCCACACAGCTCTTCGCACCCAAGCTGGTGCAGCGTGCGAACATATCGAGCGCGCGGTCGCGGTCGTTGCGCTTCTCAGCCACCATGCCGGCCAACAGGAACGCCTCTTGAATGGGGCACTTTGCATCCGCCGTCACCGCTGCAAGGTGCTCGTCGGCAAGTTCCATTTGGCCGCGATCCACCAGCACCTTGGCCAGCCGGTAACGACCCACGCAAAAACCGGGTTGCCGTGACACGGCGTCCTGCAGTTCGCGCCACGCCTTCTGCAGATCGTGCTTCTTATAGTAGGCCCACCCTAGGTTGCCGCGTGCGACGTGCGGCGCTCCGTAAGTGCCCACTTTGAGGGCCGCCGTGGACGCCTCGATGGCTGCATCCCACTCCTGCAGGTTCAGCTCGGTCACCGAAAGGTTGTTCCAAGCCTCGGCGAAATCAGGTCGTATCGAGGTGGCTTTGGCGAACGAATTCCGTGCGTCACGAAAACGCTTAGAGGCATCAAGGCGCACCATCTCGGCGTCGTTGCCCCGAACGCAGGACAGCGTCTCGACTTGGGCTTCGTATTCAGCGCCTTGGCGCAACGCGATAATACCGAGCATATTGTGCGCGTCGGCATTATCAGGGTCAGCCTTTAGTGCTTGTTCCAATTCTCCCACGGCCGCTTCCATGCGGTTTGCCTCGTACGAACTGACCGCGACCTGGAAAAGTTTGTACGACTGGTCCGCGTCCTTTTTCGGACGTGAAGCACAAGCCAGCCCTGAAGTGAGGGCGCTGGTGATCGCCAGTGTTGCCAAAATCTTTCCCAAGCTCCCTTCCCGTTTCCCGAGAGTTCTTAAGGGGTTACGGTTAATTACAGCGGGCGCGACGCTAACAGGACGGGGCAATTGCGTCAATCCAAAAATTTGACCTTCGGCGCGTTTTGTGACGCTTCGAAACCGTCCGGTCCGTAACAACCGTGTGACGTTTCCAGCAAAGCGACGCATCGTAAATATGACCAAACTTCTACGCGCGGCGAACGTCATACGCCCTGGGCGTCGGCGCCCCAGATGTACTTGTGCAGCTGCAGGTTGAGCCGCACGTCCAGGCGGTCGCGCAGCATCCACTGCACCAGCTCGCGGGGATCCACCTGCCCATGCACGGGGGCAAGCAAGACTTGCGTCTTCTTCGTGAGGTCCTTGGCCAAAATGAGGTCCTTGGCCCACACATAGTCAGCCTCGCTGCCCAAGACAAACTTGATAGCGTCCTTAGGGCCCAGCGGATCAAGGGCCCGGGGGTGCATTCGGTGCGCCTCCCCGGAAGTGGGGGTTTTGACGTCGACGATTTTCGCCACGGCGGCCGGCAAAGCATCCACGGGATGCGCCCCACCCGTCTCAATCATCACCTGGAACCCCTCGGCCAGGAGCAGTTCTGATAGCGCGATGATTTCACGTTGAAGCATTGGTTCACCGCCCGTCAGCAAAACCAAGCGGGGGCCCAGCCGTTTCGCTTCGGCCAAGATCTCTTCGAGCGACATGTCCTTGCCGCCATAAAACGAATAAGCGGTGTCACAGTACGTGCATCGCAGGTCGCAACCGGTTGTACGAATCAACGTACAGGGAAGCCCAGCGTATTGCGTCTCGCCTTGGACGCTGGCGTAGATCTCCGTGATGCGCATACTCGGCCGCACCTTATAGCATCGTTTCGGCATCGAACAGGGCGCGCGCGTCCGCCCTTCGAACAAACGAAATCAACCGCAGCGCCCGCGAGCCCTTACAACTTTCAGGCGATATACTTGGAGCACCGTGAATCACCTCATCGCTTACATCGGTAACGAGCCCGAGCTGTTGTCGTGTGCACTTTTTCAAGCCCGCCCCGCTCTGTATTGGAAGGACCCAAGCCACCCAGACGGTTGGGGCATGGGCTTCGTGCAAGGTGAAGAAGTTCTGTTGCAGAAGCGGCCCCGCCCTGAGGTGGCCGAGGTGGACTTTTATGCCTTAACCAAAGATCTACGGGCGGACGCCCTTGTGGGCCGCGTGGGTCTGGACGACGGCGGCAGCGTGGCGGCTGAAAACAGCGATCCTTTCCGCTTTCGATCTTGGTTGTTCGGCGCCATCGGCCACATCGAGGGCTTTGAGGCTGTCCGTGAGCGGCTCCTGCAAAGTGTGCCCGAGTTCTTGCGCCGCAACATCCGCGGCCGTTCTGCAGATGAACATCTGTTTCATTTGTTCTTGGCGTTCCTTCACGACGCCGGCCTGCTTGACGTCCGCGCGCCTGAGGGCGTGCCGGTGCAGTTCGCGTTGCACCAAAGCGTGGGCTTTCTCGATAAGTTGCTGGCAGCGGACTTGGCCAAGCTTGCCTTGGTGGTCACAAACGGCCGCAGCTTGGTGGCGGAAACACGCGGCGTTCAGATGCAATACCTTGAAGTGGCAGGCATCGCAGATTGTTCCAACCCCGCGTGTCCCAAACGGCGTGGGTATGGCGACAAGGCCCACCGCGTGGCACACCCCGAAGTGCGCGCCGTGGTGATCGAAGCCGACGAAAAACTTACCCCACGCTCGGGTTGGGCTGTGGTGCCCGATGGTCACTCTTTGATCGTGGGGCTCGATCGCGTCGTGTCGGTTAAGGCAAATTAACCGACGCCTCTTCGCCCGTTGTCGCTGTGCCGCCGCGCAAACCGTTGTTGCGGCGCAAGTACACGAACACCGTTTGCACGATCGATAGCACTGGCACAGCAAACAAAGCGCCGATGAGGCCATACGTGTGTTCACCGGCCACCAGCGCAAACACCACCAATACGGGGTGAATGCGGGCAGCGGTGCCCAAGATCTTGGGGTTCAAGAAGTTTGCTTCAAGGAGGTGAATCATCACGATCCAGCCCACGAGATAAAGGCCCACCATCGGATCGAATTCGCCTCCTGACACGATGGCAATGGCAACGATGGGCACGGAGGATAGAAAGGATCCGAAGATCGGGATCAGGCTCATGATCGCGGCTATGCCGCCCAAGAGCAGCGGGTACTTCACCTTAAAGATCAACAGACCAATGTACGTAAGGATGCCGTTGACCACACAGATGGTGAGCTGGCCGCGTATGACGCCTGAGAGGCCACGGTCGATCCCGCGCGCAATGCGGTCGTAATCGCGCCGATAATTTTCGGGCACAAGGGAACGGATGAAGCCGCGCACCCGTTGCAAATCAATGAGGATGAAAGCGGCCAACATCAACACCAGTGTGAGTTTCCACAGGCCTCCCACGATCGCAGTCACGAACTTTTGGCCGTACTCGAGCGCCCGTCGGGTTTCATTCTCGGTGCCCTGCACCTTCTCTTCGAGCCACTTCTTGATCGAACGCTCCCAGCGTCCGCCGGTTACGTGATCGTTTTCACGCGGTCGCAAGGGCATCACCACGTAGGTGCCCTTGTCTTCACCGGGACGAATCTCAAGCGCCAAGCGATCTGCAAGCCCGCCAAGCTGCAACCTGTAACGTCCATCAGGCATCGGCTCGATGAACGTATCTTCAGGGACGCTGTTGGAAGGCACAGCCGCCGTGGCCGCGTTGTCTTCATCGCCAGCACCAAAATGGCGATCAACCCATGCGCCCACCTTGGGCAAATATTCGCCGTTGACCTTGGCGAACAACTCGGGTGCCTCACGGAACAAGCGGGCAAAATCACCCGAAAGGCGGGGCACAACGAACCCAATGCCCAGACCCAAGAAGCTTAGAATGACGATGTAAAGCGCGATTACGGCGGCGCCGCGAGGCACGCGTTTGCCAGCCACCTCGATGCGCGCCATGCGGTCCACGACGGGGGCCAACAAGTACGCCACGAGGATCGCAAACACGAACGGCAACGCGATCGTGCGGAACAAGTAAACGACGAAGAGGCAAAACAAGGCGAAGCCCCACAGCTTCGCAAAGCGCTTGAGCCAAGCGACCACACGCAATGAGCGAGAGGAATCGCGCCACGTGGGTGGAGGGTTTGATTGGTCATTCGTCGCACTCACTTCAACGGCTCCTTCGGATCGTGATCTTCGAAAGGCAAACGCCCGAGGTCTTCGGGGAGACGGCGGCTTCTTGGTGGCCATCGTCGTTCCCTTCTCCCCCGGGCGCTTTACCTAGAACGAACTATTCGTCTTTTTTCTTCGCGGTGAGGCCCGCAAGCTTCTCGCGCATCACGTCGCCCAACGTTGCCGTGGGGACGCCACCCGTGAAGCCCTGCACGTCGGCCAATTCTTCAGCGCGGCTGGCGCCACGGAAGGACAGGCCAATTTTGCGTTCAGCCGTATCCACCGAGATGATCTCGGCCTTGAGCGTTGCGCCTGGGGCCACGAAGGTCTTGGCATCCTCCACGCGCTCGTCCGAGAACTCGGACACGTGGATGAGGCCTTCGACACCGCGTTCGATCTCGACGAAGGCGCCGAAGTCCAATACCTTGAGGACCTTGCACTCGACGATCTTGCCGGGCGCGTAGTCGTAAGGAATGCGATCCCATGGATCGGGAACCAGCTGCTTGATACCCAACGAAACCTTCGGCTTTTCGCCGTCGAATTCGATGTTGAGCACAACCGCTTCCACTTCCTCGCCCTTTTGGAAGAGCTCGGAGGGGTGCTTGACCCGTTGGGTCCAAGACAAGTCGGAGATGTGCACCAAGCCGTCGATGCCCTCTTCGATTTCCACGAAGATGCCGAAGTCGGCGATGTTGCGGACGGTGCCGCGCACAACGGTTCCAGGAGGGTATTTCTCCTTGAGCGTGGCGAACGGATTGGGCTCAAGCTGCTTGATGCCCAAGCTGATGCGGTTTTGCGTGGGATCGATGTCCAACACAACCGCTTCCACCATATCGCCAATTGCGAACACCTTTGAGGGGTGCTTCACGCGGCGGGTCCATGACATTTCGGAGACGTGCACCAAACCTTCGATGCCCTGCTCGAGCTCGATGAAAGCGCCGTAATCCTTGAGCGACACAACTTTGCCGCGAACCACAGTGCCGGGCGGGTATTTCTCGCCAGCGTTGGTCCATGGATCTTCGCTCATTTGCTTGAGGCCCAACGAAACGCGTTCGGTTTCGCTGTTGAACTTCAAGACCTTCACGCGAACGTGATCGCCCACCTGGAACAATTCAGAGGGATGCGTGACGCGGCCCCATGACATGTCCGTGATGTGAAGCAGGCCGTCGATGCCGCCCAAATCGATGAACGCGCCGTACTCGGTGAGGTTCTTGACAACGCCCTCAACGATCTGACCTTCTTTGATCCGGTCAAGCGTTTGCTCTTTGAGATCCGCGCGCTCTTTTTCAAGCAATACGCGACGAGAAAGCACGATGTTGCCGCGCTTCTTGTTGAACTTGATGACCTTGAAGCGGTGTTGCTGGCCAAGGTAGACGTCAAGGTTGCGCACGGGGCGCAAATCAACTTGAGAACCTGGCAAGAAGGCTTTAACGCCGCCGCGGATCGTGACGGACAAGCCGCCCTTCACGCGAGCGCTGATGGTGCCTTCGATCAATTCATCCCGTTCACAGGCGGCGGAGATTTCATCCCACACCTTCAAACGATCGGCCTTTTCCTTTGAGAGGATGCACAGACCGTTTTCGTCTTCGCGTGCCTCTAAGAAAACATCAACCTCATCCCCTGCTTTGACGTCGCTCTTGCCTTCGGCGTCCGAGAACTCATGAAGTGGAATGGTGCCTTCGGACTTGTACCCGATATCGACGACGACGAATTCTTTGCCAACCGCAATGACACGTCCTTTGACGATGTCACCCTCCTTAAGGTTGTCTTCTTTGAAGAAGTCTTCCAGCATTGCTGCGAAGTTTTCTTCTTCGGGGAGGTTGAAGTCTTGAGTTGAAGCCATGCAGATCCTTCGAATGTAGAGCAAGGCCAAAGGCTTTGCCCTTTGCGTTCCTTGCCTTCCCTAAAGGTGGTTCGCTGCGCAAAAGTCATTCATCAAGGCCGCCGACCATCGGCGGACATGAGAGGGGCGCGAAAATTAGCGTTCCCGCCTATTAAAGTCAATGAACGGTTTAGCTGCGCCAGACGCGGCGCTTCAACCACCCCGGCTGCGCACGACTTTGACGAGCTGTGCCACGACCTGCTCGGGTCCGGCATGCCCGGTATCCACCTCCAACGCATCGTCGGCCTTCCTTAATGGGGCCACTGAACGCTGGCTGTCGCGCGCGTCCCGCTCTTCGATCTCTTTGAGGGTCTCTTCAACGGAGGCGGGGGTGCCTTTGGCGGCCAGTTCCGCGGCACGGCGTTCAGCCCGCACCCGGGCATCGGCCGTCAGATAAAACTTGGCTTGGGCCTGAGGAAAAACAACCGTGCCCGTGTCACGGCCCTCGGCCACCACGCGGCCACTGGCGCCCATGCGACGCTGAAGCCCCAACAGAGCGTCCCTCACGGACGCGTGGGCCGATACCCGGGAGGCGCCTTGCGAGATCTCCGGCGTGCGGATCGCGGCTGTGACGTCGGTGCCGTTGGCGAACACGTGCACCCCACCCTGCCCAGGTGGCCCGGGTTCAAAGCGCAGGTCCATGGCCGCCGCCAAAGCCCCCAAGGGTTCGGCGTCATCCCACGCCACATTCTTCGTGCGCGCCAAGAACGCAACGGTGCGGTAGATGGCGCCGGTATCCAGGAAAACGTAGCCCAACGCCTGCGCCAACATCCGGGCGGTGGTGGACTTTCCAGCCCCGGCTGGGCCGTCGATCGTGACAACGAAGGGGCTGGAGGTCGCGCTCATCGCGCGGCAACGTAGCACGCTTTTCGGTATGGGGGCCACCTCGGTATAAAATGAAAACGTGAGGAAATTTGAGTCTTTCGCGCCACGCAAACGAAACCGGCTTGCATCCACGGGGCTGCTGCTTGGCACCACCTTGGCCTGGGATTCCGCGTGCCGCCAACAACAGCCCGCCGCTCGGCCGCTCCCGAACCTCACAGCAACGGCTCGATCGACCAGCGACGCAATCGTGGCAAAGGTCAACGGCGTGCCCGTTCATCAATCTGATGTTGAGAACCAAGCGCGCGCCGAACGCGTCAGCCCCGCCGAGGCTCTGCAGACTTTGGTCACGTTGGAAGCGCTGACCCAGCGGGCGCTCGCGCGGCGATTGGGCACGGGGAAAGAAGCGGAACAAGGCTGGCGCCAAATTCTGGTGCAGGCTTATGTGGAACGACAAATCGAGCCGCAGCTGACGCCCGACAAAATCCCCGATGCCGTTCTGAAGCAGGTCTACGAGCGAACCAAGGATGGCTACGTGCATTCACGGTTGGTTCGAATCGCGATTGTTGATCTCTACGCTTTCGCTGGACGAGATCCGAAAAAGCGCCGGCAAGCGGCCGTTTGGGCGGCCGAATTGCCTCAGGATCTCAAACCCGATGCCACGGTTGAGGACTTAAAGGCGCTCTCGCAACAACCAAAGTGGGCGGAGCGAGGGCTAAGCTACGGCGTCACTTGGCAATCGGACAAGCAGCCCTATTCGGCCGTGGTGGCACAAGCCGTGATGGCGCTACACAACTGGGGTGAACGCACGCCGGTCGTGGAGGATGACGCCGGGTTTCATCTCGCGATGTACTACGGCGAACGGGCCCCGAATCAGCAATCATTTGAGGACGTCAAGTCCGACCTGCGGGCCGCCATTTTTGCGCCTTGGCAGCAACGCCGATTTAACGAAATCACCCAGCAATTGGCTGCCCAAGCGGGCGTCGCGGTGACTGCCGAGGCATTGTTCCGGCAACCGCTGAAATAGCAAACGCCGCCTGGCGCTCGCACAAACGAGGCCCCGGCGGCGTCGCAAACAAGGACGATTAGCCTTTACGGAAACGCGACAGCGACGCGGGCAAAACGTCCAAAGCGGGAAATTTTTGGTCTGGGTGCAGCTTCTCAGCGCGTGCCAACAAAGCCGCCTCGGTTTCTTCGTGCTTTGGATCGGGCAAGCAGCACTCCACGGGGCATACCGCCTGGCACGCTTCGTGGTCGTGAAAGCCCACGCACTCGGTGCAAAGATTGGGGTCGATGACGTAGATGTCATCCCCTTCGCTGATCGCTTCGTTCGGGCACTCGGGTTCGCAAGCGCCGCAGTTGATGCATTCTTCGGTGATATGGGTGGCCATGAAATTCCTGTGCAGTCTAGAAACGCGGGCGACGAAGGTCAATCACCCAGGCGCCGTTGTCAACGATTTAGGCCGATGTTTGCACAGCCTCGGGGGCCGTTTGGGGGCGGCTCTCGGTGGCGATGCGGGCCTTGCCGGTCTGCGACCCACGCAGGTTGACGGCCACCAATTTGGAAACGCCCGGCTCTTCCATGGTCACGCCGCACAAGCGGTCGGCAATTTCCATCGTGCGCTTGTTGTGCGTGATCACGATGAACTGCGAACGATCCGTCATTTCCCGGATGCCTTCGGAGAAACGGCCCACGTTGGCTTCATCCAAGGGCGCGTCCACTTCGTCCAAAATGCAGAACGGCGACGGTTTAACCAAGAAGATGGCGAACAACAGCGAAACGGCCGTCAGCGCCTTTTCGCCGCCTGACAGCAGCTCGATGTTTTGGCTGATCTTCTTGCCGGGCGGGTTGGCGATGATGTCCACGCCCGTTTCCAACATGTCTTCGGTGTTGGTGAGGGAAAGCTTCGCTTTGCCACCACCGAACAGGTGTGGGAACACCTCTTGGAACTTTATGTTGACGGCGTCGAACACCTCTTGGAAGCGCAGGCGCGACGTTTTGTTGATCTTGTCGATCGCGGCTTCCAACTGCGACAACGCCGACTCGAGGTCGTCTTTTTGGCTGGTGAGGAAGTCGAAGCGCTTTTGCAGCGTTTCGGATTCTTCGATGGCCGTCAGGTTGATCTCACCCATGCGCTCGATCAGGCCGCGCAGCTGGTCCATGCGATCGGCTTCTTCGTCGCCCACGGGGGGCCGCAGGTGATGATCGTAAACGATGTCCAGCAGCTGCACATCGCGGTAGCGGCCTTGGATTTGTTCCTCCAAAGACGTGCGCTTCAGGCGCGCCTCTTGTTGGCGTAACGACAGCGACGTCAGCATTTCCGTGAGCTGAGACACCCGCTGGCGCAACGCCCGCGTCTCGGCCTCTTTGCGCGCCAAAGTGCCGCTGCGCTCTTCAAGCGCGGACTGCCGTTCGGCGTGATCCCGTGCCCGCGCTTCGGCCTCAGCCATTTGCAACGATGCCTCCTCGCGCAACCGGACGGCGTCCTCGGCCAACACAGACGCTTTTTCGGCCTGTTCGCCGCCCGTGCTGGTCAAACGTTCCACGCGCAGTTCGTGCTCTTGCGTCTCCCGGCGCAGGCGCTCAAGCGTGGCTGTGGCGTTGGCTCGCTTCTCCATGGCCTGCGACGACGACACCTTCAGATCGCTTAACGCTTGAACCATACTGTCCAGGCGTTCGCCCAGAGCCAAGGCTTCGGCACGTCGGGTTTCGGCCTCGATCTCGGCTGATTCGGCGCGCACCCGCTCCTCTTCGAGAACCGCCAACAACTCTTCGGCGCGGATGGCCGCTTGCTCATCGGCCTTGCGCAGATCCTCAGTGGACGCTGCCAGGGTGCGGCGGCGGCCATTGAATTGCTCACGCTCGCGGCGCACGCGATCCAAGTCCTTGCCCACGCCCAAGCGTTCCATCTGCAGTTCTCGCTCTTGGGCGAGCAGGCCCTGCAGGCGTTCCACCACGGCGGCAAGCTGTTGCTTGAGCGACACGTGGCGTTCCATCGCGCCTTCAAAGTCGCGGTCGATGTTGGCGACCAGCTCTTCAAGCTCACGGATCTCGCGCTTTTGGCTCAAAATGCCGCTGGTGGCCGCCTCGCGGGCGCCGCCTGTGACCACACCTTGTGCGTCCAGGACCTCGCCTTCAAGCGTGACCAACGTAGCCTTCGTCTTCTGCTCACGCCACAAGCCCAGGGCGCGGTCCAATGTGTCGACGACGATCACGTCGCCCAGCAGATAGGAGGCCACCTTATCGTATTGGCGGTCGTATCCCACAAGCTCAAGCAAGGGGCCCGATATGCCCTCGCCCGTTGGCCACACGGTGGTGCTGGCGGATGGCGACGACGATCCGCCACCCAAAGCGTCGTACATGACCTCGGCGGATGCGCCACCACGCAAGGTCATGGGAATGAAGCTGGAACGTCCCTCGCTTTTTTCTTTGAGATACGAGATGGCCTCGACGCCCACCTCGTGGGATTCCACAACGATGTTGCCCAGGCGATCACCCAAGACCGCTTCAACGGCGGTTTCGAGTTCGCGGGGGGGCTGCACGATGTCAGCCACAAGGCCGCGCACAGAGCCGCCCAGCGTCCACGGCTTGGCTTCGCCGACCGTGTCTTGGCCCGGCTCCGCACAGCGCTGCATAATCGCGCGCACGCCACGCTGGAAGCTCTCATAACGCGCGGAAATTTCGCGCAACGATTCCAAACGCGAACGCCGACGGTGCGCCTCTTCGCGCAACGTCTCAAGGTGCATCTCGGACCGCGAGATGTCTTCCTTCAGCTTGCCTTGCTCAACCTCGGCCAGCTGCTTGCGCTCTTGCACGTCGCTGTGGGTGCTGGCGATGATGCTTTGCCGCTCTTCGAGCGACATCGCCTCAAGTTCAACTGTCTCAACGAGCGAGCGCGCCTCTTCGTCCTCCACCGTCACAGCTTCGATTCGACGGGCGAAATCCACCCGGCGCGTTTGCGCGGCTTCAGCCTCTGATTCGGCGCGTGCGATGCGTGTGCGAGCCGCCGCGGCCGTGCGGCTGGCTTCTTCTAACCTCTGGCGAGCGGTGGCCAGTTCCGTGCGCAGACCTTCATAAAGCGCCTCTTGCTCGACATACGCGGATCGAGACGAATCCGCCGCTTCAGCCAACACCTCAAGTTGAATTTCGAGCTCGGCAATCGTCTCGGCGTTTTCTGCG
Source organism: Deltaproteobacteria bacterium (assembly GCA_033763315.1). Taxonomy (GTDB): domain Bacteria; phylum Myxococcota_A; class Polyangia; order Fen-1088; family Fen-1088; genus JAGTJU01. The sequence goes on from JANRKS010000023.1 coordinate 57,194, forward strand.
ATGCGTGCCCGCAGATCTTCCACTTCACGGCCAGCGCTGATGGATTGCTCCATCAAACGGCGCGCCTCGTCTTCGTAATGCTGCGCGCGCTGCAGGCCCAGTTGCGCCTTGTTTGAGATCTCGAACAGGGCGTCTTTGGCGGCGGAAAGCTCGGCGGCTTCGCCAGCCAAGGCCAGCCGTTCGGCTTCTGTATAGCCCTCTTCCACCGTTAACGCGCGCGCCTTGTCCTCGTGTTCGCCGCCCAACTCTTCGCGGTGCGCAGAAATGGTCTTGTCTTCGGCCCACAGGCCCAAGAAGCGATGGGAAGCCTCCCACAACTCAAGGTCGCGCAGCTCCGCTTTGTATTTCTTATAACGCTCGGCTTTTTGCGCTTGCAGGCGCAGCGTCCGCAGGCGTGAATCCAGCTCGCCGATGATGTCCGACACGCGCAGCAGGTGCTGTCGCGTGCTGTCCATGCGGCGCTCGGCTTGTTTCTTCTTCGCCTTGTATTTCGTGATGCCGGCCGCTTCATCGATCAGCGTGCGGCGGTCTTCGGGCTTGGACGAAACGATGAAACCCACGCGGCCTTGCTCGATGATCGAGTACGCCTTCGTGCCCACACCAGTGCCCAAGAAGAAGTCCACGATGTCGCGCAAACGGCAGGGCACGCCGCCCAGCAAGTATTCGCTTGTGCCGTCGCGGTGGAGGCGACGGGTGATCATGATCTCTTCAGGGCTGGTCGCGCCCCAAGGCACGCCGCCCGGCGCCGATTCGCTGGCAATGTGCCGTGCGTCGAAGGTCAGCGACACCTCAGCCAAGCCGGCAGGGCCCCGCGACTCAGAGCCGGCGAAGATGACGTCCTCCATGGCACGCCCACGCAGGTGCTTGGCGGATTGCTCGCCCATGCACCAACGGATCGCATCGACGATGTTCGACTTGCCGCACCCGTTGGGGCCTACGATGGCCGTAATGGGGTCGGGGAACGTAACGATCGTGCGATCGACGAAGGACTTGAATCCCGTGATTTCGAGTTTTTTGATTTTCATCGGGGCTCGCGGTTGGCTGTCCGAAGGGTTGCCGAAGGTTTACCAGAGGGCCGTGACCATACGTGACCATACCAGTCACGGCATGACCTTAGGTACCATTGTATCCGGCAGGGTGTAAAGGCCGCAAACCGAGGCCAATCCGCGCCCGCGAGAAACCTGAACGTGCACGCAGACTTGCGCGATCCAGAAAAAACACAGGCCCGGGCGGCGCCCGGTATGAAAAGCGATTGGCGCACCATTTCAATGGGCAAAAGCATAGCGGATTGCCCCATTGCCAGCCGCTTTGCTATTTTGGCGGCGCACTATGGACGCCCAATCGACTGATCTTATATCGCTAGCTGTTGTCGCGGCCGGTTTGGTTGGCTCTGGATCGGCTGCCTACTTCGTGGCGAAGCGGGCACGCCAGCGGCGCCGCGAACAGATCGAAGCGTCCGAGCCAAAGTCGGTTCAGAAGCGTCGGCCAGCGTTAAGCGATCTTTTAGATGAAGAAGAGCCTCAGGCGGCCAAGCCCGAGGCAGACGCATCCAAGGCGCCGGCCCAGCGGGAGTCTCAAGCACCATTTGAGGCGGAGCCCGCAATCAAGGGCAAAACGGCACCCGCCCCCCAGCTGTCCCAGGCCAAACCCGAACCGAAAGTTGAGGAGGCAAAGGCGGCCCTCAAGCAAGGGCTCGCCCGCACGCGTTCGGGGTGGGTTGCCAAACTGGGCCAAATCTTTTCGGGTAAGAAAGAACTTAATCCCCAAGTTGTTGAGGAGCTTGAACGCGTCCTGCTCACCGCCGACATTGGCGTAAAGACGGCCAACGCTTTGTTGGACGACATCCGCTCAAGCCTTTCGCGCAAAGAGCTGACCAGCAACGACGCCGTGTGGACTCGCTTGAAGGAGCGCACGTCAGAAATCCTGACCATTGAGTCGGCACCATTGGATCTCACCCGCGCCAAGCCGTTCGTGCTGCTGGTCATTGGCGTCAATGGCACCGGCAAGACCACAACGATTGGGAAGCTGTCTGCCAAGTTGTCGCAGGAAGGCCACAAGGTCCTGCTTGCGGCGGGCGACACGTTCCGTGCCGCGGCCGTGGAACAACTTGAGGTTTGGGGAGGCCGCACCGGTTGCCCGGTCGTCAAAGGCAAAGAAGGAGCAGACCCCTCGTCGGTGTTGTTCGAGGCCGTCAAACGCGCGCAAACTGAAAACTTCGATGTGCTTATCGCGGACACCGCCGGCCGCTTGCACACAAAAACCGATTTGATGTCGGAGCTTGAGAAGGTGGGACGGGTCTTAAACAAGGCGATGGATGGCGCGCCTCATGAGACGTGGCTGGTGCTCGATTCAACGAGCGGCCAAAACGCAATCGCCCAGGCGCAGATCTTCACCCAAGCGATGAAAGTCTCTGGCATTGTGCTGACCAAGCTCGATGGCACCGCCAAGGGCGGGGTCATTTTGGGCATCACCGATCAGCTCAAAATTCCCATCCGCTATATTGGCGTGGGTGAGCGCGTGGAGGATCTGCGCACGTTTGATGTTGGTGAGTTTGTTGAAGCGCTGTACGAACGAGACGATAACGAACAAGTCAACGCTTAGCCCCACTTCCCTTCGACGAGCATCCTGTGGCATTGTTCGTCAGGCGAGTTCCCACCCCGGCCATTTAAATTGTTTGAGTATCGGACGGGCGTGATATAGTGCGACTCCTTACGTTCGCCTTAACATAGTGAAATCGCTAGTATTTCTCGCCGCCAGGCATCCCCCGGTAACTCCAGGTATTCAGGACCCCACACAGGGAAAACATGAGGCGACTCTTTCTCGGCCTGCTTCCGTTTATTGGTTTGTCGATCTGGGCTTCTCCCGGACAAGCCCAACAAGCTGCTCCCAACACCCCGGCCAAAGCTGCCGAGGGTGATCTTGCGAACGAACCTGAGCCCGATCTGAGCTCAGAGCCGTTGGGCGAAGATCCCCTCGCCGATCCCGCTGCGAAAAAGGCGCCCGCGGCGAAACCGGCTGTCGATGCGCAAGCTAAAGCCAAGGCCGCCGCATCCGACATCGTTGTGATCCCTCGACGGTCCTTCCTGAAGGCTGGCCGCCTCGAGTTGCAACCATTGACAGGTGTCTCGGTCAACGACGTGTTGATTCGCCACTGGGGCTTTGGCGGCGACCTGAACTACTTCCTCAGTGAAGTGTTCGCGGTGGGCCTGCAAGGTATGTACTTCGTAAAGGAGCGCACCGATCGCGAAGGATTGGTGGGCCTGCAGTACAACCGCATCGCCACCATCAACCGATACCACTGGACGGCAGCGCTGAACTTCACCTACCTGCCGGTGTATGGAAAGTTCTCGCTCTTCAACAAGTACATCATGCACTGGGAGGGTTACATTTCGGGCGGCGTCGGCATGACGAAGACCGAAATCATCCCACGCCGGTCGCAAGATGAAACCTTCAGCACGAATGCCATCACGGCGAACCTTGGTGCGGGCGGCCGCCTGTATGTGCTGGATTGGCTGACGTTCAACGTAGGTCTGCGAGACTACGTGTTCAACGACAAGTTTGAGCCCACGAGCCGCGTGCCGGGTCAGGACATCGCGACAGTGAAGAAGAATGCGGACGACCAGTTCAAGAACAACGTCATGTTGTACATCGGCGTGGGCTTGTACCTGCCGCCCTCGTTCAACTACCGTTCACCTCGCTAAAGCTCGCGGAGCCACCTCATGATCAAGAAGACGATGCAGTTTTTCAGCGCACTGGTGTTGGCCGCGACGTTGCCAACGGTTGCCTCTGCTCAGGAATTGGTTGATCGCAAAAGCCCCCTGGCGGATGCACCCGCGATTCGCCACCGCGTTGAGTTGCGCGACAAGCGCTTTGAGGCCGGTGTGGGCCTCGGCAGTTCAATCGCTGCCGAGTTTTATCATGCCGTGTTCGTTAACCTGCGGTTGGCGTTTCACATCAATGACTGGATCACCATCTCGGGCACATTCGGCCAGAACGTAACGCCCAGCCTCAAAACCGGCACGGCCGAGCAGCTGGTGCGGACCCTGCCCGACAGTGCCACCGAGGCAACCAACACCAACACGGTGACGAAGAAAAACGCGCTCGGCGCGATGAACCGCATGGGGCAGATTCTGGGTCTGCAGGCCGAGTTGTCGCCCATCACGGGCAAGATGGCCTTGTTCAGCAAGCTGTTCATGCACTACGACGTCTATACTTTGGGCGGCGTCGGCGCTGTGAATTTCACGGCGGATCTCGACAAGTGCGCGATGCCAAAAGCCGATGAATCGTGTCCCGATACCGGCATGAAAATCGGCGCCAACGTGGGCCTGGGCATGCATGCGTTTTTCAACGACTGGCTGGCTTTGAACCTCGAGATCAAAGACATGCTGGTGAAGACCAACCGCGCAGGCCAGGACACCAACGGTGACACCTTCGCAGACAAGAACGATCTCAGCCTGACGCACAACTTGATCTTCGGTGCGAACCTGGCCTTTTTCTTCCCTACGGTGCCGAAAATCACCGACTAGATTCGTGTGCGCCCCCACTACGAGGGGTTAGAGTCGATTGGCAGCCCTTCCAGCAGCAGCGCCCGGCGCTCTTCTTGAAGGGCTGTTTTGCGTCCAAGCATTTCGCGCCACACGGATGAAAGCATGCGTAGCTCTAGCCCTGAAGCACCCCGAGCCTGACGGGCACGGATGGCACGGTCGACCCGCTCAAGGCTTTCCAAAAGTGTCTGCTCGGCTTCGATCACCCTTTGAACGCGCTCGCCCAAATCGCCCGCGTGGCGACGAAGGAAGCGTTCTTTCTCGGCCAAGGCTTCGTCCAGTTTGGTCTTCGAGGCGTCGTAAGCTTGGGCCTCGCGCAGAAGGTCAAGCGCGGCCCTTTGAAGCGCAGCTCGCTTGTGCTCAAGGGCGGCGCGGGCGGCTTGGGCCCGGTGCAGCGCTGCCATTTCAACTTCGTGCTTGTCGTCCATGGTTCCAAGCACGCTGTTGAACAAGGCGTACCAGCCAGCGCCGGTTAACCGCTGCAGCTCAAGCAGCACCTCGCGCTCCGCGCGCGACTGCGTTTCGATTTCGTCGTCCAGCTGAACAAGGTCGGCGACCAACCGCTGCAGGCCCTTGTGAGCGCGTTCAGCCCTCACCCATTTGGCATGGGCCGCCACCAACGCTTCATCAACTTGCTCCGCCTCCGTCTTGCGAAAAGGCATCCTCCACCTCCCCTGCCCGCTCATAGCTTAACGCCACACGAATTCAATCGCACGCGCTTTGCGCAAGCCCCACCTGCAAGCGACGGCAGATAACGGGGCTCTTATCGGAGGCGGGGCTTTCATAGGACAGTTCCACTTTGTCGCCCACGGTGCCCTCGAACAGCCCTGATGTATAGGCACCCGAATCGGTCGCCTTCACAATCACGCCCAGGCCTAGACTTGCGTTGAAGATGTAAACGCGCGCGTTCTTCATCGATTGGCTCATGGGCCCCGACACTTGCCACACCTGCCGCTCGGCCCCCATCGCATCAAGAACTGTGATGGCCTGGAACGTCGGCTCGCTGGGCGGCGGCACCGGGATGAAATTTGAATTGCACCCCAAGAGCACCAACGCGCAGACGCTCCAAAGAGCGGCGGAGCGAAGGAGGGTTTGTCGAAGGATTTTGCGCATGAGCAGGCGTTAGAGTTTAAAGCAAAGCGTGTTCCAGGGGAGCCCGGAGGCAGGGGCCCGTGAATTCAAACACTTATGGCGCAAATACCGAGAATGTGGGCCAACAAGATGGCATCTGACTGTCAACCAAGTTGGCACGCTTAGGAGCTTGCGGCAAAGCCATACCGGCGCATCTTCTTCTGGAGGCCGAAGCGAGATAGACCTAAGGCTTGGGCCGCGCGCGTCTGGTTACCGTCGAATTTCGACAACGCCTCACGCAACAGGCCCTTTTCGAGGCGCTCCACGCGCAGTTTGAGATCCATGTCCTCGGCATCGAGGGACGGCGCCAGCGCTGGACCCATAGGGGACGCGAGGTGAGGCGATAGATCGCTGACCTCAATCGTTTCACCAGCGAACGCGGTGGCGCGGCCCAATTCATTTTCAAGCTCGCGCACGTTGCCCGGCCACCTGTAGGCGCACAGCCGCGATAGCGCGTCGGAAGAGATATGGCGGGCGCGCACACCCGCCTTTTCCTTCCACTGCGAAAGAAAGTGTCGCACCAACAGCGGAATGTCCTCGGCGCGGTCGCGCAACGGCGGCAGTTGCACGCGCACAACCGCCAGCCGGTAAAATAAGTCCTGCCGAAACTGGCCCGACGCCACCATCGCAGCCAGATCTTTGTTGGTGGCCACGATCAGCCGCACGTCGGTTTTTTCGCTGCGCTGGCCTCCCACGCGTCGGTATTCCCCTTCTTGCAACACCCGCAAAAGCTTGCCCTGCAAGGCGGGCGACATCTCGCCCACTTCGTCCAGGAACAGCGTGCCCTCGTTGGCGATGGCGAACAGACCACGTGTGTCTCGATCAGCCCCTGTGAAGGCCCCCCGCGTGTACCCGAACAAGGTTGATTCGAGCAAGGTCTCAGGAATGGCCGCGCAGTTTTCAGTCACGAAGGCTTTCGCCTTGCGGGGCCCATTGGCCACCAGCGCGCGGGCCACCAGCTCCTTGCCTGTGCCGCTTTCGCCTTGAATGATGACGGGGAGATTGGTTTCGCTCACCCGATCCAACAGGCGCAGCAATTCCATCATGCGGGGCGATCGCCCGATGATCTGGTTGTAGTCGAACCGCAAAGCGAATGTTTCGCGGCTTTCGGAAAGTTCAACACGCATGGACGAGATCTCTTCTTTGCGTGCGGCGAGATCCTTTTCCAAGCGGCGGTTAAGCGATTCGATCTGGCGATCGCGGCGTTGCAACTCGCTCACCAAGCGGGCGTTGCCGATGGCCAAGGCGGCCAGCTCGGCGAAATCGAGCAAAGTCGACGCATCGGCTTCGCCAAACGCCCCCTGGCGCAGGCGGTTATCAACATAGATGGTGCCTTCGACTTGCCCTTTGATTGTCAAAGGCACCGCCACCACCGACCGCAGCTGCAAATCGCTGACGGAAAGCGCCTGACGAAAACGTGCGTCGTCAGCGGCATCCACGGTGATCACGGGTGAGCCTGTGCGCGCCACTTGTTCGGCAATGGAACGCGAGAAGGCCAGTGCCGCACCTTCCAGCGATGTTTGTTCTATGTTGCGCGCGGCACGAACCACCAGGTCGCCCTGTGCGTCTCGGAGCAAGAGAAAACCACGTTCGGCTTCGGTTAGCTCGATGATGGTGTCTAGAACTGTTTCGAGCAGACGCGGCAAACGCAGTTCGCTGTTCAAACGTTTGCTAAGCCTCACGAACCTTCGCAGTCTCGCTTGGGCTGACGCCAGCCGCTCGGCCATTTGCACCACCGCACCGCCCGAGCTGGCACCGTTGTTTTGGGCCCGCCAGCTTCCGAGCCAAACGGCGTCTGGATCGGCATCGAGGGCGGCGTGATGGGCAGCGGGTGAGTGCATTTTGATCTCCTCTTGCATGCGGTGGGCGAGCGCAAAACACTGTTCGCTTTCGGGCGCGTTGCCTAGGGCTGCGAACAAACGCGCCGCCAAGATGGCCGAACGAAGCGCGCGCGGGCGGCGCAGGTTGTTGGCATCACTGGTGGCTTCGTCGCGCAAACGTCGAGCGGCTTGCAGGTCCGCGGCCCCGGAACGCAACGACAAGCGTGCGTTGATCCATTGGACCTGGGTGACGTCGACGTTCGCCTGGCTGGTGTGAGCGACGGCCAGGGTTGCCGCTTCCGTTGCGCCCGCTTCTGCGTGAGCCTCGGCGCTTGCCAGCCACGCAAGCGACGAGGACAATGGATCGCTGTTGCGTGCGAAGGCCTGCGCCGCTTCGGCGTGGTGGGCGGCAGACGCGGCAAATTCACCTGCGTGCCACGCCGCCGTGCCCTCCAAACTGGCGAGCCATGCGAGAGGCGCGTTTTCACCCAGCGCTAAGGCCGCTCGCGAGATCCGACCCAATGCCGCACGCACAGCGGCTTGGTCACGCAGACGCGCGAAGAGCAACCCAGCGTTGAAAGCCGCGGCGTTCGCGTCACCAAAAGCACCAACACGCAGCAGATCGTCGAAGGCGCGGCCGAAAGCCTGCAAAGCTTCGCTGTAGCGGCCTTGCTCTGACAACACCATCGCCAGGTTCAGGCGTGCGTTGGCGTGGCCGTGAACGTCGCCCACTTTTTCATATGCGGTGATCGCCTGATCATAGGCAGCCTGCGCGCCTTGCAGATCGTGACGGAACTGCGCGGCGATCCCACTGATGGCGAACGTCCGACCGATGGATTCATCATCGATCTGCGCGCTTAACCGGGCCTGCAGCTGCACCACCGCGGCTTTGGCTTCATCTGCCCGACCAAGGTAAGCCAGGCACAAAGCTCGACACTCGTCCACAAGGCGAAGTGTTTCTGGGTCCCCGGCGTTTGCCTTTTGGGCAAGCGCCAAAGCCTCTTCATGTTTGCCCGCAGCGATGGCGACGCGGCAACGTTGCGCCGCGAGGCGCGCCGACGCCAGCGCGGCCTCTGTGGGATCGAAAGCCGTCTCTGTGGCGATGAGCGATTGAGCGTTTTGCAGCACCGTCACGGCCTTGGGCAGATCACCTTGTCGCCGCGCGAGCCACGCGGCCGTTTCGGCCAACATAACTTGGGCCGCCGGGGATCCCGAAGCGGGTTGATTCGTGAGCCACGATTCGGCCGCGGCATAGCGACCGAGGAGCGCCAACGTTTGTGCACGTTTCGTGGCGTCAGCGGGAGGGAAAGCATCCGCGCCTGCAACAGCGTCGGCCAACGTCCACCAACGTTCGGCTTGGGCATGCTGCGCGCGCTGCCAGCACGACCGCGCCGCCGCTAAAAATGCATCAAAGGCCTCACACGTGTACCCGCACAGGCGCAGCGCCGCGGCCCGACGCGGATCATCGGATGGCAAAGAGACAACCGCGGCCCGCGCCAACAATTGGGCGGAGGGGCCAACAGCCGTGACGTTCCACAACGCTTCAGACTGCGCGCCCAAGGGAAGTTGCACGCCACCGTTGCCATTGCTCTGCAACCAGCCGCGTGCGATTGCGGTTGAGGTGTCGCATTCGACCTCTGTTGCCTCAAGCGACCACCAGCAAGCCAGCACGGCATTTGCGGCGTTTGGCGGCAAGGTGGCGAAGTCTTGCGCAAACACGTCATGCGCCGCGCTGGCCGACAACGCCACAACATCTTCGCCGGCCACACAGCGTCGAACCAACAAACTAACGAGCGCGGCATTGCCGCCACTGGCACCTATGATGTTGGCCACAAGCTTTGCGTCAACGTCGCTTCCGGCCGCCTGCAGCATGTTCGTGATCTCCGCTTCACCTAGCGGCGAGGCAGCCACCGCAAGCGCGCCTTGCGGCACAGGCGTCGCTGCGGGTGCGAACATCACAAACAAACATTTGTTGGTGCAGGCCTGCTGCAACAGTGGCCACCACGGCAGCAACGAAGCCGCATCTTCGCCATCCGCATCAAGCAGAACGCAAACCGGCTCCGCGATGGCATCCGCGGCTGAAAGCAGCTGAGCGCGGCGGCTCGCGGCGGCGCGCGCAGGATCGGAAAGCGGTGGCGCGCGGTGGGAGGCCAGCAACGCTGTGGCGGTGGTGACGCGTAGATTGGACTCACCGCGGGCCAAGGCGCCAAGGCGATGGTCGGCCAGCGCTTGCGTCCACAGCGCATGTCGCCCGCTGCCCGGCATACCCGTGAAGACCAACGCCTGATGTGAGTTGCTCGCCTGCGCCAGGGCAGACAGCACTTGCACCAATCGTTGCCGCTCCGCCTCGCGCCCCACAAACACGCCTGCCAAGGGATCGCCGCTGTCGATGGGCCGCGATGCCAAAGCGGCGCGCAGGCCATCGTCGTCGCTTGCCGGCATGGCTTTACGAATTCGCTGCACCACATGGCGGGCTGACGCCGGTCGTTGTGAGGGCGTGATTTGCAGCAGCTCGACGATCAGTTCGTTGAGCCACGGCGGCAAGCCCTCGCGCAATAGAGACGGTGGCTTCACATCGCCGGCCGCGAGCATGCGCGCCACACCAATGGTGCCTTCACCAAATGGCGGCTGCCCCGTCCATGCAAAATACAAAGTGGCGCCGAGGCCAAACAAATCCGAGCGCGCGGTCACTTGGCCCAGCAGCGCTTCCGGTGCAGCGAAGCCCGCCGTCCCCTGCCCCGCCCCCCCGCCTGCGGCGCGCGACAAACCAAAATCAACCAACACCGCGCGGCCCCCGTTATCAATCACAACGTTCGCCGGCGTGACATCGCCGTGAACAAGGTGGCGGCTGTGGACATAAGCCAGCGCATCACCGAGTTCCGTGGCGAGCCGAACCACATCCCCCACAGAGGGGGCAGCCAATGTGCGCCACGCCTGCAAGGAGATACCGCCCACATCAGCGGTGGCAAGGTAGAGGCGCCCCGTTAGATCAATCGGCCCCGGTCCCTGCGGTGGCGACCACATCAACGGCGATTGAATCTGGCCCACTTCCACGACGCGAGCGATGTGCGGGTGGGTCAGCCGCGTGAGGTGCACGTACTCGCGCAGCAGGCCGCCCGGCGCCTCGAATTTGAGAACAGCGCTGGAGCCGTCGTTCGTATCTTGCGCACGCGCGGCAAAACGCAGAGCGTCGCCGCCGATCCAGTGGCGGAGGCGGAAGCGGCCCACCAGCGGGTCGAGGGCGCCAACTTCGGTGGCAGTCACCCCCTTATAGTATCGCGATGCGGTCTTTACTGCTCATCCAAGCGCTGAACGACGAAAAAACTGCCAACTTTGTTTCTGTTAGCGGGTCTTGAGGCGAGCCAACGAGCGCTTCGCGAGGCCGCGGATCTCCTCATCTTCGTGCGCGTCGGCCACGAATTCCAGGTAAGACGCGGCTTCAGGTCCACCCAGTAGCGCCACCGCCTCAACGATTTTCCGCATCTCGCGGCGGTCGTGCATCGAGCGGCTGCTGGTCAACACCGCGACGGCCCGCCGTTCACGCATGGCGAGCAGCGCACCCAGGGCGGCGTCTCTCACCGTCTCATCCTCGTCCGTGAGCAGCCCCAGCAGAGGTTCGACAGCTTGCTGAAGCTGACGCTGGCCCGCCTGCCGGATGGCTTCTTCTCGAAGCGAGCCTTCCTTGGAGCTGATCAATTTCACAACCTCAGCCTCGGGCGCGGTGCGAAGCTTTTGGCGGGCGATGTAATCCCGCAGCAGGTCGTTCACCAAGCGGGTGACGAGGGAAGAATAGACTTTTTGTGGTGGCTTGCCGTCCCCGCCCAAGACGTAGGGAAGCTCCGCCGCGGCTTCCACATCTTCGGCCCAGTAGGGATCAGCCAATTTGGTGGGAGCCACGCCCACGCGAAGCTTTGCAATGGCGCGAGCCAAAGCTTTCCCTTCGGCGCGGACGTCTTCCACCGCATAACCCAGCAACACCGTGGCCACCGCGGCGTTGGGACGGCCAGCGCCCGCGAATATTGCCGCGTCTTGCACTTGCTGTTTTGCCGCGTTGGTCAAGGCAGCGTCGTCGAAGGACACACCGGGCACTTGTGTGTCCTGGGTCGCCATCTGTTGCACCTGCACTTGGCCAAGCACAGGCGTCTCAAAGGTGGGCTCCGCGTTGGCGGAGACTGGGGGTGCCGAAGGGGTTCGCTTGCACTGACTGAGCACGAGCAAAAGCAAAGCTGTGGAACGCCAAGCGCCGCAGGACCTGCGCATCACGGCACCAATCGCTTGACCAACGTCACCAGATCATCGCCCGGACGGTAGAAGTCTGCGATCAGGCCCACGACCTTAAACCCGTGGCGCTCGTAAAACCGCTTGGCACCGCCTTGGCCTTCAAGGCTGGAGGTTTCAATGCGAATGGATCGTGCGCCTCGTTTGGTGAGCGCGGTTTGCACCCCCGTCAGGAGTTGCCCGCCCAAGCCCTGGCCACGCAGGTGTGGCGCGGTCACCATCCAATACAAATCGAAGGTGGCGTCGGTCATTGGCGTGGCGCCAAAACACGCATAACAAAGGGCCTGCGCGCTCTCGTCGAAGCCCGCCAACGCTTCGTAGGTATTGCCTTCAGGCTGAACCAGAACCGCTTCGAGCAGTTCGAGCGCGCACGCTGTTTCCTCGTCGCGAAAGGGATTGTGCGGATCGACCACCAGCTTTTCCAGTGTGGCGCGATCGGTTGGTAAGGGGGATCGTATCAGCATCTTTTCGTGCCAAGGCTAGGCGCGCGATGTGCGCAATCACAGATTCATAAGATTCGCCGGCGGCGCGCGCGGCCTTCGCAAAACCAGCCACCTTCGAAACGTCGCAGTTGGGATTCACATCAATGACGTACGGAATGCCTTCTTGCGATAAGCGAATATCGACCCGGCCGTAGTCGCGTAGGTCGAGCGCCGCGAACGCCGCCCGCGCCACCAGTTCGATGCGTTCAACCGTGTGGCGCGGCAAATCACATACAGGACGGGTGGGCGTAGACAAATAATCGGGCGAGGTTTCATTCCACTTGGCATCGAACGTCACCACGTGGCGTCGATCGGGAGGCATGGTGGAAAAATCCACCTCAAACAGCGGCAAGATTCGGCAGGTCACGGGGCGCGCGCCCGTCTGCAGGGGCTCGTCCAACTTGCCCACGTAGATCTCCCGGCCTTCGATGAACTGCTCGATCAAAACGGGTTGCCGGTAGCGTTCCCAGACGTGGCTCACCTGCGCCTCAAGCTCCGTTCGCGTGTCGACGACCGAGGCCGCGCTGATGCCCACCGACGCGTCTTCACGAGAAGGTTTCACGATCATCGGCCCTGGCATCACGAAGCCTTCGGGCACCGACGGACCATCCACACGTAGACCCACAGGGGTGCTGATGCCCGCGGCTTGCAGAATCTGTTTCGCGCGATCTTTGTAGACGGAAAGCAGCAACGTGGGCGCCGTTGAACCCGTGTACGCCAGGCCGGCGAGTTCTAAAAGCAACGGAAACGCCGCTTCGAAACGTCCTTGCCCCGCAAAGGATTCGCACAGGTTGAAGACAGCGTCCGGCCGCAGTTCAGCGATGTCGTTCACCGCGAGTCCCACATCGTCAGTGACACCGACGGTGTCGACGGTAAAGTTTGCTTCCACCAACGCCGCCGACACATCTTTCGCCACACCAACCACGTCTTCACGCGCTCGGTTTTCAGGGTCGGCTTTTGCGCCTTCATAGTCGCGGTTGAAGGCGACCACAACTCGTCCCGAAGAAGTATGGCTCACGTTTGAAGCAGTGATGATACCGCGCTTGTCGCAACACCCGCAATCACGCTTTCATGCACTTCTTCAAGCACAACCTCGAACGCCTCGCTCAGGGCCGCGGCGAGCAAAGGCACAACGGAACTGACAGGGATCGGTTCACCCAACAACGCCGTTACCGAAGTTACGGCTTTGCCCACAATTCCACACGGCACGATCATGTTGAACGCCGCAAGGTCGGTTTGCACGTTCAGCGCGAGGCCATGGATAGGCACCCGCCGGCGCACGTGCACGCCAAAAGCGCACACCTTCGCTCCGTTGATCCACACGCCCGGCTCATCCCGGCGAAACTCCCCGCGCAGACCCCAACCTGCCAGAACCGCGATGACCGCCTTGGCCATCGCCTCCACGTGTGCGACCACCCCCGTTTTGGCTCGCAGAGGAAAGATGGGATAAGCCACGAGTTGGCCCGGGCCGTGATAAGTCACGTCGCCCCCGCGGCTGGCGACGTGCAACTGCACGCCCGCCGCAGCCAAATCCTCAGGCGAGCAAAGCAGGTTCTTGGGCCGCGCGGAACGACCCATGGTGATGACGGGATCGTGTTCGCACAGCAGCAAGGTCGGCCGCCTGGCGCGGCTGGCGACCTCTTGGCGTAGGCGCTCTTGCAAGGCCACCGTGGGCACGAAGCCCACGCGGCCAAGCCAACACCATTGCCCTTGGGTGATGCTGGTCCCCAAAGGCGTCGAGGTTAACCTTCAGCCAACTCGGCGAAGAAGTCGGCGTCCACAAAGTCGACGCTGACCTGCGCGTTGATGACGCCCACGCCATGACGGCCACAAGCTTCTGCCATCGCAGGCCCATCCACCACCTCGATCGGGGGGCCCGGTTGCTTCCACTCGCGAATCGCCTCTTCCGCCAAGCGGCCTGCCAAAAGCAACACGCCCTCGTCGGCGTTGCGGGCGCGAACGCCTGCACGCAATTCACCGATGGCGCGGCGGCCGGCGGGGGTGGCGCCCCAACGCAGAGCCACCAAGCACTTCGACGGTTTCCAGCCGCGGCCACGCAACGCCTCAAGGTAAACGGTGCCCTCGACACGTTTGACGAACGTGGCGGGACCGAAGCCTTCGCGTTGCAACAACACGCGCGCCAAAGCCTCGAAAGCGCCATTGGCCAGTTCGCCTAGACGCAGTTCAAGCGAAGCCAATGTGCGTTCACGCAAGGCCCGGACGGCCTCGCCGTAAACATGTTCAGCCTTTTCGAGATCCAGGTCAGCGGGGCGACGAGCCAGCGCAAACAACCCGCTGCCTGCGGCTCGAATGCGTGGGCGCAAACCGGCGCGCAAACGTTCTTTGCCCTCAGCGGCCAATGCCGCGCGCACCACCCGCCAGGCTTCATGAGCCTCGCCGTGGATCAAGCGACGCCGCACAGCCGCGTCGGCAATCTGCCGCACGTGCACGCCGCGTCCTGGGGCCTGGCCACGCAACACTTCGATGGCCGCGTCGATCGGCGCCATGATGCGCCGACCTTGATCGCCGTGGCTGTCGGAAGACGGCGGCACATCAGAAGACGCAACGCTGGATCCCGCTGCGTCGTTGGCATGCGGAGGGGCGCTGCCGCGAGGCTCTGATTCAGATTCAGCGACATCGGCGCCGAGATCATCATCGCCCATCGAATCGCCGCCCCGGAAGTCAGCGACGAACGGCTGAGCACCCGTGGCAGCCTCCGTTTGCAGGCCTCCCGCGTCCGCACCACCGCGCCGCCGGCGCCTACGACGGCGACGGCGACGGCCTGGGCCTTCACCCTCACCCTCGCCGGCCGCACCGCCTGCAGCCATCTCGCCGTCGGCGTCGTCGTCGCCGGCGAGATCGCCGTCATCGTCGCCCGCGTCAGCGCCGGCTGCGTCGTCACCACTGGCCGCCATCGGCACAACGTCGCCGCTTGGTTGGCCTTGTGGGGCCTCAACGCGAACCGGTGGGGACAAAGATTCAGAGTCGTCCGTGGCCGCAGCCTGTTCTTTTTCCGCGACAATATCGCCCGCAACGTCATCACCGGCACGATCGTCAGCGTCGCCTCGACCACGACGGCCACGACGTGAGCGACGACCCCGGCGCGCATCGGCGCTTGATTCGTCGGCGGCTTGTTCGGCACGTTCGGCCTTCGGTTCGGCCACCACGGGGGCGGGTGCTGGCGGTGCTTCCGGCTCGACCACGTCAGGGTACCGCAGCAAACCAAACACGCCCGGCTTCACCCGAACGAACGGGTTGCCTGGGGCTTTCTTCACGGCGGCGGTCAGTTGGGTTTGCATCGTCACTTCGGGCGTACGGCCAACGAAGGTGAGTAGCTTTTTGCCAACAGCCATCTCCGTGATCTCTTTGAAGTGGAGGGGCTTACGCTCTCTGCCAAGGATCTGCAGAGCGGCTTCAAGAAACGTCATTGCGGCCAGTCTTTACCACAAAACGCCCGTCTGCATCCGGGTTCCGCTCGTTTTTTTGACCGCCGCGCCGCCAGGGGTTACCGGTGGAACATGCAGGGCAAGCAACGCATCGGGATCTTTTTGAGCGGGCGGCCGGGCCAACGGGAGCTGGGCGTGCGGCAGGGCGCGGCCATTGCCTCGGCGTTGTCCACCTTGGGCCACGAAGGCGTGCAGTTGTTTCTGGACCGCGATCTCGACGTCTTGCTTCGCCAGTCGAACATTTCGTGCGCGCTGTTGGCGCTGCAGGGGCGACAGGGCGAGGATGGCTGCGTGCAGGGGTTCCTTGAGGTGATGGGCGTCCCCTACACCGGCTCGGGCGTGGTGGCGGCGGCGGTGGCGTCTCACCGGATCAAAACCAAGGAGATCTTGCGGCTGCACAACCTGCCCACGGCGCCCGGCTACCTGTTCGATGCCGCCAGCGGCGAAGCGGTGGCCGATGTGCACGGGCAGTTCGGGTACCCCGTGACAGTGCGCCCCGTTCACGAGCGCATGCAGTTCGTGGACAGCCTCGCCTACGACGAAATGGAGTTGGAGGCCGCGCTCGAAGAGGCCCTGCGGCTAGATCAGCAGGCGCTGGTGGAACGGCACCTGGCGGGGCGCACGGTTGAAGTGGGCGTGCTGGACGGCGAGCCGCTGGGGGCGCTTGAATTCTTACGGGACACAGGTGCGGCGGCACGTGCCGGCGGCGCTTCGGTGCCATGCCGCCTGCCGGCCGAACGTTTGCGTTCAATTTTGCGCCTGGCCACCGCCGCCTACGAAGCCATCGGGTGCGAAGGCGCGGCCACGGTGCAGATCCAGGTCTCCGACAAAGGCAACGAGATCGTGCGCGACGTGGACACGATGCCGGTATTGACCCCCCTTTCTGCCATGCCTCGCTTGGCGAAGCTGGCGGGCATTGGTTTTGCGGAATTGATCGGGCGGTTGATCCGCGGCGCGGGCCTGCGGGGTTGCAGTGTGGACGGCCGGCGTCCGTTGCAGTCGGCGTTGCTGGATGCGGCGCCGCCGCGCGGACAAACCTTCACAGCCCACTGAGATCCCCCCGCCTGGTGCCGGGTCAATTTTCTGGCGCATCCGCCGATGCATGACGGTGGCTATGCGAAAAGCATCAGGGCGCGTTTGGGCTCGCACACTCGTTGCTGCGTTCAGCGCGCTGTTCACTTTTACCTGCGTGTTCTGGATTGCGTTTGCACAGCCGTGGGTGGCGCGAGCCTTAAGTGAGCGAACGGGCTTCGCGGTGACCATTGGTCGCCTGTACCCCGCTTTTGGCGCGCGTGGGTTGGTGCTGGTTGTGCGCGATGTGGTCGTGGCCGGCCGCGCGCCGTTCGAGAGCGAGCCGCTGGCGTTTTGCGATCGAATTGAGATCAAGCCTGGGCGGCCCCTGGGGGTGGATGTGAGCGGGTTGGACTTACGCATCCTGGTCGCCCGCTCGGCCGACAATGTGCGCGGCGTGAGAAGAGGAAAAGGCGCCTCGCGCGTGGGCTCCGGCGGCGGCGTTGACCTGAAGGTGCACAGCGGCCGCGTGTCAGCTCTCGTGCAATTGCCTGGTGGGCAGCGCTTGGCCGCACGAGTGACGCAGTTGCAAGTGCAGCGCAACGCTTCGGGAAGCAAGGCGTCCCTAGGCGGCTTGTCCCTTGATCTTGCGGCGAAGCTTTCAGCACGGCTGCAAAACGCTGTCATCGAAATCACCTCAAATCATGATGTTCTGGTACAGGGCCAAGAGCTTGCGGTGACGTTGCCCGGCGGCGCGCCGTTGCTCGCGGGCGTGGCCATTGAGGCCTCGGCCAGCGCCCGCGGTTGGACGGCTTCTGCGCATACGCCGGGCGCCAAAGGCGCCTTTGCAGCCCAGGCGGCATTCACGCCCGAAGGCCTAACGGCGCAGTTGGATTTTCATGACCTACCGCTGGCCGGGTTCGCGCCGCTGTTCGACGTTATGGGCGTGGCCCTGCAGCGGGCCAGCGCCACGGCGAACGCGAGCGTTGCCTGGACCCCAGGTTCAACTGAACTGGCTTGGCAAATTGAAGCGCAGGTGGGCCAAGTGGCCCTTCACCATCCGGCTCTCGATAAGGAGCCATGGCGCGCGCAAGCCGCCCGCGGCAAAGCGCAGGGCCGCTTCGATTGGCGCGAGGGCCGCCTCACGTTGGCTGACGCGAACGTTGTGCCGTTGGGGCTGCCAATCAAGATCGAAGGCTGGACCACCGTGTGGGGAGAAAAGCGCGGTGAATTGTCGCTGCTCACAGCGGATGGCGGGTGGGACTGCGCGCGAATGCCCGCGCGCTTTGCTCCTTCGGTTCAGGGCGCGCTGTGGGGCATCGAGCTTGGAGGCCGGCTGGAAGCCAGGGTTGATTTGGCGTTCAGTGCCGACGACTGGGACAAGCTTGCGTTGAACATCCGTGTGCCTCGCAAATGCACGGTGAAAAAGGAGGCGGCGGTGTTGGCAAGTGATTTGCCGACCCTGGTGGCCGCCACTGGGCAACTGACCGATCGCCCTGCCCTGCCGGTGTCGCCAGCTTCGGCTGATTTTACGCCGCTGGCAAAGATGCCCCCACATCTGCTGGCCGCGTTCATGACCGCCGAAGACGCTGGCTTCTTTTCACACCAAGGCTTCGAGCCTGAAAACATTCGCAAAGCATTGGTCTATGATCTTGAACGTGGCCGTATGGCCCGTGGGGCCAGCACCATCACGCAACAAGTGGCGAAAAACCTGTTCTTGTCGCATGACCGCACACTGGCACGGAAGCTCACGGAAACGGTTCTCACGTGGCGCGTGGACAGCCTGGTGCCAAAACGTCGGGTGCTTGAGCTTTATCTCAATCTGGTTGAGCTCGGCCCGGGAATCCGTGGCGTGGGCGCCGCCGCGCGCGCTTACTTTGGCAAAGAGCCGGAGGCGCTGACACCTTTGGAGGCGGCGCATTTGGCCTCACTTCCGCCCAACCCGCGAGGGTTTGCACGTCGCTTTCGTGAGGGATCCGTGGACGACGGATGGCTCGCGCGGCTTTACGACCTTGTGGGAATTATGGGTCGACGAGGTCAGCTGTCAGCGGCGCAGGTCAGCGCCGCACGCGGCAGCCGTCTGAGGCTGCGCAAGATCTGACAGAGACAAAAAACGCGAGCGTTGTGAAAAGTTCACGCGACGTTGGCCCCCGGGCGTGGTCTACCGTGTCAAAACAACGCAGCCTTTAGAGCCAACGGGCTCATCCGATGTTATTCATCGACCCAAGGGAAATAAACCGGTGCACACATCACTTATGCCTTCTCGTCGTCGCTTGTTGCGTTGGGGGGCCGCTGTCCCCACCTTGGTCATCGGCGCGCGTCGCTCGTCAGCTTCGATGGTGCTGGCGATGGAGTTGCCCGAGATCACCGCGGTTTCGGACGCAATCGTCGTCGCTGAGGTGATGTCCAGCCAGGCGCAATTTGAGGAGGATCATAAAGCGATCCGAAGCGAGGTTCAGTTGCGCGTGCAGGAATCTTGGAAGGGGCAATTTCTGGGCAAGACGCGAACCATCAAGGTCGTGCAGCCAGGCGGCGTCGTGGGGGATCTCGAAATGAAAGTGCACGGCTTGCCATCATTTCAGGTTGGCGAAAAGGCCGTGCTCTTTCTCACGGCCCGCGACAAAGCACACGCGGAGTTTGGCTTTGTTTTGACCGGACTCGGCCAGGGCAAGCGCCGGTTGTTTAGTGACGCCCGCGGGGAGTGGATGGCGGCGCCGCCTGATCGCTCGGCAGCCGTGCTGAAAACCCGCACCGGGGCCTTTGGACCGGCCTCGCCTGAACCGCAGATGCGGCTTTCGGATCTGCGCCAGCAAGTGAAGCTCCTGCTGGAGGCACAAGGCCGATGAAACCCCTATTGAAAGCGACGTGCGCCGGCCTGGTTCTGGCCGCGTCGTGGGGCGGCGTTGGCCACGCCTACGTGCGAACGCGCGCCTCGGGAACCAATGTGGAGCTTGGGTGGAAGAGGTCCTGCCTCAACTTACGGTACCTGCTGGGCGGCCGCCCCACGAACGTTTCAGAAGAGCTGTTTCGCACGGCGGTCAATGAAGCGGCGGCGCAGTGGAGTTCATCCAAACTCGCTTGCACCAAGATGTTTCTGTCCACGTCGGCTTCCACCAGCACCACAAGCTTCGTGGAAGCGGACAAGGTCAACACAGTTCAATTTCGCAGCGATTTTTGGGGCCGCAACGCGCGCAAAGACGTTGACCGCGTGCCCTACCCGCAAAATGCCTTGGCCATCACCTCCGTGTTTGCGAACCGCCAGAGCGGCGAAATCGTGGACACCGACGTTGAGATCAACGCGATGTTTGCGATGTGGGGCGACGTGGTGGCAAATCCACAGCTATTGCGCAGCACCAACACCCACGATTTGCAAAACACCCTGACCCACGAGTTTGGCCACGTGATTGGGCTGGACCACACGTGTGATGGCGGCGGGCAATCCAATTTGGTGGACAACGAAGGCAAGCCCGTTCCCGCGTGCCCGGGCACCGCCGAAATTCAAGAAACCACGATGGCCGCCATTGTGATGCCTGGCGATTCGCTCAGGCGTACGCTGGCCAAAGACGATCAAGATGGCGTTTGCGAAATCTACCCCGCGGACGGCAAGCCGGCGTGTTCCAGCGACGACAGCGGCGGTGGCTGCACCTGGGCCCCAGGCCGCACGCCCGCGGCTCCGGCCGGTGTGCTGGCGGCGTTGGCGGGCTTTGCACTTATTTGGCATCGCCGCCGATCAAGGCGTTAGCGCGGCATAAACCCGAACCCAAAAGAAAACCCCGCAGGCGTCTCGCCAAGCGGGGTTTCTTTTTGCAACACGAGGCGTGTTGCGCGGCCTAATTACAGGCCTTTGCTGACCATGTACTTGACGAGGTCAACAACGCGGTTGGAGTAACCCCACTCGTTGTCATACCAGCTCACCAACTTGAAGAAGTTGGAGTTGAGCTCGATCGACGAGCCTGCGTCGTAGATGCTCGAGCGCTTGTCGTGGATGAAGTCGGTGGAAACCACTTCGTCCGTGGTGTAGCCCAAGATGCCCTTGAGGTACGTCTCGCTGGCGTTCTTCAAAGCTGCGTTGAGCTCGGGCAGGCTGGTGGCCTTTTCCGTCTTGAATGTCAAGTCCACAACCGAAACGGTTGGCGTGGGCACACGCAAAGACATGCCGGTCAACTTGCCCTTGACCTGTGGCAACACGAGGCCCACGGCCTTGGCTGCACCCGTGGTGCTGGGGATGATGTTAATGGCCGCGCTGCGGCCGCCTTTCCAATCCTTGCGGCTGGGGGCGTCCACCGTTTTTTGCGTGGCGGTGTACGAGTGAACGGTGGTCATCAAGCCTTCGGTCAAGCCGAAACCTTCTTTGAGAACCACGTGCACCAACGGAGCCAAACAGTTGGTTGTGCAGCTGGCGTTCGACACCACGTGGTGCTTGCCGGCGTCGTATTTCTCTTCGTTGACGCCCATGACGATGGTGATGTCTTCATCTTTGCCTGGGGCAGAGATGATCACCTTCTTGGCGCCGGCTTCGATGTGACCTTGGGCTTTCGCCTTATCGACGAACAGACCTGTTGATTCGATGACGAGGTCCACGCCCAATTGCTTCCACGGCAATTCCGCAGGCGACTTTGCGCTAACGACCTTGATTTCTTTGCCATCGACCGTGAGCGTGTCTTCTGACTTGAAGCCCGCTTCGCCCTCGAACTTGCCTTGGGTCGAATCGTACTTCAGCAGGTACGCCAAGTTGTCTGCAGGAACGATGTCGCCGACAGCAACGACCTCGAAGTCCTTACCGAACAGCCCTTGGCTGTACAGCGCGCGGAACACCAGACGTCCGATGCGTCCAAAACCGTTAATTGCAATTCGCGTAGCCATGATTTCGTTTGCTCCAGTAGCAACAGTGGGGTCTCGACCAAACACTTACGAGAAACGCTGCCGTCAACGCGCCGCGCTCCCTGTGGAACCGAGCCGGTTTTAGCACGGAATAACCACACAGGAACGAGCGGTTACCGAAAATTTTCGTGGGCGACCCGCGTAGGACATTTCGCATCACGTGCCTCGCGCGCTACGCACGGGCCGGCGGTGATTCAGGCGAATACGCGCTTACGGACGGTAAGCCTGCAACGCGCCAAGAACAGCTTGCAAGCTTTGCTTCGCGGCACCCGTGGCCGTTTCCATGGCGGCGCGCACGTGCGGAAGCAAACCCATGCTGGGAAATGTACACAGCCGCTCAACAGCCAAAGCGCGCAAAGCGCCATCGTCTTCTCGAATCACATCCAGCAGCACGAACGCCGCCTCCAAGATGGGCACATCGGCAATCGCGGCCAGCGCGGCTTCGCGCACAGCCACATCGCGCGACTCGCGGAAGATGCGCACGAGCGTCTCTAGGCCGTCGCGAAAATGAAGCCCGCGCAAGGCGCGCCGCGCTTCGGCACGCACCCGCTCGTCCGAATCATCTAAGCCGTGACGAATGGTTGTGAAGCTGCGCTTGCATAACACTTTGCCCGCGGCGGACATGACGGCCGCACGCACGTCAGGTGCGGCATGTGTCGCCAGTTTCTCAAGCGGCGACAAAACTTCGTAAACCTCCACATCACCCAGCCCCTGCGCAACGGCCCGCGCCGCTGTGGCGTCCTGTGGCCAATGGGGATTGTCGACCGCAACCAACAGCGCGACCAACGCCGCGCGCGCAAAGCGCACGTGATCGGTGCGTTCCACAACGATCAGCGTCAGAGCGGCCTCGGCGTTTCCAGCCAATTCCCACTCAATCAGATCTTGCCAGGCGATGTCTTGATAAGCGCCTTTGCTTTTATACGCCTGGGGCAAAGCGCTTTCGCCCATGGTTGCCGTGGTGGGCGCGGCCGACCGCGCGTAGCGATCGGCCAGGGTCACGTAACGTTCGATGCGCCCGGGCTCAAGTGGCAGCGCCGCCAACGCCTGGTACACACGTGCAAGAAGCTGCAGATCGCCCAGCGACGTGGCCGCGTCCAAGGCGGCGGACAAAGCGTTTTCGGCAAGCTCGGGCGTTTGCCCTTGGGCCTGGCTTTGCGTGGCCGCCGCCATCCAAAAATCAACCGCGCGCTTGAGGAATTGCGTCTCAAACGACAAGCCGTGCCGGCGGCAATATTCGGCCGCATCCAACGCAACCGCCGCTGCCGCATGAAACTCTGTGCGGTCCGCGGCCGCCGCCATAAAATCATCGAGGTACTGCAGCGCGAAGTCGCGTTGACCATCAGCAATCAAGATTCGAATCGCGTTGATATACCCTTCGGCCAGGTTCTCGAACGCGGTGTTCGGCCCCTGCCCCAACCGCAACAGCAACAAATAGCAATCGAACGCACGTTCGCGCTGCCCGCGGCTTTCGTATTCATCGGCCAGCGCTTCAAGGCGGCCTATCGCATGATGCGTGTCGGCCGCTTCGGTGTTGCCCAGTTCGCTTTCGACTCGCGCGCGCATCAATTCCACCAAGGCGCCTTCATAGGCTCGACCGCGCAAAACCGGCTCGCGTTCCAAACGTTCCCACAACACACGAGCGCCCGCGTAATCGTCGGCGGCTTCAAGCTCCCGCGCGGCCAACACCAACAGGCCCGCACGTTCTAAACAACGAGCCGCTTCCTTGCGCCGGCCTTGCCGCCCCAAAGCCAAGGCCCAGGGCAACGGGTCTTGTTCGGGGTGAAAGGCCGCTTCAACTTCGGCAAAGCGCCGCAGCGCCAGCAGGATGAAGCCTGCGGCCCGCTTGGCACCAAGGGCACGGTAGGCCGCCATCGCACCTTCAAGCCAGCTTTCATAAAGGCCCGGCTCGAACACAGCGACACGCGAAAGCAAGCTCTTGTACAGGCCCAACGCTTCGGCGGGGCGGCCGGTTCGCAAAGCGCGATCGGCTCGCTCCTTCGCTTCAACCTCGTCACGCGTGGGCACGGCTTACGTCCTGCAAGATGTCTAACGCGCGCCGCTTGCGGGCGTCGGCGTTCGCAAAGTCGGCGGTGGTCAGAATTTGGTGCTTGTGCAGCAACGGCAGATAGGTGAGCGCCAGCGGCCGCGAAGGCAAAACGAACACGCCATAAAGCTGCGCCACTTGCGCAAGGCCTTCCACGAGCGCCGCGGGAATGTGACATTCACCATGCGTGATGAACGTGATCGCCAAGTCTCGGCCCCCACGCCGTTTGCCTCGCCGCGCTTCATTCAAAAGATCGTCAAACACGCGCGCGTAGTGGCGGCCATGTTCAGAGCGAAACGAAAGGATATGTGGCAGATCATGGCCCCCAGCGGCTCCCACGGGAATGCGCCGGTGCAAGCGGCTGTCGAAGAAACGGAAGCTGACGCTGTCGCCCTGCAGGCTAAGCTTCTTGCATAAGGCCACCGCCAAACCTCGCGCACAAACCTCACGCAGGCCCCGCATCGAAGCGGAAGCGTCAACCAACACCCAGTGTTCGCGCAAAATGGATTCAGCGCGACGTTCGTGCCCGTAGTAAAGCAGCTCGTCGCTCAAAACCTTGTGGGCAAAGGTATCTTCATCGTGCGCCAACTCGGACGGCAAGATGGCATCCAGGCTGCCTCGCCTTTCAACAGAAGAATAGCCATCGATCGAAAACCGTTGCGACGCTGTGGAGCGCTTGGTTTCCAACACCGACGGCAGCAGCTGCAAAGAAAACTCAACCGCACGGCCACCCGCCGCGCTGCCCATCAAATTGTAGAGATCCAGCAGATTTGCAGGAGCCGATCCCGAGAACAAACCAAGCAGCCGCAACGGCCCAAGATCCAGTTGTTCGGCGCGGGCCACCACGAAGTCACGTAATGTGGCAGCGGCCGACATGAAGCCCAGGCACCACGATGGATCGTGAAGCACAGCCAGGTCGGCGGGGGTGCTGTGGCTCGATCCGGCCGTGGGCAGCGGCGCGCCTGTGCTGGGCCGAACGCCCGCCCCCACCCACCGGCGGTAAGCATCCACCAACAGACGCGCGATCAACACCGCCTCGTATTCGACAGGCAGCGGTCGTCGAGCCGTGTGCTCGAACGCGGGAGTCGAAACCAGCCCACGCAGCAGGCCCACGTAACGCGCGAACAGTTCTTGGGTGCGTCGGTCCCAACCACCTCGGCCAGGGACCCGCGCAAGTTCAGCGTCAGATGGTGGCGCGCCCCCACTCAACAGCCGCTGCAGATCATAAACAACGAACAGCGGCGGTTCGTAGCCGAGGCGGGCCAAGGCGTTCCGGCATGCGATGGCCTGCCCCACCGCCGTTGCCCCCACGAGGGGCGCTGTGGCTGCAAACACCAAGGTGGCCACCTGCTTGCCAAGCTCAAGCGCACGACCGGCGGGCGAGCCTCCGTCTGCGTCCTCGTCAGCCAGCGCGCCCGACCGTACCATGGGGTAAGGTTACCGCAGGTTGGCGGTGGTGGCGCGCGTCCGAGTGAGGGTGGTTACTTGCCAGCACGCCGGCGGGCCGAAGCCAGCGTGCTTTCCATCAGCATCGCAATCGTCATCGGACCCACTCCGCCCGGCACAGGCGTGATGGCGGCCGCATGAACGGCGGCCGCTTCGGTATCCACGTCACCGCACAGTTTGCCACCTTCGGGGCGGTTCATGCCGACATCGATGACCACGGCGCCCGGCTTGATCCAATCTCCTTTGACGAACTTGGCACGCCCGATCGCAGCCACCAGGATGTCCGCCTGACGAATGATGTCGGGCAGGTTCGTGGTCTTCGAGTGGCACAAAGTGACGGTGGCATTGGCGGCCGTGAGCAACACGGCGGCTGGTTTCCCGACGATGTTGGAACGGCCCAAGACAACGGCGTGTTTGCCCTCAACGGACAGCCCATCTTCTTGAATTAGGCGCATGACACCTGCAGGGGTGCAGGGAACGAAGCGCGGCTCGCCCATCAACAGGCGGCCCAAATTGTCGGGGTGAAAGCCATCGACGTCCTTGGCAGGGTTGATCGCCAAAAGCACTTTGCGGCTATCGATGTGTGCGGGCAGTGGCAACTGCACCAAGATGCCGTCAACGGCCGGATCTTCGTTCAGCGCGTTGACCAGCGCCAACAGATCAGCCTCCGAAGTGGTGTCGGGCAGATGGTGATCGAAGGCACGAAAGCCGATCTCGGCGCAGGCTTTCGTTTTATTGCCAACGTAAACCTGGGACGCGGGATCCTGGCCCACCAGCACCACCGCGAGGCCGGGCTGAAAACCAGCTCGCGTCAGTTGCTCGGTTTCCGCTTTGAGCCCTGCGCGAATGCGCGCCGCCAGTCCCTTGCCGTCGATCAGCCGTGCAGCCATCACTGGCGAGTAGCACGAGGCCACCACAGGTACAAGAGCTGTCGTTGGGCCGTGGCGCTTTGCACGCAACTTCGGCCAATTGGTGGCGATAAAGTGGCTATGTTTGCACACCTGACACTGTTCGTGGCTTGGGCCGCCATCGCGGAGGCGCAAGCAGGCGCGCCCGCGGAAGTGGTGGTGGCTGGCCCAATCTTCGATGTGGCCATGACCGCTGGGCATGTGTGGGCGCTGCAGGAGGACGCGCTTGTGATGCTGAGCCACGAGGGGCAGATCCTGCGTCGCTTGCCGCTTCCCACGCAGCCGCCGATGGATGACGGACGAGGGCAAGCCGCAGCGCAAGCGGCCAGAGACAACGCCCTGTTCAACAAGTTCGGCGTGCCGGATACCGTGCGCGACACCACCGGTGGCGAGGATTGGCTTGACGACAACCGCACGCGTGCAGACAAGGCAACGCCTCCGCCAGCTTCCGTGAAAGCCTCGCTGCGGGGGCCCTGGACAATGCGAGCGTCGCGCGACGTTGTGTATGTGGCCTCAGAACAAGGTGCGTGGCAGGTGGTTGACGACGATCCCATCTGGCGGCACGTGGCCGCCCCGCCCGCCTCCGGGGAGACTCAGCGCAAACCAGCCGATCTCTCGGTTCTCTCAACCTGCAACGGCGGCGGGCGCGTGTTCGCGAACGCACGGGAAGGCCTATTTGTTTTGCACGCAGCCGCCAGCGTCAGTTGGCACAAGGTTCACGGCCCCATCCCATTTCCGCAGCTTCGATGCACGGACGCCGCGCCGGATGTGTTGCTGGCATTCGCCCCTCGCGGCGCAGGCGGTGCGCTGTCGCTCGATGCCGGGGGCCACTGGCAGAACGTGCCTGGCCTTGAAGGGCAACCCGCCATCGGTATGGTGGCCACAGAATCGATCGTTTGGGTGGCCACAGCGTTCGGGCTGCTCGCTGTGTCGCCAACAGCGCCAGCGGCGCCCGATGTGGCGGTGCCTCGCGTGTTCGCGCCGC
The DNA here is from genome assembly GCA_033763315.1 of Deltaproteobacteria bacterium. Lineage (GTDB taxonomy): Bacteria > Myxococcota_A > Polyangia > Fen-1088 > Fen-1088 > JAGTJU01. The sequence goes on from JANRKS010000023.1 coordinate 84,170, forward strand.
CCGCGCCGTCCAAGTGGCGCACGCTGTTGCCGCAAGTTCATCTGTCGGCGCAATGGCAGCGCGGCTCGCAATCTGATGGGCGTCAAACCGCGGCGGCCGCCGCATTTCTTTCGGCTGAATTTCTTTTGAACGGCAACGACCGTACTTTAAGCCAGGCGGCCCAGCCTCCCATTCGCTCGCAGGTTGCTGCCGATGGGCCGGGGGCACAGGCGCAACCTCCGCCTTGCCTGACGCGCCTACGGGACACCGCCGCCGCACTTGCATTGGCGGATCCTGAACGCATGCGTGCCATGGCAACACGTGCCCGCAGGGCAGGTTGGTTGCCCGAACTGCGTTTTCGCGCCGAAAAGCGCTGGGGGCGCAACCAGTCGCTCGATCTCGACGATGGGACCACCATCGCACCGCTTGGGCTGGACACCGTCAACGACCTGCGTGTCGAGGTGCGAGCCACTTGGGATCTGGCCCGCGCCGTTTATTCGCCCGACGAGTTGGCGGTGGCGATAGGCACGTTGCGTGTGGTGGATGCCCGGCAGGAGCTGATGACTCTGGTCAACCGCCTGTTTTTTGAACGGCGCCGGCTGGCGGGGGCGGTGGCCGCAACACGCACGGAAGTTGGTTCAAACAGTGAATCAGCACCTGACCCTACATCGGGGCCCGAGGATCGGGAGCCTCTTCTTGCCCGGCTCGGGCGTTTGACGGCCGACATTGATGCGCTGACGGGCGGCTTGGCTCAAAGCTGCTGGTAGCGAGTTTGGACCTCCGCACTGATTGGCGTACGATGAAGGGGCGCTGCTCTTTGGCGCCTAAAGAACGCTCATGACCAAGGCCCCTGGCGGAACCTATTCTCCGAATGACTCGCGCAAGCACCCGCGGTTTTCAATCGACGTGGACGCGACGATCAAGCGCAAGGGCATCGACGACTTTAAGGCACGCACGCGCGACTTGTCTTTGACGGGCATCTGTTTGATCGCCGCAGAACCGTTGGTTGTGGGCCGAACGGAAACCATCAGTTTGGTGTTGGCGTTTGGCCAAGGCGCGTATTCAGAACCCCTGACCTTGCCCACGCGCGTGGTTTGGTGCACTCGCATCGGCAGCTCGTACCAAATCGGCGCGATGTTCGAAGATGTGAGCGACGAACAAGACAGCTACCTCGACATGTTCTTGCAGTTTTTGGACGGCACGCTGTCTCCGCGCGGCGCAGATGTGGGCGACGTTGAAGATGAACCTCGCGCGCCGTCCCCCGACGAGCTCGACAATCCCTTTCGCCGTTAGCGCCATAGACGCCACGTTGGCGTTAGCCGTTGCGAATGATCGCCTCTGCCACGCGCACGCCGTCTAGCGCCGCGCTGACGATGCCACCTGCATAGCCTGCGCCTTCACCCGATGGATACAGGCCCGCCAGTGCGGGCGACTGCAGCGTGTCCGCATCGCGCAGAAGCCGCACAGGTGCGCTTGTGCGCGTCTCCACGCCCACCAAGACGCCGTCGTTGTGCGACAGGGGCCGCATACGCGCCACCAGCTGAGCCAAGCCTTCACGCATGGCTCGCGTTACGGGTGCAGGTAAAACATCATCCAGCTTGCGCGAGACGATGCCAGGCCGGTAGCTCGTGCGTGGCAAGTCTTTGCTCTCCTGGCCACGAATAAAATCCATCACCCGTTGTGCCGGCGCCTGCAACAGCGATCCGCCCGCGCGAAACGCAGCTTCCTCCACCGCGCGCTGAAAGTGAACGCCGGCCAAAGGACCTGCGGCGGAGGGACCGAAATCATCGGGCGCGACGCTGACCACGAAACCGGAATTCGCAAACGGTGAATCGCGTCGCGACAGGCTCATGCCATTGACCACCACAGCCCCCTCCTCCGTCGATGCCGGCACAATCCAACCACCGGGGCACATACAAAAACTGTATACGCCGCGATCACATGACTGTGTTTTGAGTTCATAGAACGCCGCTGGCAACGCAGGATGCTCAGCGGCCGCCCCGTATTGCATCTGGTTGACCACAGGCTGCGGATGCTCCATGCGTACGCCCAACGCAAACGCTTTGCGCTCAATCGCGATGTTGTTGCTGGCCGCCCATTCGTACACGGGCCGGGCCGAGTGGCCCACGGCCAGCACAACGGCGTCGGCTTCAATCTCAGCACCACCCGCGAGCTTCACGGCAACGATGCGATGATCAACAACGCGCAGACCGGCAAACTGTGTTTCGAAGTGATACGTGCCCCCATGCGCTTCGATGAATTGCCGCAACGACGTAAGGACTTTCGGCAAACGATTCGACCCCACGTGTGGACGCGAATCCACTTCCACCTCATCGGGCGCGCCGAAGCGGCGCAGATCAGAGAGGATCTGTGCAACGCCATCGCGATCTTTGGATCGCGTGTAAAGCTTGCCATCGGAGTAAGTGCCTGCTCCACCTTCACCGAAACAATAATTCGAATCACTGTTGAGAACACCGCGCTGCAGGTTCGCAAGATCTTTGCGCCGCGGCTGCACCTGTTTGCCGCGCTCCAGAATCACGGGAGCAAGACCTGCTTCGATCAAACGCAAAGCGGCCCACGTTCCCGCTGGACCCGAACCCACGATCACCACGCGCTTGTGTGCGCGGCCGCTAGGCCATTGCACGGGATGGCGCTGCAGAAATGATCGCGGTGGGAGCGTTTCGCCAGCCCTGGCAACGTCTGCACGCACACGAAATCCCGCAGGACGGCCTTTGCGCGCGTCAAGAGCGCGACGCACCACGCGAACGTCACCGGTGGATCCGGGGCGCCACCCTAACGCACGCGCCGCGAGCGACTCGATGGGCTCGCTGACAGCCGCAAGGGGAACAAAGAACTCGATGGTGGTCGTCATAGCGGCGTGTTGATCTTCGTTTGCAAAGCGACCTGCGTTCGGGCGAGCGCCGACTCCAGCACCGGTTGCCAACGCCTTGTTAAAGCGGTCTGTAACGTTTCTTCAACGATGCCCGCCGCGAGGTCGGTACCTTGTAACGGATCCTCGGCGAGCTCTGCGTAGTACGGTCGCCACTGCGTTGTGGGCGCGAACAGAACGCGCATGCCGAACTTATCTGCAAAGTGTGCTTGAAGTCGCAGCGTTGCATACTCTCGCGAGATATCGCGATCATCTGTATTTGCTAAACCCCAATCAACTTGCACCAAGTTCTGCTCACCCTCGACGAGTGCGTGGCACAGTTCGTGAAACACGAGTTGCGCAACACAATCATCAGCATCAAGCGTTTCCGCAGTTCCGATTAAGATTGTGCCGTGCCCGTCCGATGACGCGTAGGCTTCATCGCTGCGAGACACCGTGAATCCAAGTTGGCCCGCAACATGCAACCAAATCTTGTCCACTTCGTCGCAATTCAAAGGACTGGGTCGTATCGAATTTCTCTGCATGCTCGAACAGTCCACTATTACAGAATTTCGCGCACTTGCGAGAGATCTGAGATGAAGCGACATGCGTTTGGGGCTTGTTTTAGGCCGATTTTCATTGACTAAGGCTTCATAAACACATAAATCCTCGACTCTCGACCCTATCCCATACCGGCCCACACACTAATTGTGCTGACGCCGTCCTCGCTCCGACGCCCTGGAAACTCCGAAAAGAGTTTCGAGCCAAAGCAGAGTTAAACCAGCGGGATAAATATTTTGCTTCTGTCGAATTCAACGAACATCGTAAGCGCCATCCTCGCCGTGGCTGGCGCGCTATCAACCCTAACCTCCGCGGAGGCGGGTGAACATGCACCTAAAGTGCAGAGTTTGCCGGCAAAAACGCCATCTGCGCCGACGACTGGTGCGATTCATGCAGACAGCGCCGCGTCGCCTCCCACCTTCGACGAAACATGTTTCGCCGAAACGGTTTGCCGCCTCAAAGAGAAATTGCGTTGGCAAAAGCCCGCGTGGGATGCCGATTTCTGTAAACAGATTGCGCATGACTTTGTCACCGCGGCCAACGAATTCGATCTGCATCCCGCCCTGTTGTTGGCGATAGCTATCAACGAGAGCGATCTGGATGAGACGGCCGTTTTGCCAACGGTTCGCGGCGATAACGTTTACGCGAAAGACGGTGGCCTGATGGGCATCCGCTGCATCTTGGACGACAAGGGGCGCTGCACAAATGGCAACGTCAAAGGCCGGATGTGGAACGCAATCATGACCCCACAAGAGAACATCGTTCTAGGGGCGCGGGAGTTGGCGCATTACCGCGATGGCGCTGCGATCGAGCGCGTAGAGACGCGCGTTCGCGGCCGTGATGGCCGCGTTTCCAAAGTCACGCGCACCAGCCGCTGCAAGCATAAGACGCATGCGTATTGGGCGCACTATAACCACGGGCCGCTGTACCGGACGGAGGGGTATGCGCGGCATTACCCCCATCGGGTGGCCGTTGTTTACTATGCACTTGTGACGGCCATGGGGCTTCCCGTGCCAAGCGAACTCACAGGTCGCATAACGATCGTCGATCGTGGACTGCGCCCGCGCACCGCCGACCGTCCCGTGGAACAACGATTCAAGGATTTGGTGGGCGTCATCGAGAACGCACCCAATTCTTGCTCAAACCTTGCCACACTAAATTAACGAACGCGGAACTAGCAAACGCGCCGCTAGCAGACGCGCTCGACGAGGCCGTGTTTGAGCAGCCACGCCGTAAGCATGTGTGCAGCCAAGGTGCCTTTGTGCCCCGCACTCCACCGCGTGGATTGTAAATACTGGCACAGCTGGGCGGAGGACAGCGGGGCCGCTCGCACGGCGGCCAAAGCGAAATCCACGTCTGCTTCGTCGAACAGCGTTTTGAGTTCGGGATGCAAGTGCAACTTAGATGCGTCTGCAAATGTTGATGCAGCCAAAGCCTCTGCTGTTCCAGATTGCGCAAAATGTCGCGCAAATATACGCGAGAAATCCATGCCAAGCGATGATGCAATGGCATTGCGTTTACTGTTCATGCGCAACCGCCGCCACACAGCCTCATACGCGGGAATGATCGCGGACCACGAATACTTTTGGGTGGCCCACGCCCGCGCGGCGGCGCCTTTGCGCTGGCGGTCGCCAGGGTCTGCGCAGACGTGCAACAATGTTGTCAACAACGCCTGAGGATCCACAGAGGTGGATTGCCCCAGCAACAGATGCAAAGGCCGCTCGTAAAGCGAAAGCCCCCAGTTTTTCAGGATGGAAAGGTCAGCTTCCATCGTGGTTTTCACACGCCAGCCCACCTCGGGTGGCACGGTATCTTGGTAACCATCGAAATCAGAAACGACCGCGGGCAAACCCATGGCCATGGCTTCGATCACAGCCAAGCCAAACGTCTCTTGCACGTTGTCACTGGGCGAAAGGAAAACATCGGCGGCGGCCAACCACGCGCCTTTTTCGGCCACGGGAAAGTCGACGACCAGATGCAATCGATCCGACACGCCCATAGCGTCGCCCCACAGCTTCACCATCTCGGGGGTGCCGGTGCCCTGGCGTGCACCCGCAAGGACAAGATGAATGTCCCGCCTTGCGGTTTGCGCGAGCAACCGTGCGAACACGCGGACCAGCGGAAACAGGTCCATCTTGTCGTATTCAGAAAAGCGACCGAGACACAGCAGAACCAGAGCTTCATCGCCAATGCCGAGGCGCGCGCGCATTTCAGATCGCGGCAGATGATTGGCACTGGCCACAAGCGCATCTACATCGATGCCCAACGGCACCAGGGCACGCTCGAAGTTCATCGGGGGTGTTTGCCAGCCACGCGCCGCCGCACTTTCGGCAACCACTGCCAAGCTCTCATCCAAGGCCAAACGACCGGCTTGGCTTGAACAAAACACAGCGTCGCCCTGCCCCGGTGGCTGCAGGTACCCGCGCACATAACTTTCCAACATGCGCGGGTAAGACAAGCTGTGAATTTGCCCGGTCACCGGCACATGCACTTGCGCAAAAGCATCGCGCAACGCCACGAGATCGAAGAACCAGCCCCAATGGCTTTCATGATGAATCACCGAGATTTCGCCGGCACCCAAGAGATCCGGTAACTCCAAGCGGTGGGCGATGGCGATGCGCTGCGGATCCACGTGATCCATGCTGGCAATGAATGCCTCCACCGCGGGCCGCTGCGCCTGCTCGCCCACGAAGAACATAAAGCGAGCCACGTCGCCATAGCGCACCAGCGCCCGCAAGAACGACTCGTTCGCCACACGCCGGCCCACCAACACACCTTCACCGCCCCACCCACCGGCTTCGACGCCGGGCTCGATAAACATCGCAAGGGTGTGCATGCTTCATGGAAGCTGGGTGGCGGGCTGGCGTCAACTTTCCGCCTGTAGCTTGGCCCCGAAGGTGTGGCCTCAAGCGCCGTGCGGTCCTAAACTTAAGTGGGGCGAGGCTTTGGCTGCGTACCTCTGCCGCCGATGTCAAAGGAGATCTTTGTCATGCAACCAAGCCGCGCGCGGGCCAACGAGGCCAATCTGGTGAATTTGGATCGGGACCACCCCGGTTTTCGCGATCTTGCCTACCGCGAACGCCGTGGCCACATCGCTCGTGCGGCACTCGAATTCGAAGAGGGACAACCCATTCCCACCATCGAATACACTGACGAAGAGCACGCCGTTTGGCAGACGGTGTGGCAGAAGCTTTCGCCCATTCACGCGCGGTACGCTTGTCGCGAATACCTCGATGGGCTGAGCCATTTGCCGCTGCGACACGACCGTATTCCTCAACTTGCGGATGTTAGCGCCCAGCTCTCGCAGGCGAGTGGCTTTCGCATGTTGCCGGTGGCTGGGTTGGTGACGTCGCAGGTGTTCCTAACGCAACTGTCTCGGCGCGTATTTCTTTCCACGCAATACATCCGACACAGCAGCCGCCCGTTGTACACGCCCGAGCCAGACTTGATCCATGAAGTGGTGGGACACGCGTCGTCGCTGTGCAATCCAGACCTTGCGGCGCTCAATCAAAGATTCGGTGAGGTGGCCGCGCGTGCGCCCGCGGAGCGCATCGTCGAGCTTGAGCGGCTTTACTGGTACACGGTTGAATTCGGCACCGTGCTGCAAGACGGTAAACCCAAGGCCTATGGCGCAGGCTTGCTGTCTTCGTTCGGTGAATTGGGCCGTTTCGCTACGGATGCGTTTTTGAGGCCGTTCGATGTGGAGTCAGCCACAGCACATGCATATGACCCCACCGACTATCAGAAGATGCTGTTCTTTGTGCCATCGTTGGCCTTCTTGCGCGAGCGGCTCGACCGCTTCTTTTCGGACCGCTTTGCGGTGTCGTGACAGCCGATGAAGGCCGGAAGTCTGGTAGGCTTGGGCCGTCATGAGCGCAAGCAACCTTGGCAAGTTCACGATCCACGGCAACGAAGCGGCTTTATGCATCGTTGATTTTCAAGAGCGGCTGGCCACGGCGATGCCCGAAGCGCTGCGCTTGGCTTGCGAGAGGAACATCGTATTGCTCTTGGAGGTGGCCCAGCGGCAAGGCTGGCCCGTGCTCGTGACTGAACAATACCCCAAGGGCTTAGGTGGCACGGTGCCCACGTTGCAAAGGGCGTTGGGAGCTCGATCCAACGGCGTCTTTCACCTGGAAAAGCTGCACTTTTCCGCAAGCAGCGCTCCGGGATTCGATGAGCTGTTCGCCCAGATCGCGCGGCGACAATGGGTGGTCACCGGCATGGAAACGCATGTGTGTGTCTATCAAACGGTGCGCGGGCTGCTTGAGCGCGGTGTCAGTGTGCATGTCCCCGAAGACACGGTGGTGTCGCGCGCGGGAGCGAACCGGGCGCGGGGCTTAACGTTGATGGAAAGCATGGGGGCCGTGGTGACGTGCACAGAAACGGTTCTGTTTGACGCCCTCCACGTGGCCGGCACCGATGACTTCAAAGCGCTGTCGAAGCAGCTTCGGTAGGGCGCTAGGCCGCGACGGGCTCGGGATTCAGCCAGCCGGGCATGGCAGCAAGTTCACTGAGGGTGGCCGATAGCTCTAGGGTGGCGCCATGGACGGCTTCATAGGCTTTTACAAAGTCACCCACTCCACCCCGCCCCGCAGCCTCCCTGCAGATGAGCAGCGCGGACAACAGCGCCTCGCGATCCAAAGGATTCGCTTTGAGTGCGTTCTCGGTGTGGCTCCAGGCCTCCCAAAGATCGCCGCGCATCAGGGCCAAGCGTGACAAACCCAGCAAAGGGCGCACCGAGGCCAACTGTTGATCGCGCGTGACATCGCGCAGAGCCATGCACTTGCAGAACTCTGCGGCGGCACGCAGTGGCTCACCCACGGACTCCCACAGCTCGGCCATACGCAGGTGATACGCGGCCGATGGGGAGATGCGATCCGCCCAAGGTGACAGGAACAACAGCGCGGCGTTTGCATCCGCTTTGTAAAGACCCTGCACCATCATGGAAAGCAGTTCGCCGGCAAAAGGAAAACCGGCGAGTCCGTATCCGCCCAATGCCGGCAAGTGGCCCCGGAAAGCATTGACCGTGCCCGTAAGCAGCTCGTCGTCCTTCCAGAACGAAGCAACCTCCAGCAGCTTGTACCAGCTGTAAAGATCAGTCGGGTCGGCCCCCAAGCAACGACGAAGCAACGTGACGTCGCGTTCCTTCTTGTTCTTCTCTTGCGCTCGTTCCATTTGGTAGCCCAGATGCTCAACAACCCCCGTCAGTGCCGACACGCGCTTGGCGCTTCGTCGCAAACACGGCTCAAGGGAGCTCCACACCTCTTCGTGGATGGGATAGCGAAAAGTGACGTCGGGAAAGCGACGAAACAGCCGCAGGAGATTCGAGAGATGGACATTTCCGTGCGGCAGGCGGTTGCGGAACACCAAAGTCGCGGCGCCCACACCGGCATTCTTGGTGGTGAGACGGATCTGTTCCTTCACCTCGTCGCAAAGCATTTCGTCGGCGTCGAGGTAAAGCACCCAATCACCCCGCGCCGCCGCCAAGCCAAAGTTGCGAGCCGCCGCGAAGTCATGGTCCCAAGGCCGCTCAAGCACGATCGCGCCGGCAGCCTTTGCAATGTTGACGGTGTTGTCTTGCGACCCCGTATCCACCACGACCAGTTCGTCCCACACGCCTGCGGCACGCTCTAGACACTTGCCCAGCAACGCTTCTTCGTCTTTGACGATCATGCACAGGGTAACGGTTGTGCCCGCCAGATCGGCGGTCGCCACGGGTTGTTTCGGCAGTTTTGCGGTTGTCATTTGCATGAGCTATCCTCGATAGTTCTGCATGGCACGGGACGTGTTGCCCGCATGTTGTAGATCTTGATGCAAGCGTCGTCCCCAATCGGCCGTCAACGTCACGCAGCGAGCGAACAGCGTCTTGGCGTCTTGCAGGGCTTCGGGTGAAAGCACAATGCCCGCTTGCCGACAAGCCTCGACCGCATCGGCCAGGGCCTGCCCCGTTGTGCCTGCTTCGATCCAGCGCCCGTGCATCAGGTGCGATTCCAGATCTGACAGAGCCATGCGGAAGGCGACAAGCGGCGCAAGGGTCACTTATCGGGCCTCTTGTGCAATTTTACCCTCGGCTTGAAGCTTCTCGACCGCGCCTTGGAAGCCCTCAACGATGGGCAAGAACACGCGTTCGGCTTCACGTGCGGCCTTCGCATCATGCGCGATCGCCGCGGTCACCAGACGACCGTTGACGAAACCATAGAGCTCTTTGAGCGAAGCGCACAGTTCAGGGGCCTTGCTGGAGTCCAGCGTTCGCGAAAGTTCCATCACAATGTCCGAGGCCTTCGTGAGGGGCAGCAAGGCTTGATCGAACCGATTGGTCTCCAGGGCTTGGGCGCCACTGCGGATGTGACGCAAACCGGCCTCAAACAGCAGGACCATAAGGCGTTCCTTGGAGGCGGTGGCATTCTGAGTTTGCGCATAACGATTGACTTGGTTCATGTCGATTCACTCCCCTATTTGAAATTCTGTGACAGGAAATTGCCGGTCGCCTTGAGTCCCGAAATCGTTTTTTCCATGGCGGTGAATTGATTCACCAAGTTCGTTCGGAAGGCCTCAAGCCGAAGGTTCATGCTTTCAAGTTGGCGCCCCATCCCGTTGAGCTGAGAACTGATGCTGCTCTTGCGCTTGGTCAAGATGCCGTCGGCCGAGTTTGTGTAAAGGCTGGACAGACTGTCCACCACCGCCGAAACGCCGGTTGTGGCGGTCGAGAAGATGCTGTTGACGGCGCTGGAGTCCTGATCTAACGCCTTTTGAAGCTTCGCGGTATCGATGCTGACCGTGCCGTCTTTTGAATTGGTCTTGAGGCCGAGATCAGCCAACGTCCTGACGTTGCCCAGCCCACTGACCGTATTTGTAATGATGTTCTGCAAGGACCTTTGTAAAGAACGCAGTGAACCATCGCCGGCCAAAGTTTGGTTGCGGTCGCTCAATATCGAAGGGCTCAAGTTCACCGTGATTGCGCCCATCACAGAGTTATAGGTATCAACGAAGGACTTGAGGTTCGCCGCCGTTTGCGTGGTGTCGTTCTCGAGCAGCAGCGTTTCTTGACCGGTGCCCTGCTTCTTCAGAACCAGGGTTGTGCCGGGCACGGCGTCTTTCACCGTGTTGGAGCTGCGCTCAAAGTCGAGGCCGTTGACTTTGAACTCCGCGTTTACGGCGTCGGTCTCGGTGAATGCGATGTTCTCGCCCGTAAGGCCCGTTTGGTTCAGTGTGACATTGAGGGCATTCGCGGCCGTGGTGCCCACCGTAAAACCGGAATCTTTGCGAACGATGCTTAAAAAGTCCTGCGTGCCATTGTTAAGAACAGTGGCGGTAACGGCCGCCCCTGATTGTTTGATCGCCGTCGCGATGGTGGCCAGGGAGTCGCCCTCGTTTATGGCGATCGCGTAGTTTGTTCCCTCGATGCTGACGGTCATCGTGCCCGACTTCATCGCAGCGTCTTTGGTGTTGCCACCGCTACGTGCACGCGCTGCCGTGGCGAGTTGGGTCACTTCAATGTCGTACTGCCCCGCTGCGGCACCGGTTCCAGGCGTGGCCGAAAACGCCGTGTTCTCGGTTGTGGACTTTACGCCGAGGCCACCATCAGTGGCGAGTTTCGAAGCCGCCGTTTTGAACGCCTGAAGCTTCGACGTGAGATCGCCCAGAACCGACACTTGGCGGTTGAACGCTGACTGCCTCTGCTGAAGACGCCCGATCGGAATCGATTCGATCTTGGTCAGCTGCTCAATGATGTAGTTGGTATCTAACCCCGAGGCCAAGCCACTGGCTCTAAATGGTGCTTCGTCGGCCATGGTCGATTCCTCTGTGAGCAACCCCTTGTTTACGCGAAAAGCCGCCTTTTCTGGGTTCTCGTCCAGAAACAGCGGCTCCTTGCGCCGAAAACTTTAGCCTCATGCGCGAAGGGGCCCCATATTTCGTGGGCCCCCTGCGCCGCGGCGACTAACCAAGCAAACGAAGCGCGATTTGGGGCACTTGGTTTGCCTGTGACAAGGTGGCAACGCCAGCTTGCAACAGAATCTGTGAACGCGAGAGTTTGGATGACTCTTCAGCCACATCGACGTCGCGGATACGGCTGTTCGCGGCAGAGATGTTGGTTGATTGAATCTGGATGGAGGCGAGAGCCGATGTGAAGCGGTTGCCTGCTGCACCCAACGTTGCACGGTTGCTGTTGATGGAGTCAATCGCCGTGTCAATGGTGGCCAAGGCTTGTTGTGCGCCAGACTGGGTCGACAGCGACAAGCTGTTAATGCCAAGTGAGGCTGACGTGGCGTTGACCGTCGAAACCGCGATGCGGTCATTGGCTGCGACGTTACGGATACCGACCTGGAAGGTCAGCGTGGTGGCGCCGTTGAGCAGAGCTTGACCGTTGAACTCCGTCGAGTTCGCGATACGATCAACTTCGGAGATGAGCTGCGTAACTTCGTTCTGGATGTAACCGCGCTCGGTGTTACCCACGCCGGCAGAGGCAGATTGCGAAGACAACTCACGAAGGCGGGACAGAATATTGGTCGACTCGTTTAACGAACCTTCAGCGGTTTGAATCAGCGACACACCGTCAGAAGCGTTACGCGAAGCTTGGTTATAGCTGCGAATCTGCGCTTGCAAGTTGCTGCTGATGGCGAGGCCTGCAGCGTCGTCGCCCGCTTTGGTGATACGGAAACCCGAGGACAACTTTGCGAGTGAGCTGTCCAAGCTGGTTTGCGTGTTGAACAACTGGCGTTGGGCTTCGAGTGAAGCGACGTTTGTTTGAATTGACATTGGCATGGGGAAAAACTCCTTGTGTGCGGGTCTGTGCTGTCCGTACTTTGACTGCCCCGAGGGGCGTCTTAGCGGACAACCCGTCCGCCTTCAGTTATGTTTTCGGCACGCTGTTTAGGGCCGATAAGAGCATTTTTCAGAGTTTGTCGATCAAGCTCATTTTGAAGCTGGAGGCCGTCGCGGCCAAAGCAGCCTCAAGGGCCGTATTGGCCAGCGCCATCTTGCTGGCGGCCTCCGGAAGATCCGTCTCAGCCACATTGGCCACCTGGATCTTCATCTGATCGCGACTAAGGCGTGAGACTTGATCTGAGGTCTGCAGGATGTTCAAACTTGCGCCAGCGTCCTTGCGGGCGCCTGACACCTGATTGAGGCTCTTGTCGAACCCGTCAAGTGCGTTCTGCACGCCAACCACGTCATTGTTGCGCAGGGCAATCGCAAAGTCTCTGAGCACCTGTGTGACATCCACACCGCCACCCACACCCTTAAGCGCGATGTCAGCGCGCAGCGATACGGGCTCAAGCACCCCAGGAGCGATCTCAACTTGGCGAATGCCTGCGTCACCCACATAGGTGCCGTCTGCCTGAAAGGGAGGTGCGTCGTCTTGCGTGCCACCAAAGATGTAGCGCCCACCAACTTCGGTGTTCATAAGCCCGATCACCGTATTGAACAGGCCATCAACTTCATTGGCTGAGGTGGCGCGGTCCGGCCCGCTGAACTGAGCGCTGCCAAGTTGCATCGCAAGTTCGCGCCCGCGTTGCATAACATTCGACACCTCGCCGAGAACACCCTCCGCCGTGTTGAGTTCGTCGGCGGAACGCCCCACCGCTTGTTGGATCGCCTCATACCGTTGCTGCGAAATCTTGGATGTAATGATGATGCCCGAACCGGCGGGATCGTCAGCCGCGTGCGTTATGCGCTTGCCTGAGCTGACTTCGACCATCGCTTTCTCGAGCCGCTCTCTAGCCGCGGCCGTTTGGACCTGGCCGGTGTTGAACAGCATTTTTTCAGTTACACGCATGGGATCACCTCAAATTCATCAGGGTATCCAACATCGAGTCCGCGGTCTGAATGACCTTGCTCACGGCATCGAAGGCCCGCTGCGCCTTCGTCATGTTGATCATCTCTTCGTCAATCGATACGCCCGAGACAGACTCGCGCAGGCCTTGCAGATTGCTGGCGATGGCGCCTTCTTGTTCGGATCGCGCCCCCGCCTCGCGCGTCCGCGAGCCAAAGGCCGAAATGATGCCCGCCAAAGTGGAGGCAGAGTTGTTGCCTCCAGACAGCGGCGTCCGTTCCGTCGCGATCATGGCCAATGCGTTTCCAGAATCGCCTGGCACGCCGGCCACAGAGCTGGAGGTGGCCAGCAATTTGTTGTCAGTGATGAGGTTGGTGTTTACGGAAATGGTTGACGCCGCCCCTGTCGAGGTTGCGCCCACGTTGAACATGGGCTCACCCGCATTGCCGTTGAGATCAAAGCCAGCCTGGTGCTGGGCGTTCAACACGTTTGCGAAATCGAACGCCAGGGTATCCAGGCTGTCCATCGTTTGTTTAAGCGTCACATCGCGGGCGTCGATGAAGCCACGGACTTCACCGCCCAAGGACGCGCTGCTGATAGATTCGGGCGTCAATGATCCGACCTTGGTAATTTGCACCAAAGAGAACCCTGCGTTGGCAGGATCGGGGGCCGTGCTCAATTTTGCGGCTTTTTGCCCGCTCACAAAAACGGCACCTCCCGGCAGCGCCATATTGATGTTGCCATCGGCATCAGGCACCGGCGTGGCACCGATCAGCTGGGACAAGCGGTCACTCGCGTTGCGGCGCTCGTCGATAAGATCGTTGGGCTCGCCTCCAGTTGATCGCGATTTGACGATCTGCGCGTTGAGCAAGGCCACCCGCTCACCAAGCGCGTTTGCTTCTTCCACATTCGATTGCACACGGGCGTCGATGCCCGCGCGGGCGTTGGCGATGCCTTCGGATGTGCGGTTGAACGAATAGGCAAGGTTGCGTGCCGAGCCGACCACCGCCGCGCGCAAACCAGGTTGGCTTGGGAATTGCCCCAACAGACGCAGATCTGAGTAGAAATTGCCAAGCGAATCCGAAAGCCCGCCAGGTGCTTCTGGGTTCAGAGCCACCACCGCGCGTAAGCTTTGGCTCTCGGCGCTGTATTGCGCATTCGCCGCCATCGAAGACGGGATCTGTCGCTCCAAGAACGCGTCTCGGCTTTGCGTGATCCCGCCGATGGTCACGCCCATGCCAGCATACGCGTTGGTCCGCAGATACTCTGCGGGCATCGCCTCAAGCTCAACCCGCTGTCGCGAGAAGCCGTCGGTGTTGACGTTCTGGATGTTGTGCGCCGCCGTCTGCGCAGCCGCACGGTGGGCGGCCAGACCGTTTGCCCCTTGCGATAGGATTGCGAGTAAATCGGCCATGGTAGCCTCTACGCCGTTCCCGAGTACGTGGACCCGGCCAGCGGCCGGCTTTCGCCTCGGTGGTTGTAAGTGGTGGACGAGCCCGTGAGCGCGCCGAGATAACCTTTGACCATCGCGTTCGCGCGTGAAGCCAGATGCCGGTTCAAAGCGTCCAGCTCTTTGAGCGTGCCCGCCAGCGCCCGCACCTCTGCAAGCGATGCCGCCAAGCGATCCGTGGGTTCAGCCATAAGCCGGCCCAAAGCCTCGATCGTGACCACCGGCATGTCGTACTCTTGCGCCACCGCCTTGAGGGCGTCAGCCAACTGCGCCTGCAAGTGCTTAACTTGGTTGTTGAACCGCCCCCGCAACGCGGCCCTTTCCAGCAGGGCCTGTGAATCAAAGTTTTTGATGAGCTCGCGCTGTGTTTGTGCGCGCGCAACTTCCTCGCCCAACGCTTTATGCAAGCTTTGGCTGGTGGCGATCGCCCGTTCTATGTTTTCCATTTGTTAGCCCATGAAAAGGGCGCGCAGACGTGCGTCCAACTCCGCCTGTGCGAGGATTTCCTCGGCGACTTTCGACGGGTTGGGTCGGTACGATCCGCCTTTGACGGCGGCCTCCAGACGCTTGAGCCGCGCCTCCCGGTCCTCGTTGACGGCCTTCTTGGCGTTTTGAGCCATTTCAGCCGCGGTTCGCGTTTGCTCTACGCTCACACGATCCGGCTTCGCCTCCGCACGTTGCGCTTGCCCTGCGGCAGCCTCAACGGCGGGGGTTCGGTCGACCTGGGTAACTGGCTTATCGTTCGAGATCTTCATCGCGGTGTCTCCTTTCATTTCTTTGGAGACAGCGGCAAAGGCGCCGCTAATGTGTCTTCGACACGGATTTGATAGGCATTAAGTGCCGACCGTGGATTTGTCGGTTTTCCATCCAACCGCACCTCAAGGTGCAAGTGGGGGCCTGTGGCCCTGCCCGACTGTCCGACCTCTGCAATGATTTGTCCCGCTTTAACCAATTCCCCAGGCTTCACAGCCACTTCGCTGTTGTGTGCGTAAAGCGTGGTCACTCCGTTTCCATGATCGATCTCCACCGCCTTTCCGTATCCGCCGCGGTTGCCCGCGGTCTTCACAATTCCGTCGAGCGCCGACAAAACTGACGTGCCTACGGGCGCCGCCATATCCACCCCCGTGTGGAAACGTGCGTCGCCCTCCAATGGATCTGAGCGCTTGCCAAACTCACTGGTCACGCGCGCTGTGGCCTCGGAAGGCGCGTGCGCGGGCAACACCTGTTGCCGCCAGGCGCCGCCTTCAGGCAGGCTGTTGTTGATGGTGCCGCGCAAAGGCGCCAATGGAGCCGCCTCATTTAACTTGCGTAGATCCACGGCGGTTTCCTTCTCGCCGAGCGCCTGTTGCAGCATCGGCCCCAACCCAAGCCCACCACCTTCGGCGATGGCGTCGGCCAAAGTCTCGATGAACATATCGGTGCGAATCTGCGAGCCTGGCGTGTCGCCGCCTGTGAAGGCCTTGCTCGCTTGCAACAGTTGGCGCGTGATCGTCGCTTCAAGCGCCATCACCGCATCGTTGGTGTCGCGAACGGGCCGCACTTACAGCACCTCCAGTTCTGCGTCCAAGGCACCTTGGGCCTTAAGCGCTTGGAAGATCGAAACCAAATCCAAAGGCGTGACGCCCAGGGTGTTCAAAGCTTTGACCAGATCATCGACCGAAGCTGTGGCCGGCAGTGCGACCATGGGCGCCGCCTTCTCTTTGGCCTCGACGCTGGCAACCTTGCCTTGCACGGTCCGCCCCGCCGAAAACGCCCCCGGCTGCGACACAAAAGGCGTTTGGCTGACAGCGATTGAAAGCCCACCATGCGCGATGGCCACCGGCCGAATGCGCACACGATCGCCCGCCACCACCGTGCCTGTGCGTTCGCTGATCACAACACGCGCCCGTTGGTCGGCGTCCACCTCAAGCCCTTCGATCTGCGTCAGCATGGCCATGGGATTGCCCTTGAGCGCGTCTGGCACTTTCACCTGAACAGCGGCTGGATCAAGCGGCTTGGCGCTGTTGGCGCCTAACGCGCCATTGATGGTGTCGGCGATGCGGCTGGCAGTCGTAAAATCAGGTTGGCGCAGACTCAGGACCACCTGATCGCCAATGGTCGGGGTCACCGCGCGCTCCACCACGGCTCCACCAGGAATGCTGCCTGACGTGGGCTGGTTCTTCTGAAATCGCGACCCCGCGGCCGACACATCATACCCGCCAACCTGTACCGGGCCTTGTGCCAGCGCGTAGACCTGGCCATCCGGGCCGGTGAGCGGCGTGACCAACAAGACACCACCGGCCAATGACATGGCGTTGCCCATCGAGCCCACTTGCACCGTGAGCTTGCCGCCAGGGCGCGTGAACGTTGGCAACTTGGCCGTCACCATAACCGCGGCCACGTTGCGCGTGCGCACGTCCCTCGGGTCGATCCGAATCCCGAGGCGTCCCAACATGCCGCTGATGGATTGCGACGTGAAGAACACGCGTTCCGAGTCTCCGGTTTGGCGCAGACCTACAACCAGGCCATAGCCGTAAAGCATGTTGTCGCGCACACCTTGAACCTCGACCAGCTCCTTGATGCGCGCCGGTGCGGCTTGCAACGGCACGGCGGCCAATGCCAGCGCGAGCGCAGCAGACAAAGAGATCCACGAACGCATCAGAACGGCCATATCCACCCCAGGTAGCGAGACAACCAACCTTGGCGTTGGTTATCGGTGAGCACACCTTTGCCAACGAACTCAATTTCCGCATCAGCCACCATCGAGCTTTTCACGCTGTTTTCCTGGTCGATGTCGATGGGGCGCACGACGCCTGAAATGTAAAAGTGCTGCTCTTCGGAATTCACCAAGATCACGCGGTGGCCCTCAACGAACAAGTTTCCGTTCGGCAGCACGGTGCGCACCGTCGCCGGCACGGTGGCCTGAAAGAATTCGCTGCGTGCCGTTTGCCCTTGGCCTTTGAACGAAGTCTTGTTGCTGCCCGCCAGCTTGGCCTCAAAGTCAGGGTCGATGCCCTCCATCTTCTTTAGGAGGCCCAAGAAGGCATCGATCTTCGCTTCGGCCGTGGATTCGTGCGCCAAGTTGGTGTCAGCGCGTCGACGTGCATCAGCCACTTCTTCGATCTTGATGACCACGAGATCATTCGTGCGTAAGGCGCGTGCGTCCGTGAACAACATCGAAGCGGGGCGGCCGGGTTGCCAGAGACTGCCATCGCTTAAGGGCCGTTCGGCGTCCTTCTGTTCGGCGGCCAATTCGTATTTGCGACGCTTCGGCTGATACTCGTTGATGTGGCTCGCCGCGCACGCGTTGCAAAGCGTGAGGCCGGCAAGCAAAAGTGTAAGGCGCGCGTTCATGGCACCATGACGACCAAGCGATCGTCCTCCATCTGGCCTTCCACACGCTTGCCGGAGGGCAACACAGCGCAGGTTTGCTCGGCGCCGCAGGACACCAAGCGACCGATCTGTTCGACTTGCAGGGAGCCGAGGCGCACGCTCACGCGCACTTGTTGCCCGGCCGTTGCGCGGTTCGCTCGCACCGACGATACATCCACGATTTGGCCACCGAGCAACGTGCGCGCCGCCACGATGCCCGCAGCAGGCGTCGCCGGCTGTGCACCCCAACCAATTTCGCGAAATTCCACTCTGGTGGCCGAATCAAGTGGCTCACCACCGCGAACGACACGCGTGGTGACCATCACGGGAGCGGTCAACTTGATGTCGACGCGGGCCCAGCCTTCGCACGGCTGACCACCGTGCCGCTCGCCTCTAAGTTTCACGGTTATATTGCCCGAGGCCGTAACCGCTCGATCGAGGTGCGCTTGCACAACCTTGCAACCCGAAGGCAGACGCACCGATGACACCTGCACGGCGGCCGTGGCTTCGGGCAACGTCACCGCCGCCTGCACCCCTTGTTCGATGAGGCTCTGCATGGGGTTGCCCGCCACGGCCACACCAGCAGAAGCAACCACAAGGAACGCTGTGCCTAAGATGCGCATGGTTGCTACCTCAGGTTCGTGAGCTTCTGCAGCATCTGATCAGCCGTGCTGATGACCTTTGAATTCAACTCATACGAACGTTGGGTGGAAATGAGGCCGATCATCTCTTCCACGGCCTTGACGTTCGAGCCTTCGATAAACCCTTGTGCGATCGTGCCGGACCCGTTCTCTCCTGGGCGTGCCGCGATCGGTTCACCGCTTGCCACGGTTGAGCGCATCAAGTTTCCGCCGATGGCTTCCAAGCCGGCGGCGTTCGTGAACATGAAGACCTCGAGAGACCCCAGTTCAACGGGCTCGGTGCGGCCCGGAACGGTTGCCGTCACCAAGCCGTCGCCCCGAAACGTCACATTGGTGGCGTCAGGCGGCACCGTAATGCTGGGCTCGATGAGCTCCCCGTTTTGTGTTTCCAGCCGGCCAGAGGCATCGATGCGCAAATTGCCTGCGCGTGTATAACCGATGTCACCGTTGGCTTTCTGCACCTTCAAGAAGCCATTGCCTTGGATGGCGACGTCGAGTGGGTTGTTGGTGGTGACCATATCGCCCGTCCCAAAGCTGCGCGTGGTGGCCACCGTGCGTACGCCCATGCCCATCTGCAAAGGTGACGGCCGCCCGCCGCCGTTCAATGTGGGTGCACCTGCGGGCCGCAGCGTTTCCGAAAGCAGATCCTCGAACTCGGCGCGCACACGTTTAAAGCCTGTGGTTCCGACGTTTGCCAAATTGTTGGCGATGGTGTCCATCTGGAACTGCTGGGCTTCCATGCCCGTGGCGGCTGTATAAAGTGATCGCAACATCGGTCTTCTCCTTCGTTGGCAGAACGTCACGTTTCTGCCTTCACAAGTGAGGCAGCAAGTCCTAAGCCAACAGCGCGTGCCAAAGTTCTGGCGGCGAAAAGGCTCAGCTTTTCATCGCAAACGGCTTAAGGCCAAAGCGACGGGCACCGATTAACCTTGTGTATGGCTCCGCGCACGCGCCTTGATCCTGTGGTTCGGCTTGAAGAGCACCGCGAAGAACGCAGCCTTCAACAGTTGGCGGCGGCAAACCGCCAACTGATGGCCGCGCAAAAAGCGTTGCAAGACGCGCAAGACGAAGCGAAACAAGATCACCGCACGCCCGGCCCGGCCTGCTTGTGGGATGTGGCTGAACACGCGCACTCGCACGCACGCTTCGCTGTGGAGCGCGCCACGCAACAGGCGCAACAGGCGCAATCGGCGCAAGGCTCGTCCCGCACGCAGTATTTGTCGATCCACGCACGCGCCGAAGCGATCCGCCGCGTGGCCACGAACCGCCGTGAAGAGATGATCAAAGAAGGCGAAAAGGCCGCCGCGCGTGAAGTGGAAGACATGATGCTTATGCGACGTCGCAAAGCCAACGTGGCTTAGCCAACGACCTGTTAACGCACAGCGTTGTGCCCCGGCTCAATAGATGACGCTCGTTCTTCTATTGGACGCATGAAGCGCTTGCGGTTTGCGCGGCGATCGCCAGAATGTGCGGCGCATGTCAGACGCCGGCGATCCTAAGAACAACAGCAAGAAGCCCCTTCGCAGCCAAGGTTGGTTCGGACGGCCGGAGCCCGAAGGGATGCTCTACCGGTCCTGGATGCGCAACCAGGGCCGCCCTTCGCATGTGTTCGATGGCCGGCCCGTCATCGGCATTTGCAACACGTGGTCGGAGCTCACGCCTTGCAATGGGCACCTGCGAGATCTCGCCGAGCATGTGAAGCGCGGCGTTTATGAAATGGGCGGCTTCCCCGTGGAGTTCCCCGTGATGAGCTTGGGCGAAACGCTGATGCGCCCCACGACGATGATGTTCCGCAATCTGGCGAGCATGGACGTGGAAGAGAGCATCCGTGCAAACCCCATGGACGGCGTGGTGTTGCTGGTGGGCTGTGACAAAACCACCCCTAGCCTGCTGATGGGCGCGGCCAGTTGTGATTTGCCCACGATTACCCTATCGGGCGGGCCGATGCTTAACGGCCGCTTCCGCGGGCAAACCGTGGGCTCGGGCACCTTGATGTGGGACATCACCAGCAAGCTCAAGACGGGCGAGATGAACGAAGCGGACGTGCACGAAGCGGAATCGTGCATGTCGCGCTCTGTGGGATCGTGCATGACGATGGGCACGGCTTCTACAATGGCCTCGATGGTGGAGGCCTTGGGCGTGGGCTTGCCAACGAACGCGGCGATCCCCGCGGCCGATTCCCGTCGCGGCGTCTTGGCTCATATGGTGGGCCGGCGCATCGTGGAGATGGTCAAAGAGGATCTGCGCTTATCGAAGGTGCTGACCAAGGCCGCGTTCGAGAACGCCATACGCGCCAATGGCGCCATCGGCGGATCCACGAACGCCGTCATTCACTTGATCGCGCTCGCCGGTCGCTTGGGCGTAGATCTGACGCTTGCCGATTGGGATCGGTTGGGCCGCGAAGTGCCGTGCCTTGTGGATCTGATGCCCTCGGGGCGCTTCTTGATGGAAGATTTTTACTACGCCGGGGGCTTGCCGGTGGTGATGCGCGAGCTTGGTGATCTCATTCATAAAGACGCGTTGACCGTGAATGGCAAGACGATCTGGGAGAACGTCAAAGACGCGAAGAACTACAACCCCGAAGTGATTCATCCGATCACCAAACCGTTTAAGCCCCAAGGCGGCATCGCCGTTTTGAGCGGCAATTTGTGCCCGCAAGGCGCGATCTTGAAGCCATCGGCGGCCTCGCCTTCTCTCATGAACCACCGAGGGCCCGCCGTGGTGTTCGAGGACATGGACGATTACCACCGACGCATTGATGATCCGGCTTTGGACGTCACGCCCGACAGCGTTTTGGTGCTGAAGAACTGCGGGCCGCGCGGGTACCCCGGTTTTCCCGAGGTGGGCAACTTCGCGTTGCCACGCAAGATCTTGCAGCAAGGTGTGACGGATATGATCCGCATCTCTGATGCGCGCATGAGTGGCACCGCCTATGGCACCGTGGTTTTGCACACGGCGCCTGAAGCGAACTTGGGAGGCCCGATCGCGCTTGTGAAGCATGGCGACATCGTTCACCTGGATGTGCTCGGCCGAAAGCTGCACCTGGAGGTCAGCGACGAAGAGCTCGCCCGCCGGCGGGCCGATTGGAAAGCCCCCGCGCCGCACGCCACGCGTGGCTACGTGAAGCTGTTTTTGGATCACGTCACACAAGCCGACCAAGGCTGCGATTTCGACTTCCTCCGCGGCGGCAGCGGCGCCGAAGTGCCGCCGCACGGGAACCACGACTAAACGAGCTCGGCCAGCGCCGAAGCCGCGCTGGCCACCAGCACCCGGCTGCTGCCCACTTGGTGCGTGCGAAAGTGCCCGGGTGCTCCAACAAGCTGCACCGCGAATGGACATTTGATGTGGGGTAGGAACTTCTGCCAATGAGGAGAAGGAGCCACATCGCTCAACTTCGCCTCAACGGCCAACCATGGCTTTCGCCCCCTAAGGACCAAGAAGTCGACCTCGTTCTTGTCTTTGTTTCTTAAGTACGTCAATTCGAAAACGCCTTCACCCGTGTCGGTCCAAAAGTCACACGCCTTCAGCAAATGACACGCCACAAGGTTCTCGAACCTCGGCCCCGCAGCCTCAACCTCGCTCCAGTCCCACAAATAAAGTTTCCCCTCTTTCTTGAGACTTCGCGCCAAACCTTTGGAATAGGGACGCAACTCGAAGGCGTAATAGAGTTCCTTTAGTGCCGACAACCACCTCGTGACGGTGTCGTGGCTGACCTCAAGATCCTCGCGCAAAGAAGCACGCGAGAGCAAAGAGCCCACCCGCTCAGGCAGAAGCGCCGCTAACATTTCCACCCGGTCCAGTTCAGGCAGGCGAGACAAATCGCGCAGGTCTTCGCGGATCACCTTCTCGACCCGGCTTTGTCGCCACACGCGCGCACGCCTATCGCTGGCTGACAAAAATGGCTCGGGAAAGCCGCCAAAGCGGAGCAAAGCCCGAAGCGCTTCCTCGGCACCGCTTACAGCTTCACCGTTTATGAGCGCTTGCAAACACATGTCAGGACTGCGATCTGCGGCTGCGCCCACAATTTCGGCGCAGGAAAAAGGATGCATCCGAAAGTGAAGCGACCTGCCAAGCAAGCTGTCGCCCCCTTTCTTGTAAACATTCAGCCTGGCGCTTCCCGTGACCAGAGCGTCCCACGGTGCTTGCCGCGTATCGAAAAGACCTTTGAGCGTTCGCTTCCATCCTTTCGCCTTATGAATCTCGTCAAATACATAAAGGGGCACGCTCCCCTCATCTGACGGGACCAGTGACGAAGGATCCTTGGCCCACGAGCGCCGGAACTTGATCTCGTCCCAGTTGAAGTAGGCACCATGCCCGCGCTGGGTAAGCAGCATGCGGGCCATGGTGGTTTTACCGCACTGCCTGGGGCCCGACACCATGGCGATTTTGTGACCGGCGAACGCCAGTTCAGGCACGAGGGAGGCAAGGTAGCGAGCTCTCATGGAGCGACCATTTTACGACCTGACACGAATTTGGTCACGACCAAATTCCGATGTGACGCGAATTTGGCCAGGGGCCGCCGTGCGACCAAATTCCGATCTGACGCGAATTTGGTCGGAGCGCTGCCGGCCCCGCGGGGCCTCGGGCATCTTTCGAAACGTGCTTAGATCGCCGTGGCGGGCCCAGCGGCGGCGGCATCGTTTGACGGCGCGGGCACACCCACGCCGGGCGCGATCCAGCCGCCGCCCAGCACCACGTCGTCTTTGTAGAACACCGCCGCTTGCCCCGGGGCCACGCCTTCGGCTGGAGCGTCGAAGCGCACGTTCACCAGCCCGGGGCCGGCGGCCTGCACATGCGCTGGATGCGCTTGGCTGTGGTGGCGAATCTGCACCGCCGCTTGTGTGCCTTCGGCCGGCACGTCCACCAACCAGCGCACGTTCTCCACGCGCACCTCGGTGCGACCAAGTTGATCGCGCGGCCCCGTATAAACCGTGCCCGTGTTGGGATCGATGCGCAGCACGAAGCGCTTCTTTCCATCCACGCCAGGCAGCCCTTTGCGTTGGCCGATCGTGAAGTGGTGCGTGCCGTTGTGGGTGGCCAACGTTTGGCCCTCTTCACCCACCACAACGCCCGCGCGGCCACCGCCACGCTGTTCGACGAAGCTTTTGTGATCGCCATCGGGAACAAAGCACAGCTGCTGTGAATCGGGCTTGTCACAGTTGGGCAAGCCAAACCGCCGCGCGTATTCGCGCGTCTGTTCTTTGCGCAGCTCACCGAGTGGAAACAACACCTGGTTGAACACTTCAGCGCGCACGCCGAACAGAAAGTACGACTGATCCTTGTCGTGATCCACGGCGCGCAGAAGCCGCGTGCCTGAGGGCGTGTTTTGCAAGCGCGCATAGTGGCCCGTGGCCAGTTTGGATGCACCCACGGCATTGGCAAAGGCCACCAGCGGGCCAAACTTGATCTTTTCGTTGCACTTCACGCACGGGTTCGGCGTGCGGCCAGCGCGGTACTCCTCCACGAAGTCGTCGATCACGGCTTCTTTGAAAGCTTCCACTTCATCAAGCACGTAGTGCGGGAAACCCAATTGGGCAGCGGTGGCGCGGGCGTCTTCGATGTCGCGGGGGCTGCAGCACCGGCCGCCGATCGAAGCCGCGGTTCCCGCCGCGTTGTAGAGCTTCAATGTCACACCCACGACGTCGTAACCGGCTTCACACAGCACGGCCGCCGCGGTTGACGAATCAACCCCGCCTGACATCGCCACAACAATTCGTTCACGTGACATATGCAAAGCCCTCGCAAGTCGTGCTGCGCCAAAAGCGCGAAAAGGGTCGGAATATAGCCGACGATTCGGCTAGTCGCCGTCACAAAGCGGCGCCATCAGGCTGTCCACGTCGTCCATCGTCAAAGCGGGGCGCTGGGCCGAGCCGGTGCCCAGGATGCCGTCGGCCAAGGCCCGTTTGCGGCGCTGCAGCGCCATCATGCGCTCCTCCACGCTGCCGGCGGCGATGAGGTTGTAGACGAATACGGGCTTGGTTTGGCCGATTCGGTAGGCGCGATCCGTGGCCTGCGCTTGCACGGCCGGGTTCCACCAGGGGTCATAGTGAATCACCGTGTCCGCGCTCGTGAGGTTGAGCCCGGTGCCGCCGGCCTTCAGGCTGATAAGGAAAACCTCAACTTGGCGCCCTTCGAACGCGTCCACCACTTTCTGCCGGTTGGGGGTGGCGCCCGTCAGCGTCACGAAACGGATGCCGCGATCGGTGAGCCCCTGCCCTATCAGCGCCAACATTGAGGCGAATTGCGAAAAGATGAGAGCCCGGCGTCCACGCGGAATCTGTTGTTCCAGCAGTTCCATCAGCAAATCGAACTTGGCGGAAGGCTTCACCGAACGCGCGGATTCAAGGGGCACCAAGCGCGGATCGCAGCACACTTGGCGCAACTTCATCAGCGCGTCCAAGATCGTGAACGCCGACGCCGCCAAGCCCTTCTCAGCGATCGCCTGCCGCACCTGCGTGTGCGCCGCCAAGCGAATGCTTTCGTACAGATCGCGCTGGGTGCCGCGCAGTTCGACGGGGCGAACGATTTCGGTTTTGGGTGGCAGCTCCGTGGCCACTTGTTCCTTGGTTCGTCGCAACAAAAATGGCGTCACCTGCTGGCGCAATTCATCCAAACGCTGTTTGCTGCCCTCACGTTCGATCGGCTGCACATACTTTTGTTTGAACCATTCGGCGTTGCCCAACAGGCCGGGCATCAGGAAATCAAACTGCGCCCACAGCTCATCCAAACCGTTTTCGATGGGCGTGCCTGTTAAACACAGGCGGTGCCGCGCCGTGATCGTTTTGACCGATTGGTGGGCTTGGCTGCGCGCGTTCTTCACCGCCTGCGCTTCGTCCAAGATCAGCAGGTGAAACGGCGTGGTTGAAAAGAAATCCTGATCGCGCACCAGCAACGGGTACGTGGTGATCACGACGTCCGTGCGACGAGCCAGATACCGCAGCGATTTGCGCTGTGGCCCGTGCATCACCACCACGCGCAGGTCCGGCGCGAATTTCTCGATCTCGCGGCGCCAGTTGCCCGTGAGGCTGGTCAGCGTCACCACCACGGCGGGCAAGTCCAAACGGCCGGCTTCTTTTTCGGCGGCGATGTGCGCAATGGTTTGCAGCGTTTTGCCCAAGCCCATGTCGTCGGCCAAGATGCCGCCGGCTTCGCTGGCGCGCATGTGTTGCAGCCAGGCAAGGCCTTCTTGCTGATACTCGCGTAAATTGGCCTGCAAGCCCTTAGGTGGCGGGGCCACAGCCATTGGCTTGCTCACCCAGGCCTTTCCACGATCCTTGATCTCCGCCGCGCCTTCCCACTCCAAACGAGCGCCTTCCGAGCCGCCAAACGCGTCGTCGAGCTCAGCCAAATGGCCCGCTTGATTGCCCGGGAACGCCAACACGTCGGTGCGGCCGTCCCCGCGGTACAGATCGCCCAAGACCTTCATCAACACGCGCAACCGCTCGGGCGGAATCAGCACGAAACGGTTGTCGTCTACAGGGATGGCCACGGGACGCCCACGGCGTGGCACGAGGCTTTCGAATTCGTCGGGGGCGCCGCCACGTTCGATCAAATCCAACAACGCCGGCAACAGATTCACGCGGCGTCCATCGACCTCAATGCCGAGCTCAAGGTTGAACCAGTCGGCCTTTTCGTCGCTGCCGGGCGCCGGGGCCACGTTGGCGTACCAGGCGCTGTCGCTGTCCACGACTTGCCAGGGGTATTGTTCGGCGATCTCAACGTGAAAACCGAGCGCACGCAGCTGGGGCACGGCGTGCGCCGTAAAACCGCAGCGGGCGGCGTCGTCAGCGTCAATGCCCACAACGTAATCGGCCTTGCACCCCAGCGGCGCTTCATGCGATTCGAGGACGGCCAGCTCCACGGGGCCAAAACTTTCCAGCACCTGACGGGCGCGCGCTTCGGCTGAAACGTCACGAGCCACCCGTGCCACTTCAGGCGTCCACGGCCGCCCGCCGCCCACCAGCACGCCGCCGTAGTTGAACCCAAGCGACAACACGGCCGCCACCACCTCTTCTTCGTGGTTGCCAAAGCTGGCCGCCGCCACGAGCCGCTCGGTGTAGAGCTGGACCTGGGGAATAAACGGCCAGGCCCCACCCGTGGGGTGCCGGCCTTTGGCCAAGGTGGCATCCAGGTGTGAACGAACGTTGGCCGGGGCCGAAGACATGGCGTGGGGGAAGTATCGGGGGACGTTGGCGGCTGGCGAAATTTTCGAACAGGGGTTCACCATCGCTCAGGGCGCGCCTCCCCACAACCCCGCTGTGGACAGGGCGAGTGGGCGTAAGTGCACGTAGTTAAAAACCATTCTGCCCACAACGCATGACAGCAGAAGACAGGGCGTCGACAGGGGCGCGGCCCATACGACGTGCGCAGGCGCTGGTGGTTTCTGGTTGCACCACCACGGCCTCGCGGGTTATGGCTTGGATATCCATTTCCAATATAGAAATATAATTTTCAATAATGAAAAACGAGATACCTAACCTCGGCAAGGCTTGCCAAGCCCTCAAGGCCATCGCGGAGGCGCCGCACGGACTCACCATGGGCGAGGTTGAGTCGATCGTCGCTGCGTCTCAGACCACGACCTTTCGCCTCCTGAACACGTTGTGCGGCGAAGGGTTTCTCGAAAAACGCGACCGCAACTACCACATCGGGCCGGCCCTCATACAACTCGGCCTTGCGGCGTTGGGAAGGGTCAACCTGCGCACGGTGGCTGGGCCCGTTTTGCGAACGCTGGCCGCACGCACGGGAGAAACCGCGCACGTGGCCATTCCCGCGGGCAACGCCTCTTTGATACTTGATGTGTGCGAGAGCGACAGCCCTGTTCGCGCAGCCTCGCGCGCTGGCGCCTTGGCCGACCTGCATTGCTCGTCTACAGGCAAAGTGTTTCTGGCTTTTCGCGAGGGCGAAGAGAACGCGGAGGCGTCCGTCGCGCCATTGCAGAAGCGTACGGCCCGCACGATGACCGACTGGCGCGCTTTGATCGCTGAATTGGCACGCGTCCGCGACCAGGGCTTCGCGATCGATGACGGCGAATATTACGAAGGCGTGCGCTGCTTGGCCGCGCCGGTGCGCAATGCCACGGGGCAAGTTGTGGGAGCCATCGGCATCACCGCCGCGGCATCGAGCTTCACGCCCAGCCGCGATACAGAAGTGGCGCGCGAGGTGCTTGCGGCGGCCGAACAGATCACGTGGGCGCTGAGCGGAAAATCAATCGCCGTGGCCTGAGCCAAACCCGAGGATTCTCAATGACAACAAAACACCGTTCTTGTTCGCTTGCGTGCGCCTGGACCATTTTGATCATCGGTTTGGCGGCGCCGCGATCGAGCCATTCACAGCCCGCGATGAATGTGCCGGCACCGCAGCCACTATCGGGTGCGTTGCAACCCGAGGCCGTGCGTCAGGTGCTGCAACGGGTGGCGGACTGGCAACTGGCCAACCGCACGTCCAAGCACGATCCACGTGGATGGGTTCAAGGGGCGCTTTACACGGGGTTGCTGGCCTGGGCAGACCTGGCTCCAAGCGATAGGTACCGCAACGAACTGCGGCGCATCGCTCAAGACAATGGCTGGAAACTGGGGTCAAGGCCGTACCACGCAGACGATCACGTGGTGGGCCAGCTCTACTTGGGCTTGCACGCGCACGACGACGATCCGAAAGAGATCGCCGAAGTGCAAAAGCAGTTCGACTGGATCTTGCAACACCCCGCAACCACCACGTTGACCTTCGAGGGGTACGACAAAAGTCTCGCGCCTCTTGATCGATGGAGTTGGTGCGACGCTTTGTTCATGGCGCCCGCCACATGGGCTCAGCTTTACGCTGCCACCGGGGACCAACGTTACTTGGATTTCATGATCAAAGAGTGGTGGAGCACCACAGATTTCTTGTACGACAAGAAGGAACATTTGTTCTTTCGGGACAGCCGCTTCTTTGATCAACGCGAAGCGAATGGCCGCAAAATCTTTTGGAGCCGCGGCAATGGCTGGGTGTTTGCGGGCCTTGTGCGTGTGCTGGATGTGCTGCCTGCCGATCATGTGGAACGCCCACGCTTCGAGGCCTTGTTTCGCAACTTGGCAAACGCCTTGCTGCGCGCGCAGCAGTCCGATGGTTTGTGGCGTACGGGTTTGCTTGATCCAGAACGTTGGGGGCAGCCGGAAACAAGTGGAAGCGCGTTCTTTGCGTATGGATTCGCGTGGGGTCTGAACCACAAGCTGCTCGATTCGACGCGCTTTTTGCCGGCGTTGCGACGCGCTTGGCCCGCGCTGGTGGCCGCGGTTGGCGAAGATGGGCGCGTGGGTTGGGTGCAACCGATCGGCGACGCACCCCGCACCTTGACTAAAGAGATGACGGAGCTTTATGGTGCCGGCGCGTTTTTGTTGGCGGGCGTTGAGTTGCACAAGTGGCTCACAAGCCAGGGCGCCGCGGCCACCATGCAGGTATTGAATCCCCTGCCCTCTCTGCGGCGCCACGAGACGATCGAATTGGCATGGGAACAGGTGGCAAAGCTGGCTCCCGCCCTCAA
Source organism: Deltaproteobacteria bacterium (assembly GCA_033763315.1). Lineage (GTDB taxonomy): Bacteria > Myxococcota_A > Polyangia > Fen-1088 > Fen-1088 > JAGTJU01. Next base: position 113,309 of record JANRKS010000023.1, read on the forward strand.
AGCAGCGAACCTGCAAATCATCGACGCTCGCACGGGCCAGGCGCTGCAAACGCAGGTACTGGATCTTGACGGCAATGGTCGCCCGGAGAAGTTGCTGTTTCAAACAAACTTAGGCGCACGCCAAGGCGCTTTGTTTTGGCTTCGCACCAAGCCTGCTATCGCGACGCCGGCCACAGACCCTCGCCTGTTGGCCCGGGTGGTGCCCGAACGTCTTGACGATTTCGCGTGGGAAAACGATCGCGTGGCGTTCCGTATGTACGGCCCCGCGCTGGAGCGCTCGGGTGAAGTGTCGAGCGGCGTGGACCTGTGGTCAAAACGCGGGCCCGACCTTGTGATCAACGATTGGTATAAGGGCGACGACTATCACAAGGATCACGGCCAAGGCGGCGACTTTTACAAAGTGGGACCAAGCCGAGGGTGCGGCGGCACCGGCGTCATTCACGGAGACAAGTTGGGTGTCACGAAAAACTGGCAAACGGCAAAGGTGCTGGCTGCGGGCCCTGTGAGGACGGTCTTCGAACTTCAGTACGCGCCCTGGCTTGGCCCGAACGGAGGGCCGGTGCACGAATACAAACGGGTGTCGTTAGATTACGGCCACGTGTTTTCCCGATTCGAAACTGCTTTCAAGCATCACTTACCTGCAGCCACGCGGTTCGCCGCCGGCATCGTGAAACGTGCGGGTGCCCAGATCAAACAGGAAGACAAAAAGAATTGGCTTGCGGTGTGGGAGCCTGCGGACGGCGGTAATGGCAACACGGGCTGCGCCGTCATTATGCCGGCGAAAGACGTGGCTTTCCATGAGATCGACGGCAACGTCATGTTGAGCCAGTCACCGGGGGCTGGTTTGCGCTTTGTTCATTGGGCGGGCGGTGTGTGGGATCGCGCCGGCCGCGTGGCCTCATCTGACGACTGGAACAAGAGAGTCGCAGACTTCAGCCAACGGCTTTCTCATCCGTTGCGGATCAAGCTTGCGCGAGGACAAGGTGTGGCCGCGACACCGGCCGTGAGGCGTCTGGCGGTCCATTAAAGCGACGTGCGGGAGGCGCGCCCGTTCGCGCTGCCCTCATCGCAGGTTGTGAATGGGAACCGCGTCCATGTCGTCAAACGATTGATTTTCGCCGCCCATCGCCCACACGAAGCTGTACGCGTGCGTGGCAACCCCGGAATGCATCGACCAGCTGGGCGAGACCACCGCCTGGCGGTTTGCCACCCACAGATGCCGCGTGTCTTGGGGCGTGCCCATGATGTGGAGCAAGCGATGCGCCTCCGGCAGGTCGAAATAGGCATACGTCTCGCAGCGCCGCTCGTGCGTGTGAGGCGGCATTGTGTTCCACACGTTGCCGGGCTCAAGCTCGGTGAATCCCATCACCAGCTGGCAACTGCGGATGCCATCCACATGGATGAATTGGTGAATGCGCCGCTTGTTCGCTTGGGCTTGGCTGCCGAGCGACAAGATGCGTGCCTCTTCCGGCGCGGCGGCGCGGCTGGGAAAGGTGGTGTGCGCGGCAAAGCTCACCAGAAAGAACGCGGCGGGATCGGCGGTCGATGCGCTTTCGAAGACGATGTCCTCAGTGCCGCGCCCTAGATAAACGCAGCCCTTGTGCGGCACAGAGAAGGCTTCTTTGGCGGTTCGCACCTGACCGGCGCCACCCATGTTGATCACACCCACTTCGCGGGCCGCACAGAATGAAGTTGTGCGAAATTCTTTGGGTGCAAGCAACGGCAGTGGTTCGGTGGTGGGCAACGCCGCGCCCAACACCTGGCGATCCACATCCACCATTTTTAGCGTGACCTTTCCTGGCACGAACAGATCGTCCATGAGGAACGCTTGGCGCAGTTCCTCGCTGCTCAGTGATCGGTAACGAACGTTGTCGGGCAGATACTGTATTTTCATGAATTGATCCCTATGGCGGCCTTGGCGGCGCGGTAACCCAAGCGATGTGAAAGATCCATGGCAGCCGACATCACGTGCCCCGCCATCTCAGCGACTTTGCGTTTTGGAAACGAAGCCACAGACGCGGTTATGCCCATGGCTGCGGCGAGGTTTCCGTGCGCATCCCACACGGGAGCGGCCAAGCAGCGCACACCCACGTGGTATTCCTCGTTGTCGAGCGCATAGCCTTGGCGGCAAACGCGTTCCACTTCGGCAAGCAACGCATCGGTCGACGTGATGGTGCTGGGCGTGCGGCTGCGCAGATCCAACGTGCCCACGAACGCCTCGGCTGAGGTGCTCAAGCCGAAGCTCAGCAGCACCTTGCCGGTGGCCGATGCGTGCAGATCGGCCAAGGTGCCCGCGCGGCTGGTGGCATGCACAGGATGAGGGCTGTCACACACTTCGACGATCAGCGCCTTATCGCCTGAAAGCAAAGCGAGGTGCGATGTTTCGCCGGTGCTGAGGGCCAACCCGCGCAGGGTGGGAACCGCCACGGAGCGAAGGTGCGCGGGGCCCATGGCGCCAAGGCCAAGACGCAACAGCTCACTGCCGGCGCGGAAGTTCTTGTTCTCGCGCACCAAGAGCCCCTCATCGCAGAAGGTGTGAAGAATCCTTAAGACGGTGGTGCGCGGCATCTGCATGCGGCGAGCGACCTCGGAAGAGTTCAGCGTGCCTCCCGTGCGTGAAAACAACTTCAGAATCTGGCACGCGCGCGCCAAATTCGGAATCGAGTATTTGTCCATATTTGAACAGGCACGTTCTTCCATGGTCAAACTATGGAGAGGCGCGTTCCGGAGGTCAACCGCTATTTGAGCCCCCTGTGCCGGTTGCTGGCACGCCTGTTCAGCCCTGGCCGTATGGACACCGTGTTGTTCGCATGTGAACAGGCTTGTTAAAACTGTCCAATTTGACGGCAAAAAGCGCGATTCAAGGCGGCCGCTCTCGCAAAAAGCAGCAACCGCTCACACCGCTTCGATCCATGCTGCCGTTCATGATCACTGCTGTTTCTCCGCCGTTTGTGGCACCGCAAAATTGGGCTCTTACCGGCGATTTCAACGAGGGATTTCGCCATTGGTTGGCCGCCATTCGCGTGGTTCCGGTGGTGCGAGCCGCCTGTGCCGAGGACGCGTTGGCGGTCAGTGAAGCGTTGATCGCAGGTGGCATCGCAGCGATCGAGGTGACGTTGACGGTTCCGGACGCGACGCGCGCGATCGCGGCGTTGGTGGATCGCTTGGCGGTGACAGTCGGCGCCGGCAGCGTGCGAACGCGTGACGATGCCGAACGTGCCATGGACGCAGGTGCCAGATTCATCGTGGCTCCGACGTGCGAGAGCGAAGTTCTGCACGCCTGCCAACGCCGCCAAGTGCCTTGCGTGCTCGGGGCGCTCACGCCAACCGAAATCGAGCGGGCGCACGCAGCCGGGGCCGCGGTGGTGAAGGTATTTCCGGTTGGCTCCATGGGCGGGCCGAGCTACATCAAGGCCGTCAGCGCGCCGTTGCCGGACATCCCCTTGATGGCGACGGGCGGTGTGGCGTTAAGCGAGATCGAAGCCTATCTCGACGCGGGAGCCATGGCGGTGGGCATTGGCAGCGAGTTGGCGAACGTGGCAGCGGTTCAACGGGGCCACGGTGATGAAGTGATACGAGCGGCACAAGATCTTCGCTCGCGCCTTTTGGGTTCAAAGAGCCGATGATGAACGCGTTTTCTTTGCAAGGCAAAACGGCACTCATCACGGGGTGTCGCCGTGGGATTGGGCGGGCCATCACAGTGGGCTTGGCGGAAGCTGGCGCCGACATCATAGGAGTGAGCTCGAACCTTGAACCTGATTCCCAAGTGGAACGAGAGGTGCGCGGGCTTGGTCGCAAGTGGACAGGCTTCAAGGTGGATCTTGCGAGTCGCCCTGCCCGCAAACAGCTGGTGAGCGCGCTCGATAGCGCCGCGCTTGATGTTGACATCTTGGTCAACAACGCAGGCACCATCCTTCGCCAACCCGCGGCCGAACACGGCAACGATCTGTGGGATGCCGTGATCGAGACGAACCTCACCGGCCCTTTTGAACTCACGCGCGATCTTGGGGCGCGCATGTTGAAGCGAGGCACCTCGGCCACGCGCGGTCCCGGCAAGGTGATCTTCATTGCGTCTTTGCTTTCGTTCCAAGGTGGCATCAACGTGCCTGGATATGCCGCGAGCAAAGGCGGCATTGCGCAGCTCACGAAGGCGTTCGCCAATGAGTGGGCCGGCCGCGGCATCAACGTGAACGCCATTGCACCCGGCTACATCGAAACCGATAACACGGCCGCGCTTCGCGATGACGCTGATCGACGCGCGGCGATCACGGCGCGCATCCCCGCCGGCCGGTGGGGCGTGCCGGAGGATTTCAAGGGACCTGCCGTTTTCTTGGCCAGCGGGGCCAGCAATTACATCCACGGCACTGTCTTGACTGTGGATGGCGGCTGGATGGGCCGGTGACCGGAGACACACATGGATCACGACGACGTTCTGAACCTCTTTTGCTTCGCCAAAGACGTGCAGCCCCTTTACCCAGAGCCGGGTTTACGCAGATTCATATTGGCCACGGGGTCACAGATGATGCTCGTTCGCCACTTGATGGACGAAGGCTATCAAGGCGCGGCTCACAGCCATCCGCATGATCAGATGGTTTACGTGCTCGCGGGTCGCTTGCGCGTGGTGGTGGCCGAAAGCACCTTCGAGGTCGGGCCTCAAGATAGTTTCATCGTTCCCGGAGGCGTGCAGCACCAAGCCACAGCGCTTGAGGCGGCCGACGTGTTGGATGCCTTCACGCCGCAAAGACGGGATTACTTGTGAAGAAGTCTTGGCGGCTCCGCTTGTTCATTTCTTGCGCAAGTTGATCGCTTCACCTTGCGCAAATCGCGCAAAACGCGGCTCCTTCGCGCGCCTTTGACCCCCTGAACGCCGGGGCATGACTGCGCATCAGCGTGGCGCGCCTTTTGCTGAAACCAAGTCTGATTCCACGTCCCTCGTTCACCTTTGGAGGAAATTCATGCGGCAACCTTTCGTTCGTTCCCTTGGCAATCTAGCTTTGCGCCACGCTGTGTTGACCAGTGCTTTTGCGGCGGCCATCGCGTGCGGCCCCGCGCCCAGCGACAGCACCCCGCCCGGTGGCGGCAACACGGGCGGTTCGTCATCGGCCGGCGGATCTTCAGGGAACAACAACAAGGGTGGATTACCAGGAACGAGCGGCACCGGTGCGATGGGCGGCTCCAGCGCAAGCGCGAACGGCGGATCGATGGGCTCGATGGGCGATGGGAGCGTGCAATGCAACGGCGAGCCTGGCACCGGCGCGTTGTCTGATTTCGAGGGAGGCACGGCCAAGCTTTTGGAGCTCGAAGGCCGTACGGGCAGCTGGTTCCTGTATGACGACGGCACGGCGGGCGGCACCCAGATGCCTGCAAAGGTGCCAAACATGCCTTTGGCAGCCGAGGGCCCCGGCGCCTGCAACAGCATGTTTGCGTTTCACTCAACCGGCAGCGGCTTTGACAGCTGGGCTGGCGTTGGGGTGAACTTGGCGCCAAAGGCTTCTAACGGAAAGAAGGGCGTCCAAAACATAAGCGCTTATTCATCGATCAGTTTCCGCGCCAAAGCTGCCAACCCGGTGCTCGTGCGCGTGGCCATCTCCGATAAAAACAGTGAGCCTGAAGGCGGCGTGTGCACCGTCACCACGGTCACAACCGACAAAACACGGTGTGCAGATCACTTCGGCAAAGAGATCACGATCGGCTCTGGCTGGAAGGATTACACCATCCCGTTCGCGCAGCTTTCGCAAAGGGGCTTCGGCTTGGCCGTACCCAGTGGGCTCGATAAGAACAACGCGATCACGCTGTTCTTTCAAGCCCGTGCCCAAGGGACCGCGAAACTTTCTTACGATCTGTGGCTCGACGACGTTCGCTTCGTGAAGTGAGCCACACCTATGCACAATTTTTGCGCGCGCACCCTGCCCGTTTGGGTGTGCCTCGGCGGCGCCATCATCAGCGCACGAGCCCAGGCCCAAGAAGCAACTGAAGATCAAGAGACGCCTGAAGCACCGGCCGCCGGTGCTCCCACGCCGGCCCCCGCCGATAAAGATTCCGTGGGCCTGTCCCCACAGACGCCTCAGTACGGCCAAGAGGCAGACGAAGCCCGTCCAGCTCCGGCCTCCGCGACGATCGGCGGCGATGGTTTCAAGCTGGATTTCCAGGGCTACATGCGAGCGCCTATGCGTATTGGTGTTGGCCCCCGCAACGACGGCATGCCTGGCAACGAGCTGCACAGCCCACCGCGCATACCGGATGGCACGTTCACCAATTGGAACTACCTCAACAACACGCCCGGCCCCTGGGCGGAGATGATGTTCGGTTACGGCAACAGCCGAGCGACGATGACTGTGTCGATTGCCAGCTTCAACCAAACCGTCGCCGGCTATCGTGAGCTTCAGGCGCAACAGGGAATCAACCAGGCCTTTGTGACCGTTCGTTTCCCCGACACGTTCGGCCGTTATGGTGGACTCGTCGCCAACGTTGGCTCGTTTACCAATCGCTACGGCACAGCGGGCAAATATGGCGCCGGCATGTACCAAACCTACTTGTTTGGTCGAACGAGGGTGGCCGGTGAGACGCTCACGGCAACGTTTAATCTGACGCCTAACCACGATCTGGTTCTCGAACACGGCATCGGCGCCAAGCTGGATGTGATTCCTTTCGTCAAGGTTGATCCCCGTCCCGAGTACCTGCCATACGAGGGGCCCGAGCCACAAGGTTCAACGTTCTTGCATCACGCACACGTCTTATGGACGTGGCGCAAAACCCTCACGTTGGGCGGGCACTATCTGCGGTCATGGAGCCCTGACGATCGGCAGCTCGCGGGTGTGGCGAGCGCGCCCGGTTCGATGACGGTCAAAGGTGGCGAGGTTCGCCTCAACGGGGGTGTGGTGGGCGATGGCTACCTTGGCTTCTCACGAGTCGAAGCCAACAACGTGCGCGTTCTAAGCGACGCCATTGAGGTTCTGCATTCGTTTGGTGGATGGCAGTTTAAGAACAACTTCTTCGGCCGTTTTGATCCTCGAACGGGCACAGCCGTGCGGGATGAGTCGGGGCGTGTGGATACGCTCCTCTTTCAGCACAGCGTGAGCATTGGAAAGATCGCTCGTTATCCGGCGCGCTTTTGGGGCCGTGGGCCCGACCTCGTGGCAACCGTGTTCGGCATGTACAACCGGGTGCAATCAGACAACAACAGCCATACCAAACTCAAGGTCGGCGCAGATCTTCTCTACACGCCGCTGCCCTGGCTTGGCGTGGGTGGTCGATACGATCTGGTGCGTCCCGACTCTCGCGACGCCGAGGAGTCGTTCTCGGTGCTGTCTCCCCGGCTGCAATTTCGCACGCAGTTCTTGGCGCACGAACGCATCACTGTGCAGTACTCGCGCTACTTCCTCGGCAGCAAAGCTTATCCCGCGTTTCCTTACGAGACGTCCAACGCGGCTGATCCGGACGTGTTCATGATCGTGGCCTCGATGTGGTGGTGAAATGAAAATCGCACAAACATATCGAAAAGCAGTCGCGGCGTTACTCACGGCTTATCTGGGATGCGGCTGCCTGACGGCGGCCGAGCCTCAACGGACGCGTCGGGGCTCCACAACGCCGTGGCGTTCGACATTTGAGAAAGTGGATTGGCTTGCAGAATGGAACCCGCAGCGGCACGGCCGTTTCGGGTTGGACAACTTGTCTGTGCACGAAGAGCCCGGGCAACCCATTCCTCGTTTTTTGCGCGCGCAATACTACAAGGGCGGCGCAAGCCCCAGCGCAAGCCGCCGCGTGGGCGTCAAAGAAGGCGGGGGCCAGATGCTTGGCACACTGCCAGACGGCCCCGTCGACGCTCTGTATTTGCGCTACTGGGTGAGGTTCGCGCCGGATTTTGATTTCGTCAAAGGTGGCAAGCTGCCCGGCTTTTATGGCGGCACCATGATCAGCGGTGGGAACATTCCCGACGGCACGAACGGGTTCTCCACGCGCATGATGTGGCGCACCGATGGCATGGGCGAGGTCTATATCTACGGTCCCACCAGCACCAAGTTCGGCACCAGCTTAGGGCGGGGCAGTTTTACGTTTGCCAAGGGACGATGGCACTGCGTGGAGCAGCGCCTCATCTTGAACACACCATCGCAGTTGGACGGCCAAGTTCATATTTGGCTCGATGAAAAGCCAGTGTTCAGCGACACCCGGTTGCTGCTGCGCACGGTCGGGAGTTTGAAGATCGAAGGCGTGTTTTTCTCGACGTTCTTCGGTGGAGGCGATCCGTCGTGGGCTCCCCCTCGCGATACTTACGCGGACTTCGCCGATTTCGCCACGAGTTCCAAACGACTTGGCTGCCCGGGCCTGCAAACCCCAGAACAGCCAACTTCACCAAAGGCAAAGGCGGGCACATGAAGTTTTTTTCAGGGCTGATTTGCGCAATTGTGTTCACGGGCGCGTGTGGTCCCACCGGTGAGGAGCGACCGCCTTATTCGTCAAATCCAGGCAGCGGCGCGGCGGGAGGCAACACAAGCGGAACCGGCGGCGCGGCGGTCGACTTTACCTTCGAGCCCGCCATGGCAGGGCAAGGCGGCATGGACGCCCTCGTCGTGCCACAGTCGTGTGCGGCAAAGAGTGTGGTGGGTGAGCGGCTGCCGCTTGATGTATTTGTGCTGCTGGATCAAAGCGGCTCGATGACTGAGGGCGAGGATCGATGGGGGCCTGTGACAGCCGCGATTTTGGGCTTCGTGGATGATCCCACTTCGCAAGGTGTGGGCGTGGCGCTGCAGTATTTTCCCTTGGGCGCACAGAAGCGCGAAGATCCACTCATCTGCCAAACCAGCAATTATGAAACGCCAGCGGTGCCGTTTGCGCAGCTTCCCCAAGCGGCGGCGGCCGTGCGCCAGTCGATCATGGCCCACGCGTTCGGTCCGGCAGAATCCGACACGCCCGCCCACTGGGGCACCCCCACCCGCCCTGCGGTGGAAGGCGTTCTCACGTACTTGCGCGCCTGGCAAGCCGCGCACGCCGACCACCGCACGGTGTTGTTGTTGGCCACAGATGGTCTACCTTCAAAGTTGTGCGCCAAGAACACGATCAGTGACATCGCAGCGCTTTTGCGACAGGCAGCCACGGGGCCCATGCCCATCTCTACGTACGTGATCGGCATTGGCAAGATCGACAACCTGCAAGAGCTCGCGCAAGCGGGAGCCACCGGCAAGCCAGCGTTCGTTGTGAGCAATACGGGCGGTGAGGCGATCCGTGCGGAGTTTTTGGCAGCTCTTCAAACCATTCGAAAGGCGGCGGTGCCTTGTGCGGTTCGCATCCCCGATGCGATGGGCGCCGTGGATTTGGGAAAAGTGAACGTTGAGCTCACAGACGCGGGCGGCACAAAGAAAGTTGTTCCTCGTGTTGACGGTGCCGCAGCTTGCAAAGCTGGTGTGCCGGCCTGGCACTTCGACGTGGCAGACAAACCAAGCGCGCTGGTGATGTGCCCCAGTGCGTGTGAACAGGTTTCCTCACCGGGTGCACGCGTAGACGTGGTCATCGGGTGCAAGACGGTGGTGGTGCTTTGATCGTTTTGCGCCCACGCGTGCGAACGCTGGCGTGGCTGGTGTGCCTGCTGGGCGCCTCCGCCTGCGAGGCTGCTTTTCCAGGATCGACTGGCGTTGATCCCGTGGATGAATCAAGCCGCAACGATGGAGGAGCGCCGGCCGCTGGTGGCAACGGAGATCTCGATAACGTCGGCGGCGAGATGGGCGGTCAACCGCCAGACGAACAGCCCGCAACGGGTGGAATTGCAGGCGGCGGTGGCAGCGGCGGGCAAAGCGGTTCTGGTGGCATGACCGGCACAGGCGGCACATCGACGCCACCCACAGGTTTTCCGTCGCTGCCAGCGGATCCCTGCGGCTATGCCGCCACGCGGGTTGTGGATGCCAAGGACACACAAGGCCTCAAAGACGCGTTGGCCACCGCGACGCCAGGCACGCGCATCGTCTTGGCTCCGGGGACCTATACCAGCAGCTTCGTGATCAGCCGTTCGGGCCGCGCCGGCGTTCCCATTGTGGTGTGCGGACCGCGCACCGCCATCGTGCAGGCGGGGCGTTCAGATGACGTCATTCACATAACCGGCGACCACATCATTCTTTCTGGATTCGACGTGCGCGGCGGACTTCGTGGCGTGCTGACAGATGGGAGTGAGGGGGTGTTGCTGTCGGCTCTCGAAGTGCATGACATCGGCCAAGAAGGCGTTCACCTGCGAGCCAAGAGCTCCAAAAACCTGATCCGCAACTGCCGCATCTACAACACAGGTGTCAGCAAAGCAGAATTTGGCGAGGGCATTTATGTGGGCAGCGCCGTCAGCTCGTGGGCGAAATATGGCGGCGGCACCAACCAACCCGACCGCAGCGATGGCAATCTGATCATCGACAACAACATTGGCCCGGATGTGCGAGCGGAGCACATCGACGTCAAAGAAGGCACAAGCGGAGGCACCGTGGAAGGCAACTCATTTGACGGGCGCGGCATGACGGGCCAAGGCTTCGCCGATTCATGGATCGACGTTAAGGGCAGCCAATGGCTCATCGCCAACAACCAGGGCAAGACGTCGTTGTTGGACGGTTTTCAAGTTCATGTTGTTGCTGATGGGTGGGGACGAGGGAACACATTTCGTGGCAATCGGTTCGACCTCGCAGGCAGTGGTTATGGCGTATGGATTGAGAAGTCTGCGCAAGACAACAAGGTTGCTTGTGACAATCAACTCATTGGCAACGCCAAGGGCCTTTCCAACGTCGCTTGCGAATGACAGTGCAGCCTGCTTTCGCCGCGCGACAAAGCCGGATCAGCAGCAAAATCCAGCTGTGCAGCTAGTTCACGTATCCGAACGCAACGTCCTCAAGACCGCTGCCCCCCACGTTGACGCTGGTCCAGGTCGTGCCGTTCTCTGAACGCTCAATGGTGCTGCCTCGGATGGACACCCACACCCCGGCGCCAAAGGCGGTGCGCCCTTCATTGCGACCTGCTGGTGTCTTGCAAGCGCTCGCATCGGTGAAGGTTGGATTGCAGAACACCACGCGGCTGTTGTGACCGCCCTCGCCGCGCGTCCACGTGTTGCCATCGGTGGATGACCACCAGTTGCCGTTGTCGGTGGCAGCCATGAATTTGCCATCGCCAAACGCCACGCTACGGGCGGCCTCCGTGGCACGGCCTTTGGCCGCCGTCCATGCCACGCCGTCGAGCGAATACGCTGAGTATCCGAAGCCACCGGCCGCGCCGAACCGGTTGTTCCCCCACTTCACGCCCCCCAGCCACTGGTTGTTTGGATTCTTATGCTCCGTCCACGTCTTACCGTCGGGTGACGACAAGATCTTCCAACCGGTTGCCACGAAGCGCCCGGCGCCGAAGCCTACCCCGCGAAGCAGGAACTCATCATCACCGCCGCCGCCAAGGCGTTGGTCGTCGGTCCACGTTTTACCCAGGTCGGTGGAGCGGATGCGGCGGCCGGCGTAACCCACGGCCACGAACGTGGGGGTGCCCGTGGGCGTGCCCGCGTCCGGCATCACGACCGCCATGCCGCCCGCACCAGCGTCAGGAGAAAACGCACCACCACCACCGCCCGCCCCGCCGCCGCCCACCGCGACGCCGCCCGAGCCACCACTTTGCGCTGCGCCCGCCTGCCCCCCGACGCCGCCGGCGGCGCCACTTGCGCCAGCCGGGCCAGAACCGCCCTCGTCGCCCGCACCGGAATCGGCATCCTCCGGGCTCTCTACGTCACCTGAGACTTGGCCACCGCACGCGCTGGCCAAAGTGGCAATCGTGGTGGCCAATAGGCACGCCCTGAAGCGGCCGCAACCGCGCGCAAGCTGACGCATTGTTTGTCACTCCGTCCGAACCACGTGGGGGATGTGAGACGCCTGCGTTAACGCCGGGCGCCGAGTCGTCCAGTAATTATCGGCGGATTGCTTACAGATTCAAGCGGCAAAATGTTCAGCAAGGTCAATCAACGGGAACAGCTCGCGCGCCCCTGGTTTTCCCCAGACTGCCGCGACCCGAAGGCGGCGGTGGCCTGGGCTCCACGGACGCAAGATGTTAGAATTACTCGCATGAGCGACGAAGCCAGACAACGCAGGGCACAGCAACGGAGGGCGACGATGACTGTGGTGAAGTCGCACGCTAGCGGCCTCGCGCCTGACTTGTGCCCGGTAAGTGGTGCTGAGGCTGTCTCCCTGGTTTTCGAGTTGACACGCATGAGTTGGGCGCTGGCCGGCTTCCCAATGCCAACGTACTCTCGGCAAAACATTCCAATTGCGTTTGTTGCGCGGCAAACGAAGTGATTGTTCTTCCCGCCGACTTTCGAGACCTGCTCCTGGAGCTGGCTGACGCACGTGCCGAGTTTGTCATCGTCGGCGGCTACGCAGTCGCCTTCCATGGCCACCCTCGAGCGACCAAGGACATCGACATTCTGGTGAGACCCGACCCGGCCAATGCGAGACGTGTATACAACGCATTGGCAAGATTCGGAGCGCCCCTGAGCGCTCTTGAGGTGGCGGCCGAAGATTTCGCTGAATACGGAGGCGTCTTGCAGATCGGGTTGCCACCCTTCCGCATCGACGTGATTAACAGTGCTTCGGGAATAACGTTTGACGAAGCCATCGAGGAAGGCCGACAACTGAACCTCGATGGTCGAATGATTCCGGTCATTGGCTTAAAGGCGCTCTTGAAAAACAAGCGTGCATCCGGCAGGGCCCAAGATCTCGCGGACGTTCAAGCCCTGCACCGCGCGGAATAAATCGCTTGGGCGCTGGGCATTGGCCTCGCGGGCGAGAGCCCGACCCAACCGTCCAGTCCCCTTGAGGCCCTTCGGGGGCTGGATAGGAGAATCTGGGAAGGGACGGACGCTGACCAATACGTCGAAGGCCTGCGCAAGGAATGGCCTTGAAGGTTTTTTCGGACACGAACCTGTTCATCTATCTGTGGGAACAGAAGTCCTTCGTCAAAGAGATGGAGGCGGTGATGCGAATCATAGAAGGTGGGGGGCACTCAGTCGCGACCTCAACGTTGACGTTGGGCGAAGTATTGGTTCACCCCTTGCGCCACGGAGATCCTATGGTGATGAAGACATACACCGAAGCGATGCTGAGGCTTTCTCCGATACCGTTCGATGCAGAGGCCGCCGTGCTCTTTGCGCAGCTGCGAGCGTCCAATCCCAACCTGCGTCCACCGGACGCCGTCCAGCTGGCTTGCGCAGCCACCGGCGCTTGTGAACTCTTCCTAACAAACGACAACCGTCTCGCTACGGTGCAGTTGTTTGGCGGGCCAAAGATTCAGGCTCTTGCCGATTGGGCTTAAACCTCATCCGCATCCAAATATCTTTAGTCTTAAGCTACGTCGCGACTGACCGCAAAAGGATGCGCCTACAAACCGCGACGCACAATTGAGCGCTGAATTGAAATCGATGCCCGTCACTGCGACGACGGCAAGCGCCATGAAATGCACCAGTGATTGTGGACTGGCCGGGCGATTGAAGAATGAGAACGGTTCACGGCGCTCCGCAGGTGGCACTGGCTGTTGCGCAGGATGTGAAGCCGCAACTCATTGAGACGTTTGCGGTGCTGTTACCGGTGGCTAGCACCCCTGTGCCTTGAACAGCTCCTGAGCATGAAATGCCGGGGGCGTTGTTGTTGAGGACGCTCACACGGTCAAGACGTGTGGCGGCCGTGGGGTTTGTGAGGCGGATGCCGCCCCAAAGAATGCCGGCCAGGTCGCCGGGGCCGTTGCCTGAGATGGTTGAGTTCGTGAGGACTAATGTGCCGCCGTCAACCAAGACGCCCCCGCCTTCGTTGTTTTGAATTCGCGAGGACTCTAGTTGCAGTTTGGCATTCGAACTTATGGAAATGCCTTGCTTCGTGCCTCCGCTGATTGTTAGTCCGCGTGCATAGAGATCGCCGCCGGAAACTTGAAGCCCAATGCCCGCCCCCGAGGAGATCCGAGCCCCGCCCTGCCCCACCACCGCCAGCTTCCCAGGCCCGGGGTAAGTTGCGCCGAAAACCGCCTCAGGACCTTTCATCACCACCAACGCTTTGCCTCCCGCTTTGGCTGCGCTCATGCCTTCCTGCAATCCACATATCGGCATGCCGGCCGTTCCTGGGTTCGTGTTCGAGCACTTTGCGGTGACGTTCTCGACGAAAATCGTTTCCCCCGCAGCGGCACACCGACCATCGTCGTGTGCCATACAAACCCCGGGGCTTGCCCCAACCTTGGCCACGCACTCCGCATCGGCGCTGCACGCGCGGCATGTGTTCTGGCTGCATATCGGCTTTGCTGCCGCGCCACAGTCACCACTGCCAACGCATTCAACGCACTTGCCTGTGCTTGCCTCGCACACCGGCTTTGCCGCGCTTCTTGCGTTGCATGCGGTGGCCGCCACACCCGTGGCATTACAAGCCACACAAGCACCCGACGAGCAAACAGGGGCAGCTTCTCCGCACTGGCTACTTTGCAAACACGCTACGCATTTGCCACTCGCGACCTCACAAAAAGGCGCCGCTGCGTTTACACCCAAACATTGAGCATCGTTCGCACAAGCCACGCACAAACCTTGGCCGCCACATATCGGCTTTTCACCACCGCAGTCACCACTGACTGCGCACGTCCCAGCCGTATCGCTCGAAATTGTGTCCCCGCCGCTTGTATCAGGCGCCGCGCCGTCCATCCCCGCCGTGCCCACGTCGGCGCCGCCGTCTCCGGGCTGACCAATGCACAGGTTCGTAACCAAATCACAAACCCCCGTTTCGCACTCTTCGTTTGTCACGCACGTCGATGCGCGGTCGCGCGTGCATGACGCGGCAAGAAGAGTCGTGAAGACGAAGCCAACCAGAGCCCAATTGTTGATGCGCATGATTTAGTACCTGCCCAAAATCGAAAGGCCGCTCACTGTGGGCAGCACCGCCAAGGAAACTGTTTGTTGGTCGTTCCTCAGCCACAAAGCCCCCACCGCTCCCGCCCCTACGCCGACGGCGCCCAAAACCGTTAGAACTGTGCCCGCAGACTTGGTTTCGAACTCACGCCTGCACGCATCATTCGCCAAGTTGCAATCGGTTCCGTTGCCATGGATTGCCAGCAACGTCACTCCTGCCAACAGCGATGCCCCTCCCACAGCCATCGAAGGCCAAGCCCACGCCGGCGCCACACTAACGGAAGCCGGTTTGGCCACAGGCTCTTTCACCACAGGCTCCGCAGCCGGGGCTGGTGGCGACGGCGCCGGTGAGGCAACAGGGCTCTGGGGTAAGAGCCCCAACCGCACAAGCTGTTTCCCCATCAAGCGAAGAGCGCCTCCCAGGCTGCAATCAGGCTCCATGCATGTGGAGCGTTCGCGGTTGATGCGCCGGCCGCCCTTTTCCAACAGGTCCAGCGTGATAGCGATCCCCTCGGCACCTGCATTTTCCAAGCTGGTCTGCACAAGAAAATCGGCGACGGGATTCACGCTTTGTGATTTACCGCCGGTTGCTTTGTAACTGGATGATGGCGTGATTTGATAACCCGAGGTCTGAAGCCCTCTGGTTAAAGAGTCTTCAAGGGCCTCTGAAGACAGGGGCAGAACCAAACCTTTTTCGACGTGGAATGGCAGAACCCCAATCGTCTCAGCAAGGGCTGATGCGGGTGCAAACATAGTTGGTATCAGCGCGCACAACAAAATCGTAAACCTAGGTGCTCTCATTTTTTCTGACCCTGCAGCAAGCGCTGCCAAAATGTAAGTTTCGCAGCTGTCGCTGCCGAGGGGGCGTCGATGCGTCGTCGCAGATCCGTATTCACGGATTCCGGATCACGCAGCGAAAGAAGCATGAAGTATTCGCGCGGCGTTCGGGGCCCAACCTCGTTGGGTAGCAGCAATGCCCTGACTCTTTCTGAGACAGGTAGCGTTTTCGCCCGAGGCCCTTCGGCGAGAATGTTTACCTCGCGGTCTTGCCACCAGCGGACCCACTGCTCACGCGAAAGGCTGCGGTATTCGCCCAGCCCCAGAGCTTCCGGATGAAGAACCATCGATTCATTCGACAATCGATCTTCGGCCACCCAAAAACCTTCGCGGCCCCACGGACGCGGCCCCTTCCATTCGGGCGATAGCCGCACCCTCCATCCAACCTCACAAAACCGAGGCCAGGTAAGGACTGCGTGAAAATCCACAGGCAAGACAACGCCCGTGATCGGATCACGGCCGTTGTCAGCGTTGAGCATGACCCACTCCTCGAATGTGCCGGCGATCCCTGCTTTCTTCGCCACCTCAAATCGTTCAAGGGCGCGGGCCATGGCTTCGCCAAGCTTCTGTGGGTCGAACCCCGGCACGAAGTCGGCTGCGCCACTGCGAATGCCTTGGGGATGTTCCTTGGACGTTGATGCTTCGTTTAGCGGCGCGTTCGGTACCGGCGCAACTGCAATCAAGTGGGGAGGCCCTGAGACTGCATTTTGTGGCAAAACCCGCGTGTTTTCTGGCTGTGCTTGAGGTTCCAGAACGCGGGTAGGCTGGATCAACACGCGCGTGGGCGGCAGTTGCCTCTCTGTTTCGTTGACTGGTGGCGGTGGATCCGCCTTGCCTTCGCGGGCCACCGCGGCGTCGCGCACAAAGCGCGCAAGCGGCATCGGCGATGGATCGTAGGAAGGAAGAGACAAGAAGGCGAGCAAGGCATCGTTGGCGCTTGGGAAACGATCCTGGGGCGACGGGCACAGCAGCCTATTCAAGATTTCAGCAAACGCCGGACTCGGACCGCCGCCCTGCGGGTCTTTAGGCGGTGGCACTTTGCAGGCCCTTACGTTCTCCATCGTTTCAGCTTCGTTGCGCGCCGCAAATAGCGACCGCCCGGAAAACGCCTCCCAAAGCACAACCCCCAACGCAAAAAGATCCGTCGCACATGAGGCGTCGTGGCCAGCCAGAAGCTCGGGCGCGAAATACGGCAACTTCCCGTAAATCATGTTGGAGCGGATTGCGCTTAACTTTGCGGTGGCCTTGGCAACACCAAAATCTGAGACCTTCACTTGCCCTGCTTGCGTGAGCAAGATGTTCTGCGGCGATAGATCCCTGTGCACGAGGCCCAGGCCTTTGTGTTCGTGCAGATAAGCCAAGCCCTTTAGAGCTTCCACTGCCACGTGCGCGGTCTGGGCCTCTGGCAGCGCCAAACCGTTCGAACGCCGGGCGTCCAGCAACTGCCATAGGTTGCCTCCGTCAACGAGTTCCATGGCGATGAAGTAACGCCCGGCCAAGGCAGGATGGGCGTCTTGGGGAATCTGATCGAAATCGAATACGGCCAGCAAGTTGGCGTGCGAGAACGAAGCGGCAAGACGGGCCTCTTGAAGGAACAGCCGCTCGGCTTCGGGCGCTTCATCGAAGTGCGCCAAGATAAACTTGAGAGCCACGCCTTTCTGGAAGTCGCCGGGGCCCCGCACGCTTGCCGCCCAAACCTCGGCCATGCCTCCCCGGGCAACGCGACGTTCGAGTTGATATTTACCTATCTGTGCGCCGGCCAGCACGGCTCGAACCTATACCAGGGAACGCCCATTGTCACCGCACGCTGGCCAAGCAAGGGTATTGGAACAGCGTAAGTTACTACCTCGACCGGGAGTGTCGTTTAGCTAGAACATTGGCGCTCTAGGATTGATCCGAAGACTTCCCAAACCGTCTACGCGTTTCACGGCCGTTGAACGAGCAAAAACCTCGTCACCCAGGATGGCCCCAAGCACACCACCAACCAAGGCACCGACGGCTACGCAAACTGGTGCGCCGGGACCGCATGCCAGACCCGCTGCGGCGCCACCCAAAGCTCCTCCTGCAAAGCCACCAGCGAGCACAACGCCTTCGCGCGCGGCTGCTTGCACTTTGTCTTCAGCGGTACCGATGTTGTAGACCGCGATTCCAATCGAAAGCACCCACAATCCACGTCCAAAAGCTCCCAGGCGTCGGGCGGCTGCAGTCGCCTGTGGCCTGGGGCGGCCGGCCGCTTCCAGCACTTCGAGGAGTACTGCCTTTTGCTCGGCCTCTGAAACCAAAGCGAATGCTCGACCGAACTTGTTCTTGGCATACTTGTCCAGAAGTGCCTGGAACTCAGCCCCCCGCGCCTTTAATCGTTCCGCCCATGCCCGACCCAGATCGCTTGAGCGGCGCCGCATGGAATCCAAAAGTTCGTTACGCATTTGGTGCGCTGCCTGCGCCGCCTGGCGAGCCGACAGCGCGCCAGACTGATAAGAGCTGCGCAGCTCGT
This sequence comes from Deltaproteobacteria bacterium, assembly GCA_033763315.1. GTDB lineage: Bacteria > Myxococcota_A > Polyangia > Fen-1088 > Fen-1088 > JAGTJU01. Next base: position 131,512 of record JANRKS010000023.1, read on the forward strand.
CCACGAACTGACGGCTTCGGCGCAGGTACTCTTCACGAACCCGCGCGTCTTTAATGAACCGCTGCGCGAAATTGACCGCTTCGGACTCGATCATCCGAGTGGCCTCGTCCACCAAGCTGTCTTCGGGGGTAATGCACATCAAGAACGGTTCAGGCATTTTCGTATAACTCTAGGAAAGTTGGTTTAAGCCAGCGTTGTGCGGATCCAAACAGGCCGGGCGCGATCGGCGCGCCCTTGGGGACCCGGCGAAAGCGTGCTGATACGGGATGAATTCTAACATTCCATCGCCCCAGAAAGTCGAATTGGAACGAATCTGGTCCTAGCGGCGAAATGTTGGAAACCATGTCCATGGGCGCGTATGCACCGCCGATCGAAAGGACATCGAGTACTTCGAACTGCGGCGACACCAGGACGATGTTAACGATGTCTTCGGCCAAAGTGTCGTCTGCTGTTACTGCGAGGCGACGCCCATCAACAAGGCGATACTGCGCGTGCAGAGCAACACCCGGCACTGATGCAACGAAATCATTTCCGACCATCAGGCGGCTACGGGAGGCACCGATGTCGGGCGAGGTCAAAGCAAGGTCTTGAGTTGGAGTCATCGCATTTCCAACGCACTCATCGCGCGGACTGCTGGCCGCTATCGCCTTCTGGACCGTCCCCGTCGATGTGAGCGTCAAGTTGCTCGTTCCAGGCCCTTCGAATGGTTTCGTACTCACCAGGGCACAACGCCAGACGACTTCTCGGTAAACCTCCCCTTACTACAGCCTCGCCAAGATCCCTGTCGTCAGAATTTGCGCCGTACACCCAGCAGAGTAGATTGAGAGCTCGTTGGCGCCCCAGAGGATGTTCGTCACCCAGGCTGTCGTCCGAAAGAGAGTCATCCTTGGCAACGATCCTCCCGAATGCCACCGCAGCATCAGCCAGCGTCTGATCAGCGTCCTCGTTGTCGACGAGGTCTGACAGGGCAAATACCGCAAATCTATCAGCAACATCTTCCGCGTTCGCCGGGATCTGTATGCCCGCGATGTCGACGATTGCGTGACCAAGTTCGTGAAAAAAGAAGAAGGTCATCGCATTATGGATGGCAGAATCTACACGAGCTTCGTCGACACCTCCGTCTTCAGACTGGTAGGCCTTGATCATTCCTTTAGTAATGAGATTGATGAACTGGTAGCAGATCGTAATCGATTGCGTTGCCGGACTGTAGAACGCGTTTTCTGCATCCGGCCCCTCGCAGTCCTTGAACGTTGTCGGAAGCGGTTTTTCGAGCGCGAACTTTGCGTTTAGATTTGCGAGGAAGCTCGAGAGGAACCTCGCTTCCTTCACGGCGTCGGCGATATCCTGTAATGTTTCCGAGGGTTCGTAGCTGACGGAAAAGTCGCCATGGTCCTCGACTGATGACCCCTCCGCCCTCTCAGGAAGGGCCTTGCGCATGGAGTCTGGGTTCTCGTTGATAGCCGTCGTGGTCTGGGTTGTGGCACAAGCTGCCATTCCTAAAGCAAGCAGTGTGGGACCCAACGAAGCGGTGTTTCGTGGCGGAGCTCCTCTTCGGCGCATAAGAATTTCCTTCGGCATGAGCAGCGGTTCGATTGGCTGGCGTGTTGGCATTGCACGATAAAGACAACCTCTGGCCAAGCCCCCATTGTCGCCCGCACAGTGATGCGCTGTCGAGGTTCAATGTGATAGCGATGGCCTTTTTAGTGCTGCAACGAGGGGTTGGGCGGCGGACCTCAAGCGACTAACTACGGGAGAGCTTGATCTCGATGAAATTTTCTTCGTCGAAGGAGCCGGCGTCTGTGACCGAGCTTGGATCGAGTTGAAACTCGAAGTTGGAACTGGTTTCTTCGGGCGAGCTTTCCACGTCCTTGTGCTCGCTGAGCCGGAACACTCGGCCGCCAATGACATCGAGTAAGAAAATATCATCGAAGGTATTCTGCCCCTTCAGCAGTTCCGAACAAACTCTCCGATCACTTGCATCAGGGGATTGCGACAAAGAATAGGCCAGGAGCCAGAATGGCGGAGCTGTTCTTCGCGCGTAGTCCTTTGCGAGCTTCGATTTCGCGGCCCTAAGGAAGAGACTGCTATCTGCAACAGGAGGTAGGCCGCCGCGCCACATGTACCAAAGCGAACCCGTCTTCCTTGAATGCCGTCGCACGCCCGAAACGGTAACATTTGCGCCTGAAACCGAGAATTGGTCTTGACTCCAATCAACCCGTCGAATGAGTAGTTCACGGATGATCCCTAGCTGGTTGCCGACCTTGTTAGACTCGTCGCTCGGTAAGAGTGCGGTGGCTGTTTTAATCACGACGAACCAGCCATCAAGGAATTTTGCCATGCCTCCAACGGCGCAAAGCTCCTCCACCGCCTTGTGTCGTTTTTCGTCTCTTCCCCTTCGGGAGTCGTCATATGCCTCAACAAGCTGAACACCCGCAATGGGCATGTTCCGTGATTTTGAGAAGATCTCGACGTCGAAGGGCTCATCGTTGGACTTCTGAGCGGAAGTTGTCAAGTTGGGTGAGACAGACAATTGCTGAATTTAGCGAGTCAAAACTTGCGATGAATTGAGGGGGAAGACGGCGCGAGCGCCATCGTGTTCGGCAAGGGCTGCGTCGTCCTGCGCGCCATGGTGGGCGCGCTGATCGGCCGACTCCGCGGGTGCCGTCTTCTGCGTTGGTTTATTGATCCAGACCTCAGTCGGCAATGGCGGGGGCGTTGGTGCGCCGTTCGGATAGCGCTCCGGATGAGCTTGGTATGCAGCCGCCAACGTGCGGGCACGTGCGTGCCATCTTTGCAGCGCGAGGCCATGATGGACGTCGTTCGGTGTCATCAGGCCAAGCCCTACGTGGTGATGCTCGTGGTTGTACCAGCCAAAGAAATCCCGGCAGTGGTGTTCTGCGTGTTCGATCGAATCGAAGCGTTGAGGAAAGTCAGGCCGGTACTTCAGTGTTTTGTATTGCGCTTCTGAAAATGGATTGTCGTCGCTGACGTGGGGGCGGGAATAGCTTTGCGTTACACCCAGAAGGCCCAGCGTTTGCGCTAGCGTTTTCGATTTCATCACACTGCCTCGGTCGCTGTGGATGACCAGCGTATGCGGAGCAACGTTCTGTGCGGCACACGTTTCCGAAAGCAAACGTTGCGCGAGCTCCTTCGACTCTCGGTCAGCGATGAGCCAGCCAACAACGTAACGGCTGAAAATATCGAGAACCACGTAGAGATAGAAGTACTGCCACTTTCCTGGGCCGCGCAGCTTTGTTATGTCCCACGACCAAACTTGATTTGGCCCCGTGGCCAACAACTCCGGCTTAGAATAAGGCACATGCTGGCGTTGCCGGCGACGTTCACGAACCTCTTCATTGCGCGCCAGAATGCGATACATGGTTCGCGGCGAACAAAGGTAGATGCCTTCGTCCAAAAGCTGCGCGAACACTTCCGTTGGCGCGAGATCCACGAATCTGTCTTCGTGCAATACATCAAGAACGCGCTGCTGCTCTTGCACAGAAAGTGCCTGCTTTGGCACGCGCCTTCTTCGTGGATGATTGGCCTTGGGCTGCACGTGACGATAAAACGTTGCGCGGCAAAGGCCGACGGCGCTGCAGGCATGCGTGATTGCAAGGGTGCCCATTGCCTCTTTGACGACCGTTATCATGGCTTCTCGCTCCCCAACGGCCGTCCCAGAAGAGCTGCCACTTTTTTTTGTAGTTCGACGAGGGCTTCAGCATGCTCGGCCCGCGCATTGGCCTTTTGAAGCTGCTTCTCGAGCTCGGCGATTTTGCGATCGCGCTCGTCCACCACTTTGGGCCTTCGCCCACGCTTCTTAGGAGCCACCAACTCGCCGCGCTCGCGCGCTCGCCGCCAGTCGCTCAACTGCGAAGAGAAGACGCCTTCGCGTCGCAGCAGTGCGCCTATTTCGCCGGGCGCCTTGCAGGCGTCAGCCTTACGAACAAACTCAAGTTTGAATTGCGCGGTAAATCGTCGCCGCTTCGCCTTTGCAGAGACCTGCACGTCCTGGCGACGATCCGTCTCGTTTGCCGTCGTTTCCATGAGTCATCCTAACCTCGCCCTGGAGTCTAATTTGGAGGGGTGACGCTGTCTCATCCAACCTGGCACACAGGGGAGCGTCAAAATCATCACTGACCGTTTTGCAGAAGGCACGAGCAATCTCAAGCTCGCGCTCTTGCTTGTTTGCGGAGAACTGCTTCGTTCGCCAAGCATTGACTGTCCCTGGTCCCAAAATCAGCTCATACCCTTCAAGGTTTAGCTTCTTCACTGGCCGTTCCTTACGTTTTCAAACCATTTGCAAACGAATCTGCTGTCGTCCACCCAACCCCTCCATAACCTGTGTCTCAACAGCGCCACGGGCATGTATTCTGCTCATAAAGAACTCCAGTCACGAGGAGACGGGCTGTTCGCCATTGCCTTCACCTAGGTCTATGGCCTCCTGAAGCCAGCCGAGGCCCCCGTTAGTTGCCATCGTACTCCAAGGCCGCATAAGCTGCTTGTGAATGTCTCTTGCCCCTCAACCCAAACCAGCGACTCAGTTCGGCAGCGCGCACCCGCGCCCGCTGGGCGATAAGTACCTGTTGCTGGAGGAGATCGCTCGGGGTGGAATGGGCGCAGTGCACTTGGCAATGGCCCGCGGGCTTGCTGGGGGCAGTGTGTGCGCGATCAAAACGGTGGCGTACCAAGGGCTGCATGCCGACGATGCGTTCCTGTCCGAGCGTTTCATGCAGGAGGCTCGCGCGATCGCGACCTTGCGGCACGAGAACCTCGTGTACGTCTTCGACTCGGGCCTTGTGGCGCGAGAGCTTTACCTCGCGATGGAGTTCATCGAAGGCAAAACTTTGGCCGAAATTATGGCCAAGTCCCGAGCTCAAAGGCAGGTACTGCCACTCGGTTTATCGATGTGGATCGCGCTTGAGTTGCTGAACGCACTGACGTACGTGCACGGTCAGAACTTCATTCACCGAGACGTGACGCCATCCAATGTGATGATTTCAAGCTCGGGATCGCTGAAGCTCCTGGACTTTGGCTTAGCCCGCCCCAAAACGTCAGAGCACCAAACGGGCATGGTTCTGAAACTTGGTAAGCCGGGCTATGTGGCTCCAGAGCAGTTTTGGGGGCTGCCCATCGACGCACGTGCGGATCTCTTTTCGGTCGCCGTAATTTTTTGGGAACTGCTTACCGGGCAAAGTTGGCTCGCCGCGGGCGAAGTTCGGCGGCGCGATTTGCCCTATGTCCCGCCTTCAACGCATCAGCAGGATGTTCCCTCTGAGCTCGATCAACTCCTCATGATTGCGCTGGCCGAAGATCCCGACAATCGTTTTCAAACTGCCACCGAGTTTGCGAATAGCCTGGCCCGCTACCTTGCGCCGAGCGACTACAGGAAAAAGGCACGCCTATTCCTGGAAGACAATTTCGGCAGCGAGCTAGCAAAAGAGCGAATGCACCGCGAGCAGCTCATCTCCGGGGCCGGCGCTGTGCCGGTATCAAGCGAACATGCTGAAGTAGGTCCCATCGCCCGCCTTGAGGACTACGTCGGCGTCGTCTTGGGAGGTCGCTACGAGGTCAAGCGGCTGGTTGCCAAGGGCGCGATGGGTGCGGTTTTTGAAGGGTGGCACAAGGGCATTGAGCGCAAGGTCGCTATCAAGGTTCCTTTCTTCAAAGGCAACCCCGATCTGCAGGCGCGCTTCGTACGAGAAGCCCGCGCCACGAACCGTATCAACGACAGCCACGTAGTTGTTGTCACAGATGCAGGGGAAACGCCGCAGGGCGACGCCTACGTCGTCATGGAATACCTTGAGGGCGAATCACTCGATGACGTCCTTAAGAAACGAGGCCGTCTCGATCCCGAAGAGGCTGTGGCCATTGCGTGTCAGATGGCACACGCGATGGAAGCCGCTCACAACGCTGGTGTCATTCACCGCGACATCAAACCCGCCAATGTCATGCTGATTCCGGGCCGCGATGGCGTTCACGTCAAGGTGTTGGATTTCGGCGTCGCGCGATACTTGGACCAAGCCAACGAAGCGCTTCCGATCGATGGGCTAACGAGGCCGGAAATGGCCCTTGGAACCCCTCGCTATATGGCGCCTGAGCAAATCACCACAGGCGCAACCGTGGATGGCCGCGCTGACGTCTACGCTGCGGCCACGGTGCTGTTCGAGATGCTCAGTGGCCACGTACCCTTTGAAGAGGGATCGCCAGATGACGTTTGCTTGGCTAAGGTCACGAAGGAGGCCCGCGGCTTGCTCGAAGTCGCTCCGCAAGTCTCGGCGCCACTGTGCGCCCTGGTCATGAGCGGATTGGCCCGCGACCCTGCTTTACGCGTTTCTTCGTCATCGTTGTGGAGATCACAGTTGGAGTCCTTGCGCCCCGAGCGGCGAAGGAACACAGAGCCGATATCGATCGCGCGATCGCGCAAGACTCGCCTGTGGGTGGGTGGCGTGGCCCTGGCTTTTTTCGCGGGCGCTGCCGGCATCTTTTGGTCGCTTGCACGGCATGAAGTTCGTGTGAGTACACCAAACAAGGTGATCCCGCCCGAGCCGGTTCCCACGCAGATCCACAACACCTGGCAGCCGCCTGTCGTCCAAGCCGATGCCTCGCAAGAAGCGTTGAAGCAACCTGAGGTGCCGGTTCATGTGCCTCCTGTGAAAAGCCGGCCAAAGCCATTGCTCCCCGAAAAGACGCCTTCGGGCGACAAGGGACCCTTGGGCGCCACACCCAGCGCGCCCCCTGAGCAGGCGTGGGATGCTCCCTTGGCCAAGGCCAAACTGGACTTCACGCAGGGGCGGTTCTTTGATTCTCTTATCGCCGCGAAGAAGGCGGCGCGCCTTGGTGCCGGCCTTCCTGCTTTTCTCATAATGGGGAGGGCCAACCTGGAACTCGAAGAGAACGAGGAAGCGGCAGCGGCCTTCCGCTCCGCCTTAGTGCTTGATCCAGGCAATGCAGACGCCCAACGTGGCCTCAAACGTGCGACCGGCAATTAGTTTGGGGACTGGTGGAGACCCCGCGGCTTAGCATAACCCCGCCAACCCATAAGTTTACAACCTATAGGTTTACAACCCATAGGTTTACAAACTGCAAACCGCCCCCTACACTTTCACTTTAATGGCGCGAGAGATCGTGAACCGGGAGCGCGAGTTGGCCGAACTGCGGAGGCTCGCGGCGCATCCACCCTCGCTTGTGGTGCTGCGTGGCAGGCGGCGCGTGGGCAAGACCTTCCTGTTGCGCGTTGCCATATCGGGGGATCGTGTTGCCAGCGTGCAGGCCGAGGAAAAACCTCGGGCTTTGCAGCTTGAGGATATGGCGCGGGCATGCAGTTCATTGTCTCAGGGTGCCCCGCCCCTCAGGTTCGCCGATTGGGGCGAAGCGTTTTCGTTTGTGGAGCGCCAAGCAAGTGCCACAGGTCCCCTGACCGTCGTGCTGGATGAGTTCCAGTACTTGGTTGCTTCCGACCCATCGTTACCTTCTGTGATTCAGAGACTTTGGGATCGTTGGGACCAAGAGCAAGCGCCCGTCACCCTCATCCTATCCGGCAGCGCCATCTCGTTCATGGACAGCCTTTTGGGGGGCGCTCGCCCCACCTTCGGCCGCAGCGTGTATCGGCCGCTGTTGTTGCCACTCACGTACCGCGACGCCAAGGCGTTTGCGGCGCCCGGGAGCACGGCCGTAGATTGGGTGCAAAGGTACGGCGTGCTCGGCGGTACACCCCAGTATCAGCTTTGGGCGGGAAAGGCCCGCCTGCCCGACATCATCAGGTCCGCGATCCTGCCCACCGACTGCCCGCTGCATTCCGATCCTGAACACCTCATTCGAGAAGAAGAGGGAATCCGTGGCCCCGGCCCCTATTTCGGCGCCCTCGATGCGATCGCGAACGGATACACGACCACGACCGCCATCGCAGGCCGGCTTGAGATGAGCAATCAACTGACCACCAAGTTCCTCTCGCGCCTTTCCGAGCTGTCGTACATCACACGCGTTGATCCCCTCGAGGCTCGCGGCGTCGCTTCAAGTCGTGGCTTTTGGAAAATCACCGATCCTTACTTCCGGTTCTGGTTTCGCTTTGTCTTCTCGAACAGAAGCCGGCTTGCACGCGGGCGCGTAGACGAGGTGGCGGCGGAGATCGAGCGCGACTTACCCACCTATTTTGGCCCCGCCTTTGAGGATTGTTGCCGCGAGTGGGTGGGACGTTACGCCGATCTCGGCAAAGATGCCGTTGGCGTTGGATCCTGGTGGTCACGCAAAAGCGACGTCGAGATTGACGTCGTCACGCGCACAAAAAAGGGCTACGGCTTGCTTGGCTCTTGTAAGTGGACGCGAGGGATCGTCAAACCCTCGGTGCTGGATGACCTGCAGCGTGCGCGCGCGCATCTTGGTGTTGATGCTGCAAAGGCGCGGCTTGCGATTTTTGCGCGCGGAGAATTTTCCGATGCCTTGCGCACCCGCGCCGAAAAAGAGGACGTGGCTCTCGTTGCGGCGCAAGATCTGTTCGACTAAAGCTATTTAGGAACTGCGCGCCACGACGCGCTCGACGGCGTCTACTGTGACGTAGATGTCATCGGCTGTGGTGCTCCGCCCCAGCGAAAACCCACTGCCCTTATCCGCGAATTGTCAGTTGTCGCAGAGTTTCCATACACGGTTTCTTGAGTTGGCGAATATGCACCGAGGCCCCAATGCCACACTGTTAAGATCTTCGGGGCCAGCAACAGTTCGCCATCCAGAAGTGCCCACCCTCAGGCTCATTACGTTTTCGCCACAAATAAACGCGTAGCCAAACTCGTTCTTGTTTGCACCGCTGGCAGATGAAGCGCACTCGACGGGGATGTTGCCTAGCGAAGCGCTATTTGCCGCTACATACGAAAACACTCGACCATCTTCGCAGACGTACCAGCCGTCCCCATGCGACGACCAGCGCCAAAGTGAGGGATCGCAAAGCAATCCGCTTGTGGGACCGGCCCGCACGGTACGCAGCAAGGCCGAATGATCGGCCGCCGAGACCACCGACCACTCGTGTTGACGCGCCACCAATTCGTAAAGAAAAACGGGACCACTCACGGTGGTTCGAAGCCGACCTTGGCCGTCCCGAATGATGTCGGCGTAGGAGAAAATATTTGCGAACCGGCGTTTCGCTGCGCGCGTGCGCGGCGCCGCTGCTCGTTCGTCCACCCACTGATCAGACCGGCGCGACATGATCAGAAATGGGCTCCCCACGGCGAGCAGTTGATCACCAACCTGCGACACGCGCTGGACGAAGCGCTGGGCAAATCGATGAACGGCAGGGGATCCACCCGCTTCTTCTCCTTCGACGATAAGTTCCTTGCCCGGTGCGAACCACTTGTGGCCCCAAACCGTAAGGAAACCGAACCCGAAGCCTTCGGTTTCGTCCTCAAATAATTTCTTCCAAGTCGCGGAAGGGGGCGCAGATGCATGGGGGGGCGCAACTGTTAGCAACCCGCCCTCGTGCGCGGCGGCATCATGCACCTTCGTTGGCAAAGCGGCACTTTGTATGACCTTCCGTTCTGTCCCAGCGCCAGGGTGGGTACAGCCGATCAACACGAGGATAAATACAGCGGATCGCATGGGCTCAGGGAAGCTTGAGAAGTTCGCTGCTGGAGACCCAAAGGCGTTCTAAAAACAAAGCCTCCGCGGTACGAGCCTTAGCGATGCGTATCCATTCCACGTTGTTAAGCTCGGGGAACTCGCATAATTGCTCAAGCTGACGTGCGGGCGACGCGGCCACGTCGCTCGACTGATGCTTCAAGAACTCAAGGGCTGTGACGCACCCGAACGGTTGGCCGCTTTGAGCAGCGACTGTTTTCTTTGGGTCATAGGCGCGACCACCAGGAGCAAGGAACGCGTATTCTTTCCAAACCATCAACGCCGACCGCTTCACGGATCCAAGTCCCGCTGGGTCCAGGCCAAAGACCTTTTTGACGGCGGGCGAGAAGTTTCTCATGAAGCTTGCGCTAACCTGCGCGGCGTAGGCCAGCACTTGGTCGCCAGCAGGGATCATTGCAGGAGAGACAACTGAGCCTGACTCCGGATTAACGAATTCAGGAACCTTTTCCCACTTGCTCGTCACGGCCCGTGGAAGTCCCAGCTTCTCCTTTTCTTTCCACAGATAATCAAGGCCTCCCTCTCTGAAGGAATCGACCATTCGTGAACCAGACGCCCCAATCGATGAATCGCTTTCTCGCGCGGCCGTCGCTAGCACCAGCATGGTTTCAATGTCCGTGTATTGCCGGGCCCGTGCGAGGTTCAAAGAAACCTTTGCGCAGTAGTGGAGACTCAGCATCCGTCGAAGCATGCCGGTCACGCGAACGTCGCCATTCACGAAAAGCCGTGAGAGCCCGCGGGCCCAGCCACCAGCAGGAATGCCAAGCAATTCACCAACCGCGTTCATCAACGCGACACGGCCAGCAACTCCCAAGCCGGCTCCCATCGAAGCCGTGGCATTCAGTTCTTTGCCGGTAGGCGCGCGCCCTGCAAAGGGCGCGGTGCTGAGCAGAGTTGCAAATATTGACATGGGTTTTGGGGAGCTCGACGGAGTGATTTTATTGGACGTTTTTAGAGGCCGGGGTTACACGTTTGAGCGTCGGCGCTTGCACAAGGCGAGCGGCTTTGGGGTCGTAGACGTACTTGGTGATCGTCCCGTCCTTGATGCGTTCTACGGCCTCGTCGATGACGAACAGGGGCACCAAAAACCATTCTTGCGGTTGCACGGGCTTACCGAAACGGTCGTTGATGGTGATGTCGAGGCGAGCCGCGGCAAACAGCCGATGAAACACGTTTTCCATTTTGGCGCGGTTGATGCCCGCTAGCCTGTACGTGGCAATCACCTCGACCTTCGCGAGCAGGTAAGTGGCGTCATGCTCGGCATCCGCGATGCGCACGTCCACCTTGCTGCCCGTAACGCCGATCTTATGAATTAGGCCTCGGTGCTGCGCTACGTAGGGATGATCAGATAACGAACGGAGGACATAGATCGTGCCGCTTTCGACATCGTCCGCCTCCAACGAACCTCCGAAGGACAATTGCCCGCTGTCGGGGGAGGCTAACCGGCGTGCAGCGGGGTCGTCGTAGAAGGCGCGTTGGAGCGAGCGAAGCAACAGGTTGCTTTCAGTACCGTTCGCGAAGATCACGCGGAGGCGGCGATCCACTTCACGGGCGGTCATTTTCAACGGCTCGCCCATTTCCGCAACGTACAGAGTGACGCCGCCGAGAATGAAGAAGTCACCGACCTCGATGGCGCGGCTGCCGGCCTCAATGGGCTGTGACTGGCGCATGCCGGTCTTGAGGTCGGCCTCGACCTTCTCGAACAGAGGCTTGAACGTCCCAAAGTCTTCGCAGCGCTTGCGGTCTGCGATCTCCTCCGCAGCGCGTTTCTCGGCATTCGTTCGCACGTAGCGAAGAACAGTGATGTCGTCGGCTTCGTCCGAACCTGCAAGCTCAGCGGCCAACTCGTCCACGCCGTAATTGGCCGAAGGCTCAGCTGCCCGTGGGTGGCTTGCAAGCAGACGTTGACGATCTAGTGGCTCAAGCAGCACACGGCATTCCGGCAAGGCTCGCAGGCGGTCCAAGCGAACGGCGTAAAGACGCTCGAAGATGTCGCGGTCTTCTCCGTGCTGTGGGGTACGCCCGTGCTTTTCTACGAAACGCTGAATTTCCTCGAACCCCGCGATGATGCGCTCCTCGCGCGGAGGCCGCCCGCCTTTGGCTTCTGGGGCATCGAAGTCGGAAAGCTCGTCCGCCAGTTCATCGACATCGCGTTTACTCATCGTAGCGGCCCTCTTTCCGATAGCGCATGAACGCGGCTGCGCCTTCGGCCATGCGACGTTCCCATGCATCGGCCGCGTCGAGCGCCGGCACCCTGCCCCGCTCCCTCTTAAACTGCACGGCGCGCACAGCGAGCTCTTTTGCCTCGTCGGGGCTCAGGTTCGCGCGCTTGCCCGAGATCGCAAGCGCGACCTGTTTCAAGCTCTCTTCATTCATTGCCTTGCTCATAATGGCGTAGGCAGGCCCGAAGGGGTTGATGCGGTCGATGAGGTCGATATCAAGTTCGCGCACGTTCATTGCGAATCGGCGAACGCCGTCGATAATCGCTGTATTGGGCGACGGTTCGTTACTATGTCCGGCCGTCACAGGGCCTTTTGCCTGCTGGGTCAACGTAAGGGCAGCAATTGCGTGCTGGCGCACCGACTCTTGATCTTCTGCATCGAGTTCCGGGTACTTGTCTTTGATAATTTTGCCCATGCGAACTTGCGTGAGCTCTTCGGGCACCAGCTCTTCATCGAATAGGCCGCGCTCCACGTTGGTCTTGTCTTGGATGAAGGTGGCGATCACCTCGTTCAGATCTTCCTGGCAAATGCGGACCGCCTCTTTGCTTTTGGGCTCAGCAAGGCCCTTGATCTCGATTTGCACTTGGCCCGTCTGGCGGTTGACGCCGACGTTCGTCCTTTCGGGGTCATAGCCACCGTCTCCGTAATCGAAGCCGGGCGTGGCCCCATTGTCGACGTTCTTGGGCCTGAACTCAAAGCGTGGGGCTAAAACCTGCTCCATCAATAAGCTCGCGGCGATGGCCTTGAGTGTGTCGTTCACCGCCTCGGTCACAGCTTCTTCGGAAGCATCTGGCTCGGCGATCAGGTTGGTGAACTTTGCGCGCGTTTTACCGGGGGCATCTCGGGTGGCGCGCCCGATGATCTGCACGATCTCGGTCAAACTGGCGCGATAGCCCACCGTAAGTGCGTGTTCGCACCAGATCCAGTCGAAGCCTTCCTTCGCCATGCCAAGGGCGATGATGATGTCGACATGGTCGCGGTTGTTCTTCTGCGCAGGATCTTTCAGCGACGAGGACACGCGGTCACGTTTGGCGCCGTCGTCATCCACAAGGTCGGCAATGCGCAACACTTTGCCGTCGGGCCGCTTCACAAGTTGAAAGCCAGTGGCTGAATCAACGCCCTGCCATTCGCCGAGCGCTTCCATGATGTGCTCCACCTCCTGCATTTTCTGCTTCGTGCTTTCGCGCGAATTGACGCTGGGGATGTGGACAATGGTCTTCTGGCTGGGGTCAAGCACATGGAGGAGATCATCGACGTACGGCCCGCTGTAGAAGAAGTAGCCGATGTCGAGCTGCTTTAGGTGCTCGTAGCCGTTGAGCTGTTCGTAATAGGTATAGGTGACGGTATCAAACTTGGCCTCGTCCTCTGGGGCGAGCACGGCTTCGGCATCGCCGCGGAAGTAGGAGCCGGTCATGGCAACGATGTGCGTGCGTCCACGAGCAATGAAATCGCCGAGGTGTGTGCCTAGCTTGTTGTCGGGGTTGGCGGAAACGTGATGAAACTCATCGACGGCGATGAGCCGATCATCGAATGCCTCAACGCCGTAGGCATCCACAGCAAAGCGGAACGTTGCGTGGGTGCAAACAAGCACCTTGCTGGCGCTTTCGAGGAACGCAGCGACCGACTTGACCTTGCCGCCGTTGTCGTTGCCGGGGGCGTTGCAAAGGTTCCACTTGGGTTCCACGTGCCAGTCGGCCCAGAAGCCGTACTTCGATAGGGGCTCGTCGTTGAAGCTGGACCCGATCGACTTTTCGGGCACGACGATAATCGCTTGCTTGACGCCTTGATTGTGAAGCTTATCGAGCGCGACAAACATGAGGGCGCGGCTTTTGCCCGAAGCAGGCGGCGATTTGATAAGCAGATACTGTTCGCCGCGCCTTTCGTACGCCCGCTCTTGCATGAGCCTCATGCCTAACGCATTCGCCTTCGTGGATGCGCCGGTGCGGCCGTAGGTGACGGAAACGGTTGGAACCGATTTGATTTTGTCGCTCATGCGGTGGCTTTCGCTTTGCGGCTCTTGGCGTTGGTCTTGGGCGCGGCAGCGGTCATCTTCGTATACAGGTCAAACAGCTTTTCAAGGCGCTCGGTGTCGTTCTTGAAGCGGCGACCGATGTAGATGCGCTCGATCACTTCGTCGTTGCGATCGTGCGCAGCTCGAAGGTCGGCAGGCATGGTGTCGGGATCGTAGAGATCGGCGATGGTCGCCGGGAAATGCTGCTCGCGGGCCAGTAGTATGTCTTCAGCGCAGCGGGTGAGGTCGGACTTGTTTTTGTCGGTCAGGGGTGGGACGGGGAACGTGTTCCAGCCGAGCGTGTTGGAGTAGCGGACATCGGTCTTCAATTTTCCGCAGACTGCCTCAGCCCAGGCCGCATGCAGACGTGACGAAATGAGGGCGAGGACGTAGATCTCTTTTGCAGCACATTGAAAATGGGGAGCAAGAACGAGGCAGTCATCCTCCAAAAGGCCGCACGTAAGGTAGTCGCGCTTCTCTGACATCAGCTGAGGAACAAACAATTTTCTCCCAGTGAAGTGGCGGTCCTCAGGAAAATCCCATGGACGATCAGAGAACTGCTGCGTTGCTTTTTTTTTGCTTGCCGCACGAAATGCGGCAACCTTTTCGAGGCGCGGCCGGGCGAACGAGGCGATGTCGGCGTTCGCCAAGTCGCTCTTTTTTAGCTTTAGAATCCATCGCTCGTTTCCGTGTATGAAGTTCGCGCCTCCGATCGCATTCTTGATCAGCCGTGTGATGTTCGGGCATTCCGAAATAGCATTTTCATACCGAGCTTGATCGAAGAAAAGCGCCCCGTCGTCCGTCGGGGCGCTTCCCCTATCCAGCACTTCAAGACCCGCAATCTGAACGTTACTTGCAGTGACGAAAACATTCCTTGACGGAGCAAGGTATGGGTTGATGTTGGCAACTTCGGTTGCCAGTGCCTCGCCATTATCCAGAGTAGAAAAAAGTCTCCTTAAACGATTGTTATGCCGCGAGATTGCAACAACCACAACTGTCACACCAGCGTTGTGGCTGGCCAGATTGGCCCATTTGAATCCCGTGTGGGCGAAAATGATTTCGTGGCCGGTCGCAAGAACGATGGGCCACAGCACCGGGACTTGCTGCCCCTGGCAAATTGAGTTCGTCGCGACGAACGCGGCCGCGCAAGAAAAGGTCCTGCTGGTTGCCTGGCCGAACTCGCATGCCTTGATAAACCACCCACTGACGTAGTCCAGTACTCCATGTTTGTCCGTGTGAGCACCAGCAACATATTGCAAGTCCTCTTTCTGAGCTTTCGTCTGAGCCCGACTACCGAGATATGGCGGATTACCGCAGATATACGTCTCTCCATTTCCGTTGTCGGAGTCGATCGACATACCCTCAAGAGTTGTGCCAGACAAATCATCGGCCTTCGCCTTTGGGCTTGTATTTGTAGGCGGACACACGCTCAACCAATCCAGCCGAAGCGCATTGCCGCACGTGATCCAGTTTTCATCGCTCAGCGGCAGGAACTCAGCCAACGCCAGCTTGTGCCCCCGATACGTCACATCGCACTGAAAATCAGCGATCACTAACGCCAGGCGCGCAATCTCCGCTGGAAAGTCGCGCAGTTCGATCCCGCGAAAGTTCGTCAGCGGAATCTCTGAACTGCGATCAGCCTCGCCCCGCCGCTTGTTGATCTCGGCCTCGATCTCTCGCATTGCCTTATAAGCAATGACAAGAAAGTTCCCCGAACCACACGCCGGATCGAAAACCCGGATCTTCGAGATGCGCCTCCGCAAATTAAGCAAGCTCCGAGCGTTGGTCCCCGCCTCTTCAAGCTTACCCTTCAGGTCATCAAGAAACAGCGGGTTCAACACCTTCAAGATGTTGGGCACACTGGTGTAATGCATCCCAAGCTCACCACGCTCTTCATCTTCTGCAACCGCTTGGATCATCGACCCAAAGATATCCGGGTTGATCTTGGTCCAGTCGAGCCCGCCCACGTGCAGAAGGTAAGACCGCGCCATCTTGCTGAACTTCGGCACGTCCATATTGCCCGAGAACAAGCCCCCGTTCACGTATGGAAAGTTTTCGGCCCACCGTGGAATCCCCGCCGCCGCATGGTCCTCCCGCTTGGTATTCATGGCCAAAAACAAAGTGCCGATCACCTCGTGTGTGTTCGACGAGTCTTTCGCACTCATCTGCGAAACGGTTTCCGTGAACCTGCCCTTACCAACGAAGATGTTCGTGTCCTCAGCGAAAAAGCAGAAGATCAAGCGCGCCATGAAGTGGTTCATGTCGTGGCGGCGCTCGGCCTTGCCCCAGTCAGGGTTGACCTTCAGAAGCTCCACATAAAGGCGATTGAGCCGGCTGGTTGCCCGGATGTCGAACGCGTTTTCGCTGATTTGCCGCACGGTCGAAATGCCCGCCAGCGGCAGGAAGAAACCGAAGTGGTCCGGAAAGTCCTTGAAAGCACACGCCACCGTTTCGCCGCTGGCCAAGTCTTCAGCCTCGAAATCCGTTCCATCGGTGGCCAAGATAAACTTCGCCTTTGCCTTCGTGGTGGCCGAACTCTCCCTAAGCGATTTCAAGGCCGCCGCCACCTGGCCCACGTCGCAGGTCAGGATGTGGATGTGGTTGGTCTGCAGCACGCCGCCCAAGTCGGACTTGTTCGACACTCCCGCGCGAAGTCGCTTGAGCGTCGTTTCTTTGTTCCCGAACGCCGCAAGGAAGTCGTACGGAAAGCCAGCAGGGTCAAAAGGCTGTTCCGCGAGGTCTGTAATGGCCTGCTCGATTTCTACAGCGTTCAAGACTTCTCGCTTCCCAGTGCCAAAGATCCCAAGCTCGCAACATGCCACAAGAAGGGCAGATGATCATGTTCGAGATCACTGGCTTCCCCGCGTCGTATCCGGCCAGCCATATTGCCCGTTCGGCCCCAACCAACCGTCTTTGTTTTTGTCCCTGCCGGGCCACTCCTCGAACCGGTTTACGTAATTGACCACCACGCCCTGATTTGATGAGGGCCGCGCATGTGTGTTTCGTCGCCACTGTTGACCAGCCAACCCATCGTGTCGCCTGACAAACGGCAATAGGCCTCCAGCCCTTTGAAGAACTCGCGGGCCACGGTTTCACCCATCTTGGCCTCAACTGGTATCCGGCGAATTCCAGGATCGATAACTAAATCGACTTCCCGCCCGTTCGAATCACGAAAAAAGAACAGCGGAGCGGGTTGCCCTTGGTGCAAGAAACGTTTTCACATTCCGCAAACGACGAAGCTCTCGAAAATCGCCCCTTTGAGCGGATGCACAAAAATGTCTTCGGCCTGTGAAGAAAGCTGAAAGTTTTGCGCCCCGGTTAAAACGACGAGGCTGAGGACTTTCTCATCTGGCTGCGCTTAAGCAATTGAAGTTGCTATGGTTTTAGCCTACTTATGTCAAACTAACTTTCAAAGTTATTTTTGCATAAATTGGCTCTCGCCGATGTCTACAGCCCCTCGACGGCCGGCATGTCGCCTGCCTTGGACTGCCGGGTGTTGGTGCCAGCACGTGTTTGACCAGCTACTTCGGGACTGCCCGAATGCGCGCCACGACGCGCTCGACAGCAGCCACCGTCACGTGGATGTCGTCGAGTGTGGTGTTTCTTCCCAGAGAGAAACGAATGGCTTCGCGGGCGCGCGCCACTGGCACCCCGATGCCCAGGAGCACAGCGGATGGCTCCACAGAGCCGGATGTACACGCGGCGCCCGTGGACACGCAGATGCCTTCGAGATCAAGTCCAATCACGACAAGTTCGCCGCGTGCACCATCGAAGCGAACGTTTGTGGTGCCTGGCACGCGCGCCTGCGGATCTGCAGGTCCGTGTCGGTGGGCCAACGGAAGCTGCAATAGCTTACTTTCAAGGGTATCGCGAAGCGCCGCAATGCGAGCCCCGTCATCATCGATGGTCGCCAAGGTTTCAAGGCATGCGGCGCCGAAGCCCGCGATCGCTAAAGTGTTCTCTGTGCCCCCGCGCCGCTCGTGCTCTTGGTGCCCGCCGGCGACCAAGGGATGCGCCCACAGCCCGCGGCGAACGTAGATCGCCCCCGCGCCCTTCGGCCCGTAGAGCTTGTGCGACGAAATAGTGGCGGCATCCACGCCCAAGCTCCGCACATCGATGCGCATCTTGCCCGCCGCCTGCACAGCGTCGGTGTGAAAATAAGCCCCCGCCTCGTGCGCCAGCTTGGCCAAGGCCGCGATAGGCGCGATGGTACCGATTTCATGATTGGCGAGCGCTATTGAAACCACCAGCGTGGTCGGCCGCAACGCCGCCGCCAGGCTCTCGGGCGCCACAAGACCGTCGCTTGAGACCGGCAGCTCGGTAAGCTCAAACCCCTCCCGCACGAGCTCCGCCATCGCGCCGCGCACGGCCGGATGCTCGATGGCCGTTGAAATCACGTGTGGCTTGGCGCCTGCCAACGCAGCCTTCCGTTCGTCACGCGCCCACAAGGCAAGGCCACGAATCGCCAGGTTGTCGCCCTCGGTGCCTCCCGAGACAAAAATCACTTCGTCGGGCTCGCAGCCCAAAAGGCGAGCCACGTGCAGCCGCGCGTCTTCCACCAGCGAGCGCGCCTGCCTGCCCTGCGTGTGGATGCTTGAGGGGTTGCCCCAAACGTCAAGCGCCGCTTGCACCGCGCTGCGAGCAGCGGCACCAAGCGGCGTTGTGGCGTTGTGGTCCAGATAAACGCGCACGGCGCGCTTACGTCTTTGGCGTCAGCATGATCTTCTGTTCGATCGTCACAGAATCGCCGCTGAACTTGGGAAACTTCCAACGCTTGGCCGTGGCGTCGATGCATTCATCCAGGCCTCGATCCAACGAGGGGTTCACGGACGAACCCGTCACGCGGCCCGTGGCATCCACGGTGAGCCCCAAGAGCAATTGCACGCCAGCCTTCATTTGCAGGCCCGCGTTCTTCTTCAAAGCGCGCTCGTAGCATTGCTGCAAGCTGCGGGCGCCTTCCATCACGATCTTGCTGGCCGCGGCGGGGTTCAGATCGCCCTTGCCGATCTTGATCTCGCCGCCCTCGCCACCACGCATATCAGCGATGAGTTCGATGATCTCCGGATCCCGCAAAACGAGCTTGCTGGGGTCGGCCATGGCCGTAGCCAACTGACGCTTAAGGCTTTTGACCTCGTTGGTCAGCTCGTTGTTTTCCTTCTTGCAAGCCAAGGCCTTGTCGCTGGCCTCGTTCAGCTTTGCCATCAATTCGGGACTGGCTGCATTATTACAAGCCGTCAAAGCCAAGATCCCAAAGCCCACCATGCCAAGCCCGAACGAACCAACCGCTTTACTTGCCTTCGCCATGTTCGATTTATCCTTATGCCACTTCGTAGCGGCCCGCAAATCCCGTGCGGGGCACTTTGTCTAGGCGCACCATACAACACCTTGTCATCGGGCGAAACCCACCCACCCTTAGGACTTACCCAAGCTTTGCTCAATCGCCGTGCGAAGCTTCTCCAAGTCCATCTCGTGTAACGAACTGGTGCCGGGGCTGCCAGGCAGGGGCGCATGGCCCCACGGATCGGAGGCCGTGCACAACATGACGTTGGGACCCTGGTGGCAATACCCCAGGCACACTTCGCGCACCACGGTGAGTTTGCCCTGCAACGCCGGCTCTTGGCTGAGCTCGCGCGCCGCCCGCGCCAAGGCCAGGCCATCCTTGCCGCACACGGGGCCCGTGCACACAAACACAACGAGGTCGGCAGATTCGGTCATGGCAAGCGGGCCGCGGCTTATACATCGGCACGCCAGCCGCTGATGTTGAGGATCAGTCCGCCGAGGGCGCCACTTCGGGAGCGCCGCTGCTTTCGGCAAGCAATCGCTCGATGGCCACCTTCAACGACGTGATGGTTTTGGGCTCCTCAGCCACATAAAGCAGCAAAGTCCGATCTTGAGCGTCGCCCAACTTCACCAACACGTTGGCGGCGGCAATCAAAGCGCCGGGCTGGCTCATGAATGTGGGATCGGCCCGGTACACGGCCAGGTAGTCACGGAAGGGGGCCAACAACTCGCGGGCTTTTAACGCGATCACGGCTTCACCGATTTCGGCCACAGTGCCGGGATCGGTTTCAGGCAAACGCACGTGCTCCACCAGCGCAGGGGCGGCGTCGCGGGCGCCAAGCTTCGCGAGGGCCCGCGCCATCAGGTCAAGCCGTTGGGGGGCTCGACCTTCGGCATAATCAGGTTTGACCTTGATCGCTTCGATGTATACCGGCAACGAACGTGCGTCGCCTCGCTCCACCAGGCTGTCGGCGGCCTTTTCCATCAAGTAAGGCTCGCCACCGCCCTTTTGCAGGACTTCCAACAAGGCCGTCGCCACCCCTGGATCGTCCATGTGCGAGAGCTGGTCGATGGCGAACAGGCGCACGTCGTTGAAGCGCTTGTCGGGATGAAGCGCGATCGATTTGAGCACCTGGGGCAACGCATCGGCCGCACGCGCGCCGGGGCCTTCGCCCGTGAGGCCTTCGGCGTCAAACGACACGCCGTGGACTTGCAGAGCGGTGGGCAAACCGGCTGGGTGGGTAAGCAAAAGCACGCGGCCGGTGCGGGCGTCGAGCGCCCCCACCCCGCCTTCATCGTCGGCAAAAACGATGGACGAGCCGGCGTGAACGGCGCCGATGGCGTCGTGGCGGTCGTTGCTGTACGCCCAATCGAGGTTGCCGGTGTTGGCGTTCATCGCGAAGAAGAAGCGGAAGTTGTGCACGATCACCCGGTCGTCGCGGAAGGCAGGCGTTTCGGGGTGGCCTTGCAAGCGCCACAACAAACGGTTGCGGTCGATGGCCGAATACCGCGACTGCGCGGGCTTGTACATGTCGTAGTAATAAACAGGCCGCACGAACTCAGGCAGCTTGGCTTGCAGATAGCCCCCGCCCTTGTGGCTGCTGATCGCGGTGCGCTTTGACGCCACGAACACGCCTTGCGAGCCGAAGGCAAACCCTTCGGGCAAGCCGCGCACGAACGCGGCCGCTTCGTCGCGCACCAAGATGTCCGCCAAGGCACCGCCATTGTTGGCGTTGAACAACGACACGAACTGGGACCGCTGCGATACGGCCACCACGCCCCCCCGCGCGGCGGGCGCCCCACAACGTTCATCGAGCGGCACGCTAAACTTGGTGCTGCCGGTTTCGCTCCAACCCACCAACAGCCCCGCGCCTTTGACGTTGCGATAAACGGCGTAAACGCCCTGCCCATCCGTGGCGAGGCCCAGGAGCTGGGCGCCTGCAGGCGCGGCGTGCGTCCAGGCGGTGCGCCCCGTGCGAATGTCCAGGGCAACCACAGCGCCAGCTTTGTCGCCAAAGGCAGCGATGGTGTGGCCCACTTCCAAGCGAACGTCCACAGTGGCGTTCGTTTGCCACAACACGCGGTTCGCCCGCAGATCAACAGCCACGATGGCTGGGCCACTGGCGCTTTGGCCCACCAGCAAAGCGAGCGGCGCACCCGTGACGTTGAGGGGACCGGGCGAGTTTGTTTGCGAGCGCTCAAGCGCTGAGGCCACTTGGCCCACGTCACCGGCGCGGCCAAAACCATCTTGTACGCTGCCGCTCGAAGCACAGCCGGCGGCCAGCGCGCCCCACAGAATGGCCGCACGAAATACGCCGAAGCCA
The DNA here is from genome assembly GCA_033763315.1 of Deltaproteobacteria bacterium. Taxonomy (GTDB): domain Bacteria; phylum Myxococcota_A; class Polyangia; order Fen-1088; family Fen-1088; genus JAGTJU01. The sequence continues at coordinate 152,967 of JANRKS010000023.1, forward strand.
GCATAAGCCTTCATTAGCGGCTCCTTTGTTCGATCAAGGTTTCGGCTTCTTCTTTGGAGGGACGGGCGTCGCCTTCGGGTACCGTGCTGACGTATTCCACCAAAGCCGTGGTGGCTTCGGCGCCAGGCACGCGGCCGAGGGTGCGCACAAGATCCACGCGCAGGCGATCATTGGCGTCGGGGCGCTTGAGGAATTCGCCAAGCGCCCCAGCCAATGTGGCGTCGTCGATGGTGCCGCGCAGTTCGGCGACCTTCGGGGCGTAATCCAGTGCCCCCAACTGACCAAACGCTGCGGCAGCCCCCGCGTCACTTCGCTGCACCAGCTTCCACAACCGATCAGAGGCGCGGGCGTCCTTGCGGGTGGCAAGGCCGGCGGCGGCCGCGGCGCGCACGCTTGCGTCCTGATCACCCAACCGTTCCAGCAGCACGCCCGCGGCGCCGTCTTCGGGCATCGCCGCCAAGGCGTTCACCGCCGCAACCCGCACTTCCGGGTGCCGGTTGCTGGCGTACAAAGCGAGGATCTGCAGCGACTTCGGATGCTTTAAGGCCCCCAGCGCTTTGACGAAGTCCACCGCCAATTGCGGCGAGGTGCCGAGCGCCAGCGCTTCGATGAGGGCATCAGCGGCGGCAACGTTGCCTGAACCGGCTTCCGCCAACTTGGCCGCGTTGGCGCGCGCGGCGTCTTCGTCTTGCCCCACAAGCGCAGCCAAGGCCAGCTGCACCTCGGCGGTGGACAACGGCTTTGCCGCCGGCGCAACCGCTTTGGCTGACGCTTCGACGGCCGGTGCCGCTGCGGCCGCTGTTTTCTTCTTGGCCGGCTTGGCGTAAACCACGCCAGACGCTGCGAACGCCGAAACCAGCGCCGCCATTCCACATTTGCGAAGCGTTGATCGCACGTGGCGGTCTTATCTTAGTGTGGGGCAGGCCGTCAAATGAAACGCTGTGGCGGCCGCCCCTGCGGGCATCAACGTTCTTTGTCGTTGAACTCGACCTTGCCCGAATACTCCTCACCCTTGCCGCGCAGCCAGAACGTGGTTTGTGCCAACGTGCGGCCCTTGGTCTCGACCACAAGCATGTATTTGCGGTTGGCGTCGAAGTCGGGTTTGGCCACTTCGATGTCAGACGCAAACACACGCGTGCCGCGCTCGCGGGTCATCTGGGCGTCGCCGGCGATGTACTTCCGGCCCCCGCTGGTGACGTCGTAGAACTTCACCATCACCTCGAAATCGTCGAGCGGTTTGGCGAAGAACGCCACGTATTCGATCTTCCAGATCGCCTCATCGTTGCCCTTTTGTTCTTTGGGCCAAACCTTGTCTGTTTTCGCCTGCCTAACGGCGGAAATGAAAGCATCACCTGAGGAATAATGCGTGGGCAAACGCTTCTTCGTGATGATGACCTGGCCTTTGAAAACATCCTCCGGCTTGGCGGCGTGAGCCGCGCCTGTGGCGGCGATGAAGCCCGCAAGGGACAAACTGGCAATCAAGACTCGAACGGATGACGTCATGGTGTCGCTCACTCCTCGGCAGATTCATGCGACCGTAAAAGCTGGGGCTTTGTTCACATTAACAAGAACTCGGCGCGAAGCGGGCAGACACGCGCGTTTTTTTGACCTGCGCGTGCGTGCTGTTAGCTTGGGACCACATGTTCACAGGCCCCTCGCAACCGGCCAACGCGCCCTTGGGGGGCGTGCAGGGGTATTCTGCGACCGCTGACCACACGGCGGCCCTACTCGAAAGCCAACGCTTGGCTGCCTACACAGGTCGCACGCCCGGCTCGGCCGAGGTGTTGTTGGCCTTGGTGCGCGTGGGCGGCGCCGCTTCACGCTTGCTGCAACAACGAGGCATCAACTCGGGGCGGCTTGAAGCTTTCTTAAGTGAAGTGCGGCCTGAACCGCCGCACGCCTTGGCGCAGCTTGAGGCCGCCAGCTACGACATCGCGCGCGACTTGGGCAGCAAGCAGGTGTCTTCCCTGCATCTATTGGTTTCGATCCTGCGTTGTGGGGGCGCGGGCATCGACCTGCTGCGCGTCGCGGGGCACGATCCGGCCAAGGTGCGTGCCGTGGTGATGCGCGCGCTCACCGGCCCCGGGCGCTTTGGCGATCGGTTTGTGGGACGCGATCGCGAGATCGAACAAACGCGGCCACGCACGCCCGCGCCCGAGCCACCACAGGCGCGCACGCCGTCTGCGATTCCTGCGCTCGAGCCACGAACGCCGCGCGAGAACACCGGGCGCCGTTTGGCGGTTACCGTATCTGATCGCACGGGTACAGCCCTGCCCCCCGAGCTTCCGCCCGAGCTTATCGAAGTGGGCGCACCCATCCCTGCCCCACTGCACCGCGAACGTGAGCTTGGGCGCTTACTGGATCTCGTGCGGGCGAATCCGTCGCGCATTCCTTGTGTTGTGGGTGAGCCTGGCGCGGGGCGCTCCCTCTTGGTGGAAGCCCTTTCGGCGGCGCTGCCGAAGCCGATGCTCACGCCGTCTGAAGGTCCCGCGGGCGCGAGCCCCGGGGCGTGGTTGCAGGCGCTGCATCGATTGGCGGCGCCTGATCGCATTTTGGTCTTGGACGGCGCGGGTGCTTTGTGTGCGGAAGGCAGCGATGGGCCCGCGCAGTTGTTGGCAGCGGCCAAGCACGGGCGGCGTTGGTTGCTGGTGGCCACGCCCGCCGATCTGCGGCGGTTTGAAGTGCACGCGGCCGAGCTGGCCAGCCGGCTTGAGATTGTGAGCCTGGCGGCCCTGCGCGCCGAGCCGCTGTTGAGCATCATCGAAGCCGGGTTGCAGCCATTGGGCGAGCAACGCAGCGTGCGGTTCGCGAGCGGCGTGGCGAAGACCTTGATGCGGCTTTCCTGCCGTTATCCATCCGATCGCAGCGAGCCGGGGCGCGCGCTGGCCATCGCCGATTTGGCAGCCGCACGCGCGCAACGTTTGGGAACGAACGTGGTGAGCGACGATGAAGTGGCCGCTGTGATCGCCGACGCAGCAGGTGTGGCCCCAGGCCAGCTTCTGCGTACGGACGATGAACGCTACCGCCGCTTGGACGAATTGATGTCGTCTCGGATCGTGGGGCACGACGCCGCACGCGCGCGCATCACGGATCTGCTTCGCCGCAGCTACGCGGGCTTTCGCGGCCAGCGGCCGTTGGCGTCGCTGCTGCTGTTGGGCCCCACAGGCGTCGGCAAAACGGAAACGGCGCGTGCGATGGCCGATGCTTTGTTCGATGGGCACCAGGCGTTGGTTCGCATCGACCTTTCCGAATACAACGAACCACACTCGGTGGCGCGCTTGGTGGGATCTCCGCCCGGCTACGTGGCGTATGAAGAAGGTGGGCAACTGACCGAGGCCATTCGGCGGCGCCCCGCCTCGGTGGTGTTGCTGGATGAGTTTGAAAAGGCCCATCGTGACGTGTTGTTGCTGTTGCTGCAGGTGCTTGAGGATGGCCGCTTAACTGACGGCCGGGGGCGCACCGTGGATTTTTCGTCGGCGGCGATCGTGATGACGTCGAACCTCGGCAGCGAACTTTACCGACAGGGCCGCACCCCCGCCGAGGGCACGGTGCTGGCCTTGGCGCGCTCGCGGCTGCCCGCTGAGCTGTGGAACCGCATGGACGAGGTGCTGTGTTACGGCACATTGGGTGAGCCTGAATTGCGCGCCATCGTGCTCAAGCTGGCCGAAGCGTCGAGCCAACGATTGGAGGCCGAACGATCCATCCGGTTCTCGATTGATCAATCCGTGGTGAACCGCGTGTTGACCGAAGAGCTTGATCGCAGCTTGGGCGCTCGGCCCTTGCGCCGTGCCTTCGAACGATTGGTGGAAGGGCCGCTGGCTGTGAAGATCGTTGAGGGTGAACTGCGGCCGGGCATGGCCGCCAAGGTGGCCTTCGATGCCCGCGGCAACCTGCGCTTGACGTTGGTTTAGGCCTCAACTACGCGCCGCGCCCGCCGATGTAAGGGGCGACGGGTGATCTCTTACATGTCCCAAACGCGAGGCAACGGTCTGGGGCGAGCGTGCGTGGCGCGAGGTGAATGTTAACGTGAGGACAGCGGCGAAGTTTCGCAAGGCGCTGTTGGTGTGCGCTTCCTTGGGAGCGCTGGCCTACGTGCGCCCCGCGCTCGCGGATGACGCCCCTGCCTTGGTGAACGCAGCGGCCCCAGCCGACGCGGATCTGCACGCCGAAGTGCAGGCCTTAAAGCAAAAGGTGCAAGAGCAATCTGAGCTCATCGATGCGCAGATGAATTCGCAGATCGACAGCGAGGTGGGCGATCTGAACAAAGGCGAAACAGAGCAGCGCCAAAGTTCCGTCAACGTTTACGGTTTCATGGACATGGGCCTGCAGCGGTACAACACCGACAACCGTCTCGTGAAGGGGTTGGTCGCCTCCTCAGAAACCACGTTCGTCAGCGGCAACAGCAATCTCTATTTCGATGCGCGCCCCCGGCCAGGCTGGCGGGCGCTGTTGGAGACGCGTTTATCACTTCACCCGCACGGCAACACGATCGTGGGTGGTCTCGGCCCTGCCCCGCGCACCGACACGAGCATCATCGATTACACAAGCGCTTCGGGCCGCAACATCATTCGCCTGGGCTCGGTAATCATCGAGCGCGCCGTGCTTGAATGGCAGATGGACAGCCGCCTCACCATTCAGGCCGGGTATTTCCTAACCCCGTGGGGCATCTGGAACATTGACCACGGCACGCCGACGTTGATCTCGCTGCTCATGCCAAGCTTCTTGCTTAACGAGGCGGTGTTGCGGCAACAAACAGGCGTCAATGCGTTCGGACGGTTCACCGAAGGCAATTGGACGTTCGGTTACTTCGGCTACATCAGCAACGGACGCACGGCCGGGCAAACTGATTTTGACGACGACAAGGCCGTGGGGGGCCGCTTAACGGTTGCGCATTTTGGCGCCGTGACCACCACACTCGGCAGTTCATTTTTTCATGGCTCATCGGAAGATGAGTTGCGCACGCTGCGGTTGACATCCGCCGGTTTGGACATCGACATCGCGCCCAAGTATTCGTTTTCCGAAACGACGGTGGGCGGTGACCTTTCGATCGATTGGCGTGGCCTCCGCGTGCGCACCGAAGCGGTGGCGAGGCGGGTGGAACAAAAAGCCGGCCTTTACCGCCCAGTATTTATCAACCCCGCCGCCACAGAGCCCAACCGGACGGAGCTTTATTTTTATGGCCTCGCCGCCTACCGCTGGGACTGGTTCGAACCGTTGTTGTATGGCGAATACATCAATTCTCACAAGCGCACCGACCTCATCGACAAGGGTTATGGCCTATCCGCCGGTGTGAACATTTACCTGTCGCAAGTCAGCCAGATTCGCCTGCAGTACGTGCGATCCACGCTGGACAGCGTGTACGGCAAGAACGTCTCGCTTGACCTTTATACTTCCCGTTACGTGGTGAGCTTCTGATGAGAGGTACAGCTGGTTTGCGATGGTTTCAATGTTGGATAGCAGGTGCGGTGCTGTGCCTTGGCGCTTGCCAACCGGACACCCCGTGCGACACGGGCTATGTGTTCAACGACGGCCAATGCATCCGTGGCCCCAAGGCCCCCGCGGATGCCGGCGGCGACACCAGCGGGTTCGACAGCGGCGGCAGCGACACAGCCATCACGTTTGGCACGCCCTGCAAGGACGGCGTGAACCACAGCGATTGCCAAAGTGCCACCACCAACGTGTGTTTGATTGCGCCCGGGGACACCACCGGGCAGTGCTCAGCGATCAACTGCGACCAGAACCCAAGCGTGTGTCCCACGGGTTGGAGCTGCTACGACCTTTCGGTGTTTCAGCCGGGCGCGCCGCACGGCTGCGTGCCGTTTTAGGCCTGCAGCTCTTTGAGCTTCGCGGCCACAACCTCGGCGTGACCCGCCGCTTTGACCTTGGGCCAATGCGCGGCGACTTTGCCCTGCGGATCTACAACCACGGTTGAGCGAAGCACGCCCATCGATTTTTTGCCGTAGAGGTTCTTCTCGCCCCACGCGCCGTATTTCTCAAGCGTGGTGTGGTCGGGATCGGAAAGCAGGCTGATCTTCAGCTTGTGCTTGGTGATGAACTTCGTGTGGCTTTCGGGTGAATCGGGGCTGCAGCCCAAAACCGTGGCACCCACCTTCTCGAAGCCTTTGATGCCCGCGGTGAATTCGCACGCTTGGGTGGTGCAACCGGGCGTGTCGTCCTTCGGGTAAAAGTAAAGCACCAACCAGGAGCCCGCAAAGTCCGCTAATTTTACGGTTTCGCCCGATTGGTTCTTGAGTGAAAACGCGGGAGCTTTCTTGCCTACTTCAATCGCCATGTGTACCTCTGCGCGCACGTTATGCGGATCGAGGCGCGGCCGCAACAGATGGCTAGCGTCGGCCCTTGGGTTCGGGCGGTGCCGCGGTGGCGCCATCGTCGGGCCACAAATGGCGCGGGTAACGCCGCCCCAATTCCTTGCGCAGCGGCGGGTAATGCTGCCGCCAAAAGTTCGCCAGATCGCGCGTCACTTGCACCGCACGATAGTTCGGCGCCAACAAATGCAACACCAACGGCACGCGGCCACGGCAAATGCTGGGGCCTTCGGCCATTCCGAAGAAATCCTGCAAACGTGATTCTATCCACGGCGGCCGATCGGGCTCGTAATTCACTTTCACCTCGCGCCCACCCGGCAAACGCACTTTGGTGGGCACGTCGATGGGCAAACGCGCCTGCACGGCGCTGGGCAAGCTGGCCACGAGCGACGCCAACGGATCGCTGGCGCGTAGATCGGCGAAGCTCACACAGCCTTCGCACAGGGCGGCAAGCTGCAATGGACCGGCTTCGCTTGCCGCCCCGGCCGCGTCTGGCACGCCCAAGTCCGGAAAGTTTTCGCGCAAGAGCGCGAGCCGCAAAGACAGAGTTTTGAGTTGTTCCGGATCACCGAACGCGGCCCCACCCGCGGCACGTACGGCCTCGGCCAGAACGGCACTGGTTTGCGGCCCGGGCGGCGCCGCCTTGCGCGTTTCATCCAAGATGATGGCGCCATACTTGATGCGGCTGATGCGCTCGACGCGCTCCATTTGGGGGTTGAACTGCAGCACGTCCTCTTCGATCAGCTGGTCTGAGGCGAGATCGATCAACCAATCCGCCTCAATGGTGGCCGCTTGGCGCACGCGCACACCACCTCGCCCTTTGTGAGCTTGCACCTCCTGCGCGTCCAGCACCACCAACAGCTCCCCCGCAGGCACCGCGCCCACGGCGGCTGAGCCCCCCGCCGCCAATACCACTTCGTTGCCGCGACGTTTGCCCACACGATCCACAAAGCCCGCAAGTAACGCACGCGCCAGCGCCTGGTCGCGCGCGTGCAGATCGCGCACGTCATTCGCGTGGCTGCCGCCCAGTTGTCGCGCCGCTTTGCGAACGGCATCAATCGCGCGCGGCTCAAGATCGAGCGAACGCAGCTTCTCGGCAGAAAAGCGCTTTGCCGCCGCCTGATCGTAGAGATCCAAAACCTCGAACACATCGGCCGACTCTTCGCCGCCGCGCGGGCTGCCAAACTCGAAGCCCACGCGGGCGCGCTTGCGAATGTCCCGCTCGGCAAGAATGGCCACAAGCGCCGCCGCAGAGTCTGTGACGTGCAGCTTGTTGGCTTCCACCATGATACGCGCCAACCGCGGGTGCACGGGATACCGGAGAATGGCTTTGCCCGTGGGTGTGAGATCGCCCTCGCCGGTCACCGCGCCCAAACGTTCGAGCAGTGTTTCGGCCGCGGTCAGCGCCGCCATTGGCGGCTGCTCGAACCAACGCCAATTGGCGGGCCGCCGCACGCCCAGCGCGTGCAAGGCCAAGGCGGCTTCGCACAAATCAAGACGTGCCGTTTCAGGCAGATCAAAGGCGCGGCGGCCCTCGTAATCGTGGCGCGTGTAAAGCCGCAGCGCACGCCCTGCCCTTGTGCGGCCAGCGCGGCCAGCGCGTTGAATCGCCGACGCTTGGCTGATGCTTGCAAGCTTCAACACAGGCAGCCCCGACCACGGTGAATGCGACGCCACACGCGCCACACCCGTGTCCACCACGGCAACGACGCCATCGATCGTGACCGATGTTTCGGCGACGTTCGTTGAGAGGATCACCTTGCGCTGTTTGGCAGGCCGCACGGCGCGGTTCTGCTCGGCCAAGGGCAGGTCGCCGTGCAAGGGCAACACAAGCAGCTCGTGTTTTGCGGCCAGCGGTTGCAAGGTTTCGCTTGCGCGGCGGATTTCGCCTGCCCCCGGCAAGAACACCAACACATCGCCATCAAGGCCTTCTTGCAGCAAACGCCTGACGGCGGCGCCCACTTGCTCATGCAGGGGACGGTCGTCGTCGCGCTCGGCGTATTCGATGGCCACGTCAAAGCGGCGGCCTTCGCTGCGCAACACGGGGGCATCGTCGAGAAACTCCGCGATCGGATCCGCTTGCAAGGTGGCCGACATCACCAGCAGATTCAATTCGGGCCGGGTCCGCGCACGCAGATCGCGCAGCAGCCCCAACGCCAGATCGCTTGCCAAGTGGCGCTCGTGAAATTCGTCCAGCACCACTGTGCCGACGCCGCGCAATTGGGGGTCGGCCAGAAGGCGACGAGTCAGCACGCCTTCGGTGACAAAACGCACGCGGGTGTTTGCGCCGCCCACGTCTTCGAATCGCACGGTGTAGCCCACGCTTTGGCCCACCGGCTCGTTCAGTTCCTCGGCCACGCGCTCGGCCGCCAGCCGTGTGGGCAAGCGGCGGGGCTGCAGCACCACAATGTCGCCTTGTTCGGCAAAGCCTGACTGCAGCAAAGCGCGGGGCACGCGCGTGGTCTTGCCCGCACCCGGCGACGCCTCCAACACCAAAACGCCATGCTCCCGCAGCGCGGCCACCACCTGCGGCAACAACGGATCAATCGGCAAAGCTGTGAGGCCGGACATAAGCAGTCAGCATGTAACAGCCGCCGGCCCAAAATGCGACTCAAACAGCAAAGGCACCGCACCACGCAGCCGCGGCTCGGATTATTATGCGGTTCATGCGCTTGCCTTGTTGTCGCTTTGTTTTGCCTTTGGTTGGGTTGGCTGCCTTGGCGGCCGCGGGGTCGTGCTCGAAAAAATCCAGTGGTGCGGACGACGAAGGCGGCGCTGCGGGTGAGCCAAGCGGAGGTGATGGTGGCGCCGGCGGCAATGAAGGAGGAGCGACGGGTGGCGGGATGGGCGGCGCCCTCAACACCGGCGGCGCGCGCGGAGGGTCAAGCGGTTCCGGTGGCGGCGGCGCTGGTGGCGCCCCTGACGCGGGTGTGGACGCGCCCGCGGCCCCAATGCCACGCGCATGCAAAGGTGCTCCCAAAGCTGGAGAAGGCGAAGGCGCGCAAGCGCTGCGTACGGATATGGCCGTGCGAAAGGTGTTGGACACCCCAGACGACGCCACCCGCTTGGCGCGGGATCCGATAAGCCAGAAGCTGTTTCTGATGACCGGGAACGGCACGATCAGCCGCCTCGATGTGGCTGGGCAAACCTGGTCGCGCACGGTGGTCTACAACCCAAGCGACATCGGCCTGGCCACCGGCGATCAAGCTTATGGCATGGCGTTCGCGAAGGACGGAACGCTTTATGTGGTCTCGCACATCACGAAGCTGCAATCGGCAACCACGTCGCGCGCCACGGTGTGGAAAGGCACGCTCGCAGCGGGCGGCGCGCGAACGTGGAACAAGATGGCGCAAACGGCGGCTTATGGCCGCAGCAACACAATCTTTAACCACGAATGGAGCGGCATCGTTGTGAGCCCGGACGGCAAGTTCGTGTACATCAATGCTGGCTCACGCACCGATCACGGTGAAGCGCACGATGGTGCGCGTGAATCGGCGTTGACCGCGAAGATTTTTCGTCTGCCTACCGACAAAGCAGGCGTCATCAATTTGCCCGAGGATCTCGTCGCTCTCAAAGCCGCGGGTTACGTTTTTGCCGAAGGCACACGGAACTCGTTCGATCTTGAGTTTGCGCCCAATGGCGATCTGTTGGCGGGCGACAACGGCCCCGACGCCGATTACCACGAAGAGCTGAACTTCCTGCAAGAAGGAAAGCACTATGGCTATCCGTGGCGCTTGGGGAATGAAGACAACCAAATGCAGTTTCCCACGTACGACATCAACACCGACAAGCGCAGGGATCCCGAGTATGAAGCCATCAAGAAAGGCTACTGGCACAATGATCCGGCGTTCCCCGCCAAACCGGCCGTGACCTTTGTGGAACCCATCCTAAACGCGGGCGTCGGCACGCAGGCCAACCAATACCGCGACCCTGTTGACGGAATGATCAAGCGGGGCCCCATTGCCACGTTCAGTGATCACGGATCACCGTTGGGCCTCACTTTCGATCCAGACGCAGGTGACCTGTGTGGCGCCTTTGCCGGCGGCGCGTTCATCTTGCGCAATGGCCGCGCCGCAGGCAATTTCGAGCCGGGCCGCGACCTTTTGCTGCTGGAATTGACGAAGGAAAATGGCAGCTACAAATCCGTGAAAGTCACGCAGCTGGTGCAAAGCTTCCAGTCTCCCGTCGATGCGGTGCTCACCGGCAGCAAGATGTGGGTTCTCGATCGCGGCGGCAATGGCGTCACGGGCAAGCTGTGGGAGATCGATATGCCCACAGGCAAATGATCACGCCTTGGCGGACCCGCGTCGCAGCAGTGCGATGGCCGCGTGGCCCACAAGCAAAGCCAATACGGCTGGCACCACCAGCGCCACAGTGCTTTGCCACAAGGTGGCCAGCGACACGCCACTGATGGGCGCCCCAGCCAACCAATAAAGCCACATCGTCCCTCGCAGCAGACACAACACGCCGGCCGTGGTGGCGGGCAGATGCCACCATCGCAAGCGCGCGCGACTCCACGCAAGCCCCACCGCGGACACACCGTAGAGGCTGGCGAACACGGCGGCCTGCAGCGGGAACTGGCGCTGGGGCAGCGTCATCCACATGAACGACACGAATTGTGCGGTCAAAGCGATCCACACGGCCAGACCCAAGCGCACGTTGAATACGCTGAGTCCCGCGCCCAACAGCAGCAGCAACACTTGAAGTGCTAAAAACATATAGGATTAGGGGAACGTCTGCACAGCGCGACCGCGCTCAAAGTCGAAATCAAAATTGCCCGACATTTTCCCATGAATCGCCGAAACGGTTTGCGTTGATGGCCCCGTCGGATCCGTCAAAAAGTGATCGTCCGCCAACTCGAGCACAAAGGTGCTAGCGAACAGGCGTTCTCCGAAATCAACCTTGAAGCTGCTGGCGATCGGTTTGCGATCAAGCGGCGCCACGCCGTCGTCGCGCGCATCTACGCTGCCGAATATCTTGAAGTCGATAAACGATTGCCAATTATCGGACGGCACATCGGTGCAGTTGGCTTTGCCGTTGACGGGCGGACACGGAACCGCGGTGGCCACAAGATTCACAGGTGAGTTTCCCGAGCGGCACGACTGAAAGGGCGTGAGCGTCGCGCGCACGAAATCGTTGGGGCCGATCCGAACGCGGGCTGCGCCAGGCACTTGCTTACAAACGTCGGTGCGAAAGTCAGGTTCCACCATGTTGGTGTCTGGGTTCAACCTTTGCCGCCCACGCACGCAGCGTGCGACCTCGTAAGAATTAACGATGTCAAACTGCAGCACATCGTTGGTTTCGAAACCGCCGCCGTGCCGTTGCAGCCGAATGGTGAGGCGGTTCTGCGTGTCGTTCTCGCGGATGTCTTCTACAGGCTCGCCCGCAAAGAACGAAGGTGCCAAATTGAAGGTGCCAGGCTTGTCGCGATCGTTGTACTTGCCGCCACACCCCTGAATGAACATCTCGCCGGTGGCCTCGCCCGAACCGCTGCCCACGGTGCAGCCAAAAACGGAGACACCCAACCCACACACCACAACGACGCACAACCTGGTGTTCATGCGGAGATCGCTTCCCATTGCACGGTTTGATGGCCAGCGGCATTCAACGTGCGGGCCGCCGATCCCTGGCGCACCGCCAGCTCGATGAATCCGGTGGAGCCTTCGTAGGCCACAAAGCCGCCGACGTCGACGTCACCGAAGGTTTTACCCCACGTGAAAGTGGCACCCGTTTCGCCGGCGTTGATGAGGAGCTGCTTGGTGCCCGCAGGCACCGACCCGGCTTTGAGCGACGTGATCACGTTGCCGAAATGGTCAACATGCAAGATGCCGGCAACGTTCGCGGGCAGCGGCGTTCGTGGCGCCAGCGGTTGCAGGCCCGCCAACAAGCGTCCTGCATCTTCGGGGGGCGCGCCCGCCGCCAGCAAGCCCGCCGCCGCGGCAAACACGTCGCGGCCTGCGAAAGTGGCGCTGGCCGGTGAACGGCGAAACGCGCTGGACTCGATCGCGAACACCGCGTCCGGCTTGGGCGCCGCCAACGTCAGCAAGCCGTTGTCAGGCCCCACAAAGATGTGATTCTTCGCAACAACAATCACCTCGGCGCGGCTGCCGCCCACCCCCGGATCCACAACCGCGACGTGAATGGTGCCGGGCGGGAAATACGGCGCTGCCTGCACAAGCGCGAAAGCGCCCGCTGCGATGTCATGGCGGGGCACGTTGTGGCACACGTCAACGAGGGTGCTGCCACGCGAGCGAGAAAGCACGACGCCCTTCATGGCGCCCACGTACCCGTCGGCGTCGCCGAAGTCGGTGGTAAAGGTGACGATTGACATCGCGGCTAGTGTACCTTCACAGACCGCAACCAGCCACCTTCGGGCGCCAGTGGTTCGTGGCCGCTATTTGGCGGCCACAACGTCGCGGCCAAGAGCGTGCTCCAAACGCGCTGTGGCCGCGCGGGCGTCGAGGCGCGCGGCAATGAGATCCAAGCGGGCGCGCAGAAGGTCGGTCTCAGCGTCCACCACCTCCACGGTTGTGGCTTTGCCCGTCTCCTCAAGCAATTTGCGCACACGGTAGCTTTCTTGCGCGGCGGCCAGACCCTGGCTGGCGCTGTGTTGGGCTTGGGCGGCCTCGCGAAGCGCGCTGATGGCTTGGGCCACTTCCACACGAATGCCGTCTTCAAGGGCGGCCCGTTGCGCCTCCGAGGCTTCCGCCTGCCGCAACAAGGCAGTCACTTGAGATTCGCTGCCGAACAGCTCGGTGGGTACCCACGTCAATTGCAAAGAAGCGTCCCAAATGCCGCGCCATTTTTCCTGGTTGGGCACGATGCGTGGGTTGGGGTTCGCATAAAGCGCGTTGCCAACCGCATCCAACCGCGGCAACCCCGCAGCGCGTGCCGCCCGCGCCCGTTCACGCAAACTGCGCGTGGCCGCGTCCATGGCGCGCGGTTCAAGCCGCTGTGACAATGCCTCGGCGAAACGCGCCTCCAGATCGCCGGCCAGCATGCGTTCGACGTCAGCGGGCGACACATCGGATTGCACGTCCTCGCCCAACTGCAGGGCTTGCGACGGCGGCGCGTGCAGCGCCACCCGCAATTGCTCTTCATACACCTGCGCCAAAGCTTCAGCCCGCGTCACGAACAATTGCGCGGAAGCGACCTGCGACTGCAGGCGCAAAGCATCGGCGTTGCTCGACTCTCCGGCGGCCACCAGTTTTTGGACGTCTGCCAAGTGGCCTTGGGTTTGCGCCAAGGTTTGTTTGGCGACCAACACCTGCCAGCGCGCTTTGGCCCAGCCGTAAAACACAACCTTGGCATTGGTGGCCGCGGTGGCACGCGCCGCCCGCTCGTTCAATGCGGCTGATCGCTCGCGCTCTTGCGCAGACGATACGCCCTGTGGCACGCGCAGCAAGTAATCCGAAAGCGGCACCTGCAAGCTTGCTTGCGCGAGGTATTGGTTTTGAATCACGGGGAAGCTGAAGCCCACCGCTTGCAACGGCTGGCCCGGTTGCAAGGGTCCCGGCGTGGCTCCAGGCGCAACCACAAGCGTGCCCAGCGAGGGCTGCTTGAAATCAGAAAGGCGCGTGTACGTGGCCGCACCCGAAAGCCGCGGCAAGAAAGCGGCGCGTGCCTGCGTCACAGCGGCCTCGGCCGACCGCCGCTCAAGAGCGCGGGCCTTGACGTCAAAACTGGTGAGCGCCGCGCGCTCGGCCACGGCGGCGGCTGTCAGGCCACCGCTTGTCACGGGCAATTCGATCAAGGCGGCGGCGGGCGTGGTGGTTTCGGCCAGCGCTGGGCGTGGGCCCAAAGCGGCAAAGCACAGCAAAGTGGAAGTGGCAGCAATCTGGGTGGGAAGCTTCACGGTCAGTCTCCAAAACCTGGTTGGGTGGTTGCGAGCTGCCGTCTTCAAAGGCCGTGCCACCACGAATGGGCTCGTCGCTATCAAATAAACGGCACAGGCAGCGCGGCCGCGAGAGCGCCTCGGACAAAGCGGACATCTGTCGGGTTGTGGCGGACAGCTGTAGGAGCAAATCGAACGCCGGACAGCTTCGTGAGCCGGCTTGTGAGGGGGCCGCTGCCAAATTCGCGCAAAATGCGCGTTGGCCCGGTCGATGCAAGGGGCCCGGGCCGGAGGCAAGATAGACATGACCGCGCGCAATAACATAATCACTGGCATCGCATTTTCTCTTCTGGCCATGGGCGCCGCCGCTGGCTGCCACGCGCAAGCGTCACAGAAGGCGAAGGTGCAAAGCAAAGCGCCCACGGCTGCGCACGTGGCGCTGGTCGCGGCCACCACGCGCACCTGGCCTCGCACACTCACGCTGACGGGAACCCTGAATGCGAACCGCGATTCGGACGTGGCCGCGGACGCTGCCGGCAAGGTGATCGCCACTTATGTCGAACGCGGCTCGGTCGTCAAACAAGGGGCCCCCTTGGTGGCGCTTGACCGCCGCAGCGCCGCCTTGGCGCAAGAGCAAGCTCAAGCGCAGGCGGCCATCGCCACCACGCAGTTGGAATTGGCGAAGACAGAGTGCGACCGCGCCGATCGCTTGTTCCGCGAGGGCGCCATCAACAAAGCGGCTTTCGATCGCGCGCACAGCGAATGCGACGCTGCGAAGTTGCGCGCAGAAGCGGCGGCCACAGGGGCCCGCATCGCGGGCAAGTCCGTGGGTGACGCCGTGGTGCGGGCTCCGTTTTCCGGCATGATCGTTGAAAAGATGGTGACCGAGGGCGAATACGTGCGGCCCGATTCGCGCGTCGTGCGCTTGGTGCAAATGGATACGCTGCGCTTAGAGCTTGCGGTTCCCGAAGCCGCGCTGGCTCAAATCACAGCGTCACAAGATGTGAAGTTCCGTGTGGGCGCGTTCGGGCAGCAAACGTTCTCGGGGCGCATTCGTTATGTGGGCAGCGCCGTGCGCCGCGAAAGCCGCGATTTGCTGGTGGAGGCCGTCGTGCAAAACCAAGACGGCAAATTGCGCCCGGGTATGTTTGCCACGGCAGACGTCACCGTGGGTGAGTCACAGCACGTGGTGGTGCCCGCCAGCGCTGTCAAAGCGGGCAACGATTCGCAAGACGATCGCGTGTTCGTATTCAAGGACGGCAAGCTGGAAGAACGGCTGGTGCATGTGGCCGGCAAAGACGGCGACGTGGTGGCCGTGGCGCGAGGGCTTGCCGCCGGTGAGCAACTTGTGGCCGACGCCGCAGGCAACTGGCACGACGGGCAACCCGCAGCCGCGGCCCAACAATAACCGCAGCGCTTTTTAAGGAGATTCGCCATGCAGTGGTTAGCAGGAGTCAGTGTTCGCCGCCCCGTGTTCGCCTCGGTGCTTATGCTGGGTATCATCGTGCTTGGTTTGGCTGGATACAGCCAGCTCGGCGTCGATCGTTTTCCTAAAGTGGAGTTCCCTTGGGTCTCTATCAGCACACGGTTGCCAGGCGCCGGCCCTTCGGAGATGGAGACCGAGGTCACCGACAAAATCGAAGAGGCCATCAATACCATCGCAGGCATCGAAGAGCTGCGCTCGGTTTCAAGCGAAGGCAACTCGCAAATCTGGGTGAGCTTCGTGATGGACAAGAGCGTTGACGTCGCCAGCCAAGAGGTGCGCGATCGCGTGACGCAAGCGATGCCGTTGCTGCCGCGAGGGATTGACCCGCCCGTGGTCATGAAACTGGATCCGGGCGCCACACCCGTGGCGTATATCGCCGTTAAGTCCAATGGCCTCGCGCCGCGCGAGCTAACCGAGGTTGTCGACAAAACCATCCGCCGCCAACTCGAAACGGTTTCCGGTGTGGGGCAGGTGTCAATGCTGGGCGGCCGCAAGCGGCAAGTGAACATCTGGCTTGATCCCGTGAAAATGCGCGGCCTGGGGCTTACGGCCGTAGACGTGCAGCGCGCGTTGGCCACACAGAACCTCATCTTGCCAGCGGGCTCTTTGGAAGCGGGAGGCGCGTCGCAAACGTTGCGCATCCGTGGCCGCGTTAGCAACCCTGCGGGTCTGGCCGATCTGGTTGTGCGGCAAACGCAAGAGCGTCCCATCCGCTTGGCCGATGTGGCGCGCGTGGATGATGGTGAAGAAAAAGGCGAAACGTACGCAAGCCAAGACGGCGTGCGCGGCGTGATGCTGTCTGTGCGCAAACAATCCGATGCCAACACCGTGGCCGTGGTGGACGCTCTCAAGGAGCGCATCGCCGATATGGCCCCCACCCTGCCTAGCGGGATGAGCCTCGAAATGGTGCGCGACAACTCACGCACCATCCGCACCAGCGTGTCAGCGGTGGGTGAGCATTTGGTGTTAGGCGCGCTGTTCGCGGCCCTGACCGTGTTGCTGTTCTTGGGTGAGCTTCGCAGCACCGTGATCGCGGCGGTGGCCATTCCCGTGTCACTCGTAGGCACGTTCGCCGTGATGTGGGTGCAAGGGTTCACGCTCGACACCATCACGCTGTTGGCCTTGGCGCTTTCGGTGGGCATCGTGATCGACGACGCGATCGTTGTGTTGGAGAACATTCACCGTTACGTCTATGAAAAGCAGGTGGCGCCGCGTGAGGCGGCGATTATGGCCACCAAGGAAATTGGTTTGGCGGTGTTGGCCACCACGATGTCGCTGCTGGCCGTGTTCGTGCCCGTGGCGTTCATGTCGGGCATCGTGGGGCGCTTCCTCAAAAGCTTTGGTCTTACGATGGCGGCCGCGATTGCCATCTCGATGTTCGTCAGCTTTTCACTGACGCCGCTGTTGTCGTCGCGCTGGCTCAAAGCCGTGCGCCCCGTGGGCTCGGGCCCCGACGGCCGCGCGCACCGCAAACCCGTGCTTGAGCGCATGGTGGATAGCATCTACGGGCCGATTGAACGCTTGTATATGCGGGTGCTGGCGTGGGCTATGCGCCACCGATGGGTGGTGGTGGTGGCATGCGTGGCATCGCTTGTGGCTGTGCCGCCCTTGATGGGCAAAGTGAAGAAGGGCTTTTTGCCCGACAGCGACGAGGCGCATTTCGAGGTGAACATCCGCGCGCCTGAAGGCTCAAACTTGCAGGCCACCGCGCTCATCGCCGAACGCATCGCACGTGATGTGCGGCAACTGCCGGGCGTGCTGGGCACCGTGGTCACCGTGGGTGACAGCGTCTTTCGCTCTGCCAATTTGGGCGCCGTTTACGTGCGCCTAGTGGATCCAAACCAACGCAAACAGGATCAAAACCAAATGATGGAGCGGGTGCGCCGTGAAGTGCTGGCGAAGCTGCCAAAAGACTTGGTGGTGGATGTGTCGTTGGTGCCGCTGTTCTCAGGTGGGTTTGCCGAGGCCTTGGTCAACTACGAGATCACGGGAACGGATCTGGCGAAGTTGCAGGAGTATTCCGACCACATGCTCAAGGAGATGAAGGCCATCCCGGGGGCCGTGGACGTGAAGTCATCGCTGGTGGGCGGCAAGCCCGAAGTGACCTTGCAAATCGATCGCGACCGCGCCGCAGATCTCGGCGTCTCGGTGGCAGATGTGGCCACCACGCTGCAACTGTTAATGGGCGACATCAAAGCCTCGACCTATGAAGAAAACGGCCAGTCTTATGAAATTCACACGCGGGCCGAACGCACCTACCGGTTGGACGAATCAGCGTTGTCGTTGATCACGGTGCCCTCTGTGCGCCTTGGCGCCGTGCCACTGACCGATGTGGTGGTGGTTGATAAGGCCACGGGCCCCGCGCAGATCAACCGCCTCAACCGCCGGCGCCAAGTTGTGCTTTCCGCTAACGTGGCGCCGGGATTCGCGGAAGGCACGATATTGGATGGCGTTAAGACCGCGGTGGCAGGATTAAACTTACCCAAGGGCTACTCCGCCGGTCCGGTGGGCCGCTCGAAGGAAATGGCCAAGGCAGGCAAGGCGTTCCTGTTGGCGTTCGTGCTTAGCATCGTGTTCATGTACCTGGTGCTGGCGGCGCAGTTTGAATCGTGGCTGCACCCCGTCACCATCTTGATGGCGTTGCCGCTCACGCTGCCGTTTGCGCTGGTGTCCCTGGTGATGCTGGGGCAATCGCTGAACATCCAATCAATGCTTGGCATCTTGGTGTTGTTTGCGGTGGTGAAGAAGAACGCCATTTTGCAAATCGACCACACCAACAATCTGCGCGCTGAAGGCATGGAGCGGCTTGCGGCTATCTTGCAGGCCAACAAAGACCGGTTGCGCCCCATCTTGATGACCACCCTGGCCTTTGTGGCGGGCATGATTCCGTTGGCCACGGCCAAAGGCATCGGCGCCGGCTTTAACCAAGCCACAGCGGGTGTCATCGTGGGTGGGCAGGTCCTGTCGTTGCTGTTGACCTTGCTGGCCACGCCGGTGACGTATTCCCTCCTGGACGACGCCCGCGGGCTGTTTGGCCGCATCGGCCAACGCGTGGCCAAACGGGTCCGGGGCGTGTCAATGCCGATGGGTCTGGGAGCCAAAGACGCGGCCTAATTTTCAACCTTGCTTCGCCACAACTGGGGCCTGCGATAGTATGCGCGGGCCCCGCCGCATTTGAGCCCCAAGAACGAGCTTTTTCACCATGATCCACATGCAACATATGAAGAAGGTTTACCGGGCCGGTTTGATCGAAACCGAAGCCTTGGCGGATCTTTCCCTGCACGTGGCGACCGGTGAATTCGTGGCCATCATGGGGCCGTCGGGATCGGGCAAAACCACCTTCTTGAACGTCGCTGGTCTACTCGACACCTTCGATGGCGGCACATTCACACTTGAGGGTCAGGACGTACGAAGCTTCACGGATCGCGAGCGCACGCGGCTGCGAAACGAGAAAATTGGCTTCATCTTCCAAAGCTTCAACCTCATCCCCGATCTTGATGTGTTCGACAACGTTGAAGTGCCATTGCGATACCGCGGTTTGCCGGCGCGGGAACGCGCACAACGCGTGGAGAAGATCTTGGTCGAATTGGGCTTGGTGGCCCGCATGCGCCACTTGCCCTCGCAGCTGTCGGGTGGCCAGCAACAGCGCGTCGCCATCGCACGCGCCCTTGTGGGCCAGCCCAAACTTCTGCTGGCCGATGAGCCCACGGGCAACCTTGATTCAGTGTCCGCGCGGCGCATCCTTGAGCTGCTTGAAACCATTAACACCAAAGAAGGCATGACGGTGGTGATGGTCACCCACGATCAGGAGATCGCCGCCCGCGCCCACCGCCGGGTTCACGTTCTGGATGGGCGCGTGATCGATCCGCGCAACCAGCCGGCCTACACGAGCACCAGCGATACGGCGTCGCCTTCGCATTTGGCGCTGCCCACCTTCGAGCCGGAGCCAGGAGCGCGTTAGATCCATGGAGATGCTGGCCTACCACTGTCGTCTGGCCTTGCGCAGCTTGCGCCGTGATCTGTCGTTCTCGTTGGCGATGGTGTGTTGCTTGGCGCTGTCGTCATCGATTTGGGGCGGGGCGCTGGCTCACTATCTGCGTTTGCACGAGTCCCATCGCCCGTGGTCCCACCAAGCGTTTGCGATCGACGCCCAACGCGGAGACACGCAAGCGGCCATCAAGGCCATGCTGCCAGGGGACTGGCGGCGGCAAAACATCGTATTGAATTGGAGCGAATACGCGAAGCTCAAACACGCGCTTGCTTGCCCCATCGGCGGCAATTACCGCGCCGATTTCTTGGTGCAAGATCAAGCGCACCAACTTGTCATGGCCCGCATGCCGGGGCGTTTCACCGATGGTTTGTTGTTCTCGCTGTTCCCTCGCCGCTTCGCTTGGGGCCACCCCTGGTCCGCCGCCGATGAGCAAGCCCAGCGGCCCGTGGTGGTGTTATCGCGCGTCTTGAACCAGCAGCTATTCGGGGGCGCCAATAGCGTGGGACGCAGCCTCAACATCGAAGGCCGTGCGTTTCGCGTTGTTGGCGTTTTGGCCGATCATCAGCCTTATTTGCCCCCCTGGGATTTGGCGGCGGGTGGCGCCGATCAAGACCGCTTTATGATCCCTTTGACGTTGGCGCCGGTTTTGGCCGTGCCCCCTGAGTACGAGACGCACGGCTACGCACGCACCCGCAGCTTCGAAGCATTGTTGGCGTCACCCAAGCCTTTCATCGCCACATGGGTGCAAACGCCGTCGGCACAAGCGGTGCGCGTGCAAACACAAATCGAAGCGTTGATTGGAACCCACGTTCTGGTCCGCCCTTTGGCGGAACACAGACGCAACTATCCTCTGCCGCCACAAGGCGCCGAGTTCTTCACCGTCTTGTGCGCGCTGGTGATCCTCGTGGGCGGATTCAGCATGACCCGCCTGTTGTTCGCCAAGAGCGTGGCGCGGCAAAAGGAAATTGGGGTTCACCGCGCGTTGGGTGCGTCACGCGCCTCGTTGTTCGTGCGCACCATGATTGAGGCCGCCATGGTGGCGTTGGCGGGTGCGATCTTGACGGTGCCTTTGTTGCAACTGTTGTTGTGGTTTTTCAACGCGCGGCACTTAACGAACGACGTTCCTTTGGCATTCACAAACTCGTTGTTGTTGGCCGCCAC
The DNA here is from genome assembly GCA_033763315.1 of Deltaproteobacteria bacterium. Taxonomy (GTDB): domain Bacteria; phylum Myxococcota_A; class Polyangia; order Fen-1088; family Fen-1088; genus JAGTJU01. The sequence goes on from JANRKS010000023.1 coordinate 173,765, forward strand.
CCTGCCGGCCTTTGTGGTGGGATTGGCGGCCGGGCTCTACCCCGCGTGGCGCGTGGCGCACACACGCCCCACCCTTTACTTGGCGCGCGTCTGACATGGCGTCTGAACTTGGCCCCGTTCTACGCGCGATCACTCGCAACAAAACGGCGTTTCTGCTTGTGGTTATGGAGGTGGCCTTCGGTTTCGCCGTCATCTCGTCCATTGTGTGGGTGGGCGCGTGGTATCACAGCCGCGGCAGCGCCGATCCGGGGCATTCAACCCAGGGGTTGTTTTCCGTCCAGAGCCTGGGGCCGGCAGAATCGCTGCTGCAGGCGGAGCGCCGGCAACAAAAAGAATTGGCGGCTCTGCGAAGCCACAATGCTGTGAAGGAAGCGGCCGCGCTTTCCCAAGACATCTTGGATCCGAGCTGGATCAATGGCTTTTTCGTGCGCCGGGCCAACGGCGGCGCGCCATTGATGGCGGCCTGGGCGATCGACGGCTCGGCGAACCTCGCTGACACGCTGGCGCTCACGATTCATGAGGGCCGCGCGCCCCGTTCGTTCGGCAACGAAGCCAGTGACGAAGCGCTGATCAGCGACAACCTCGCTCGCAAACTGTTCGACAACGCGGCCGCCGCCGTCGGGCAGCAACTGGTGATGTCCGACGAAAGCACGCCCATCACTGTCATGGGCGTGTTCAAAGACGCTCGCCTTTTGATTCCGTTCCTCGTCAACAGCGATGCGGTGGTGTTGCGGGTGCGCCCCGCCGCAACCACGCGCGGCAGCCGCTATGTCGTGCGTACCCACGCGGCCAACGAGGACGAAGCCACCGCGCACGCCTTGGCGGCAACGTTGCGCCACTTGGATCCCGAGCGGGTGGTGGTTGTGCGGCCATACAGGTTAGACACGGCCCGCCACGTAAATGTTTCGGGCGGCCTCATCGCCACCTTAGGCATCATTTCCGTGGCCTTGGCCATCGTGGCGTTGGTTGGAAACCTGGCCATCACGGCGTTTTTGGTGCAGCAGCGCACGCGCCAAGTGGGCATCCGACGCGCGCTCGGCGCCACGCCTTGGGACGTCGTTCATTATTTCATGATCGAAAACAGCTTGGCCGTGGCGCTGGGGTGTGTGCTCGGCTTGGCCATCAGCCTTGCCTACTATTTTGCCTTTAACTCGATCTTTCCGGAGATCCATCTGTCGCCCTGGTTTTTCGTGTTCACTGCCATCTTGTTTTTCGTTGATGGCATGCTTGCCACCTTGATTCCCGCGCTGCGGGCCGCAAGGATTCCTCCCACCGTTGCCAGCCGTTCGCTATGAAACTGTGACGCCATGTTGAAAGTTCTCATCATCGACGATCAACCCGCGGTCCGCACCGCACTCGAAACGCTGTTCGAATTGCACGGCCTTTCCGTGTTGTGCACCGGCACCCCAGAAGAAGCCTTGAACCTGCTGCAAACCGAAGACATCGGCGCGGTGGTCCAGGACATGAACTTCACCCAGAACACCACCACCGGTGAAGAGGGCGTGGCGCTGTTTCGCTCGATCCGCGAGCTTGACCCCGATATGCCGGTGTTGCTGATGACCGCCTTCGCTTCACTTGAAACGGCGGTTCAGCTCATCAAAGAAGGCGCCGCCGATTACATGGCCAAGCCATGGAATGACGACAAGCTGCTGACCACCGTGCGCAACCTGGTTTCGCTGCGAGCCTTGCGCCAGGAAAATGTGCGGCTGCGCGCCCGCAGCGCCCGTTCGCGCCGCGAGTTGGCCGAACGCTATGACTTGCGAGGGGTCATCTACGCCAGCGACGCCATGCACGAGGTGGTGCGCTTGGCCGTCACCGTGGCTGCCTCCGACGCCCCCGTGTTGATTACAGGCCCCAACGGCTCAGGCAAAGAAAAGCTGGCCGAGATCATTCAAGCCAATTCACGCCGCCGCGACAAAGCTTTCGTCAAAGTCAACGTGGGCGCCCTGCCCGACGGCCTGTTCGAGGCCGAACTTTTCGGTGCCGAAGCCGGCGCTTACACAGGCGCCGCCAAAGTGCGCGTGGGTCGGTTTGAAACGGCCACGGGCGGCACGCTGTTTCTCGATGAACTGGGCACGCTATCACTTGCCTCGCAGGCCAAGCTGTTGCGCGTGCTGCAAACGGGTGAATACGAACGCCTTGGCTCGTCGGGCACGCGCAAAGCCGACGCCCGCGTGGTGGCGGCCACCAACGTCAATCTGCCGCGCGCGATCGAAGCTGGCATGTTCCGCGAGGATCTTTATTTCCGCATCAACGTGATTGAACTGCAGGTGCCACCCCTGGCCGATCGCGCGGAAGATATCCTGCCGTTGGCTGAACATTTCCTGGCAAGCTATGCGCATAAAGAAGCGAAAAACAACGTACGCTTGGGTGACGGCGCGCGCTTGGCGCTCATCAATTACGACTGGCCAGGTAACGTGCGCGAACTGCAGAACCGCATTCAAAGGGCGGTGTTGGTTGCGGCTGGCAACGTGATCACAGAAGCCGATCTGGGCGTGTTCGCCACGCATGCCGATCGTGGCAACCGCAGCGCCGCGCCCCGCCCTGCCACAGAGGTTGAAGCCTCTGTGCCCGCACCGATCAACGACGACGAACGCCGGCAGATCGAAGAAGCCCTGGGCCACGCGGCGGGCGTGGTGTCGCGGGCGGCCGCTGAGCTTGGGCTGTCACGGCAGGCGCTTTACCGTCGCATGGAACGGTTGGGCATCACGCTGGAGCGCCGAATCAAGTGAAGCCCGCACGCGCGTGGCCGGGGCTTTCGGTCCGGCTTGCCACCGCAGTGACCACAGGGTCCCTGCTGGCCGGTGGCTTGGCGCTGCTGTTGTGCCGTTTGGCACCGCGTTGGTCGGCGGGCATACAGCTTTTGGTGGTGGTGTTGATTGCGTCGCCTTCGATGTTCTTCTTTTGCCGTTACATGATCATGCGCGATGTGCGGGCCGCCGTCTTGGCCGTGTCCGACGGCCTGCTGTCGCTCACCGAACGTGATTACAGCCTGCGTTTGGCCGCCGGCGGGCCTCACGAGGTGGCCACCTTGAAACAGCGTTTCAACACGTTGGCCGTGGCCTTACGTGACGAGCGCAACGACGTGTTTCAACGGCAGATCATGTTGGAGACGGTCTTGCGTGGCACCTCGTTGGCCGTGGTCCTGGTGAACGAGGCCGAACGCATCGTGTTCTCCAACGCCGCCGCCCGAGAGCTGTTGGGGCGCGACCGGCGTTTGGACGGGCAGCAACTTGAAGCCCTTTTGGCAGACGCGCCCGAGGAGCTTCGTCGGGCCGCGCGTTCGTCAAACGATCTCATCTTCACCTGCGATCGCCGTGGGCCCGAGCCCGAAACGTTTCGCCTGATCAAACGCTATTTTCAGCTCAATTCCCAGTCCCACACGCTTTATCTATTCACGCCGCTCACAAAAGAGTTGGCACGCAAAGAGGTGGAGACATGGAAAAAATCCATCCGTGTCATCAGCCACGAAGTGAACAACTCACTGGCACCCGTGTCTTCCCTCATCCACAGCGCGCGCTTGATGGTCAACGCGCCTGAGCATGCACAACGGCTGGCCACGGCCTTGGCCACCATCGAAGAGCGCGCTTCGCACTTACGCACGTTCCTCGAAGGCTACGCCAACTTTGCACGGCTGCCGATGCCCAACAAAGCGCCCTGCACCTTCGCCGAATTGCTTAAGGGCCTAGAAGGGCTGTACCCGTTCCGGATTGAAGGCCACGTACCCGAAAAGCCCCTCAACGCCGATCGGGGGCAGCTGCAACAAGTGCTTATCAACCTGCTCAAGAACGCCAGCGAGTCAGGCAGCGCGCCTGAGGAGATTGTGGTGAGCTTTGCTAATGAATCCGGGCGAAGCGGCCACGAGTTCCACATTCTTGACCGGGGCAAGGGCATGACCGAAGAAGTTCTGCGCAGCGCTTTATTGCCGTTTTATTCCACGAAGAAGACCGGCTCAGGCCTGGGGCTGCCTTTGTGCCGCGAGATCTTGGAAGCGCACGATGGGCGGCTGTGGTTGTCGTTGCGGCCGGGTGGTGGCTTGTCCGTGTCATGCTGGTTGCCGTAAACCTCGCGCATACGCTGACATCTTGGCAAACTGCGAACGTGTCGTCTTCTTCAAAGCCCCCCACCCCGCGCGAGGCGTGGGAAAAAGATGTGTTGCCCAGCGCCATTGCAAAAGGCCTGCGCAAAGACGCCTTCCGCACAAGTTCAGACATTGCCTTGCCGCATTTGTTTGACGAGCAAGATCTGCAGGCGCAGGGCTGGGACGCAGACCGCGATCTGGGCTTGCCCGGCGCGTTCCCTTTCACCCGCGGCGTGCAAGCCACGCAATACCGGGGGCGATTCTGGACGATGCGCCAGTATGCCGGCTTTGGCACCGCGGCCGAATCAAACCAACGTTATAAATTCTTGCTGGCAGCGGGCCAAACAGGGCTGTCTGTGGCTTTTGATTTGCCCACGCAAATGGGGCGAGATCCCGATCACCCGTTGGCGCAAGGGGAGGTGGGCCGCACCGGCGTTTCAATCGCCACCATCGAGGATATGCGCACGTTGCTGGCAGATCTGCCACTGCAGCAGATCTCCACGTCGATGACCATCAACGCCACGGCCGCCACCTTGCTGGCTCTCTATGTGGCGGTGGCCGACGAACGCGGCGTGCCTCGCTCAGAACTCGCAGGCACCATTCAGAACGACATCCTCAAAGAATACATCGCGCGCGGCACATACATCTATCCGCCCACCGCGTCGCTGCGGTTGATCGCCGATACGTTCGCTTTTTGCCACGCGGAGCTGCCCAAGTGGAACACCATCAGCGTCAGCGGCTATCACATTCGCGAAGCCGGCTCGGACGCCGTGCAAGAGGTGGCCTTCACCTTGGCCGATGGCATCACCTACGTGCAAACAGCTTTATCGGCAGGCCTGGCCGTGGATGATTTTGCCCCACGCCTCTCGTTCTTCTTCAACGCACACGCCAACCTTTTGGAGGAAGTGGCTAAATTCAGGGCCGCCCGACGGCTGTGGGCGCGGTTGATGAAGGAACGCTTCGGCGCGCGCGATCCACGATCGTGGATGTTGCGCTTTCACGCGCAAACGGCGGGATCCACCTTGGTGGCACGCGAGCCGTTGAACAACGTCGTGCGCACCACCGTAGAGGCCTTGGCCGCCATCTTGGGTGGGGCTCAATCGCTGCACACCAACGGTTATGACGAGGCGCTTTCGTTGCCCACAGAAAACGCCGCGCGCCTGGCCCTGCGAACGCAGCAAATCCTGGCGCACGAATCAGGCGTGGCCGATGTGGTGGATCCGTTCGGAGGGTCGTATGCCGTGGAGTCCTTAACCAGCGAGATCGAAGCGCGCGCGTTGCGTCTCATCGAACGCATTGATGGCATGGGCGGCATGACAGCGGCGATTGAGGCCGGCTTCCCACAGCGTGAGATCGAAAACCGTGCCTACCAGCACCAAAAGGCGCTTGAAACCAAAGCCACCATCGTGGTGGGCGAAAACGCCTTCCGTGATGACGACAAAGCCAAAGAGGACCGGCCGCCGCTGCACAAGCTGAACCCGCAAGTGCAAGCCGAGCAAGCCGCCCGGGTTCAAGCGTTTCGCGCGCAACGCACTGGCAGCCATGTGCAAGCCTTAGAAGCTGTGGCCCACGCGGCCCGGGGCAGCGCCAACCTCGTGGCCGCTATGTTGGTGGCCGTGAAGGCCCACGCGACTTTGGGCGAAATTGCGGATGTACTGCGAGGTGTGTTTGGTGAGCGAACTTGACGCGGAAGAAAAGTGGCTGCACCTTGGGAAGCGCGTCACATGAGCGTTACGGCGTTCGGTTGCGCAAGGTGCAAGGTGTGTTGAACGGGAACGGCAAAAGTGATTACGACCTATTGCGCAAAAGCGGGCAGTTGGTCTAATCTAAAGATCGCTCCAGTTTTCGCGATGTTCTAGCTTGGGCAGGATTCACAAATGACGAAGTCGGACCTCATCGAGATCCTCTGCGAAACGCAAAATCTTCCTAAGGGGCGTGCTGAACTGCTGGTCAACAGTTTGTTCGACAGCATGGAGGCGTCCTTGCGCCGCGGTGAGCGCATCGAGATCCGGGGCTTCGGCAGCTTCGAGATTCGCGAGTACAAAGCCTACGAGGGTCGCAACCCCCGCACAGGCAGCGCGGTTCCCGTGCGCCCCAAGCGCTTGCCCTTCTTCAAGGTTGGCAAAGAGTTGAAAGAGCGGGTCAACACCGCCCGCATTTCGGCCCGCCGATCAGATGGTTCACGTGGCGAGATTAGCCGCCCCATCGCGCCCTCCGACAGCAAAACAGCAGAGCCGCAGGTGGCCGTGGCTGTGGCCGCCGCGGGTGGCTCGTCCCGGTCCTAGTTCCGCAAGTCTCACGAAACGAAAACGGCGCCTTGGTTGGCGCCGTTTTGCATTTGCGAGCCGTGTGCCTTTAGAGCTCAGCCTCCGCTTGACCGCCCACCTTCACCACCGCCTTGCCCGCCGGCGCCGCCTGCCCTGCCTTCGCGGTCAATTGAGCGCGCGCCAAGAGTTTGAAGGGCACTTTGTAATTCTGGGCGAACGAGCGAAAGGCCGTCTGCCCCGCGGCATCCACAGGCACCACGTCGGTGCCGTTGAATCCCGCCTCGTGCCCCGGCAACGTCGCAAGCTTGCGCGCGCGTGTGTCGGCGGCGGAGGTGGCGTCCATGGGCGCAATGAACACTTCAACCGGAGGCAGCGCAAGGTTAAGGCCATTGTTCAGTGTGACCTTAATGTTCTTGAGGGTGATCGTCTTGAGCACAGCGCTGTTGGTGGAGTTCAGCTGCGGAACCTCTTTCTTGAGATCGACGATGGACGCCACCTCGTATGTGAACTTGTAGCTGCACGTCGATCCCTCGCACACCAGCGGATACGTTTTGCAGTCGACGCTGAACTGGCTGCTCAACGGGGCCGGTACCGTGCAACAGTCCGGCAGCTGCGTGCCCGCGCCACACGGCACGGCAGGTAAACTTGCCGCAGGCGGTTTGCTCCACTTCGGATCAGACGTATCCACGTTGTACGTCTTCTCGGGCAGATCGAACGTAAACCCGTTGAAACTTTCGAGATCCAAGAGGCCGCATCCCGAAGCGGCACTGAGCAAGGCCCCGGCACACAACCCTAAGGCGGCAAGAGGCCACCCTCTTCTTAAGCGCGTTCGGCTCACGCGGTTATCGTACCACCATCACGGCCACAACTCGACCCGCAGGGCTCGGGCTTTACACCCCGGCTAGGTGGGTCGACGTGGGTCTTGAGCGACTTGCGCGAGCAACCGCTCCACCACAGGGACACCGCTCGTGGCCGTCTCCTGCAGCAGCGTGGCCCAACCGCCCCGTGAGTCAGCCGCGGCGTCAAGACGCCCAGCCACCTCGCGCAAAACGCTTTCGCGCAAGCGGGCCGCCGCCCGTTTTGCTCGGCGTTCACGGCGCGTGTGGGCGTCGCTGCGCGCAGCCGCCGCTTCAATCAACAGCCGCAATTCTTCCACGCCCGAGCCCTGAACCGCATCGGTGCGCACGATGGGAACGTCTTGTTTCCCGACGCCCCTCAAAGCCAACATGGTTTGCAGATCGGCGTGCGTTCGGTCGGCGCCGTCTTTGTCGGATTTGTTCACCACCAAAACGTCTGCGACTTCAAGCAGCCCGGATTTAAGCGCCTGCACCCCATCACCCAGGCCGGGGACCGTGAGCACCAAAGTTAGATCTGCCACGCCCACCACCGCCATCTCGTCTTGCCCCACGCCCACAGTTTCCACCAACACAACGTCAAATCCCGCCGCGTCGAGAACATCCACCACGTCCTCGGTGGCGCGTGAAAGCCCACCGGGGTTGCCCCGCGAAGCCAACGACCGAATGAACACGCCCGCATCAAGCGCGTGACGTTGCATGCGAACGCGATCACCCAGCAAAGCGCCGCCTGAAAGCGGGCTCGATGGATCCACGGCCACCACGCCAACCTTGCGTCCCTGCGCTCGGAACCCCGTCAGCAACGCGTCCACCAAAGTTGATTTGCCAGCCCCAGGCGCGCCCGTAAGACCCACAACGAACGCGCGGCCCAAACGCGGCGCCAACGACGCCAGCAACACGCGCGCCGCAGGCTCATCCTCCTCCAAAGCGCGCATCAGCATGGCCATGGCACGCGGCTCGGCCCGCACCACCGCGTCTGCCGTCAACGTGGCGGGCCGCGCGCTCACGGCCGCCCTGCCCTGTTCACGCCACGTCCTTGAGCAATTCGCGCGCGATAACCATTTTTTGCACCTCGTTGGTGCCCTCGCCGATCTCCGCCAACTTGGCGTCGCGGAAGTACCGCTCAACCGGAAACTCGCGCGTGTATCCATAACCGCCATGAATTTGAATGGCGGAGTTACACGCACGCATGGCCGCGCGCCCCGCGTAGTATTTGGCTTGCGAAGCCTCGCGCGTGTTCTTCATGCCTTGATCCTGCATCCACGCGGCCTTCCACACCATCAGGCGAGCGGCGTCGAGTTCAGTGGCCATATCGGCCAACATGAAGGAAATACCCTGAAAATCAGCGATCGGGCGCCCGAATTGCACGCGGTCCTTGGCGTAGCGTTTGGAAGCTTCGTAAGCCGCCGTGCCGATGCCCACGGCCCACGAACCGATGCCCACGCGGCCTTTGTCCAAGATGCGCAACGTATCGAAGAAACCTGAATCGATTTCACCCAAACGCTGGCTGTCGGGAATCACCACGTCCTCCAAGATGAGCTCGGTGGTGTCAGACGCATGCAGGCCCATCTTCTCGATCTTGCGGCCCGTGGAGAAGCCGGGGGTGCCCTTTTCCACCACGAACGCCGTGAGCCCCTTCTGCTTTTTCTCGGGCGATGTGGACGCCAAGATTGTGTAGTACGTGGCCACGCTTCCTTGCGTGATGAAGGTCTTGCTGCCCGTCAACGACCATAGCGTTTCGCCGTTGGCACCCGTGCGGCGTTCCGCGCGCGTGCGAGCCGCGCCAGCGTCCGAGCCCGAACCCGGCTCCGTTAAGCCCCACGCGCCCAGCACCTTTCCCGACGCCAATGGTGGCACGTATTTGCGTCGCTGCTCTTCGTTGCCCGCCAAAAAGATGTGCCCCGTGCACAGCGAATTGTGTGACGCCATGGTGAGGCCAATCGAAGCGTCTGCGCGTGCGACCTCTTCAAGCGCCACCACGTAATCCATGGCGCTCATGCCGCCGCCCCCGTATTGCGTGGGGATTTGCATGCCCAAAAGCCCCAGCTCGGCCATGGGTGCGATCACTTCCATGGGGAAGCGTTCATCGGCGTCCCATTGCGCCGCGTGCGGCACGATCTGCCGGTTGCAGAACTCGCGGACGGATTGCTGCAAGAGTTGTTGTTCTTCGTTCAGCTTGAAGTTCATGGCTTGGTCTCGGGTTTGGGCGCGGGCGAGAACACTTGCACCACGGTGGTGGGCTCGTCTTTCTTGAAACTGGCAGCGTGCGGTTGATCGGCCGGCACATGCACCGCTTGGTTGGCCGCGAACGGAAAATCTTCAAGGCCCACCTTCATGTTGCCACCACCTGACACCACCCAAAGAAATTCGCCGGCACCCGCGTTGGCATGTTTGGCTTCGGCGGCACCCGCCGCAAACTGCACGACGTTCACAGCCAGGGCCGGATCGCCAGTGAGCGTCGGATCCAAAAGCGTGCGCACAGAAGCTTTTCCTCCCAGAGCGTTGACCACCGCCGCCGATTGGCCGCGGGCCACCACCAGCTTGGCACCCTCCGGCGCTTTGCCAGGATCGCCGCGAAGCACCTCAAACTCAGCACGAGCCGCTGCGTCTTGCGGATTGCGGTAAACCTTCTCGGGCCCTGCGGGCGCAAACACCTGCAACACCTCGGCAGAGATCTGGCGACCCATATTCTCGATCACGTGGGGAAACCCCTTGGGGATGTAGACGGCGTCACCTTCAGTAAGTTTAACCGGCTCTTGCCCTTTGGGCCCCAACACGCGCGCGTTGCCTTTAAGGATGTAAAGCACCTTCGCACAGTTTGGATGTCTGTGCATGGCCACGCGGTTCGCTGGCGACACAACAAGATGGGTGACGGCCACGTTGCGCGCCCGGGTGTTCACCGGATCTACGAGAATCTTCACCTGGAACGGCGGCACCGTTTTGCCTTTGGGTGCTGGGCCTCGCAAAGGCGCGTCTTCGGCGCTCACCACATACTGGTTGGCTTGCCCCGTGAACGTGAAGGGCAAGATGACCGATGACCCTGGCTCAAGCGCGTCGATCTGCCAGGTCTTCGCCGCCTCCGTCACACACGCCGCCAAGGCGTCTGTCACGGTGTCGGCCTTGGATTCGACTTTGACGTCTTTGACTTTGTGGCCGGCACCCACGGTCACTTCCAGCTCCAGCTTGCCCGCCACGTCCAGCGTGTCGGCCAGGGCCTTGCCAAAACACGTATGCACTTCGCCGGCATGCTTTTGCAGTGTTTTCTCGACCGCCACCATCACTTGTTGCGCTTCGGTGGGCGGTTGCGGTGCGGCCACAGCAAGCGCGGGGGCGCCCAGCGTGGTTAAGGCCAAGAAAGTGTGGCGAAGCGTGATCATGTCGTTCCTTTATCGGAGGGGCTCTGTAGGGCTGGACGCAGCTGGCCCTCAATCCATTTCACAATTTCAACGGTCGACGTGCCGGGCCCGAAGATGGCGGCCACGCCTTGGGCGGTAAGCTCTTTGGCGTCCTCGTCGGGAATGATCCCACCCCCGAACACAGGAATGTCGCCCGCGCCGCGATCCTGCAGAGCTTTCCTGACGGCTGGAAACAAAGTCATATGCGCGCCCGACATAATCGACAGGCCCACCACGTCCACCGATTCTTGAACCGCCGTAGCGGCGATCATTTCTGGGGTTTGGTGCAGGCCCGTATAGATCACTTCATAACCGGCGTCAGCCAGGGCGCGTGCCACCACTTTGGCGCCGCGATCGTGGCCATCAAGGCCGGGCTTGCCCACCAAGATGCGCAATTTGCGCGCGGCAGGCGCCGTGGCGTCAGCGTTGTTCATGGCCGAGCTCCTTTATCACCTCGCGGGCCACCACCAACTTTTGAATTTGGCTGGTCCCCTCGTAGATCGTCATGACACGAGCATCGCGCACAAACCGCTCAACCGGAAACTCTCGTGTGTAACCATAGCCACCGTGGATCTGCAAAGCGCTGTCGCAGATCTGTTGCGCGCTCTCGGAGGCGAACAGTTTCGCTTGCGCGGCGGCTTTGCTCGCGGGCTGGCCGCGATCTTTTTGCCAGGCGGCGCGCGCCACCATCAGCCAGGCGGCGTCCACTTTTGTGGCCGCGTCCGCCAACATAAAGCTGATGCCCTGAAAATCGGCCAGGCGCTGCCCGAACTGGCGGCGCTCTTTGGCGTAGGCCAACGATGCATTGACCGCCGCGCGCGACACACCCACCGACATGGCGCCCACGTTGATTCGCCCGCCATCCAACGCCTGCATCGCCAACCTAAAGCCGCCCCCCTCGCTGCCTAGGAGCGCTTCGGCAGGCACGACCACATCGTCTAAGGTGAGGGGCACAGTGGAAGAGCCACGCTGGCCCAGCTTGTTTTCTGGAGCGCCCGCCACCAGGCCTGGCGTGCCGGCAGGAACAGCAAATGCGGAGAACCGCGGCCGGCCACTGGGATCGGCCTCCACATGGCGGGCCATGATCACGAACACGCCGGCCACGTCGCCCGACGTGATCCACTGTTTGGTGCCGTTCAACAGGTAACCCGTAGCGGTGGCTTCACACCGCGTGCGCAAGCCTGCCGGATCGCTGCCGGCCCCGGCTTCGCTGAGCGCAAAAGCGGCGGCCCCCAACTCGCCCGCGCACAGGCGCGGCACATAGCGTTCGCGGCACGCCGGCATGGCATGGCGGCTCAGCACCTCGGCCACCATGTTGGTGACCGCCAAAGTGACCGCCACTGACACGTCGGCTTCGGCGATGGCCGCAATCGCATAGGCCTGCGCCAAACTATCCATGCCAGCGCCACCGTGCTCGGGGGGAACCGTGATGCCGATGAGCCCTAAGGCGCCAAGCTGACGGAGCTCCTCATGCGGGAACGCGTGCGTTCGATCGCGCATGGCCGCTCGCGGAGCCAGCACGTCGCGCGCAAACGCACGCGCCGTCTTCTCCACCAACGCATGGTCGGCACCGGGCGAAAATCTCATACCTTCCCAATAGTTTACGTTACCGCAGCGGTGCGGCCCAGGCCTTGGTGATAGACGCCACCTCCGCCTTGTGGCCATAGTGTGAAGATGGATTCGGGCCCAACGATTGCGGTGCGCAGCCCCGCCACAGGCGCCGTGCTGGGGCATGTGCCCGATGCCGACGCGGCGGCGGTGCAAGCCGCCGTGGCACGCGCCCGACAGGCCCAGCCCCGGTGGGCGGCCCTGGGGATCGCGGGCCGCCGCAAGGCTTTGCGAAAGGTGGCAGCGCGCCTGGCGCGCGACGAGGCGCTCGTAAAGTTGATTGCGGATGAAACCGGGCAGCCGCCGCACGAGGCCGAATGCATCGAAGTGCTTTACACGTGTGAATTGATTCGGCACCTCACAGGTCGTGCGGCGCGCAGGGCCTTGCGTGAGGAGCTGCGTAGTCCGTTTTTTTTCGCCAACAAGCGCAGCCGCCTGGTCAAGCACCCACGTGGCGTGGTGGGCGTCATTGGCCCCTGGAATTGGCCGCTGCTCAACAACTTCGCGGATTGCGTGGCGCCGCTGATGGCGGGCAACGCCGTGGTGTTAAAACCTTCGCCGCTGACGCCGCTGACTTCCTTGCACGTCAAACGCGTGTGGGATGATTTGGGTTTGCCGGCCGCCGCGTTCACGGTGGTCACTGGCAACGCTTCGGCGGGCGAGGCACTCGTGCAGGCAGCCGACATGATCTTCTTTACAGGCAGCGTGGCCGCGGGTCGCAAGATCGCGGCGGCGGCGGGCGAGCGGTTGATACCAGCCATCGTCGAGTTGGGCGGCAAAAGCGCGGCCATTGTGACAGCAAACGCAGATCTGGCAGACGCCGCGGGCGCGATCGTGTGGAGCGCGTTTATGCACAGCGGGCAAGCCTGCATTCGCACCGAACGCGTGATCGTGGAAGCGGCGGTGGCGGCGCAATTGACCGACCTCATCAAGCAGCAGGTGCAGCGGCTGCGAGTGGGCAGCCCCGAAACGGATGCGGATGTGGGGGCCATCATCTTTGAGCCTCAGCTGGCGCGCTTTGAACAGCAGATTGCACAGGCCGTGGGTGCAGGCGCGCAGCTGCTCGCGGGTGGCACCACCGTGCGCGGACCGGGTCGTTTCTTTTCCCCCACCTTGTTAGGCAGCGTGACGCCGGCGATGCAGGTGGCCACCGAAGAGACGTTTGGCCCCGTGCTGCCGATCATTACGGTGCAAGATGTGGCGGAGGCCGTGGCCTTGGCCAATGCCCTACCCTACGGCCTTTCCGGCGCCGTGTTTGCGGGATCAACCAGCGAAGGCCGCGCCATCGCACGTCAGCTTCAAACAGGCAACGTGTGCGTGAACGACAGCGCCGTCCACTACTTCTGTGTGGAGTCGCCGTTGGGCGGCGTCAAGAACAGTGGCCTCGGCGCGCGGCATGGCCACGAAGCCGTCGCCAACTTCACGTGGACCGAAACGATCGTCGAAGATCGCCCATGCTTGGGCCCCGTCACACGGCTGCTGATGAAGCAACTGCGCTTTCCTTATCAGCCACGCGTTCGTAAGGCGCTGCGAGCTGTGATGCGCTTGCTTTACCGCTAGCCGTGGCGGCGCACACACTGCGCATACGTTGCCCGAAGCGCAAGCCACCAGCTGAACCGGTGGGCGCGCGTCCGCCGCTACGCGCGCTTGAGCTGTTCGCCCAGCGCGCGTAAGTCAGGATCGTTGGGGGCGATGCCCAACCCGCGATCCACCATGCCGCGCGCTTTGACCGCTTCGTTCTCGGCCACGTGCAAACGGGCCAACGCCAAATACACGCCCGCCTTCGTCATGCCTGCAGCGGCTTCGTCGAATGATAGCAACAGCAGGTTGCGGTAGTATTTGAATGCCTTCGTTCGATCCCCCGCCGCCTCGGCCAGCCGCCCCAGCGCCACCGCCACCCGCGGTGACGACGAATCAAGCGCTTGCGCCGCTTCCAGGTGCGCCAGTGCCTTCGCCACCTCACCGCGCGCTTCCGCCGCCAACCCAAGTGTGGCCCGCAACCGCGCCACGGCCTTCATCTGCCGCTTGGCCGTTAGGCCTTCGATCAAGGATTCAAGCAGCGCCTCGCCTTGCTTTGCATCGCCCGTGGCGATCAAGGCCTGGCCATACGCCTCCTTCACTTCCAGATCATCAGGCGCCAGCTTGTTCAGTTTTTCAAGCGCCGGCAACCCATCGGCGGGCCGTTGCAGTTGGTTGCGGTAAAGCTCAACAATTTCTTTGAGCAAAGCCAAACGCTCGCCAGCGTCCTGGGTGTTTTGCTCGCGCAGCTCCAACACCTGCACCAACTCTTCGTGGCGGCCACCCTTGCGGGCCATGCTTTCCACCGCCATCAGGGCCTCTTTGTGGGTCACGTCGGCTTGCAACGCCTGCATGAAGGCCTCGCGAACGCTTTCTTCATCGGCGTCTTGCGCCTGCATCAAACGCCCCATGCGGAAGCGCAAGTCTGCCGCCTCCTTACCTCGCGGGCCGGCGGCTTCAGCTTTGCGCAAGGTCTGCAACGCCTCATCGTAACGGAGCGCGCGCTCATAAAGGCCGCCCAACGTGATCAAAGTGGCCACGTCGTTCGGGTTGTCTTTGAGCAAAGCTTCTACCGATTCGCACGCGCTGTCGGGCGAATCCAACTTCTCGGCCCACAGCTCCGCCACACGCAAACGCAAGCGGCGCTCTTCGGCGTTTTGTTTGCCGGCCTTCGCGGCTTGCGCCTTCGTTTCGTAAAGCTCGATGAGATCGTGCCAACGCTCAGATGAGGTCAAGACGCGTTCGATGCCCTCAAAGGCACGCGCGTCATTCGGATCGAGATCCATGATCTGGCGCAAATACCCAAACGCCCGATCCTCATCCTCAAGCTTAAGCCGCGCGTTGTCGGCCAAACGGTAGAGCAACGCCTTTTGTTCGGCTTCGTCAGAGGCACCCAGGCGCTGCAGCAGCACTTCCTCCAAGGCCGAAAAATCGCCTCGGCGTTCTTCCAAAGCGGCCAAGGCGTTCATGGCCACGTCGCTGCGTGGATCGGCGTCCAAGGCCTCGCGGTAGGCCGACGCCGCGGCGTCATCGTCATGCAGAACCTGCTCACGCAGCTGACCGATGCGTACGTTGAGCGCGCTTCGCACCGCCGGATCCATGGCAGCCACCGCCTGCTCTTCCAAGATGGCCACAAGGTCGGTGTGCCGCTGTTCGCGCTCGTATAGGCGCGCCAGGGCGTGAAGCGCGTCGGCGTTCGTGTCGTCCGCGCGGCGGGCTTCTTCCCAGGCCGCGATCGTGGCTTTGATGTCGCCCCGCTGTTCGTGTAGGCCGGCCGCCTCGGCCAGCCATGCCACCTTCTGCGTGGGATCCATCTCCACCTGCGCGCGCTGCTCAAGCGTGCGCGCCAGCGCAGCGCGGTCGCCGCGGCCGCGGTACAAGGCTTCAAGCGCCCCCAGCGCGTGTGCGTTCTCCGCGTCTTGCACCAAGACCTTTTTGTACAGGGATTCGGCCGCCGTCAGTGACGATGCGTCACCCGCGCGCTCGAACAAGCCCGCCGCGCGCACGGCCAATTCAACCATCGCGGAGCCTTCCGCTTTGGCTGCGGCCGCTTCGATCAAGCGCGCGCCCGGTGCCATTTGGCCCGTGGCCTGCGCCACGCGCGCCACGTCGTCTGCCAACTGAGCGTTGTCAGACTCAAGCGCCAAAGCCTTGCCGTAACCAGCCAGGGCCCGTGCGCCGTCCTTGATGTTGTTCTCGGCCACTTCGCCCACGCGGCGCCACCACGCCGAAGCCTGCGCGTCATCGTTGCTCAAAGCTGCCTTATATTCGTAAAGCGACAGCAATTCGGCGTAATCGCCGCGCGATTCGGCCAGTGGCTCAAGCACATCGATGATGTCGCTGCGCAGCTCTTCTTGGCGCATCAAATTGCGCAAAGCTGACAACGCCTCAGACGAGGTGGGCACACGTTCAAGCGCATCGCGGAAGGCCTCGAACGCCAAGCGACGTTCAGACAAACGTTCAAGCCGCACTTGCCCCAAAGCCACAAGCGCTTGCGCTTGCGATTCTGGATCCATCGCAGCGTCTGCACGTTTTTGCAGCACGTCTGCCAGCTCCGGCCACTTCGCACGTTGCCGCAGCAGCGCTTCCATGCGGCCCAAGGTGGCAAGCTCGTCGCCGCCCCCAAGGTCAAGCGACTTGCGCAAGGCTGCAATGGCCTTGTCGGGATCGCGCAGTGATTGTTCGTACAGATCGGCCAGCCGCAAGGCCAAGGTGCGCTGCAGCTCGGTGTCGTAGACCTCGTCGATTTGCTCTTCGTAAAGTTTGGCCAAACGCCCAAAGTCACTGCGGGCCTGCGCCACGCGCTCCAAATTGGCGCGCACATTTTCATCGGCGGGATCCTCTTTGAACGCACGGATCCAGGCGGCCAAAGCCTTGACCAGATCGTTGCGCACTTGCTCCTCGATGCGAGCGATCTCGGCCAACACGGGCACGCGGCCCGCGGGCGCGCTTTCGGCGGCCGCCTTGATTTCCAGCAAGTCGATGAGTTCGCCGTGGGCATTTTGAGCCCGCAATAGCGGCTCGAGCGCAGCCACCGCGTAAGGACGGGCGTCTTCATCCTTGGTCAGCGCCCACAAGGCCTCGCGCGCGGGTTTGAACGCCGGGGACCGTTCAAGGATCTGGCTGTATCGCGGCACGGCGCCGTGAAGATCGCCCATCTCCTTGTGCAACAATTGTGCGGCACGGAACGCGAACCCATCAGCCTCAGCGGCCGCGGAGGTTTGTGCACGCAGGTCCAGCACTTCAAGCAGCTCGCTGTGCTGGCCTTCGCGCGTGTAAAGCTTGTCGAGCAGCTCCAGTGCCTGCGCGTCGCCCGCGTTTTCGTCCAGCACCAAACGCAGTTGCGCCGCCGCTTCGGATGGCTCTTTGAGTCGCTCGTCAAACACGCGCGCCAACGTAAAGCGCAAGCCACGCAGGGTCTGCGCATCGCTGCTGGCGTCAACCTGCCGCTGTAGGATCTCCGCGAGGTTCGGCCACTTGTTGGCGGCGGTGTAAAGCTTGGCCAGCGCCGCCAAAGCCTCGTCGTCGGCTTCGGAAATGTCCAACACCTGGGTCCAGGCCGAAATGGCCTTGGCACCCGCGCCCGCTTCGGCTTCGGCCAACCGCGCCACCCGCTTGAACAAAGCCAAGCGTGCGTTGTTGTCGTTCGTCGCCTCGGCGTGCTTTTGCAGCACCTCCTGCAGCTCGACGTTCTGCCCTTCAAGCTCAAGCAAGCGTTCAAGCGTGACGAACGCCGCTTCGTTCTCTGGGTAGGCGTCCAAGGCTTTGCGCCACGTTTGAATCGCACGTCCACGATCACCCACGTGGGTCTCCAAAACCATGGCGGCTTTGCCCAACAGATGGCCCTGCAGCTCGGGATCCAAGGCGCTTTCCGCACCCTCGGTCAGCAGTTCAACGAAGCGAGCAAACGCACGCGACATGGGCACGGCGGCTTCCAAAGCCGCCAAGGCGCCGTCGTTCGCCACGTCTTCCAGCCACACCTTGCCGCGCGCTTCAAGCGCTTTGTCGCTGTGGCCCAGGCGCTCTTCCAACGCGGCCGTCTCTTGCAGCAACACCAAACGTTCGCCGGGATCGTCCCCATCTTGCAGACGGATCTCGAGCACGTGCACCAGCTTGTCCCAGGCTTGCATCTCGCGGTAGCTGGGCTCAAGTTGCATCGCCACCTGCAAGCGCAGGGACTTGTCTGGAAGTCGCGCTTCCAAGGCCTGCCGGGCGGCCGCGTTGCGTGGATCCGTGGCCAACACCTGGCCGTAAAGCTCGATCGCCGATTCAACGTTGTTAAGTTCAGCGCCTTGCAAGGCAGCCAGGCGCAATTGAACCTCGCGCTTCGCCGCAGGATCCGTTTGCACATCCAAGCGCCACAACAAATGGTCAGCCAGATCGCTCCAACGCTCGTCGGCGCGGTAAAGGCGCTCAAGATCGTCCGCGGCGGCGCTATCGGGCGGCGACTCATCAAGAACGCTGCGCAGCGTCCGTGCGGCCCGATCGTTGTCTTGCAGCTTGGTCTCGCAAATGCGCGCGCTGCGCTTGAGCAAGGCCACGCGTTCACCCACGCTGTTGGCGCGCGCGATCTCCTCCTCGATCAGATCCAGCAGATCGCCCCACTGTTGCCAGCGTTCAAGCGCCTGTTCGTAAAGGGCCACGGCCTTGGGTTCACCTGGCTGCGCGTCGAGGTAACGGCGGTAATGCTTCTTGGCGGCGTCTTGATCGCCCAAACGCATGTCCCACACTTCGGCGGCCAGCTTCACGATCGCCAACACCTCGGGCGATTCAGACATCTCGTCGTAAAGGTAATCGTCGAGCAAATTGGCGAGATCTCGCCACTTATCAAGCTTGGGCGCCAGGCGCAGCAATTGCTCCTGCACGGGCCGTTCGGCCGGCACTTCCGTGAACAACTTGCCGTACCACTCGAAGGCCTTCCCCAGATCTTCGACGTTCTCTTCGTAGATGCGAGCGATGCGGCGGGTGTAAACCACCCGCGCCGCCGGTTCGTCCAAAACGTCGCGGCGTGCTTCATCGATCGCCACCAAACGATCCCAGGCGTTGCGTTTGGCGTATACCGCCTCCAGAAGGCCCGCCGCGTCCATCACGGTTTCAGGCTCTTTGACCAACGCCTCGGCCATCTCGATCGCGGCCGCGTGATCTGGATCGCGCTTGAAGATCTCCTTGAGGTGATCCACTGCCGCCACGTAATTGCCAAGCTCGTCGATCTCGATGCGCGCGATGCGCTCGTGGATCTCGATGGCTTCGTTCGGCGAAACCTTGGCGCCCAAGCGCCGCTCCAAGAGCTCCCGCAAATCCACCCAACGTTCGGTCTGGTGGTAAAGCTTTTCGAGCGCGCCAATGACCTCGCGGTTTTGCGGCGCCAATTGCAGCGCGCGTTCGTACGCCGTGATCGCGTCTTCGGCGCGATCCAGTTTCAAAGCCAAAGCACCCGCTTCCACACGCAGGGGCAGCTCGGCACCCGACGAATCCATCGCCAGCTCTGCCCGGCGCAGGATCAGCTCGTAAAGGCGTTCGTCGTCGCCTTTCTTGCGGTAGATGGCTTCAAGCCCCGACATGGCTTCCATGTCGTCGGGCGACTGATCGAGAATGCCCAGGTACCGCTCCGCGGCGCTGTCCAAGTCTCCGGCGTCCAACGCGGCCGTCGCCAGACGGCGCACGATGCGCAGCTTTACATCCTCGCGCAGGATGTCGGGCTCGATCTCTTGGTAAAGCTTCACCACGTCGCCTTGCTTGGCCAACTGATCGGCCAGCCGCTCGTACGTGACCAAAAGATCCATCAAGTGGTCTTCGCCCAGCGATTCCTTGATCGCTTCGCCAAACGCTTGCAGAGCGCCGAGCTGATCATCCAACTGATCACGGCGCAAGGCCGCCAACCGGATCCACACCTTCATGCGCTCGCGGCGATCGTCTTCGGTAGCGATGAAGATCTCCAGCACGCGCGCCAGCTTGGGGAACGCCTGCTGTGACTCATATACGGGTTCCATCGTTTCGCCCGCGGCCCGCCGCAAACCGAAATCTTCGCTGTCCAGCAGCTCTTCGATGGCCTCAAGCGTGGGCGCATCGCTTGGGGCATAGCGAAGGATCTCGCGCCACTTCTCAAGCGCGTCTGCCTGTTGCTCCAACGGGCCGGCCAGCAAGGCCGCGGCCCGCCGCAAATACGACACGCGCTCCTCGGGCGCTTCCGTCAGCACCAAGCGACGTTCCAACACCTCAAGGCGTGAGCCGTGCGCCTCTTTCTTTTCGTAGAGGCGTTCAAGCGCGTCCAACGCCTGCTTCTCGCCACCCACTTCATCAAGGTTCGCAGAAACCGTGGCGATGGCTTCGTCCAGATCGCCCAGCTTGTTCTCTTGGATGTCGGCGATTCGCCAACGCAGCTTGCGACGTGCCTTGTTGCCCACCGCCAAGGCCATGCGGCGTTCCAGCACGAAGATGAGATCGCGCCACTGCCCACGCGATTCGAATACGGGCTCAATGCGATCCAGCAACTTGGGATCTTCGGGCGTGGCCTCAAACGCCTGACGCAAACAATCTACGGCCTCTTCGGTTTTGCCCAGCGCCTTGTCGTAGAGATCGGCGATGCGCACCAGCAATTCCGATTTCACGGATGGCCGGTCTTCCCAATCCAACTTGACGTGCAGAATCTCCACCAAGCGAGCGTAATCGCCGATCTGCGGATAAAGCGCCTCCAACGCCTCAGCGGCGGGGCGCCCCACTTCTTGGCTGGCTGGATCGAGATCCAACACCTGCTGCCAGATCTGCGCCGCACGCGCGCGATCGCCCAAGCTCGATACGCACAAACGCGCGGCACGGGTTAGGTTTTCCACTTGCCCGCGCACGTCGTCGGCAGACTTTTTCGTCGCCATTTCCAGGTAAAGCTCAACCAAAGCCGACGGTCGCTCCAACATCGAAGCCAACCGTTCAACGGCGGCCAACGCTTCGCGGTTGCCGGGCTCCATATCCAAAACCGTTTGCCACGTGGCCAAAGCCGAAGCTTCGTCGGCCAGTTTCGTTTCCTGGATCTCTGCCACCTTCGCCAACGCGGCCACAGCCTTGGGGCCTGTCAGCGAGGCACGGCGGATCTGCAGAACTTCAACCAAACCCTCCCAATTGCCCGCCTTGTTGTAAAGCGGGCCCAGGATGTTCGCCGCGCGTTGCTTGGCCTTCGGCTTGCGCAACATGCGTTCCACCGCGCGCCGGGCGTCGTCGTGCTCCGGGTTCGCCTTCAGCATCTCGCCGAGCACGTCCATCGCGTCGTCGAAATTGCCGATCTTCTCCGCCAACACGTCCACGCGCCGAAGCACGATCGCTTCGCGTTCGGCCTGCGGCACAAGATCCACTTCGCGCGCCAGAAGATCGGAAAGCTGGTTCCAGCGCCCCAGGGCCGTCAGCAGCCGTTCAAGGCCGTGGTACGTCTTTAAATTGTTCGGTTCAAGTTCAAGTTGCTTGGTCAACACACCCACCGCGTGTTCGCGGTCACCCAGCAACGTTTCATCGATCTCGGAGATTTGAGCGTAAAGCGCCAGTTTCTCCTGAACGTCCAGCAACCGCTCGGCGCGCAGGTCCAATAAGTTGCGCAGATCCGCCCAGCGTTCGGTCTCGCGCAACAGGCGCGTCAACGACGCGACGGCGCGTTCGTTGTCAGCGTCAATCGACAACAATTCACGGTAAGCCTTCTCTGCTTTGGCTTCGTGGCCTGGGTGCTTCTCTTCAAGCTCCGCCACATGCATGAGCAGCTCGCCCCGCAACTGCGCGTCCGAGGTTTTCTCGAGAACCCTATAGATGGCGGCCAACAAGTCATCCAACTTGCCGGTCTCAGTCGCCAACCGCAGCAACCGCTGCAAGTTTGTGTCATCGGTGGGCTCGATCTCGAAGATCTGCAAAGCCGCGCCATAGGCTGAAGCTTTGTCCGACGCCGGACCTTCGTAGATATCGACCAAAAGCTGCAAATGCCGCAGCTTTTCTGGCTTTTCCTTCGAAACGCCCGCCAAACGCTGCAGCACTTCGGCCCAACGATCATAGCGTTCGGTGGTCTCGTAGAAGCGCGCCAGGTGCTTCGAGATGGGGAACACCTCGTCGGCCGGCAATAGATCATCGTCGAACGCGCGTTCAAGCCCGGAAATGGCTTCGGCTGCCTCAGGATTGATGTCGAGAGCGGCCTGGTACGTGGCGCGCGCGCCCGCGGCATCTTTGACCTGATGCTCTTGCAAGTTGCCCAACCGCAACAGCAAACTCAGACGTTCGCCGTTGTCGTTCGCGGCCTTGGCCTGCGCCGCCAATACAGCCGCCAAGCCGGCGTGATCACCGCGGTGTTCACACACCCGGGCTAAAGCCACCAGCACCTTGGCGTTGCCGGGATCCACTTCCAAAGCTTCGCGCAGCGACGACGCCGCCGTCTCAGCTTGGTTTAACTTCTCTTCTTCGATCCGCGCCGCGGCCACCAGCAAATCAGCGCGCGCCGACGGCACGGTTAATTGCGTTTGCCGGCGATGCATTAAGGCCGCCACTTCGGGCCACTTTTCCTCGGCCGCCAGCTGTTGTTGCAAAGCGCTCTGCGCTTCGTCGTCGCCGGGGACCAATTCCAACAAAGCCTCGGCCAAGCGTTTGGCTTCAGCCGCACGTTTGGTCTTGTTGGCCGCGATGTGCAGCGACTTGCGCAGCAGCGTGGTGCGGGCGGCATCGTCCGTGACCTGCTTTAGCTTGCGAGCGTAAAGCTCAAACAAAGGCTCCCACTCTTCGGCTTCGCGCCCCAGCCGTTCCACCTCAGCAAACAGCGCTTCATCGTTCGGCGCCAGCTCAAGCGCGCGTTGGCCCCACTTGAAGGCCAGCGGCTTCGACCCCAGGTGTTCTTCACACACCTTGCGGGCTTCGGCCATGACCTGCAGTTGCTCTTGCACGGCGGGCGCACCGGTGGCCTTGTCGCCCTTGTTCTTCTTGCGTTTGCCCTGGGCGGGGGCGGCCTCAGCGCCCCCTTCCGGGCTGGCCAAACCGGCCAGTTGCTGCTCAAACGTTTCCAGCAGACGTGACCATTTCGCCGTGTTGCGATACAGCCCCGCCAACGCATCAGAAGCAGCGCGGTTGTCGGGATCCACGGCCACGATGCGCTCGTAAGCCTTGATAGCGCGCTCGGGCTGATTCAGTTTTTCGATGGCCAGCGTGGCCACGCGTTCGCGCAAAGCGATGGCAGATTTTTCATCCGTCACCTGCTCGGCCAATTCAGTCATCACGTCGCACAGTTCGCTCCACTGACCACGGCCGGCATAGAGAGCTTCCAGCGCGGCAAAGTCGTTGGCCTTGCTGTAAAGATCGCGCAAGGTGCGGAACACCCGTTGGTTGTCAGGCTGCAGCTCGTGCACCTTCACCAAATCAAGCGCCGCCGCGCTCGGGTCGTTCAGCTTTTCGGCCAACAAAGTGCCGCGACGTTCAAGCAGCGCGGCCAAGGTGGCGTCATCGGTGGCAAGTTCAGCTTGCTGCCCCAACACAACATTCAAGGCGGCCCAATCTTTGGCTTTCTCGTGCAGCGCTGCCAACGCGCCCAAGGCCTCGGCATCGGCCTTGTTGTTCGCAAGCACCTCGCCCCAGATCGCAACGGCCTGGGCCTCGTCGTTCAAGCGTTCGGCGGCCACTTTGGCCATGTCAATCAAGCGCTGGCGCTGTTCGGCAGGTGGCAGGCCCGCCAGCTGGCGCCGGTTCAAGTCGATGAGCGGCTGCCACTTGCGGCCCTTGGTGTAAAGCTCGGTCAAAGCCGCCAGCGTGTCGCCATCGTCGGGCTCGATCGCCAGGATGTGCTCGTAAGCCGCGGCCGCGTTTTGCGGCTTGCCCAGTTTGTCGGCCCACAGCGCCGCCACACGCCGGTGAAGCGCGATCTTCTCTTGCGGCGTGGGCGCCACTTGGGCGCGCGAGGCCAGCACATCCACCAAATCCGCCCAGCGTGATTTTCGCTCGAACAGCTCGATCAACGCGTCCAACGTGGGAATGTGGTCAGGCTTCAGGTTGCGGATGGCCAGATACGTGTTCTGCACCATCGGCTCAAGCTTCATCCGATCGCGGTAGATCGGAATCATCTCTTGGTAGAGCGCCACTTTTTCCTCGACGGCCGTCTCCGGCAGTTGATCCAAACGCTCTTTGAGCAATTCGTTCAGCGCGTTCCACTTTTCAGCCTTGTGGTAAAGCCGGTGAAGTGACTCGAATGCATCGGGCGTCTTCGGGTTCTTGCGCAGCAAGCCCTTCCAGATGTCGATGGCCTTCTCGATGGTGCGTGGCTCTGTTTCGGCGAGCTTCGCCATCGTCACGGATAGGTTGGTTTGCGCAGCTTCGTCGGGTTCCGCACGCAAAGCTTGGGTCAGCAGGTTCAATAGAACGGGTATCTCGTTCCGCTGCGTGTGGTATGCCGTATAAAATTCCAGCACTTCTGGGGCGCGTGGATCGTTTTTCCTCGCGCGGCGAAACACGCCTTCGGCTTGATCCAGTTTTGCTTGCTGCTTCCACAGCAAAGTGCCCAAAGCGAGCAGCAGCGTTTGTTCGCCTGTCCCACGCCGCGCCGTCTTCAGCGCGGCTTCGTAGGCCTCCACAGCTTCATCCCACTTCTGCTGTTCCCCCAGCGTCTGCACAGCCCGGGTGAGCGCGGCCAGCGCCTCCGGACTGTCGGAATTCGTCTTCAAGGCGGACAGGGCAGTCGTAACGTCGGCGTCCATCGTGCCCCAGCACTATACACCCCATGCCGCACGGCCGAAACGCTCTGACGCTACGCCGAAGACTTCGGCAAGCCTGCCAATTGGTTCGGCTTTCCCGCTACGACCCGTTTGCGGGTTTTATCTTGGAGCCGTCGATACGCCAATGGTACGGTCTTCACCCACTCTCGTTTGCCTCAGGAGGCCCCATGCGCGGCGTTCAGTTTGCAGTGCTCCCTCGTTCTGTATCGGCCTTAACCCTGTTTTGGGCGCCCCTGCCCCTGCTCCTCACACTGGCGGCTTGCCCGCAATCGAAGACCACGAACGAGCCCAAAGCCTGTTGCGAACAGCCCACGATCCCGGCCAATGTTCCTGCGTTCAAAGTGGTGGCCGACGACATCACCGGCCCCTCGGACGGCCAGGATGTGAAGATAAAGGCGGTGCTCAACCAAGCGCCTGAGCGCGAGAGCCTGTATTTGGTGCTCCAAACTTTGTACGCTTGGTCACTCACCCGCGCACCGTTTGAGCCCATTGTGTTCCGCGCCGAGGTCTACGCAAGCGAAGCCGCTGCCAGCGCCAGCAAAGATACCTTGGCCTACATTGAGCGCCCGCGAGGCAAAACGGGCCCTGACTGTGAAAACAGTGTGCCGTGGACCTTCAAGCAATCGGTGGAACGAGCTTTCGCCGCCAGCTTGAACCGCCTCCCCCAGGAAAACACGCTCGACACCTGCCGCATCGATAAGCCCAAGGTGGTGGATCGCATCGACAAAGATTTCTCACACCAGCCCAAGCTGAACGTCGACGTCGACGCCAAAACGGCCGAAGTCAACTACCCCTACCTACTCGAAGGCAAAGACGAATACGACCCTGCCCTCACCTTCAACAAGGCGATGACGTATTGGATCGAGTTCACCACGTCGATGTTTAGGCGTGCGCCGGATTTGAAAGCGTTCAAGTTCGTGGGCATTCATAAAGACGCGCCAGTCGTGAGCATCAAGGTGGACCGCAACACATTCGAGAACAGCCTGGCGTCACTGCAAGAAGAGATCGCCTCCCACGCCGCCGTCACCTTTCAGAAACTGGGAATGAACGCCACCAGCGACAAAGAAGCTGACCGCGAACAAAACACGTTCCGCTCGAAGACCTACCACGACGCCTTGAAGCTTTTGCCCGCCAACGCCGTGTCGATCGCCAAAACGCTGAAGTAGCAATGTCTAAAAAGCGTCTGGTCACGGAACGCCAGCGTGCCGAAAGCCGCGGCAATGTGATGGGGCAAGGTGATTGGGAGCTTTACGCCCAACACCGCGCCCACCAAACGAACGCCATTTTGCAACAGGCCCCCGCCGGCGGCCGCGCCATCTTTTTGGGCGCTGGCAATTGCAACGATTTGGATCTTGAACGTATGGCCGAACGGCTGGCGGAGCTCCATTTGGTGGACATCGACGCCCACGCGCTCAAGCGTGCGGCCGCCCGGCAAAGCGAAGCCACGCAGGCCAAGTTACATCTGCACGGCGGCGTCGAGCTGACGGGATTGCTGGCGCGGCTTTCAGATAAAAAGCGCCCGCTTCACACCTTCAACGCCATCGAAGCGGCCTTGCAACCCGCCACCGACGACGTGCTTCGGCAGCTGCCGCGCGACTTTGACTTGGCCGTGTCGTGTTGTGTGGCCACGCAGCTTTATTTCGGCCTTAACAAGGTTGTGCCACAAACCGACCCCATGCTGGTTTCGATTCGGCACGCGG
Organism: Deltaproteobacteria bacterium; assembly: GCA_033763315.1. Lineage (GTDB taxonomy): Bacteria > Myxococcota_A > Polyangia > Fen-1088 > Fen-1088 > JAGTJU01. Next base: position 199,903 of record JANRKS010000023.1, read on the forward strand.
GTTTGGTGGTGCACCTGCGCAGCTTGGGGCACCTGGTGAAGCCCGGCGCGCCCGTGCTGCTGGTCAACGATGTGTTGTCGACGGAATCGTATCCGGTGGATGAACTCGCGGCCGAAGACGGCACGGCGCTGGTGCAAAAGCTTGAGGACCTGTGCAACCAGGTGACGGTGTTCGAGGCGGGCAACCCGATCATTATTAAGCGCATCTTGCGCCGGGATGTGGGGCTGCGCGGTTTCTTGGAATTGCCGCAGGTCACGGCGGCTTGGTTGTGGACGGGGCCGCTCGCACGCACCTACCTGGTGTACGCCATGCGCATGCAACGGGCGGCCGCCCATAGCACCGGCGCCTAATTCTGCTAACCCGTGCGCATGGCAATTCCACGCAAATTCACGGTGGGGCTGGTTCAAATGTCGATGTCCGACAAACCAGCCGAAAACGAAGAAAAGGCCGCAACAAAAGTGGCCGAGGCCGCACGCGCGGGTGCGCAAGTGGTGTGCCTGCCCGAGCTTTACCGCGGGCCTTACTTTTGCCAGAAGGAAGACGCCGCTCTTTTCGATCTCGCGGAGCCAATTCCTGGGCCATCCACACAGCTGTTTTCGCGCGTGGCCAAGGACAATAAAGTTTCGGTGGTGGTGCCGATCTTCGAGAAGCGCGCGTTGGGGCTCTACCACAACAGCGCGGTCATCTTCGACGCCACCGGAGAATCCTTGGGCGTGTATCGCAAGATGCACATCCCCGACGATCCGGCTTTCTACGAGAAGTTCTATTTCACGCCGGGTGATCTCGGGTTCAAAGCCTTCGACACGCAAGCCGGCCGCATCGGCACACTGATCTGTTGGGATCAGTGGTACCCCGAAGGCGCGCGCCTGACGGCC
>JANRKS010000024.1:0-225987 GCA_033763315.1 Deltaproteobacteria bacterium
CTGGCTGATGCGGCCACCGCGCGTGACGATGACCGTGCGCTCAAGCTCATCGACGCCTTCGTCTTCGATCGAGACCTCGCTGCCCAGATGCTTGGCCACCAATTCAACCAGGACTTGGCTCACCAAACTCGATTTTCCTGAACCCGAAACGCCGGTGACCGTAGTGAACACTCCCAACGGAAAAGCCACATCAAGGTTATCGAGGTTGTTGCGGCAGATGCCTTGCAAATGCAACCAATGCGCTGGGGCACGCGGCTTCCGGGGGAGCGAGACGGCGTGGTCAAACAAATACTTGCGCGTATGAGAAGCTTTGACGTCCTTGAGCCCCGCGGGCGGGCCACTGTAAAGAATGCGGCCGCCCTGCTCTCCGGCGTCTGGTCCCACATCCACCAGCCAATCGGCTTGCCTCACCACGTCCACCTCGTGCTCCACCACGAACAGCGAATTGCCTGCGGCTTTAAGCTGCGCGAGCGCTTTGAGCAGTGCCTGCGTGTCTGCCGGGTGCAGGCCCGCTGAAGGCTCGTCGAGCACATACACCACACCAAACAAATTCGAGCGAACTTGGGTGGCCAACCGTAAGCGTTGCAATTCCCCTGGCGATAACGTGGGCGTGCTGCGTTCCAGCGAAAGATAGCCCAGGCCCAAGTTCAGCAAAATGTCGATGCGCGCGCACAGATCGCTGCCAATGCGTTTGACCACCAAAGCCTTTTCAGGATGAAGCTTCGCAAGCTTGGCGGCTTCGCGAGCGCTGCCATCGATCCACGGCTGCAGTAACGCGACCACTTTCTTGAGGGGCAAACGCGATAACTCGCCAATGTCTAACCCAGAAAAGGTCACTGAAAGTGATTCGCGCCGCAAGCGCTTGCCCTCACATAATGGGCAAGCGCCGCTTACCAAATACTGCGACACGCGCTTCTTCATCAGCGCGCTTTGCGTGGTGGCAAACGTCTGCAGTACATATTTCCGGGCGCTTGTAAAAGTGCCCATGTAGCTTGGCTCTTCCTTGCGCTTCTTCGCTTGGCGCGTCTCCTTCCCGTTGTAACCCGCGTACACGGGCACCGTGGGTTGCTCATCGGTGAAAAGAATCCAATCGCGATCTTTGCGCGACATCTGCCGCCACGGAACGTCCACGTCGTAGCCAAGCGATGTCAAGATGTCGCGCAGGTTCTGGCCGTGCCACGCAGGCGGCCACGCGGCGATCGCCCGCTCGCGGATGGTCAGTGAATCATCTGGAACCATAGACGCTTCAGTCGCTTCATAGGTTCGTCCCAAGCCATGACAGCGAGGGCACGCACCCGCGGGTGTGTTGGGCGAAAATGCTTCAGCATCCAGGTGCCCTTGCCCCGGTGGATAAACCCCCGCCCGTGAATACAACAGCCGCAGCGAATTCGCGATCGTGGTTACGCTACCCACGGACGAACGCGTGGTGGGCGAGCCGCGGTGCTGCTGCAACGCCACCGCGGGCGGCAAGCCCTCAATCGAATCCACCTCAGGCACGCTCGCCTGATCAATCAGGCGGCGCGCGTAAGGGGCCACGGATTCGAAATACCTGCGCTGCGCCTCTGCGTATAGGGTGCCAAATGCCAAGGAGGATTTGCCCGATCCCGAGACACCGGTGAACACCACAAAGGCGTCGCGCGGGATCTCGACATCGATGTTCTTCAAGTTGTGTTGCCGGGCGCCCTGCACCCGCACAAAACCTCGGATGCCTGGCTTTGGCTGCTTCATGTCCGGCCAGCAGCTGCAAGAGCCACGCCATATGTGGCCATTGCGTAGACCAGACGTGCTCCTGCGCTGGGGTTAACCGTGCGTTTGCGCTATCATGGGGTCGTTTATGTCAGCCGATTATTTTGCCACCATCACACTCGCCGATTATGCAGGCATGGCGTTCGGCGCGGATCCAACGGGCAAGCCTTCGGCGTCCTTCGAGGGCGGCGTTTACGCAGGCAAGGGCACCACGTGGGAAAGGCGCGCCGAAGCCGACACCGCTGCCAACGCGCGCTTGGTTCCTGGTCGTCCTTAAGCAAGCGCCTGGGCCGTGCCATGCAGCTCACGATCGACGAAGCAACGAACACCGACGAAGAATTTCTGTGGCTGATGCTCACGTATGCCGCTTCCATGGGCGCCGGCGGGATCGAACAAGTGCCCCTAGCCAAACGCGATCCGTATCTGCGTTGTTACGTGGCGGGCTGGGGCACCAAAGCGGGCGATCTCGGGGTTGTTGCCCGCGACCGCGCGGGCGATGCCCTAGGCGCCGCGTGGCTGCGCTTGGGAGAAGAAGGCGGCGCTTTCAAACTAAGCAGTAACAAAGTGCCTGAGCTCGCCACCGCCGTTGTGCCGCACGCCCGCGGCGGCGGTGTTGGCACGCAACTCATGACCGCGCTTTTCGATCTCGCGCGACCGCATTACAGCCACATCGTTCTTTCGGTGCGCGCCGGCAACCCAGCCACACGCTTTTATGAGCGGCTCGGTTTTCGCGAAACCAAGCGCATTGAAAACCGGGTTGGTGGCGAATCACTGGTGATGTCCTTCGATTTGTAGGCCTTTTTCACAGTCGCGGTCACTAGGACTCGCAAACCATATGTGTCGGCGCTTATCATGCGAACGCCATGCGACGTGTTTTTAGCCTCTTGATTGCCCTAGGCGCGCTTGCGCCTGCGCAGCTTGCGGCGCAAGACCGCAGTTGGCAAACGGTGCAGCAGCGGGGCGAACTGCGCTTTGGCCTCGACGTGCAAGGCGGCGAACCTTATGCGTCTGAAGATGCGCAAGGGCGGCTCGTTGGATTTGAGATCGAGATCGCGAAGGCGCTTGGCCAAACGCTCGGGGTACGCATGGTGCCCGTGCAAAATGATTGGTCGGCGCTTGTGCCAGCGTTGATGCGCGGCGATTTCGACATCATCCTCAACGGATTTGAGGCCACGCCCGAACACGCTGCACGGGTGCGCTTATCGCGCCCCTACTACGTTTTCGCCGAACGCCTCACCGCGCGTGCCAATGCCACGTGGACTTACACAAACTTGTCATCGTTGCGCGGTTTGCGTTTGGGCGCGCTCGGCAATTCGCAAGCCTGGTTGATGTTGCGCCAAGCTGGCCTTGATCCGGTGCCTTACGAGGGCGTGCAGGAGCCGTACACCGATCTGGCCGCCGGCCGCGTGGACGCCGTCTTGATGGACGACATCATCGCCGACCGCTACGGTCAGGCGCCCGGGTTACGCCGCGTGGCCGATGTGGCGACCGGCACATATGCCATTGGCGTTCGCCCGGGCGATGACACCCTTTTGACGGCGATCAACCGTGGCTTGGACACGCTGCTGCGCGAAGGACACATCAACGTGATCTTGGCGCGCTGGCACCTCGGCGGCACGCGCCAAACGACGCTAGTCACAATGCACGCGCAAAGCGAGCCCGCAGCCTCGCCAAAGCACGCGCTCTCGCGCGGCCAAATCATCCTATTTTTTAAGGGCGCACTCGTCACGTTGTTGTTGGCTTGCGCCGCGATGGCTTTGGCTGTGGTGCTGGGCTTGGCCCTGGCCATCGCGCGGCGCCCATGGGCGTGGCCCCTGTCGGGTGTGGTTCGGCGGCTGGCCAGCGCTTACGTGGAAGTGTTCCGCGGCACCCCCGTACTTCTGCAGTTGTATCTGCTTTATTATGGCCTCCCGCAGGTGGCTCCTTGGCTTACCTTGCCAGCCGCCGCCGCGGCCATCTTGGGCTTGGGCATGAACTACGCCGCTTATGAAGCCGAGATCTACCGCGCCGGCATCGAGGCTGTGCCGCGTGGGCAATGGGAAGCGGCGCTGTCACTTGGCATGTCGCAAGCGCAGGCGTTTCGGCGCGCGGTATTGCCTCAAGCGCTTCGTATCTCGCTGCCGGGAATGGCAAACGATTTCATCGCGCTGCTCAAAGACACTTCGCTCGTTTCCGTCATCACGGTTGTTGAGTTGACGAAACGTTTGTCGATCACGGCCGTGGATACCAGCGGGTGGCTGGTGCCAGGTTTGTTCTGTGCGGCCTTGTACTTTGCCATGAGCTATCCTTTGTCCCTGTTGGCACGACGTCTAGAAGCAGGGTTGGCGAAACAATGAGGCTGGCTGCCCAAAGCCTGGCGCTGTCGCGGGGGCCAAAAAACATTTTTTCGAATGTATCTTTCACGGTGCATGCGGCAGATGTGATCTGCGTGTTGGCGCCATCAGGCGCCGGCAAAACCACTCTCCTGCGCTGTTTGAACGGGTTAGATCGCGCGCAAGCGGGCACCATCACCGCCAATGGCGCCACGTTGGATGCCACCCTTCCCGCTGGGGCCTTCGCGCAAGCGGCACGTCACGTGCGCAAAGTTGTGGGTTTCGTGGCGCAAGACAAGCACCTGTTCGCCCACCGCACAGCTTTGCAGAATGTCATGGAAGGGCCCCTTGTTGTATCGCGTGTGCCCGCCGAGCAAGCGCGCACGCAGGCGATGAGCTTGCTCGATCGCTTGGGCGTCGCTGGCCGCGCACAAGCCTACCCCGCGCAGCTGTCGGGAGGCGAACAACAGCGCGTGGCCTTGGCCCGCGCCTTGGCGATGCAGCCGCATGTGTTGCTGTTGGACGAACCTACGAGCGCGCTCGATCCCAAACGCACAAGTGAAGTGGCGTCGCTGATCAAAGATCTTTCGCGCGAAGGTTTGGCGGTGATTGCCGCCACGCACGACATGCAGCTGGTGGGTGAACTGCAAGCGCAAGTGTGGACGTTGCAAGAAGGAGCGTTGTTATGTGCGGCCGCATGACGCTGTCCACGGGCGATTGGGTGCGGGTGGCCGAAGAGCTTCTGGCCACGCCGGCGCCTGGCGCGCTTGAGGCGCTGCACCCACGTTTCAATGTGGCGCCCACGCAAGCGCACCCCATCGTTGTGTCCGAGGGCGGCCCCAAGGTTGATCACAACGTGCTCACGCTGGCTCACTGGGGCTTTCCAGGCAAACAGCAAGGCCCGCTTGTGATCAACGCGCGTTCTGAAACCGCTTTGACAAAACCCTTGTTTCGCACGGCTTTCGCACAACACCGATGCGTCGTTGTGGCCGACGGTTTTATCGAATGGCGCAAGTCCGCAACAGGGCGTCAACCCTTGTGGTTCCGGCGCAAAGATGGTCGTCCGTTATACCTCGCTGGTCTTTATTTGCCGGGCGGCGCCACAGCCAAGGGCAGCCCCACGCGCTTCGTTGTGTTGACCACGTCGCCAAACCATTTGGTGGCGCCCGTGCACGATCGCATGCCGGCGGTCTTGTCGCCGCAAGACGCGCTGACGTGGTTGGCTCATCCGGCGGGCGAGGTTTTGCGGCCAGCACCGGACGCATGGCTGGCAAGCACCGAGATCTCGCCACGCATCAACAACACGGCAAACGACGATCCCGCGTGCCTGGAACCAGCCACATCAACGCGGCAGCAACTGGCGCTGTTTTAGCCTCTCACCTTCACGTGCGGGCAAACGATTGAACTCGTGACGACTTCGGTGCATCTATACACGATGTCCAAGACCACCAAAGCTTTGTCCAAGCAAGAATCAGCCGCTTTGCTCGTCACATTGAAGGCGCGTTTCGACAAACACATGTCACGTCACAAAGGCGTCGATTGGTCGAACGTTTGCAGCCGTCTTGAATCTCACCCGGAAAAATTGTGGTCGCTGTTCCAGATGGAGGAAAGCGGCGGCGAGCCGGACGTGGTGCTGAACGATAAACAGACAGACCAATACATCTTCATGGATTGCGCCGCTGAAAGCCCCAAAGGTCGTCGCAGCGTTTGTTATGACCCCGCCGCACTCGCGTCTCGCAAAGAGAACAAACCGAAAGACAGCGCGCTCGGCATGGCGGCGCACATGGGCATTGAGCTGCTCACCGAAGCGCAGTACCGCGCGTTGCAGACACACGGTGTGTTCGACGCCAAAACCTCCAGCTGGCTGGTCACGCCACCAGACATCCGAAAGCTGGGGGGCGCCCTGTTCGGCGATCACCGTTATGGCAACGTCTTCGTTTACCACAACGGCGCCGAATCCTATTACGCCGCCCGCGGCTTCCGCGGCGCCCTTTCCGTGTGATGGATCGCGGGTGCCACGAATCGATCGCTGTTACGGAAGGCGGTGATACAAGGGCGAAGCCGCTGGGGCGGGGTAAATGCCCACCGAGGCCGCGTAGCCGATGCTTGGGCTTGTCACCACCACGTCGGCGGTGGCGGCACCACTTGTGGCCAGCTGCGCGGGCGCGATGCGAATGAACTTGCCCTGTGAGCCCGCCATCCACAAACCTTGCCCCTCATCGAAGGCGATTCCCTTGGGAAGGCTAAGCACACCGACATCCAACACAACCGCGGGCGTGACGACCTTCTCCGTCGCACCACCGGCTGGGATCGCCAAATCAGCAGCGGTCAACTTCACCAAGCGCACCCCAAAGGCGCCCCACAAGTTTCCGGCAGCATCAAAAGCCAAGCCATCGGGCGTGCCGAAGCTGCCGATGACAGGCGGCCCCGATTGCGCATCAAGGGTGAATTCCACGCCCATGCGAGAGGCCGCGAGGGCGGCGGCGCTGACAAAGCCCAGGCCCTCTGAATAGCCCGCCCACAGGTTTCCGGATCCGTCGAATGCCAACGATTCGAGGCCAGCCAAGCCCGAAATTTCCACCGAGGGCACGGCCGTTCCGCCGGCGGCAAGTTGAGCGGGCGTGAACTTCACAATCTTGCGGGCCGCCCCGGTGGTGACCCATAAGTTGCCCGCGCCATCAAAGGCAGCGTCTTTGGCGCCTGGGCTGCCGGCCGTGAAAGCCGCTGAGGTTAACGTGACGTCGGGGGTCTTGTTGCCACCCGTGCCCAACGTGTTGGCGCGAAAACGCGCCAGGGGAGGATCGGCGGTGGTTCCACCCACGATCCACACGTTGCCGTCACGATCAAAAGCAAAGCCACCTGAACCATTGGTGTTCGCGGCCACCGTCGCTGCTGGCGATCCTGAGGCGGCCAAAGTGGCCGAGGCGAAGCCGGCGAAACTCACGCCCTCACCCGTCGTGCCCACCCACAGCTTGTTGCTGGTGGGAATCATCGCGTAGTTCAAGGCTGCGTTGCCCATGCCGCCATTGGGCACACACACACTCGTGGGCGCAGCCACACCGTCATAAACCGAACGCACACGCGGATCAGGCACCACCACACGCGCCGCGGTGATCGCGTAGAGCCCCGCAGGCACGGCAAGGGTCGCTGTTGCAGTCAATGGTTTTGGTACGCCATCGGGTCCGGTGGCGCTGCCAACCGCGGCCACGCCTGCAGGCAGCCCTGCCACCACCACGGCCAAAGAACCTGTTCCAACGCTTGGACAGGCCGACACCGTCACGTCTGCGCCACCGCCATCGGGGCCGCCATCGGAGGTTGTGCGCGAGTCGTCGTCGTCACACGCGCTGACACCGAACACACATGCAAGCTGCGCAACCAAAGCAAACGAGGTTTTAATTTTCATACCGTTCCCCTTCGAGTAGGACTCTTTGACGTTAACGGGCCGCGGATATTCCCAGCCACGTTACGAAAGCGCACCTTACGCCCAAAGGGAAGGCGTGACCATCCCCGCCGGGTCAGCCACCACGCACACGCTCAAGCGTCGCCCCTTAGGGGCGGGCCAACAAGTAGCTCGTTTGCTCGGCGTCCACCGACAGTTTGCCCAGCTTGGTGACGTCGCCGCCTGCTTGCATCAAGGCTTGCGTCACGGCCCCTCTCACGGCTTCGCCACTGAGCGGCACGGCCGACCATAACGCCACCACGCGTTCGAAGCCCTTGTGATCGTCAAGCTCGACCGAGCCTGGCAACGCCACTTGGTTGCCCGCCTGCACCGGCACGCTGTGCAGCGAAGCCTCGTCGTAATACGGGAAGATCTGCCCCGCATCGTCAACGCTAAACACCATCAAGAATCCAGGCTGCGCTTGCGTATACTCGAAGCGCAAGCGGTCGCCGGCCTGCACGGATTGGCCATCGGCGATGGTGAACATGGAATCCCCACGCTTACACACCACCGTCAAAGCAAATGAGCCTTTGGTGCGCACCGTAGGGGCGCCCTCGACAGGCGCCGCTGAAGGCTCGTTCATGGCAACACCGTTCGTGCCTGGCGCGTGATCCACGACGGCAAATACGCCGATGAGCGCAGCGGCTGGCAACAAAGCCACCGGCCACAACAGCTTCCAGCGCCACCACGAGCTGCGGCGCTCTTCGGCGGCCGCCAAAATCGAACGCGCCGCCTGCAAACTGGCGCGTGCCGGATCGTTGCCCAGCAACTGCTGCCGCGCTTCACTGAGTTCTGCCACGTACGACGCACATCGATCGCATCCGGTCACGTGCTGTGCCACGGGGGATTGAGCGTCAAGAGCTTTTCCAGCCGCCCAGTGGGCCAGATCGAATCGTGAGGGGCAAGTTCTGTTTTGTGCGTTCATGTGCCTGTTCCTTCCCCGCCAAGCTCGTCATCCTCGGCCTGGATCGCGTCTTCGGATTCGTCTGCGGGTGCGTTAGGAGCCCGGGCACTCAACAGCTCGTGCGCGAAGCCTTCGATCTTTTTCAAACGGTTAAAAACGGTGCGCCGGGTGATCCCCAGCGTCTTGGCGATCTCAACTTGAGACATCTCGTCGATGTAGAACATCACGGCGATGGAGGTGCCAGTTTCATCGCACCGATCCAGCAGAGCCTCCGCGAACTGCCGATCCGCGTGGCGTGATTCGGCAGAACCACCTCCCGCTGAGCGGGCCATGATGGCCGGCGTGGCGCGATCATGAACCCGCTGCTCGCGGATCTGGTTCAGGCACACGTTGGTGGCCACGCGGTAGACGTAACGCAGCGCATCCTCGCCCAACAGTTTCTTCGGCCCCTTGGCAATCACGCGCACGAAGGCTTCCTGGGTGGCGTCGCGGGCCGCAGCCCCCGAGCCCAACAGCCGTCGGCAATGCGCGAAAATCGCCGGCGCATACCGTTCGTAAATTTGAGCCAGCCCTGCTTCGTCCATGGAGGTGTCGTCCGCCCGGCGTCGTACAACCTCGGCCCGGCGGCCCCGTTCAGCATAAGGGACCCCTGCCACAATTCCGAAAACAGCGTTCAACACGCCCGCCTGTGCGGTCATGAAAACCGCCCTTCGCGAACACAAACACGCAGATTGGGGAGCCGGCGAGTCATTGTCATAGGTGGGGACCTCAGTAGGTTCAACAAGCTCGTGCCAACGGACGGGAAACGCGATTTGACAGCCATGTTTTTGACGGTCCCGGTGCACCCTTGCGCGCCATGGCCACACGGGGTAAAGGAGAAGGTCTCTTTCTGGGCGCGTAGCTCATCTGGATAGAGCACCGCCCTCCGAAGGCGGGGGTAGTGAGTTCGAATCTCGCCGCGCCCACACATCCTCAGCCCCCACCCAGGCGCCGTTCGCCCTGGGTGGCAGAGCAAACTGCAAACGCACCGGGAAATCACACCCGCCATTCCTCCACGCGATTTGCATCTTTCGTAAACGACGCGTTGCTGAGTTAAGCAACCTACTTTACAATCGATATGTGACGGGCAATTCCATCAGGAACGCCGCGGAGACGGAAAACTTGTCAGAGCACTTCCGGCGCACAGATCCACGTTACGACCGACGCGTCGAGGTCGAAATCATTGCCGGCAGCACCCGCCAAACAGCGGTGACGAAAAACATTTCGTTGGGCGGCATGTACATCGAAAGCTTGGAACCGCTGCCGATGTTGGCAAAAGTGGTGGTTCGTTTTCGGGTCCCCACACAAAACGAGATGGTGGAAGTGGCCGGCCAAGTGCGCTGGCTGGAACCGGGCTCAACAGTGTGTGGCGTTGGCATTCGGTTCGATGGTTTGCGCGCCCGCGAGGTGTGGGCGTTGAACCGGTTCTTCCAAAGCTAAGTCGCGCGTTTGGCCACGTCTGCCACGTGCAGCCTTGGCCGTGGTGGCTTAGGCTACCGCTTATGAAACGCGCTGGGTTGACGGCTTTGGCTTTGCTGATCCTGAACATGGGTCGCGCCTATGCAGATGCACCCTCGTTTGCCGTTGTGAATCTTTCGGGCAATGGCCTGCCACCCGCCGTTGTGACCGAAGCCGAACGCGAGTACGCGCGCCTGCGCCCCGCGATGACACCGATCGCCGACGCGCAAATCAAACGCCTGTTGGCCACAGGGGAAACGGCAAGCGCCGCTGTCACGCGCCTGGTTGACGAGGCCCGCGCCAAACGCAGCGTGGGTGCCTGCATCGATGCGATTCCGCTCGCCACGCAAGCGGAAGACGTGGCGCTCAACAATGTGGCGCCCGATGAGGCGCGTGATCCGCTCAAAGCAATCTATACATTGATGGTGGCGTGCGAAGACAACTTGGGACGCGCCCAAGCGCGCGATCAGGCGGCGCGCCGGTTGCGTGCCCTCGTCGCTTTGGCGCCTGATGATTTGCCTGCCGGTCTGTGGGAAGCGTACGTGGAAAAAGCCGTTCCAGGCCCCGGCACAGTTGAACTGCAAGTGGACAGCGAGCCACCAAACGCTCAGATCCTTCTGAATTTTCACGCCGTGGGTGTCACCCCAACCACGGTGAAACTGCCCCCCGGTGAAGTGCTGATCGAGCTGCAAAAGGAAGGCTATAAAAAGGCTTTCCGCCGGATTGAGATGCAAAACCATGCCGAGCGCACCGTATTTCGTTTGATCGACGTGAAGCGCGACCGCAGTGAACTGGTGGTGCAAGCGATGGTCACATTAGGCGGCAAAGATGAACTGAGAGATCACCCACGCACATTGTCGCAACTGGCCCAGTGGGCGCGGGCGGACGCTTTGGTGCTTTTGCGGGCCGCGGGGGATCGCGTGTCGATTGAGTTCTTCGACGCAGAACGTGGCCAATTGGCGCAAGAACATTTGTTCTCGCATTACGACGCGCAAAGCGGCCGCATTGATGTGCTGGCGCAAAAGCCAACGCCCGCGGGTGGACCAGGCAACGAACAAGCGCCCAAGCCCGGCATCTTGGCTCCGGTGGGCAAAGATGGCCGCGCTTCAGCAAACAAAGTCGCTTTGTCGGCGCCAGAAAATGAAGGTTTAAAGGAAACGTATAAGGGCACCAACGTTAGTGGCCAAGGGCCGCCCAATCGCGGCACGGGTCCTTGGTGGGGCTGGCTGATCGCGGCCGCGGTGGCCGCAGGCATTGCAGCCGTGGTCATCTCGGATCAACCCAGGAGAAGCAACACGATCGACGTCAATGCCGGCTTTTAGGCGCGGCAACTTTGCACATGCCACGAACGGTGCTTTGCTCAAGCGGTGACCGCCGTGTCTTCACCTCAAGCCATCGCCGCTTCGATTGAAGCGGTCTTTCGCATCGAATCCGCCAAGCTCATCGCCACATTGGCGCGCGTGGTGCGCGACGTGGGGCGCGCCGAAGAGCTGGCGCAAGACGCCCTGGTGGCGGCGTTAGAACAGTGGCCCACAACGGGCGTGCCGCAAAACCCCGGGGCGTGGCTGATGGCCACCGCCAAACACCGCGCCATCGATTCACTGCGCCACCACGCGATGGCCGCGCGCAAACACGAAGAGATTGGACACGACCCTGACCAGAGCGCCGTCACACCCGATGTGGAGGAGGCGCTTGACGACGACGTGGGCGACGATCTGTTGCGCCTCATCTTCACCGCGTGCCATCCTGTGCTGTCACCTGAGGGGCGCGCCGCCTTGACGTTGCGTTTGGTGGGCGGTCTCACCACGCAGGAGATCGCGCGCGCCTATTTATGTGCCGAACCCACAATCGCGCAGCGGATCGTACGCGCGAAACGAACGCTGCAAGAAGCGAACGTGCCCTTCGAGCTTCCGCGCGGGCCCGAACGCTTGTCACGGTTGGCCTCCGTGCTTGAAGTGATCTACCTCATTTTCAACGAGGGGTATTCAGCCACCACAGGCGAAGATTTGATCCGACCCGGTCTGTGTGAAGACGCGCTTCGCGTGGGCCGCATCTTGGCTGAACTTGCACCTGAAGAATCCGAAGTGCATGGGCTCGTGGCCTTGATGGAGATTCAAGCGTCGCGCACAGGCGCGCGCGTTTCACCCAGCGGCGAACCCGTTTTGCTGTTGGATCAAAACCGCGCGCTTTGGGATCGCGTGCTCATTGGCCGTGGCTTTGCAGCCCTGCGACGCGCGCTGGAGGTGTCAGCCACGCCCGGGCCCTACGTCGTACAGGCGATGATTGCCGCGTGTCACGCACGCGCGGCGGCCCCGGAACAAACAGATTGGCAGCAGATCGCCGATCTTTACGGAACGCTTCATTCTTTGCTGCCCACACCCGTGGTTGAGCTGAACCGCGCCGTCGCTGTGGCCATGGCACAGGGGCCCGCCGAAGGTTTGGTGATCGCAGACGCGTTGGAGCAAAGTGGCGCGCTGGAGGGCTACCACCTGCTGCCAAGCGTGCGCGCGGATTTTTTATTCAAGCTCGGTCGCACACAAGAGGCCGCCGCGGAGTTTCTCCGGGCGGCCTCCATGGCGCGCAACACGAAAGAACAAACGCTGCTGCGCAAGCGTGCCGAAAGTTGTTCATGAAGTTCTCCTTGATGTCCCGCCGGTAAAGGTTGCAAAGCGCCGGCCAACGCTCGTGCACCGCGCTTGTTCGGAGCACGCGCTCATCAGCTGTGTGGCCTCTGGCTTACGACGTGTGTTGTTTGTTAGTGTGCGGGCCATGTTCAGGCGCCTTCCCCTCCGCGTGTGTTTCTCAGCGGCCGTCGCGGGCGCGGCTTTGCTTTTGATCCTAGGCAGTGCCGCTGGCGAAGACGAACCCGTGGGGGTCGCGGTGGTGCCGAACGCCAGTGCGTTCGCCAAACACCTCATCGCGCGCCTGCAGCTAGACCAGCACACGCGCGTGACAACCGATCCCGCGCACGCCCGCGTGGTGTGGCTGCTCCCCGACGCCACCCCACAGCAGGCCGCCACCGCCGCAGCGGCGCACGCACGCGGGGCCGGCCTCGTGGTGGTGGCGGGGCCTGGGGTTTTGCCTGCACCGCTGTTGCCACTTCATCACGCATCATCACACCAAGAGGGCGCCGTGGGCGTGGAACCCAACCGCGCCAGCACCATGGCCAAGCGCGTGGCGTTTCGTTCAATGCCAAAGCTGCGCGCGCGCCGCTTATTAAAGGGGCCCGGACAGGTGGTGGCTTACGTGCCCAGCGAGGGCACCGTGGTGTTGCAGCACGAGCGCGTCGTGTTGATTGGTTTTGCCCCTGATGAACCCACGAACGAAGCGCTGTTTCGTTGGGGCTATTGGAACTACTTTGTGCATGCGGCAACGTTCACGGCCGCACAAGCGCCCTATGAAACGTTCGCGGATTGGCCGGCCTCGCCCGCGCCCCATGCCGCGCGCAAAGGCTTGTGGCTGACGTTCTTGGTGATCATATGGCCGCTGTCACTGCTGGCGTTTTGGTTTGCGAGGCGCGCCGGCCGCAAGCAACCACCCGACGCGGCTCGCGAGTTCTTGCGCGCGCTCGATCGAGGCAGCCCGGTGGCTACAACAGAAGCTTCGTCATGGACGCGCGTTGGCTTTGAGCGTGCGCTGGGCGGTTATTTCGTGCTTGTGGGCGCACTCGTCGTCTTCATCGCGCCTTACGTGGGCATCGTTCAGTTCGTGATTCCCACGTATGTGCAAAAGTTCCCCGAGGTCGAAGGGATGTGGAACTCAGTGTACGAGTTCTTCTGGTGGGTGTGGATCTTCTTCGACATGGGCACGAGCCTGGCGTTCGTGAAATACTTCGCTGAGCTTCGCACCCGTGATCCAGACGGTGCTTTGCACGCCGTGCAGTTCTTTAGCTGGTGGCAAATCCTCACCGGCGCCTTGCAAGTCACGTTCGTTTCGTTGTTGGGCTTGTTCATCATTCCACACACCGAATACGCGTTGTTCTCCGACCTCATCGCGCTTTATGGGCTCACCCAATGGCCGGGCATTTTCTTCACGTTGGCCTACTTCTTTCAGGCCGCGCAAAGATACGATTACTACCAAGCGCTTGATCTACTGCAGAACCGATTCTTGGTGGTGGTAGGCCCCGTGCCGTTCGTGCTGATGGGGCGTGCGTGGGGCGCGAATCACGCCGAGTTCGGCGAAGCCCTGGGCGCGATGTATGGCTTGGCGGTGGGCCAGAACGTGATCGGCGTGGTGGTGCTGTTGGTTTCTTATGGTTTTTACCGACGCTTAGGCGTGCCCGCGTGGCCGCTGTTTCTCGCCAACTTCGGCAAGAAAACCGTGGTGCCAATCCTGCGATTTGGCTGGAAAGCCATGCTGGCGGGAGTGCTTTACCGCATCGGCAACGCGATCGAAGTCATCGTGTTAACTGCCTTGCTGCTGTCTTACAGCGAGAGCATCGGCATCAAGAGCCTGCTCGAATATAATTTCTATTTCATCTTCCGGTTTCTGGCCGGGTGGGCCGATCCGGCGATCGCGGCTTTTTCTGAAGCCCACGCCGCCGGCAAGCAGAACCTCGTGCGGTACTACACCGCGCGCTATCTGCAGTGGGCTTATCTTTACGTCGCGATCATTTTTTCCTTCATGGTGGCGCTGGCGCCGCTGTTCATTCGGCGCGCCTTAGATCCACGTTGGGCCGCGGCCGCGCCGTTGGTGCTGGCGGCGTGCATTCGCGGTTTGTTTTTGCCGCCGGCCTTGATTTTGGATTCGCTGCAAAAGGGCGCCGGGCAGCCGGGCCGCAACGCGATCGTGCTCACCGTTGAACAGTTGTGTCGATTAGGCTTTTTGTTTCTGTTGGTGCCGCGCTATCAAGTGAGCGGCGCGTTTTTGGCGATGGCGTTGGCGCTGGCGATCAAGTGCGTTTTCGTCTGGTACATGTGCAACCGCAGCGTGGTGAGGTTATCGGTGCCGTGGCGTTCAGTATTGTTGGCGCCGCTGCTGGCGGGGGCGCTCAACTTCTGCATCTGGCGTGCGGTGGCGGCAGCCTTGGCCGGTGCCGGGCGCGGGGCTGTTGTGACCGCGATGATCTTCGCAGCGATCTTGTCCTTCCCGCTGTGCTTCTTCTTCATGGGCATGGTGGGGGGGGCCGAACCGCGCGCGTTGGCTGAATTGCGCGAAGGCGCCCGCATGGCATCGGTGTTCGCGCCCGTGGCCCGCGTGTTGGCGTGGCTCACGCGGCAAGGCGCGCGGCTGCGTTTGCTGGCCCCCACGTTCCCTCAGGCGTTGGGTGCCAGTGCCGAAACGGAAGCACGACAAATCGAGGCCATGCACGCGGCGGCCGTGGCTGCACAGGCCACCGCCACGCCAAGCGCGCCGGCTACTTAAGGCGCACTTCGCGGCCGCTGCGCGAAGACTCTTCTGCCGCCAGCATCACTTCCATCACGTGACGCGCGTGTTCAGCCGTCACCGGCAAGGCCGTGTTGTCTCGCACGCATTCACCGAACGCGCGGAACTCCGCGGCCATCGCATCAATGTCCTCATAGGGCACAGGCTCATACGCGTTTTGGCGCGCGGCCCACAAGCCCGGGTTCGGAGGGAACGTTGAAACTTTCAACATGCCTTTGGTGCACACGAACTCGCCAATCCAACGTTCATCACCCACGTCGTAACCCGCGTGCGTGAGCGTGCTTAGCAATCCATTTTCGTGGTGGAGCATCGCCACCGCCGTGTCATCTGATTTGAGACCCAACAGTGGGCTGCCAATCGAAGCCTTCACGCCAACGACGCGGCTACCGGTGAACCAGATCATGCGATCGATCATGTGGTTTCCGTTCATGAACCACATGCCACCGCCGTGCGCACGATCCAAGAACCAAGGCTGCCGCACCGACAAGCCAAAGGGTTTGTACCAGGTGTCGGTGACCACCACGGGCCGCCCCAGCTCGCCACTGTCGAGCAACTTCTTCGCCGCTTGGTTCATGCCGAAGAAGTGCTGCGTTTGCCCCACGAACAGTTTGACGTTGGCCTTGGCCGCCGCTTCGATCATTTGGTCGCACTCCAGCAGCGTCATCGCCATCGGCTTCTCAAGCAGAATGTGTTTGCCTGCGCGGGCTGCAGCGACCACGGCCTCAAGGTGTTGGTCGTTGCGCAAACCGATCACAACGGCGTCGATCTCCGGTCGTTCCAGCATGGCGCGCCAATCGGCGTGACCGGTGCCGCCAAACTTGCCCACCAACTCCGCTAAGCGATCGGGGCGCGCGGACGCCATGCCCCGAAGTTCCAATAACCCGCCGTTGGCGAGAACCGCTTGCGCGTGCCCGGCCGCGATGCGGCCACCTCCGATAATGCCGATGCCGATCATGGGAAGCGCACGATGCCAGTCACTGTTGCGACACGCAAGGCAGATGCGCCGCCTTGCCACACACCTTTACATGCTCGTTAACCGGCGGCCGGCGCCGCGCGAGCTGCGCGAACCTTTGGTAAAGTGTGCAAATGAAACGCGTGCTTTGGCCGAGGTATGTCTTGGCGAGACGTACATTGGCACTGGTGGCCGGCACCGCAGTTTGCGCGGGCGCGTGGGCCACGCCAGCGCTGTGGGCCTCGCGCGCGCCCGGGCCCACGCCGGTGGATCCGGTGCCACAAACGCGAGCCCGGCTTCGCCCGCCTTCACCTCCGCCGTCTGCGACGCCCGAAGCCGACGAGCCTGAGCCTCCTGCCACGTTCCCCATAGTTGGCCCGCAACGCCGCCAGCGCGGGGTGGCGCTGGGCCTGTTCGCCGAAGACGTCAGTTTCGATTACCAGCCCCTGCTGGCCGAGATCGCCAAGTTGGGCGCCAGCCACGTGGCGCTCATCGTTCCTCTTTATCAGGAGCATGGCGGCTCTACATCGCTCTACTTGCACACGCGCTATTCGCCCACGCTGGAAGGCGTGGCTGAAACCGTGCGGCTGGCCAAGCGTGAAAATCTGGAAGTCACCCTGTTTCCCATTGTACGGCTGTTGCACCCGCGCGCCCCCGATGAATGGCGGGGCACCTTGGCCCCCGAAGACGAGGCCAAGTGGTTTGCGAGCTATGGCCAGCAGCTTGGATCGTTGGCGGCCTTGGGCGCGATGACGGGCGCCTCCCGCTTCGTGGTGGGCAGTGAGCTTTCAACGTTGGATGTGGATGTGCAGCCCTGGAAACCTTTGCTCGAACGACTGCGCGCCGTGTTCTCGGGCACGCTGGTCTACTCCGCCAACTGGGATCACTACCGCAAAGCCGCGTTGCTGGATCTTGTGGACGAGGCCGGCATCACAGGCTACTTCGATCTGCGCCGCGGCGACGGCCCGGTGGATCTGGACGTTATGGTCCGCCGCTGGAAGGGGTTGCGCGTGGAGTTGGAGGCGTGGGCGCGGCCGCGCCACCAACCTTGGTTGTTCACGGAACTTGGCTATAGGTCTAAAGTCGGTAGCACAGCAACGCCGTGGGATGAGACCCCCGGGGGCACGGCTGATGCCCAAGAGCAAAGCAGCGGCTTCGAGGCGTTCCGTCAAGCGTGGACCACAGGCTCTTCGTTGGCAGGTGTTTACATTTGGAATTGGTACGGCTGGGGCGGCTCCAAATCGATCGGATACACACCCCGAGGTAAACCTGCCGTCAAGGTTGTGCAACGTTTGTTAGACGAGTTGTGAGCGGTCCGGGTGGAAATTTTGTCGCTTCTTTTCGGCGGTGCGGTGGCCACGTGTTAAGCTGCGTTCGTGCACGCCTGGCACGATATCTACGTTGACGACAAGATCGTCGAAGACACGTTTCCCGTGGTGATCGAGGTCCCCAAGGGAAGCAAGAATAAATACGAGCTGGACAAAGAAACCGGCTTCTTGCGGTTGGATCGGGTGCTTTACAGCGCCGTCCACTACCCCGCAAATTACGGTTTCATTCCACGCACCTTCTGCGACGACGGCGATCCGTTAGACGCGTTGGTGTTGGGGCAAGAGCCGGTCGATCCTCTGGTTGTCGTTGAAGCGCGCGCCATCGGTTTGATGCGCATGCGTGACGACAAGGGCCTGGACGATAAAATCATCGCCGTCTCGGTGCACGATCCATCGGTGTCGGATTACAGCACGCATAAGCAGCTTCCCGCGCACGTGGGCCGCGAAATCAAGCGCTTCTTCCAAGACTATAAGGTCCTCGAAAACAAGATGGTGGAAGTGGAAGATCTGCTCGGGCCACAAGAGGCTTTGGTGATCATTCGCGAAGCGCTTGACCTTTACCGCAAGCTCCGCCGCGGTGAAGTCAGCAAATTTAAATAGGCGCTAAAGCGCCGGCGCCTGTGTAAACCCGGGTGACATCACGATGTCACGCAACAGGCGCACAAACTGCCCAGCCCCCGTGGCTGCGGCGTTCGACTGCAGCTTCGTAAGCACCCATTCCTCGTCGGCCGATGGCGCGTGGCCCAAGGCGTGGGTGTAAAGGCGCCTAACGAGGCAGGGCAGCATGCCGTCGTGCTTCGCCACCAGGCGTGAAAGTTCGCGTGGCCCCGCAAACGCCTCGTCGAACAAATCGCCCGAAGCGTTGATGGGCGCCCCGTTGTCTTTAAGTTGTACGGCACCCATGGCGTCGAAATTTTCGAGGCCAAAGCCGATCGGATCCATCGCCTTGTGGCAGCCTGCGCACGCCGGGTTTTGCATGTGAGCCTCAATTTGCTGCCGCTTGGTGGTGCCGTTCGTGCGCTCGCCTAAGGTGGTGTTCACGTTCGCAGGTGGCGGCGGCGGCTCCTGACACAGCAGTTCGTTGATGAACTTGCCCCGCAAGGTGGGTGACGTTTCAGATTGGCGTGCCCGCGCCGCCAACAACGCCGGCTCGGTGAGCAATCCCACCCGCAGACCATCGGTTGGCAACTTCACGCGCACAAAAGAGTCGCTTGGCGCTGTGACGCCTAAGATGGCTGCGGTTTGTTGATTGGCGAACACATACCCCGGATCGAACACATCTGCGAAGGGACGTCCCTCGACGATCAGCACCTCGCTGAACAGGTTGTATACGGCCTGCACCATCGCTGCCCTGGTGGCGGCCGTGGCCAAAGGAAACTTCGCGAGGTCCTTGGGTGCATCGGCCAACAAGTACAAACCAAGGTAGCCATCGGCGAAGCCACGCAGCCCTTCAGCGAGCCGCGCTTTGTCTGCCAGCAACCGATCGAGTTGGCGCGACAAGCCCACTGCGTTGCCGAGCGAACGATCTTCAGCGGCGCCAAGCAACGCTTCGTCAGGCGTGGTGCCCCACAACAAATACGACAAGCGTGACGCCCGTTCAAACGGCGTGAGCAGGCTCCCCTGCGGCGTGGTTTCGCCGATTTCGCTGTGATACAGAAACTTAGGCGACAGCAACAAACCCGTGAGCGCGTAGCGCGCGCCCGCGAAGAAATCTTTGAAGGCCAAGGCGGCCCCGGTGCCAACCGCAGCGAAGCGCTGTGTTTCTTCGCTCGTCAACGGGCGCCGAAACAGCCGGCGGCCCACCTTCGCCACGAACATCTGCATGCAAGTTTGATCTTGTGGCTGCATGGGCGTGCAGGTGATCCACGTGGTTCGTTGGCCAGCGTCGGCCATCACTGCCGTGGCGATACGAACCGCGGTGTCGTCATACTTGCGGATCCCTTCGGATGAGACAGACACGGCTCGTCCACCCACGGTCGCAAAACCTTCGCTGCGAAAGTCGAGCTCGGGCACGGCTTGGTTTGCGAACTTGGCGCCAAAGATGTCACTGATGGTGTTTGTGAATTGCCGCGCGGTGATCCGCTGCAAGCCTCCTGTCACCGCGAATTTTGTTTCCTCGATCGGCTTGCCGCCTGCGGCATTCGTGCCCACACCGGCCGCGCCACCTTGAGAGCCACCGTTGCTACCTTGGTTGTCGGGCCCCGCTTGAGAATTGCCCACTTGCCCTGAACACGCACAAACAAAGGCAAACAACACGCACAGAGGCAACCTCATGCCAGCACCTCCGCGATCGAATCTTTCGCCAGGCCATCGCCTGTGCCAACGCTTGCCAGGTTGGCCCCGCAGGCGCGCGCGGCCGTCAGCGCGGCGCGCGTGATGGGCCCCGTCGAGCGCACATGCGTGTTTCCTTTAAGCGCGCCGCTCGCACGGCCAGCGATGATCGCCACCATATTGTCGAGCCGGTGGTCCCACGAGGTGTCTGATTGCACCAACACGGCAACGTTATCCAACAATGTGCCTGCACCTTCGGGAACATCCCGCATGGCCGCCAATAGATCGGCGAAGCGTTGCATGATGAAGGCCGCCGATTCACCGATGCGGGCGTGCTGAGGCACGTGGCCCATGTTGTGATGGCTGTCAGGCATGTTGGGGTACTTAACGAACGCGTTTGGCTTTGTGAATTCAAACGCAAACACGCGCGTTTTGTTGCACGCCAGAGCCGCGGCCAAGAGCTTCGCCATGTCCTTCGATCTGGCTTCAATGCCTTCACCCGTTAAAGCCATCTTCGTGGCGCAGATCGCTGGCGTTGTGCCCGCCGGCACTTTGTTGATGCTGCGTTCAACGTCGGCCAAACCAGATAGATATGAATCGAGGAGGATCTTGTCGTGTTGGCCCAAGGTCTTGGCAAGTTGGTTGGCGTCCTCACGAACCGCGGATAGATAAGACAAGCGCAGCGGTGCCTCATCAACCGCGGGCACACTGGGCTTCGTGTCGCCGAACAGGCGCGCCATAATTTTGGCGGGATCAAACTCAGCGGGGTTGGGTTGATCCGGCCCGCGATGCGAGATGTTTTCCCAGCCCGTGCCCTTCTCAGCCGTTAATCCGGGCGAAACCCCCACCTGCAAAGACGAAATCTCAGCGCCTTTGAGTGCCTGCGACACAAGATGATCGATCGAGGGTCCACCGAAAGCGCCGTTGTTGGGCTTCCAGCCCGATAGGCCCCCCGCCGTGCCCATGATGTGTCGGTTGGTGGAATAGTCACCGAAGCTTGGCCCTTGCAAGCCTGAGATCATGGTCAAGTGGCTCTTGAACGAGGCAAGCGGCGCCAAGGGCGGAGGCAAGGCCAAGGCACCGGTGGACGCTGGCGCCCAACCATCGTTGAGTCCGCCGGCAAAGAACCAAACGCCATAGCGCGTCGGCAGAGCCTCGCCGCTGGCGAACGCCGTACCGTGCCGGTTGCACATGGCATCTAGCACCGGCAACCCCAGCGCCACAGCGCCTCCATGTTTCGCAATGCCACGCAGCATCGCACGCCGGCTTAAAGAACTGCCCGTCATAAAGGGAGTAGGACGCAGCCACTGCCCATCGCAGCTCAAATATATTTTTTGGAGGCCGCGCTGTGCCAGCCGAGCGCCTAGCCGTTCCTCGAAGCTGTGGTCAGCGAAGAGGCCCTGGGTACCGTAAATCCAGGGTTAGCGGGAAGCGTGGGTTTGGCTCGGCCGGTGGTTCCGCCATCGGCCCGGGGGTGTGCCCCATGGCGAAGAAGCGGTTGACGCGTCGGCTTTGAGCCTCAAGCCCATTGGCGGGAAATCGGTCATAGTTGCGACCGCCAGGGTGAGCCACGTGATACGTGCATCCGCCCACGGAGCGTTGCGACCACGTATCAAGCACATCAAAGGTCAGCGGCGTGTGGATGTTGATGGTGGGGTGCAAGGCAGCCGCAGGACCCCACGCCTTATATCGAACGCCCGCGACGTATTCGCCGTTGGTGCCCGTGGGCGTGAGCGGAACGCGACGCCCATTACACAACACGACGTGTCGCGGGTCGGTCATGTTGCGCACCTTCACTTCCACACGCTCGACCGACGAATCCACATAGCGAACGGCGCCGCCGCCGCCTGCCTCTTCGCCAAGCACATGCCACGGCTCAATGGCCTGGCGCAATTCAACTTCCACACCGCGCACATTCACGCGTCCGTAGATCGGAAAGCGAAATTCATAGTGCGGAGCAAACCATGAGCGATCCATCTTGAAGCCCGCGTTCGACAGGTCATTCAAAATGTCATCGAAGTCTTGTGCGGCGAAATGCGGCAACATGAACTTGTCGTGCAACGACGTGCCCCAACGAACCAGCTTGCGGCGGTAGGGCTCATTCCAGAACCACGCCGTCAGCGCGCGCACCAACAACTGTTGCGCACAGCTCATGCGCGCGTCCGGCGGCATCTCAAAGGCACGCAACTCCAACAACCCCTGTCGGCCCGTGGCGCTGTCCGGGCTGTACATTTTGTCGATGCACATCTCCGTGCGGTGCGTGTTGCCCGTGACATCCGTCAAGATGTTGCGGAACAAACGATCGACGATCCAAGGCGGTGGGTTCGACGACCAATTTTCCAATTGGCCAAAGGCGATCTCAATTTCATCAAGCGTGTCATGGCGAGCTTCGTCGATGCGTGGCGCTTGGCTTGTGGGGCCAACAAACAAACCCGAGAAAAGGTACGACAGCGAAGGGTGGTTCACCCAATACGAGACAAAGCTGCGCAGCAGATCAGGCCGACGCAGAAACGGGCTGTCCGTGGGCGTGGCGCCCCCCAAAACCAAATGGTTGCCGCCGCCCGTACCGGTGTGCCGCCCATCCACCATGAACTTCTCTGTGCCGAGACGCGTTTGGTGGGCTTCTTCGTAAAGCGCGGATGTGTGGTCCACAACTTCGCGCCACGAAGTTGCAGGGTGAATGTTCACTTCGATGACGCCAGGATCAGGGGTGACAGAGATCTTACCTAGGCGATGATCGCTTGGCGGATGATAGCCCTCGATGCGCAGGGGCACCTTCAATGCCAGTGCCGTCTCTTCGATGTTGGTGACGAGATCTAAATACTCTTCAAGCCGCGTGGCCGGCGGCATGAATACGTGCAGCATGCCGTTGCGGGGCTCCACGCACAAAGCTGTGCGCGTGACATTTACCGCCGATTCACCGCGCGACGGCGGCACCGGGGTGGGCCTTCGGTCTCGTGGCGGCGATGTGTCGGGCGTTTGGCGCACCCACTGCGCGCGCGGCGGCAAAGCGCTGCGTCGCTCTGTGGGATCTTGCTCGAAGTGATAAAGCATGTCGCCGGGCTTGGACCACGGCAGCGAATCAAGCGGCAAACGGAAGCCCATAGCGCTATCGCCTGGCATCAGATACATGCGTTCGGCGCGCAAAAACCATTTGCCGCTCACCCAACGAAAGCGTGTGTCGGTTTCATAAACGGCGCGCAACGGCAGCGCGTAGCCCACCACTTTTTGCAGCCCTTGATCGAACACTTGCCGCAAACGCTTGCGGTCTTCTTCGTTCTCAAGTTTGGCGTCGAAGGGATCAACGTTTGCGGGCAGGCGACGCTCGCGCCACAAGTAGTACCACGTGTCTTCGTAACCTGGGATCGCAAAGCCTGAAGGCACAGCCAAGCGTTGCGCCAACTCGTCCACAAACAGCTTTGCCTCCTCGGGCCCTGCCTTTCCCGGCACCTTCGCATCGGCAAACAATTCCGGATGCGTCCATACGGGCTCGCCATCTTTGCGGTAGTAGATCGAATACGCCCAGCGTGGCAGCGGTTCCCCCGGATACCATTTGCCTTGCCCATGGTGCAAGAACGAGCCTTCGGCAAAGCGCTTTTGCAACCGGCGCAGAAGTTCGTCGCTCAGTTTCTCTTTCGCGGGCCCCATCGCGGTGGTGTTCCACTCGGCGCCTTCCATATCGTCAACCGATACGAACGTGGGCTCGCCGCCCATCGTGAGCCGCACGTCAGCCGCGTTCAATGCCGCATCCACAGCGTCGCCCGCGGTGACGATGGCCGCCCATTGTTCTTCTGTGTAGGGCTTCGTGGAGCGCGGGCGATCCTCGATGCGGTCAACGCGCATCGTGAACTTGAACTCTTCGTTTAATTTATCGTCGTCGTGCTCGCTATCCCAACCGAAGGAGCCGAAGATGGCCGCTGCGGTCGACGGCTCTGCGGTGCAAGCAAGCGGAATGTGACCCTCGGCCGCCAACAAACCGCTTGTGGCGTCGAGGCCAATCCAGCCCGCGCCGGGCAAAAACACTTCGGCCCAGGCGTGCAAATCGGTGCAGTCTTCAGTGACACCCGCGGGGCCTTCAAGCGGCTTCTTGTCGGCCTTCAATTGAATCGAATAGCCAGAAACAAAGCGTGCGCCGAACCCCAGCTGCCGAAGCAGTTGCACCATCAACCACGCAAAATCGCGACACGAGCCGTGGCCACGCGTAAGCGTCTCTTCCGGCGTGAACACCCCAGGCTCCATACGGATGTCGTACTTGAGCGTCTCCTGCACAAGGCGGTTCACCTCCACCAGCACATCGATGCAACGCCGCTGGGGCTTTGCGATCTCGTTTTTGACCTTACCCACCATGTCGCCAAAGCGGCCGCCCCACGGCTTGGTTTCACGATACGGCGCCAACTCTTTGGCCAGGGCTTCGTCGTAAGCGAACGGGTAAAACTCGGCGGCTTCGTCGATGAAGAAATCGAATGGATTTATGGTGGTCATCTCCGCCACCAGATCCACTTCCACCTTCAGCTCGCGCGTGGGCTTGTTGAACACGAACCGTGCTTGGTAATTCCCAAAGGGATCTTGCTGCCAGTTCACGAAGTGCTCGGCCGGCGTCACCTTTAGCGAATACGCCGTGATGGGGGTACGAGAATGCGGGGCGGGCCGCAGACGCACGATGTGAGGGCCCAAGAAGATGGGGCGGTCGTACTTGTAGACGGTGGAATGGTGCAGCGCGACCCGGATAGACATGATGGCTTGGGCGCCAGCATAAGCTGCGGGCTGTTAAGGTCACGTTTCGAAGGGGGTAAATCACCGTAAAATGGGTCGCGGGGGAATTTCCAGCGCCTCAACCGGCCTGGCACCCACTTTGCTGGCTAAAAGTTTGGGCCGTTTGCGAGGGCCCACAACCAGCTCAGGAGGGAACCATGTTCGGCAAAAACAGCTTTTTTGGAATGGGCGGCAACCGGAAAAACGTGGGGCACAAGGAGCGGTGGTTCTCCACCATTGCAGGGGCCGCGCTCTTGGCCACAGCCTTGTTCCGCCGGCGCAGTGGCTTTGGCGGCAAGGCGGCCGGGCTGTTCGGTGGCCTGCTGATGAAACGAGGCCTAACCGGCCGATGTGAAGTGAACCAGGCCTTGGGCCGCAACACCGCCACACGATTCGCGTAGGCTCAAGAGCGGAGGCAACGCTGTGACACGCGTTGCCTCCGCTCCACAAGCCTCTCAGCAATACGTTTCCGGATCTTCAAGAAATTGGGCACGGCACGCAGACGAACAGAAGTATTTCGTTTGTCCGTTATGCACCACGCTCGTGGCCGCATCGTCACGCAGCATGTGCGCCCCACAAATGGGATCCACTTCAACTTGTTGTAACAAATTACGTGGCCGAAATTCTACGCGGCCGCCGTCAAATGATTGAGATCGATTGCTCATCTTCACCCTCCTGGTGCAAAGATGACGGTGCAAGCAGCATGCCCGGTAAGGCGTGATTCAACTTTAGCGACAAGGAGTGATACACATGGTGAAGCTGGCGATAGTGGTGGGCAGCACGCGTCCCGGACGCAAGGCCGACGCGGTCTCTCGGTGGGTGTTGGAAAACGCGCAAGGGCGCACGGATGCCACGTTCGAGATTGTGGACATCGCAGATTTTAACCTGCCTTTGCTCGACGAGCCGGTGCCCCCGTCGATGGGCAAGTACAGCCAGCCGCACACCAAAGCCTGGGCTGCGAAGATCGCGCAATTCGATGGCTTCGTGTTTGTAACCCCTGAGTACAACCACGCCCCTTCAGGTGCGCTGAAAAACGCGCTCGATTTCATCTATAAGGAGTGGAACAACAAAGCCGCTGGCTTCGTCGGTTACGGCAGCTTGGGCGGCAGCCGCGCGGTTGAGCAGTTGCGCTTGATCATGGCCGAACTGCAAGTGGCCACGGTGCGCGCACAGGTGGCCCTATCGCTGCACTCGGACTTCGAGCACTACACCACGTTCAAGCCCGGCCCCCAGCACGCAGGCTCCCTCAAGACGATGCTGGATCAACTGACATCGTGGGCCACAGCGCTCAAGACTGTCCGCGCTTCTTAAGGGCCTGCCTAACGTTTGCCTAAAGCCGGAGCCACTGTCATCGATAAGATGTGCGCCCGCGTGTCGTAGGTGCCTGCGGGCCCTTCAAGTCCCGTTGTGGCTTTGGCGGGCAAGAAATACAGAAACGAATAGCCGACGTCGATCTGCGTTCGGCGCCAAGCAACGCCCACACCCATGGCCGCGGCGATGCGTGGGCCATCGGGTGCCGAGGGCGCCAGTGACTCGGGGCGCCCCGTGGTTTGCTCGTAGGTCAGGCCCGCGCGGACCTGCCATCCGGGCCGCCAACCTGAGTACTCCATGCCCGCGCGCAAGCTGGCGGCGTCGCGGCTGCGTCGGTCTATGATCACCCGCGGGGTGGTGGGGCGCTCGAACTGCACTTCCAAGCGTTCGAACACACTCCAGCGTGTGTAGTCCAATTGCAAACCGAACCGAAGATCGGGACGGGCCCACCACGCCGTACCGATCGACGCCATGTCTGGCAGCGGCAACGAGGCTTTGCCCTCCTGATCGATGAACGTCTCAGCGAGGGTTGCGCTCATCGCCTCAAACTTGGCGGGCCCGCGCAGGTGCAGTCGGCTGCGCCCGTTTTGGTTGAGACCTCGGTAAGTCGCGCCCCAATGCCAACGCCCGGGAATGGCCCTCCATAAAGCGCCGGCGTTCGCCTGCCAATTCCACGCCGAACCTTGCAAGTCGCCGCGGCTTGCTGCCTCCGAAGGCAAACCCACAACGAAGTTCACACGCCCATAAAGCGGCGCCACCCCCACGGCCAGCGACCAGCGATCAGAAAGTCTGGCGGCCACGTTGAGGTTCAACGCCAACACCGCCACATCCACAGCGATGGCCTTTTCGCGGCCTTGCCACGCCTGGGGCCAACGGACGGCATATCCATAAGGCGCCAATAAGCCGAGGCCCATGTGCCAGCGGCCATGCAGAGGCGTGGTGGCAAAAACATTAGGCACCACCTGGGCGCCACTTGAACCCTTTACTGTCGAACCTGTGTCAGGCGTAAAACGCACACCAGCGTAAGCCAAAGCCGCTGTGCCCGAAACGGCCGCCCCATTTTGAAAGGCGAGCGCGGCGGGGTTGAACCAATTCGCGGCTGGTTCGTGCGTGCTCGCGACCACCGCCGACCCCTGCGCCAAGGCGCCAGCGGATTGATCGTAAAGCACGAAGCCGGAGGCATGAGCACCGGCCGGCACGAGGCAAGCGGCGGCTACACCGCAGAACACAAGACATAGGGAAGCGCCCACCTTGCGCACAGACATTGAACCCTCCGCCACACGGCAGCTTAGCTGATGCGGCTTGAAACTGCTGTCTGCGCCGCGATTGTGCTACCAATGCCGTGCCGTGCCCTCCGTCCCCAAAAACATAGCCAAACCTCAAATCCGCGCGCTCGGCTGGCCTGTCTTCTTGTTGCTCGCGGTGTCTTACGTTTACGCGTTTCCCTACTTTGATCGGTTGCGGAGCGCGAACGAGATGCCGCGCTTGTTGCAAACGCAAGAGTTTGTAGACAAGGGGCATTTCTGGCTCGACGAGCGGCGCGGGGATATGACGTCGCAGTTTGATACGTCGTTTGGTCCTGACGGCAAGCAATACCCCAACAAGGCGCCGGGGCCCTCGTTTTTAGCGATGCCCGTTTATGTGGTGGCGAAGTTGTTCGGCATGAAGTCGATTGCGGCGTTCACCTGGGCGTTTCGCGTGTTTGCCGTAACGCTGCCCGCGCTGCTGTTTTTACCGTTTTTCTATCGCTTGACGTCGCGCTTTACAGACGACGAAGACGCGCGGCGGACAGCGCTGTTTGCGTACGCCTTGGGATCACCCGCGCTTGTTTATGGTGTCTTGTTCATGTCGCATCAATTGGCGGCCGTGTGTGCAGGCGCCGCTTTCGTGGCCGCCGTGCCGCTCGTGCGCGATGACGTCGAACGGCCCCAGTGGCGCGCCGCCGCGGTGGGGTTCTTTGCCGCCGCTGCCGTGATGATGGATTACCAGTCGGCGTTGGCGTCGCTGTGGGTGGGCGTCTACCTGCTGGCGTTTGCGCCCGGCCGCCTGCGCAACCTTGCGTTCGCCGCCGCGGGCGCCGCGCCGATCGTGCTGCTGTTGGCGATCTACCATCAAGTGTGCTTTGGCTCGCCGCTGCGCACCGGGTACCACTTCTCTGTCGATCAAGTCACGCGCAAAGGCTTCATGGGCACCGTGGGTCCAAGCGCCCAATCGTTTTTCAGCACAACGTTTTTGCCTGCCAACGGATTGTTCGTTTTGGCGCCGTGGTTTCTGTTCGCCTTCGTCGGCGCCGCCGCAATTGTATCAAGCGCCGAGCTGCGGGCGCGCGTGGGTAAAGAGGCTTTGATCTGCGCAGCGATCTTCGGCACGTATCTATTGTTTTTGAGTTCGCTCGATCCGTACATGGCGCGCGGTGGATGGTGTGTGGGCCCGCGTTATCTTGTGGTCTCGCTGCCGTTTGCCGCTTGGCTCGCCTGCGCGGGTTTTACCGCCACCTTCACGCGGCCGGCGCTGCGAATCGTTTCATTGGCCTCGGTTGTGGTCGGTGTGATCGTGTATGTCAGCGCGATCACCACATACCCACATTGGCCCGAACGCTTGGCAAACCCTTTGTATGAACTCGCCTTCCGGCTGCTGCGCAGCGATCGCAGCGTGCATTCATTGGGTCACCGGTTCGGCTTGCACGGGGCAACCGCCGCGCTTCCGTTGTTTGCGTTGGCGGCCGCGGCACTGGCGTGGTTGTTTTCACGCCGCAGGCAAGGCGGCTGGAAAACAGCCCTTGGCGCTTTCGCCGTGGGCGCCGCGGTGGTGGGCGCCTACAGCCTTTTCCCCGCCTCAGGGCCCTACGCCGAACAAGCGTGGAACTTTGTGATCAGCACGTGGGAGCCATAAGCGCTTACGCTGGCTCCGCCTGCAAGATCACTTGATAAGCGAACAACCCGGGCCAGCGGCGCGCGATCTGATATTGCACGCTGTCTAAAAGCAAGGTCGCCTTCTGCAAAGCGGGCAAGGATTCGGCCAGCTTCTCGAGCGGGATCACAGTCCAATCCTCGTGCATCACCTTGAGCCCCGCGTGCTCAATGAGCTCACGGAAGGTTTGGCGGGTGTAAAGCTTCACGTGCGTTTCGTCCAAGATGCCGCGCGGGGCGTAGCGGAACTTGCCTGTGAGCAGCGACAAGCGCATGAACCACAACGCAATGTTGCCCGTCGAAGCGATGATGCGGCCACCAAACCGCAACCACTGGCGCGAGCGGTTCAAAATGTTGGTGTTGCGCAGATGCTCAAGCACATCGGCATATAGAATCACGTCGAAATCGTGCTCTTGCGGCGCCCACGCGTCGCTTTCAAGATCGGCCACATAAAAGCGCGTGCACGCTTGCGCAGCCGCATCCGAGTGATGAACGTCGACGCCCACCACTTCACAGCCTTTGGCCACAAGCGCGCGCGCCAGGTGTCCGTCCGCGCACCCCACGTCCAGCACCTTCGATCCCGCAGGCACGGCGTCCACCAAGCGACGATGGCTTGAATACGTTGAATGCTTCTCCGTATACGCCGGCACGGGCGCGTGTTCGTACTCGGGTCGTCGCACCAGGCCCGCGCGGTGGGCGCGATACTCCATCACACTCTTCATCACGTCGCGCGCATATTTCATGCCGTTGACGTGGCAAATTTCATCGCCGTAGTACGTGGGAATGGCCACCTCTTTGATGCGCATATTCGCCGCTTTGAGCTGAATGATGATCTGCGTATCAAAATGAAAGTCGTTGCTGTTTTTTTGGATCGGCAACTTCTTTAACGCGGCCACGCTGTACGCGCGGTAGCCCGAGTGAAACTCTGAGAGGTTCATCTCCAGCAAAGCGTTCTGCGCCTTGGTGAGAATCTTATTGCCCACATATTTGTAAAGCGGCATGCCACCTTGCCGGGCCGCCCCTTCTTCAAGCATGCGCGAACCAAACACAGCTTCGGCTTCACCGTTGATCAACGGCTGCAGCAACAGATCCATGGCTTCGGGCGCGTATTGCCCGTCGCCGTGCAGCAGCACCACGAAATCAAAGTTGTTGTCGATGGCGTATTGATAGCCAAGCTTCTGGTTGCCGCCGTAGCCTTGGTTGTGGCTGTTGCGGAACACCTTCAACATAGGCATGTCGCGCGTGGCCTTATAGCCTTGGCCCACCAAAAAGGTATCGTCGCTTGAGGCGTCGTCGAACACGCAGATCTCGGTCAAGCGATGTCGCAAGTCGTGCGGGATCCGATCCAGCACCTTTGAAAGCGTTGAGGCTGCGTTGTAGGCCACGATGTGCACCATCACCCGCGGCAAAGTGGTTTGCGTTAACGATGAAGGCACGGCAGGGCTGGTGGTTTTGGGGCGGGGAGGGGCCATGAATCTTGAGTGACTTTAAACGATCCGCGCTCAAAGCCCATACGCCCCGCGACCAGGAGCCTAGAAACCCGTTCAGCCGTTGTTCGGCAGCGGCCACCGCGGTTGGTAAGCTATGGAATTAACAGGGCTTATTGCTTTTACGCGGATAACTTATTTATAAATAAGTTATACTGATTCCATGAAGTGGGGTTTTTACGGGAGGCGAACCGAGATTGATCAGCTCCGCCAGATTCTCAAACGAGAACGCTGGTTCTTCGTCAAACTGAGCGGACGACGGAGAATCGGAAAGACAACCCTTATCCGACAGGCGCTTGTCAGCTCGCCCCATCCCGTACTTTATCTTCAAGTTCCCGATTCGGGCCCGGCCGGCGTATTGGCCGCTGTGCGAGACGCTTTCGACACGTTTGGCATTGATCAGAACGCGGCACCTCGTCCGCAGAGTTTGTCTGGGTTGGCCAAGACGATCGGCCTGCTCGCGCGACTTGGATACGTCGTTGTGCTGGACGAGTTTCAGTACTTTCACAGGAAGATCTTGTCCGACTTCACCTCCTACCTGCAGCGCGAGGTGGACGCGCTCGCTGCAGATGGGGGTAAAGTTAAAGGCGGCCTGTTTGTACTCGGTTCCATCCACACGGAACTGACGTCACTACTCGAAGACCGAAATGCACCGCTATATAATCGCACCACGGATGTGGTCGACGTTGGCCACCTCGACGTCGCTTCTATTCTCGAACTATTGCGGGAGCACACCGAAGCCAGTCCTGCGCGGCTTTTGACGCTTTGGAATCTTTTTGAAGGCGTTCCAAAGTTTTACCGCGACTGTTATGAACAGGGTGTGCTGGCAGCACCGCGAAGTGAACTTTTGCGAAGAATGTTTTTTCAGAGTTCAGCACCGTTGCGCAACGAAGCCGAGAATTGGTTTTTACATGAGCTTCGCGGACGCTATGACGTTGTTCTGAACTTCATCGCCCGAAACCCAGGGTGTTCAAGCGCGGATCTCGACGCATACGTTCGGCACGTTAGTCCCGAAATGGCCGAGCAAACCGCTGGATACGTGAAGATCCTGACCGACCGGTATGAACTGGTCGAACGGAGACTTCCGATCTTCGCAACGAAGAAGGAGCGCAAAGGCCGCTATTACATTCGAGACAACTTTCTTCGCTCTTGGCTTTCCGCTCTCGCCGCGCCCACGGCGGCTATCAACTTTCGTCCCGTCGGATCACTCGTTGAACAAGCGCTTTCCCGCTTAGATGAATCTGAGGGGCATGGTTTTGAGCGACTCGTTTCAAGCCTATATCAGGAGAGAAGCCGCAAAGGCCTGCCAGGATTCTCCTTGACTCATGAAATCAGCGGCTACTGGGACAACGAAGGCATCGAACTCGACCTCGTGGCGGTCGATGATCAGAACCGACGCATTCGCTTTGCCAACTGCAAAAGGTCGGCCAGCAAACTTCTGCCTTCGCTTGAGGCAACGAATCGGCATATTGAGCGATTCTTGGCGCTGCGTCCTCATCCGGGTTACGGGGTCGAGAAGGTCGCCATAGCCCCACAAGTGAGCAAGGAATTGGAACAGAACATTCGTAAGCGCGGTTGGCTAGTTGAGGATTTGGCAAGGCTTACGGCAGACCTTTAGGCTTTCGCTTTTTCGTCTCACAACTCCACAAGCCCATCCACCACGTCTTGCGCCGCGTTCGTACGGCCCAATGCCTTCATGGCCGTAGCCATGCGGTCAAGACGGGGGCGGTCGTTCAGTAAAGCCGAGATAGTTTCGGCCAGTTGGACCGGCGACGTCTCGCCCTGTGGCAGAACAAGGGCCGCGCCGGCGTCGGCAAACGCGCGCGCGTTCTTGGTTTGATGATCGTCAGCGGCCGTGGGCAACGGAATCAAAATGGCTGGGCGGCCCACGATGGCCAGCTCGGCGAGGGTCAGCGCACCCGCGCGGCCAATGACGAGATCGGCACCCGCATAGGCGGCAACCATGTCATCGATGAAGGCTTTGACTTGCACGCGGTCGCCAAGACCGGCCGCACCATAGGCCTCAGTCAATCGCTCGGCGTCGGTTTTGCCAGCTTGATGCACCAACGCCACCGCTTGTTGCTGATGCGCCAAGTGCTGCATCGCCCCCAACATCAACTCGTTCACAGCCTTGGCGCCTTGGCTGCCACCCACCACCAACAAGCGACCACGTTCCGCCTGCGGCTGCGTCTGTGCCGCATGCTCAACGAAGGCCTGGCGCACGGGATTGCCCGTCACAAGGCATTTGCCAGCACCAAAGGCGCCCTCAGCCTCGCGAAAACCCAGGAACACACGCTTGGCAAACCGGCCCAACGTCTTATTCGTAAATCCGGCGGCGCTGTTCTGCTCCTGCAACGCCGTAGGTATCCGCGACAAGGCCGCCGCAAGCACCAATGGCCCCGATGCGTAGCCGCCTACGCCCAACACACAGTCAGGTTTAAAACGGCGCAAGATGCGCACCGATTGCCAAAACGCGAGTGGCAGGCGCATGAGAGCGCGTGCGCTGCCCACGAGACCCATGCGTTTAAGGCCGCTCACTTTCAACAACTCCAAAGGGTATCCGGCGGCGGGCACCGCGCGGGCTTCGATGCCGCGCTCGGTTCCCACGAATAACACCTCACCCCCGCGCCGCTTCACTTCGTCGGCCACGGCCAGGCCCGGGTAAAGGTGGCCGCCGGTGCCACCGCCCGCCACGATTAGTTTCACGCCATATCCTCAACCGTCGCCGCGGGCACACGCCGCCGCCGCGCCTTGCCCGTTTCAACCACAACTTTGACGGCCTTATCGGAACGCTTGTTGCCCGCGCCTCGGCCCCAAGGCCACAACGCCAACGTCCAGCCCGCCAACACCGATTCACCTCTGCGCGGCTCAGGGTTGCGTGCCGATACGTTGCCCAGCACGCCCGCGGCAAACATGCTGACGATCATCGAGGAGCCACCGTAACTGACAAACGGCAACGTCAGGCCTTTGGTGGGCACGAGGCCCATCACCACCGCCATGTTGATCAGCGCCTGCATACCAAACACAGACGTGAGGCCAAACGCCAGATAGGCGCCAAACGCGTCGCGGGCACGGCACGCGGCAACGAAGCCCCGCCAGATGAGCACGCCAAACAACAACAGCACCAACAGCACACCGAGAAAGCCAAGCTCTTCGCCGACCACCGCCAAGATGAAATCGGTGTGGGCTTCGGGCAAAAAGAACAGCTTTTGCCGGCCCTCCCCCAAGCCTTGCCCAAACAGACCGCCCGAGCCGATGCTGATCTGCGATTCCACCACCTGATAGCCGGCGCCGCGGCGGTGGGCCCACGGATCCAAAAACGCCAACATGCGACGCATGCGCCAGGGCGTACCCACGATCAACTTATAGACGACCGGCGCCGCCATGAGCATCGATAAGATGATGTAGCTTGTGCGCGTGCCGGCCACGAACAGCATGGCCAACGCCACGAAACCGAAGATGGCGGCCGTGCCCAGGTCAGGTTGCTTGAGCAGCAACGCCATCAAGATTGCGGTGACAATCAACGGCGGCAGAAAGCCCACCCATAGTTGTTTGACCTTCTCGGCTTTGCGGGCCAACAGCGCCGCCAAGTACACCACCAGCGCGAATTTTGCGACCTCGGAGGGTTGAAACGAAAGTGGCCCCAACCGAAACCAACGAATGGCGCCACCCGCCCGCGAACCAATGATCAACACAGCAACCAACAACGCCACCGAGCCAAAGAGCATCGGGTAAGTCAAACGCCGGTAAAGCACGTAATCGGTGCGCAACGCGATCGCAAACGCCGCCACGCCCAACCCGGCGTACATCACCTCGCGCTTAAGAAAGAACGTCCAATCGCCATAGCGTTTCGCGGCGAACATCGCGCCCGCGGAAAACACCATCACCACACCCACCGCGCACAAGCACAGGACGGCGCCGCACAAGATCCGATCGGGCCCTCGCGACGGCCCGCCGCCGCGCACCCATTGCGTCCAGGGCGCGTTCATCTTCTGCGGCCCCAGCCACGCAAGCCAACGAGGCCGCGGCTTGGCCACACTCACAGGCCCAGAGCCTACAGCCGCCCGCATCCAACGGCTCCTTGCATGAACGACGCGTTTTCCATCAAGCGCCCCCAGGACGAATCAGATGTGGCTCGCTGCCTAACTCCTCGGCCTCTTTTTCGAGTGTGCGCGTGGCTTCGGCAAACACTTCGCCGCGGTGGTTGTAGTCGCGGAACATATCGAAGCTTGAACACGCAGGCGACAGCACCACCGCGTCTCCCGCTTGCGCCAGATTTGCCGCCATTCGAACGGCCTCTTCCATCGAGCTTGCACGTTTGACGGGCACAACATCAGCGAACGCCGCTTCAATTTGATCCGCAGCTTCGCCGATCAAAACCGCGCCACGGCCCACCTTCGACATGGTCTCGGCCAGCAGTGAATAACTTCCGCCCTTGTGGCGGCCACCCGCGATCAAAACCACCGGACGTGGAAATCCCGTGAGGGCGGCTACGGCAGAGCCCACGTTCGTGCCCTTCGAATCGTCGAAGAACTGCACGCCGTGCACTTTGGCCACCAACTCCATGCGGTGAGGTAGCGGTCGAAAGCCCACCAACCCACGATGCACTTCGGCGGGCAACGCCCCCGCCAAGCGCGCGGCCAACAAAGCAGCGAGTGCGTTTTCCTGGTTGTGACGCCCCACAAGACGCGGCGTTTCTGCAGGATAACGCTCGATCTCGCCTCCGGGCACACGAATGCACAAGTTGTCGCCCTGCAGCCAGCCGCCCTCGGTCAACGCTTGCCGGGTGCTAAAAGCGATCCAATGCGCGCGGGCCTTGCGTGCCACTTGCGCGACCAAGGGATCGTCCAGGTTCATTACCGCAAAATCGCTTTCACGTTGCGCCGCAAATAGCTTGGCCTTGGCCTCCACGTAACTATCGACGCTGCGGTGGCGATCCAAATGGTCGGGGCTGATGTTTAACAGCACGGCCACTTGAGGCCGAAAGTGCTCGAACGTCTCGGCTTGAAACGACGAGACCTCAATAACGCACAAACCGCCAAGTGAAGTGGCCGGGCTACCCACGGCTTCGCTCAACGGCGTGCCCAGATTGCCACCCACAAACGTGGGCCGGCCCGTGCCCTTGCACATCACGCCACACAACGTGGTGGTGGTTGATTTGCCGTTGGTGCCCGTGATGCCAATGATCGTGCCTTCGGTGAACCGAGAGGCCAATTCAAGCTCACCGGTGATCTTCACGCCGGCCGCCTGGGCAGCCAAAAGCTCTGGCCCGTGAGGAACACCGGGTGAAAGCACGATGAGTTCAGCCGATAAGAACGTCTGCGCGTTGTGGCCGCCCAGCTCCTGCTGCACCCCGGGCGGCAGCCCCGCCACTTGTGTGGCCAGGTCCGCGGCAGGCTTTTTGTCTGTCACGGTGACAAGCGCGCCCTTGGCGGCGCACAACTTCGCCACCGCTTGGCCCGAACGGCCAAGGCCCACAACAAGCACACGTTTACCTTGCAGGTCAGGAGCGGATATCGCCATCGTGCGGAGAACCTACTACTTACGGTTGACGTTGCTACAGGTACGGCAACAGATCCAGAAACCCAACACAAGGACGATTCAAGCGGCCGTGAAAGGTTCCCGGTAGACCTCGTCCACAGCGATTTTGCAGCGTAGGTGGCGCCCAGGCGCCCCCCTCAGCGCGCCTTCAACGTGACCACGAGGCCCAACGTCGCGCAGATGAACGAGACAATCCAAAACCGCACAACAATGCGCGATTCAGGCCACCCCAGCTTCTCGAAATGATGGTGAATGGGGGCCATGAGAAACACCCGCTTCTTCGTGCGCTTGTAGTAACCGACCTGAATGATGTCGCTGACGGCCTCGGCCACGAACACGCCGCCGATGACGGGCAGCGACATCTCAGTCTTGGTGGCCAGGGCCACGAAACCGAGCGCGCCACCCAACGCTAAGGCACCCACGTCGCCCATGAAGACCATCGCGGGGTGGGTGTTGTACCAAAGAAAGCCGATGCCCGCGCCACCAATGGCGCCGCAGAAAATGGCCAACTCGCCACCGCCCTTCACGTGAGCCAAGCCTAGGTAGCTCGCGATGTTGAAATCGCGCAACACCGTGCCGGCGGCATACGCCAAGAACATAAACGTGAACGAACAAATGATCACGGGGCCAATGGCCAAGCCGTCCAAGCCATCGGTGAGGTTCACGGCGTTCGACGTCCCCACCACCACCAGCAGGCCAAACAACAGATACACAACAAAGGGCAGCTGCGGCGAGAAGCGCTCGATGCTGACCAGCGGCAACACCAGATGCAGCCGCACACTGGGATCAAGAGCGTCGGATAGCAGCAGCCACGAAACCGCAATGCCGCCGATGATCACTTGGAAGAAGATTTTGACCCGCCCCGGCACACCCTTCTTATTTTTCTGCGTAATCTTGACGTAATCGTCGACGAAGCCAAGCGCGCCGTAGCCTACAGTCACAAAAAGCGCCAGCCACACCAAGGTGCTCGACAAATCGCACCAAAGCAGGGTGCCGAACGCCAGCGCCAAGATGATCACCGAGCCACCCATCGTGGGCGTGCCCTTCTTACTGGCGTGTGAGGCGGGGCCATCGGTGCGAATCACTTCGCCGATCTGGCGTTCGCGCGCTTTCTTGATGAACCACGGGGCCACGAAGAACGTCATCACCAGCGACGTCAACGTAGCCAAACCCACGCGGGTCGACACGTATCGGAACACGTTCAGAAAGCGAAAGTCTTCGCGCAGCAGTTGGAACAGATGAAACAGCATAGATAACGTCTTGTAGCGGGCGCCCACGGCAGGCGCCGCTTTTAGCTTTCTGGTTGATCTTCCTTGGACTCTTCCGCCCAAATCGTTTGTAAAGCGGCAACGACGCGCTCAAGACGTGCCCCGCGCGACCCCTTCACCAAGATCCAGTCGCCGCCGCGCGACCATTGCGCCACCTGTCGTGCGGCTTCCGCCGGATCGGCCGCTTCGACAACGAAGTCCGCCGCCAGGCCTTGCGCCCGCGCGCCACGCGCAATGTGGCGGCCTAGATCGCCCACGCCCACCACGCCCGCAACACCAGCCTGGACAGCGTCGCGACCCACTTGTTCATGCATGGCCGTTTCGTCGTCGCCCAATTCCAGCATGTCGCCCAAAACCGCAAACGCGCGTCCCGTGCCGCGCGCGCCGGCCACGGCGGCGGCCACACCAGCCTTCATCGACGAAGGGTTGGCGTTGTAGCAGTCATCCAAGACCACGCGATCACCCAGCGCCAAAGGCCGCGATCGGTGCGGCGGCAACTGCACACGTTCAAGCCCTGCCGCGGCGTCTTTGGCCGCGATGCCCAGGTTCGATGCCACAGTCAAAGCGATGCAACCGTTGACCGCGTTGTGCAAGCCCGACAGTGGCAGGTTCACAAGCACAGGCTCATCACCCACCGCGTAGCGCACGACCGATCCCGCCGCGCCGGCTGGAACACAGTCAAGGATCGAAACGGCCAAGCCCGGCCCATCGCCCACGCGGGTGCCGAATCGCTTCACGCGCGCCTTCGGCAGATACTGCACGCTTGGCGCCAAGAGTGGCTCGCCATCCGGCACCAGCGCCACACCGTCGTCCACAAGGCCTTCGAAGATTTCGCCTTTGGCTTCCGCGATCGCTTGGAGCGAGCCCAGCCGCCCCAAGTGTGCCGCGCCGATGTTGGTGACAACGGCAACGTGTGGCTGCGCCAGGTGGGTAAGATAAGAGATCTCACCCCGCCCGCGCATCGCCATCTCCAACACCCAAAAGCGTTCGTTGCCTGTGGCCCCCAGCAAGGTGAGCGGCAAGCCAACATCCGTGTTGAAGTTTCCTGGCGTCTTGAGAACCTCGCCAGCCGACGACAGCGCCGCTGCGATGAGTTCCTTCGTTGTGGTTTTGCCATTCGACCCGGTTACCGCCACCACACGGCCTGTAAACTCAGCACGCAGCGTTTCCGCCATGCGCCCAAGCGCTGTGAGCGGATCATCCACTGCCAACACGGGCACACCCGTCGCCCCTTTCGGAACGCCACGCCCCGCAGACACCACCAACACAGCGGCACCCGCCGCGGCCGCTTGTGCGCAAAAGTCAAAGCCATCCACGCGCTCGCCCTTGAGCGCGATGAACGCGGTGTTCGAGGCCACGTTTCTGCTATCCGTGGTGGCGCCGATGAACGTCGCTTGCGCTGCCGGAGGAACCAGCCACTGGCCTGCCGCGGCTTGCGCCAGCCACTGCAACGAGCGCGTGGCGGCCGTCAACGCGCACCTGCCGAAGCAAACGCCGCCGCCGCCTCTTCGCGATCGTCAAAGTGATGTTTGACCGTACCGATGATTTGATAATCCTCGTGACCTTTACCAGCAATCAACAGGACGTCACCCGGTGCGGCCACGCCCACAGCCAAAGCGATGGCGGCGCGGCGATCGGCTTGCACACAGAAACCGCCTTGCGCAACGTCGGCGCCCAGGCGCTCGGGCAAGCGACCCTGCTGCATGCCCATCTTTACCATGTCTAGGATGCGCACGGGATCTTCCGTCCGCGGATTATCGGACGTCAATATCGCCACGTCGGCCAACGCCGCCACAGCCGCGCCCATCAACGGACGCTTCGTGGGATCACGATCGCCGCCGCAGCCAAACACAACGATCAACCGGCCACGCGTGAGCGGTCGCAACGCGCCCATGGCTCGCTCCAAAGCGTCAGGGGTGTGCGCGTAATCAACCACGCACAACACACCCGCTTGGTTTGGCACAGGCTCAAGCCGTCCCGGAACGCCAGGCAGATTTTGCACACCCTGCGCCAGCGCATCCAACGGCAAGCCATGCGCGTAGGCCATGCCCACCGCCAAGGTGACGTTGGCTAAGTTGTAATCGCCCACCAGTTTTGAGTGCACATCAAATGTGCCCTTCGGGGTGTGAAACGTGGCGACCATGCCTTGGCCATCCAAGCGCCGGTTAGACACCCAGATATCGGCCGCACCCGCGTGCTCTTGCGCCACCGAGAGCTTGAGCACTTGGCCACTTAGGCGCGCCGCCATTTGCCGCCCGTCGTCGCGATCGATGAACAGCACGCCCACGCCATTGGGAGTCAGATAATCCACAAACAGGCGCGCCTTCGCATCGAAGTAAGCGTGCATCGTGCCGTGGTAATCCAAGTGATCTTGCGTGACGTTCGTCAGCGCGGCCACGTCGAACAAACATCCTGCCAGACGATCCTGTGCCAACGCGTGCGACGAAGCTTCTAAGACAACATCCGTGCAGCCAGCCGCCGCCATGCGCGCGAGCCATCCATGCAACAACGTGGAGCCTGGTGTCGTCAGTGGCGCCGGCTCGCGGTGCCCCGCATAGCGGTATTCCACCGTGCCAAACACCCCAGGCGAGCGACCAGCGGCCTGCAAAATCGATTCAACAAGATACGTGGTGGTGGTTTTGCCGTTGGTGCCCGTCACCGCCAACATGCGCAGGCGTTCCACAGCGCCATAACCGCGCGCCAACATGTGCCCCAACACCACCCTCGCATTCCTCACAACCAAAAGCGCCACACCGTGGGCGCGCGTTTCTTCGGCCAGCGCCTGTTGCTCAGCACCCCGGGCATCAGAAACGATCACCTTGGCCCCACGTGACAACGCGTGCGCCACGTAGCGCCGGCCATCGTCCTTGTTGCCTGCCAGCGCCACAAACACATCGCCTGGCTGCACCGTGCGCGAATCATCGCGGACCGCCGTCACCGTCACGTCAGGCACATCCGACGCGTAAACCAAACCGGC
Organism: Deltaproteobacteria bacterium; assembly: GCA_033763315.1. Lineage (GTDB taxonomy): Bacteria > Myxococcota_A > Polyangia > Fen-1088 > Fen-1088 > JAGTJU01. The sequence continues at coordinate 40,080 of JANRKS010000024.1, forward strand.
CACAAGCTTACGCAAGTTGATGGGTGCAAAGGCTTCCATGATCACGTTCCTGATCGAAATGAAATACGCACGGACGTGCCACGCGGCACTTGTCGCAACGGTGTCACGCTTTGTTCGTAAGCCACACCCGAGCCCTGCGGCACCACTTCAAGGCCGAGCGATAAGGCCTCGGTCAACGACTGCGCCAAGCTCATGCCGGCAAAGTTGGGCACACTCACCATCACGTCTTGCTCAACCTCGGGGAGTTCTCCATCCAACGGGAAAAATTCCTCCTCGCTCAACACATAGGTGTCGCTGCCGAAGCCTTCGCTGCCACCCTCCCCGTCAACCGGCGCATCCATCGCAACCAGGGGCGTGTTCTCCACCTCATCAGGGTGCGTGGGCGGAATGTTCAGATACTTCAACGCCGCTTCGGCGATGTCATGAAAGACCGGTGCCGCCACCTTACCGCCCAGGTGCGTGGGCCGCGGCTCGTCCACAAACACCGAGATCACCAAACGCGGGTTGTTCACAGGAACAATGCCCACAAACGACGCCAGCCATTTGTCAGGATCATAACGACCGCCCGACACTTTCTGCGCGGTGCCCGTTTTGCCCGCCACACGATAACCTTGAACGGCAGCCAATTTCGCAGTGCCCTTGGGCGTGGGCACGCCCGCCATCACTTCAAGCAGCATCCGCGCCGCTTGCTCTGAAACCACACGGCGAGAGGCCGTCGGGTTGTGCAAGGGCTCAACGTGACCATCGCCATCCACCACGCGCAAGCCAAGCTGCGGCGGGTGATAAACCCCGCCCGCCGCCACAGCCGCAAACGCCGCCGTAATCTGCAGCGGCGTGGCCGTGAGCCCTTGGCCGAACGCCACGTTGGCAAAACCAATGTCACCCCAGCGGTCAACTTTACGCACCAAACCGCCGCGTTCACCCGGCAAGCCCACACCCGAGCGTGTGCCAAAACCAAAGCCCTTGAGCGCCTCGGCCAGACGTTCTTTGCCGATGCGGCGTGCGATCTTGACCGTGCCAATGTTGCTCGATTGTTGATACACCTCGGCCGCCGTCACCGTGCCCAGTGAGTGCGTGTCGCGAATCGTGTACTTGCCCACCTTCATGCGGCCCATCTCACAATCAATCAACTCGTCCGACTTCAAACGCCCCGCATCGAAGGCGGCCGCGAACGTGAACGTCTTCATTGTGGAGCCTGGCTCAAACGCATCCGTGATCACGCGGTTGCGGGCGCCGCGCTCGTTGGCGCCATCGGGGTTGTTGGGATCAAACGTGGGCAGTGACGCCATTGCCAAGATCTGCCCCGTGGGCACATCCATCATCACAGCCATCGCTGCTTTCGCGTTGTGCTCTTTGAGCGCCTTGGCCAGCGCCGTTTCGGTGACCAACGTCAGATACGCATCCAACGTCAGCACCACGTCTTGGCCGATGGATTCCGAAATATCCAATGAGCCGTCGACGAGCAATTCGCGGCCCAATGCATCCTTGACGCCTTGGAACGTGGTCTCGTGCCCGCGCAAAAAGCTCTCGTAACCAAGCTCGATGCCCTCAAGCCCGCGGCCATCTGAGCCCGCGTGGCCGATGACCGTGGCCCCCAAGGATCGCAAAGGATAAAACCGCCTCGGCTCGGCGCGAAAGTTGATGCCCGGCATTTGCAAGGCACGCACGGCCGCGGCCTCTTGCGGTGTGACCTTGCGCTTGAGCCACGCAAAATAGCGGCGTGGTTCTAAACGACGCCGCATCTCTTTGACATCCATCTGCAGCGCCGCCGCCAATTTCACGGCCGCATCCGGCACGTGCGCCAACACACGTGGGTTCCCAAACACGGATTCGACGTGCGCCGTGGCGGCCAGCTCTTTGCCATTGCGATCAAGAATGCGTCCGCGGCTCGGCGGGATCTCAATCGACTTCAAATAATTCTGATCCGCGAACTCTTTGAGCTGTTCGCTCTTCTTGACCTGCAACGTATACGCCTGGCGCGCCACCCACAGCACCATCACGCCAAACAGCACGCCACACGCCACGATGCGCGCCCGCGTCCATCGGCTCACCGTCATAGGTTGCCCTCCCCTGACGCGTGACCATGCGCCTCTTGCGAAGCCGCTTCGGCCTTCTCGGCTTTGTCAGCCGGGCCCGCGAGACGCGCGGCCATACGCGCGCGCAGTTCGCTGACGGGCACAATGTCAGCGGCTGAAGGCGGACCCAAGCCCAGCTTCTCACGCGCCACTTCCATGATGCGCGTGGGATCTTTGAGCACGCCCACTTCCAACACCAATTGCCGCCGTTGCTCTTCCAAGCGGGCCCGCTCTTTGCGCGCTTCACCCAGCTTCAACGCCACCTCAAGATGCTTCAGATGCACGGCCACGTGCCCTAACGCGCCCAGCGTAAGCCCCAACAAAACCAAACACGCCACCCCCGTGCCGGGGCGACGCCGTCGCGCGTTGGCTTCGCTCACCGGGGCCCGCGCCGCCGAGATCGCCGAACGCATCGGCAGCGCCGGCGCCGGGCCTGGTGCGCTGCTTCGCGGAGGCAAGCGATGCGCCAGATTCATGCCGCTGCCTTTTCTGCCGCCCGCAGCTTGGCCGACCGTGAACGCGGGTTGGCCAAACGTTCTGGCTCTTCGGCGATCACAACTTTCTTCGTCAGCACCTTGAGCGCAGGATCGCTCTTGCCCCGCACGTGTTCATCCGCCAACGCCTTGAATTTGCGTTTCACCATGCGGTCTTCAAGCGAATGAAACGTGATCACCACCATGCGCCCACCCACCGACAAACGTTTGGGTGCCGTGGCCAAGAAGTGGTCAAGTTGCCCAAGCTCATCGTTGACCACCATCCGCAGCGCCTGGAACGTTCGCGTTGCCGGATCTTTGTGATGCTCACGCCGAGGCACACCGCGCGCCACCGCCGCCGCCAACGCCGTGGTGGTCGTGAGTTCGCCCGCGTCGCGCGCCTGCATCACCGCGCGTGCGATCGACCGCGCGTACCGATCTTCGCCAAGCTCACGTATGATCTGCGCCAGCGCATCAGCATCCAATCGCGCCAACAATTCATCCGCCGGCTCGCCGCGCGTGGGATCCATCCGCATGTCCAGAGGCCCTTCGCGGCGAAACGAAAAGCCACGCGCCGCCTCGTCCAACTGCACGGACGAGACCCCCAAGTCCGCCAGGCAACCATCCACTTGATCCACGCCCAAGCGATCAAGCGCCTGCGGCAGATCCGAAAACGGCGCGTGCACGAACGTCACACGATCGCCAAACGGCGCCAGCCGCTTGCGGGCGAACGCCAACGCAGCCGGGTCACGATCTAGACCAATTAAGCGCCCATTCGGTCCACTTCGCTCTAAGATGGCCTCCGCGTGACCACCAAAACCCAAGGTGCAATCGCAATAAATGCCCCCCGAACGCGGGGCAAGCCACTGCAGGACCGGCTCCAAAAGGACCGGGACGTGCTTGACTTCGAGCGTTATTTCGGGACCAGACGAAGGCATAAGATGCAAAAAAGCGGCAACGAAAGGGAATACCAAGCGCCACCCAGACGTTCAAAACGGGGGGCAACACAGAGCCGGACGACACCACCATGTTCGCGCCGCCCCCACCCCAGTCAAATTTCTCAACAGCGCTTTTCGTAATGATTGCAAGAGCCTGCAGCGCCAAGGGCGGGAGACCACACACAACACACACAGCGCAGGGATTCCATTTACACGTCTGGAAATGTAATCCAAATACCTAGAATTATTGGCCTTATTGGCCGTAAGTGGGCTTGACTTAAGGACATTTTTTTCTTAGACAAGTCCCTCCAACGCGTGAGGTAAGGAGTGGTTATGGACGCGAAATTGTTCGAGCTCGACACAAAGATGGAGGCGCTTCGGGGGCAGATGGCGAGCTTTCCGGACAACATTGTGCGCGATTACCAGGAGCGCCTGGACGTGTCGTGGATCTTCCACGAGTCCGCGCTTGAGGGTGTGGTGCTCTCTTATTCGGAACTCAAAGCCGCCATCGACCACCGGATCATCAGCGACGTATCGCTGATCCCGATGTACGAGGACGTTAAGAACCTCAAACTCGCAACGGACAGCTTGCGCGAACTCTTGGGCAGCAAGAAGCCGCCTGAGCCAACGTTCGATCTGGTGCGCAAGCTTTATCTGATGATCACGCCCGACGGTGGCGCCGGTGCGCCCTTCCGCAAGGAAAACCCGCTGCACCGCCAGTATTATCACGAGATCGCGCAGCCTGATAAGATCGCGCCGCGCATGAAGAAGTTCACCGAGTGGTTGGAATCGCCCGACTACACCGAGCTTCACCCCTTGGCCCGGGCCGCACGTTTGCAGCACCAGTTGTTGTCCATTTACCCGTGGACCAAGAACACCGGTCGCGTGGCGCGCCTCATCGGCAATTACATCCTGCTCAAGGCTGGCTTTCTGCCCGCCGTCATCCACAGCATCGAGCGGCAACGGTACTACGATTCCCTTCGCCACGAGAACGATGGTCTCCTGCAGCTTTTGGTTGAATCGATGGAAAACAGCATCGATACCTCCACGCGCTTCTTCCAAGAGATCCAAGGTTTGGCCGCCCGTCGCGCAAGCTAAGGCGCCGTGCTAATCAGGCGTTGCGTTTGGCTTTCCGCCAGCGCAACGCCTTTTTTCGTTGCCCCTCGCCTATGACGGGCCACGACCCCGAAGTTCGCCGTGGCTCTGCCTTTTCACATTCGCCGCCTGTGGTCCCGGATCGACACCGATCTGCGCGTGTTCTTGCTCGGCTACGCCGTGCTGCTGCCGTTCTTCTTGGCGCCGCTGGTGTTCACGAAGTACCTGCCGGGCCTCGACCTGCCGTTTCACTTGTCGACCGCCGACCTGCTGAGCAAAGGCGTGGGCCCGGAATCTCCGTACGCCGGTTACTACGAGCTGCGGAACCTGTGGGCGCCCTATTCCGCGCATTACATCGCGCTTATCGTGTTGGCCAAGCTTGTGGGCAGCATCGCGCTGGCCCACAACGTCGTCGCTTGTCTTTACGTTGCCAGTTTGCCGCTGACGTTGGGCGCTTTTTTGGGCGTGTGTGGCAAAAGCCGCATCCCCGCACTGCTCGCCTTTCCTCTTGCCTATAACCTCTGCCTTCACTACGGCTTCTTCAGCTTCTGTTTGTCGCTGCCTGCGCTGATGGCGTTGTTCGCGGCGCTGGCGTACCACCTGCAGCGACCAAGCTTTTCGTGGTGGTCGTGGGCAGCGTGTGCGGCGGCCGGCGTGTTCCTATTTTTGTGCCATCTGCAGAATCTGCTGTTTGGCCTGTGTGGGGCCGCGGTGCTGTTGGTGTTTTGCCGGGCTTCAGTGAAGCGCCGGTTGAACACACTGGCGGCGTTAGGGCCAACCTTTGCGTCGCTGCTTTACTGGAATTGGCACGCGAGTTTCACGGCGGATCCGAATGAGCAGAAGAATACGCTGCGGTTTGCGTGGGAGGCGCTCAAGGCGGCGCGGCTGATTGATTTGGGGAAGCGGACCTGGGGCGCTGACCTTGCAGACCGCATGGTTGGCATGCTCCCGGTGTCGGTGATGCGAGGCTTTAAGGACATGAGTGACGTGGATGGCTTTCACGCGCTGATGGCGGTGCTCGCGGCTTATTTCCTCATGGGCGTGATTGGTTATGCCGTGCCCCGCAGCCTCAACCCAAAACCCACCTTCACCTTTGCAGGCGGTTTGTTGATGCTGGGCAGCTTGGTTGCCTACTTGGCGCTGCCCCATCACCTTTGGGCGTTTGAGCTCATGACGTTCTTCCCGCGCTTCAGTGTGTTGGTCGTGCTGCTGCTAATCGCTTTGGTTCCCGCGGGCTTGCGGCGCGTGCCTTGGCAAGCGGCCTTACTGGCCCTGGTGCCTGCGCTCGTGTTGGGGGTTCAGTATGGGCGCAATGTGAATCGGCAGTACCACGCGTATAGAGACGAGATTAAGGACTTCGTCACAGTGCTCAGCCAAACCCCACGCGACGGCAAGCTCATGGGAATCATCTTCGATCGAGCATCAAAGGTAATGCGCATCGAATCGGCGTTGGTGGGGCTGCCGGGGTTTTATGTAGCGACGAAGCCTGCGCCGCACACTGCGGTTCCGATTCATTACTGCGGCATGAGGCATATGCCCTGTGCGGTCGCTAAGCCGATGCCATGGCCGGGGCCTTGGAATTCGGTGCCATTTATCTGGGACGAGGCGTACGCTGCGTTTGACTATTTCTTGATACGTCATGGCACGCCCGCGCCCTCGCTGCTTGGCCCGCTTGCGAACAGGGTGACACTCAGTCACCGGCAAAGGGAATGGGCGGTTTTCAAGAAGAAACGTTAAGCCCTCGGCGTGACCATCCTTTGTCGTGAGCCTAGAGCCATCCACACGCTCCTCTGCTTTGCGTGAAAGAACGCACCCTTCATCACGCGTCGGCCGACGGAATCTCAGGGCTTCGCGCTACGACCAGGCGCTGCCAAAATCGTGAACGGAGAATGTGATTGCCCGACCAGATGGTTGCGGTGATGGCGACGCCGGCGGATGCAAGGTGAGCCCAAACGCCCGGGAGCAAGGAGGGTCCAATCGTAAAGAGCAATCCGCAGATCAAGAGGCACCATTGGGGGCCACGCAGGGAATAGCTCAATGACCTTTGGGCGATGAATACAAGGACTCCGAACGCAACAGCGTTGGAGCAAATCATGGCCATCCCTACGCCTTCCACTCCGAGTCGATTGGGAATGGTGGTCAAGAAGAGAATGGACGCTGCGGCCGGAACCACCTGCGCCAGCAGAAAGGATCGCCCTGAAAGCTGGGCCATAACGGCGTACGCAAGGGATAGGGACGCAAACCGAATAACCTCGGCCGCGAGCAGCCAGGTAAGCGCGGGGACGGCCGGCAAGAAAGACTCGGACAAAAGTATCGGAATGACGAACGGCGCAAGGGCTTTGACGACAAGGATGACGGGAAGCGAAAATATCAAAGCCACCTTCATCTGCTCGTCGATGGCTCGGTGGAGGTCGGGCTTCGTTCTTAGTGAACTGATGCGCGGCAAGTAGTCTTGCCCCAGTGCCACTGCAATGGCTCCCAAGACCCCTGCCGTGATGCTCATGGCGGCCTGAACGAAGCCCAGTTTCAGCTTTCCAAGGGATGGAATGAGCAAAGAAGGAAGCAGGTACTGAATGCCCACCCCCACCAAAGAACTCAACGCAATCGGTAGGCCCTTCGAGAGGGCGCGTCGAGCGGCCTCCCACCGCGGCAAAGCAAAGCCAAATCCAATTGTGCTCCACGAGAACCCAACAGTGACAGTCCAGCGAACGAGAGCGCCTAGGGCGGTGGCCGGAGCGATGGCACGCTCACCATGAGCCCACACCAAGCCAATAGAGACGGTCGCAGATAATACGCCGCTCAAAACGTTGATCGCGGCGATGGCGGCCATCGCCTGATGAGCATTGAGGGCCGCCATTCTTAGATTCGCCGAGATAGCGAAGCTCAGGGCCAATGCACACCAAACAATCTGCCCATCGGCGGAGCCTGCGCCCAGAAAAATTGAACTAACTCCGTTGCGAAGCACCACCATCGACAGGCCGCAGACGGCAGCCATAGCCAGGGCCAGCGTTGCCACCTCGCGATAAAACTTTTTAAAGTTCCGATTCTCGTTATCGCTGCGCTCCGCGAGCAACCGCGCGCCATCTCTTATGACCACGTTGCCCAGTCCCAGCTCTGCGATGAGAGCGACGAGCCCCACCACGCCCTGAACCAATGCGAGCTGCCCAAAGCCCGTGGGCCCAATCAAAAAGGCAAACAGTTTCGCCGTCGCCAATCCTACGGCCACGGTGATGAGAGATGAACCAGTTAGCAGAACGATGTTCTTCAAACGGAGCTGCCTACGGATGAGGCCACTGGGTAAAGCACCCCTGGGGCCCGGCCACAATACTCGATTAGAAGCCTTGACTGCCTCAAATGTTGCGGCTGTGCTATGAGCAGGAACGCTCAGAAACCGAAGTTCCATGACACCCGTGCCCCCAGGTTTGGCGAAGAGCCGCCTCACAATCGTAATCGTACTTTACAAAAAGGCGTTGGCTGACAGCAGCACCTATAAGAGCCTGAAGAAACAGGCCGACGACGACCAGATTCTTGTGTACGACAACAGCCCTACGACGCTGCACCCCGAGCCAGCCAACGTCGTATATGTCCATGACGCGACCAATGGTGGGCTGACCGCCGCGTATGGTTGGGCCCAGCGGATCGGAAACGAACGCGGTTCCGAGTGGCTTTTGCTTCTAGACCAAGACACGGACCTTCCAAGCGACTACGTGAAGTGCTTCTTGGCGCACGAACGTACCTTCGCCAGTGACACGGTGGCAGCCATTCCCACGGTGGTCAGTGGCGGCAAGGTGGTGTCACCACGAGGTGTTGTCGCCGGTGTTCCAGGCATCGGCGATTTGCCCAAACACAAGTGGGGCGTCTGCAAAAATGAGCTCACAGCGATCAATAGCGGCTGCTTTGTGCGATTGTCATTCTTGAACGCCATCGGAGGGTTTTTGTCCCGCAATAACCTGGATGGCGTGGATCGCTTTTTCTTTTCACGCGTGTACGCCGCAGGCAGGAATGTCTTTCGCTTGCCCATCTCGATTCAACACGAGCTCAGCATCTCCGACGTCTCGTCCATTGGTCAAGCCAGGTGGCAAAGCATTCTCAGCGCGGAGGTTGACTTTTACCTCACAAAACCGCCGGCGACCCGGATGCTGGCAGCTGCGCTCATACTTTTGCGAGCAACGTCGCCAAGGTCACGCATTGGTTTGACGGCCAGGAAAATTACCTTGAGTCAATGGCGTCGGCTCGCGCTTAGCTTTGTGAGGCGGCCCTTTTAACGCAGTCGGTTCACTCGTTCTTCTTGGGGTACATGGTGTCGGTGATCTCATCCACCGGAACGTCCCACATGAGCCGTGAATCTACCTCACCCACCTTTACTGCCTCCATAACGACGGTCAGATTCACATTGTAGAAGCCTAAAGTTGCGTAAGGAATCGCGAGGACCAAAGGTATAAGCCGCGCAGGCAGGCCCTCCTTCACGGCCACGATGTCGAAACCCGTTGCTTTGTTGAACAGCGCGCGCATGCCGTTCTCCTGGTAACGGAAGAAGTCCCATGGCAGTTCATGAGCCGGCCACGTGGGGTGCGTTGCGATGAGCACGCGACCGCCAGGCTTTAGAACCTTGTTCATCTCCATGGCCACTTTCCATGGAAAAATGAGGTGCTCAAAAACAGCAACCGAGACGACCGCATCGAAGGATTCCGCAGCGAAAAGCTGCGACAGCTTGTGTGCGTCGCCAACGACATCCACATTCTCGCCCGGATGGATATCGAGACCAACGTATTCGAAACCCGCCAGGTCTTTGCGGAGAGGGTTCCCCGTGACATTGCGCGAACCAACCTCAAGAACCCGCCCGCCGGGCTTTTCGGTCTTGAGCCTCTCAATGAACGAGGGGTAGAGGGCAGCAGAAGGATCATTTTGCGGCCTGACCGGCTTCAGGCGGGAGATGCTTCTTGCCAATGCGCGCAGCTTTTCGTTCATGCGGTACCTCATAACACTTCAGCGGGGACGGCTCAAACGTCGCGCGAACTTCGCCGAGCGAGACAGCAGATTCTTCGACGACGTCACAAACCTTTTGGCGACCCGCGAGGCTACATCTTGATCAAGTGATTGAAGGTGGCGCTTGATCACGTCCTCAAGCGTCGTCTCGAACAGCGATTTGAGGTCGCCCGCCTGACCTGCCCGTTTCCGTGCAACCACCATAATTCCGTAGCCTTGCGAGGGATCCCGACGCCAATGCTTTAGCACGACATTTTCCATCAAAAACTTTTGGAACCAGAGCATCGGCATCGCGTGATGGGTGCCAGCCAATTTCACTTCGGCCGTGAGGGGCATACCCAGATCCCAAACCAGCCAAGTGACGACATCAAGGGGCGTATACCCAACGTGGAAATCACCCACGCCAGAACACTCCATCAAGCGCTTTAGCCCCGCACCGGTGAACCTCGTGAGATGATGGGGGGATGTGTCGCCCACCCCGCCCTGCAGCCAGAACGATCGCTCCTCGCCTTGGCCGTTGGATCGCCAGTACGGCCGCTCAACGTTGGGCACTGAAAGAATAAGGAGACCGTCATCCTCCAGGCGTTCCATCGCGCGCGCGATCAAGCTGATGGGATCGGCCACATGTTCGATCACCTCCAACGCCGAAATGATTGCGAACCTTCCAGGGGCGGCATCTAGGCTGGGATAGACGGTGGCGCCCTCGACTTGCGTCGTAATGAAGGCGCGGCTTCGCATGGACACATCAACGCCAACGATCTCGTGGCCAGAGCGGCGAGACAGCTCCATTAAGAATCCATTTCCGGCGCCCAGGTCCAAGTGCCGACCCCTTGCCGTCTTCTCAAGCAAAGCCGCTGCAATTGAACGGTTAAAGCACGCCCCATTCGAGCACCGCTCGGTGTCGCTCACCTGTTCTCGAAACGACTCCGAAGCCTGCGCATAAGTTGCAGCAGCTTCGTAGGCCTCGTCATAGTCCATTTCCTTTCGGGGTAGGGCAAAATGTGAGCGACACCCTGAACAGACAAACCACTTATAGTCGTGCTCCTGCGGCAGCGAAGGGTGGTGGTTCGGCAACAGGGAGTGATTCCCCTGTTCACGACAGGCAGGGCATCGGGGAGGGACTGAGAGCTCAAAGTGTGTCAACGCTGGTTCCTGTGTTTTTGGGCGAGGATTTTGGCAAGGAGCTTGCCACACGAGACCGCTAATAAGGATCGAGGTGGCGTAGCAAGTGAGTGCACAGTCGACCAGCCCAAATGAGCTGGAGGCAAGGCCAGTCCGCCGTCCGGGAGCCACGGCGAAACTCTTGACACGAGAGTAGGCGATGAGGCAGTAAGGGGCGCGCGCTTCATCATTTGTGTGTCGCGGTCTTCGCGCTGAATCGCTCCGCGCCGCCCTGCTTACCTTAAGGAATATAGTCCGTTGAAGTACTCGCCAACTCAAATGCCGAGGCTCTCTGAGGAGAGTTCGGCGGCCTTTTTGGGCCGGACAGCTGCCTACGTCCGACATGCCCCATTTGCACTTGCGATTCGAGAACTTAACCGCCTTTTGGCCATGGAGATGCTCGACTCGGAACAACCAAGCCTGCGGTCTCCGGTTCTCGACGTGGGTTGTGGCGACGGCTTCTGGTGGTCATTGCCGGGACGCCACCGACCCGAAGTCTACGGCGTCGACATCGCTGAACGTGAGGTCGCTCAAGCCCAACGGCATATCAAAGCGGAGGTGTGCGATATCTCCACGACCGTTCCCTTCCCACAGCTCAGATTCAAAGACATCATCGGGAACTGCTCTCTCGAGCACGTCCGCGACATCGATTCGGCACTCAACAACTTGTTCCGCTGCGCGGCGGACGATGCAAGGTTGGTGCTTTTCGTTCCATCGCCCGAATGGGCTTTTCATGGACGCACTCAGAAAACGTTCATGAAGCTTTCGCCCCGGCTTGCCATGATGACTTCAGGAATGGCGAACGGATTCTTTCAACACTGGCACCTTTACTCACCGGAGGTCTGGGCAGCCACTTTGGAGCGGAACGGTTGGCGTCTCAAGACGGTCTACGGCCTTGGAAACGAGCGCTCGGAGTTTTTGTTCCGCATGTTTCTCCCACCAGCATTCATGGGTTTCCTGGCAAAAGTAGCCTTTGGAGTGTACCCCAACCGCCTCCTAAGCAAAGTTCCTGATTCGTTCTTTGCCCCTATGCAAAAGCTTCTCAAATGGGGGCTCGCTTCTCCTTTGGTCCCTGCAGATGACCCCGACGTGTATGAATTCGTTCTGGTGTGTGAGCGGGCCAATGACTCGAAGTAAAGACTATTTCAACAATCATTCCCGAGTCAGGAGCTTCCCCTGGAGCCTCTATCACGACCCGCTTGAGCGAAGCCTTCAGAACTTCATGCACCGTCGCGCGGCCAAGGGTGAAACGTTGGACCTGCTTGTGATTGGCTGTGGCTTGATGCAGGAGCTAGCAGATCTTCCCCCAAACATCCGGATCACCGCGATAGATATAGACCATCGCGCCACCGACGCACTTGCTGCCCGAGGTGACAGCCGAGTCATCGAAGCAAAAGCGGTTTCGCCTTCCCAGAACCTACGCGAGATCGGCACCTTCGATGTGATTTATGCCAAAGAGGTCATTGAACACATCCTTGACCCCGATGATTACTTCAAACAGCTCTTGGCCGTGCTTAGACCGGGCGGTGGCATCTGGCTCAGCACACCTAATTACGGCGAGCCGTGGTTGCCTCTTGTCGAATCGACATTCTTGGAAGTTGTGGCTCGCGCTTCGGGCTTTACACGCAAAGGCATCCATCCCACACCTTTTTCGCGCGAGCGCCTCACTCGAGGCTTGCAGAACGCTGGGTTTAAGAACGTTCAGGTATCACCCGTTTCTTTCAGGCTGGCTCTGGTTGCAGAAGCTGAGAAGAAGTAAGCGACGGGCCCTTGATGATCTTCCGCGGGTAGAGGATGAATTTTCGTAGCGGTATCCGGATTGCCTCGCAGCGCATCGAGGCCCTGCCCCTGTGGGCGTGCACGCTCTGGATCGCGCTGTTGATTGCCCTAAGAAATCCGCTGCCGCTCGTTCGCGCCGAACTGTGGGCAGAGGACGGCGTGTACTTTTTTCAGGGCTGGTGGGAACAGGGGATTCGAAGCGTATGGACTCCGGTAACCGGTTATCACCTGCTGTTGTCGCGGCTTGTGGCTTGGCTTTCGGGCACAATGTTTCCGATCGTTGCCATTCCCTACGCTTACGCGGTTGCCGCACTTGCGATAAACGCTTTCTGCATGGCTTATCTGGTGCGACCAGGCTTTGCATGGATCTTTCCGTCTCGAGTCGGCCGACTCTTCGTTGCGTGTCTCATAGCGTCGGGACCGGGAACGTCAGAGGTATTTCTGAATTTGGCGAACCTTCAGGCAGGGTTGACATGGCTGGGCGTGCTCTTGCTGCTGGAACAGCCTTGGAACCTAAGTCGGCCGAAGATTTTCGTTCTTGTTGCTGTCTTCCTCTCAACAGGCAGTGCGTTCGTCTTGGGGCCTATACTCGTGTATTTGCTCTTCGTCACGCGCCGTCGAAGCTACTTTTATCTGCTGCTTCTGCTGGCAGCCGTTCTTGCAGTGAACGCCCTTAGCCACTCAAAATCGATGGCCTCATTCACGGGGTACGAAAACGTTCCGAAGGTGCCGGAAATTGTTTTGAGCAACTTCGCCCTACGCTTCTTTCTTGTACCTTTCTTCGGTGAACAGGGAGCTTTGCCGGTCTTCAAAAGCGGCTTCCTTGCCTTCTGGTCCGTGTGCGCGGGGCCCGCCATCGTCGCCGGCATTGTCTTCCAAAAAAGCAGCTGGCCGGTGAAAGAGAAACTGACCTTTACGGTCGTAGCCATCGCCGCGTCGCTGATGTTGGGTGCCATCGCCCTGACCCGCGCGTACAGCGTGCCGCTCCTCGTTCGCGGTACTGGACACGTCCTATGGGACGTTCGCTATTCATTCCTCCCAGGAGCGGTGGCACTGCTCTACTGGACGGCGGCCCTTTTGCGGTTCCGTTCGCTCGGATCGTACGCGGCCGTCGCTCTCATCTGCTTTAACATACTCACGCACTGGCGGAACGTCCCGATCCGTCCCGACTTGGACTGGCCGGAGATGGCGCAAAACATCGAGAGCCTGTTGCGAGAAAAGTCCGCGGGCAACCTAACGGAAACAAGGGCGCTTGAGATCAAACTGCAGCCCCCGGCCTTCGGTCCGATGAAACTAACAGTGACTCCGTAACCGCATCAAGGCGAGCGGCCATGTCGCTTGATTTGTCGAGGCGAAAAAACATTCATCACCCGCGCCGCCACAGGGACTTGGCCACCCGCGCGGCGTGCTTCAACCGTGTGCGGGCGTGGCGCGGGTAGCCTTTCGCCAGAAGGAACGCAGAATATGTCAGTCCTTCCATGGCGGCGATTAACCTCGTAGCCCTCGACGAACGCATCTCAATGGTGAAGTCGGCGTCGGACGAGGCGATGCTTTCCCATCGCTCAAGCGAAACGGACGCCATGTCTCTTATCGATAGAGTGTGTTCCACCACGACATCAAGAATGAACAGGTGTTTGCCAGAGGCGTAAGCATCGGCGCAGAACCAAAAATCAACCGCATCGAGCCGATAATGCTTTGGGTATCCGCCTCGTTGCCGCAAATGCCCGACCCGCACAAACATGCCCGAGTTTATGGCCACAATCTCTTCGCGTACGGGCCCGCTTGAACTCGCGGCAACATTGAGTCTTGGCCGGCTAAAGATAAATCGCTTCGGAGAACTGATGCGACCTTTGATGCGCACTTTCGGCACAAAGGCCACACAGTCCGATGTTGCGCTGGAAAGGCACTTGTTAAACTGAAGAAGGTAATCCTGCGGTATGGAGCTGTCCTGGTCTAGCAGCAGCAGCCATTCGATGGATCGTTCTTCACAAAAGCCCAAGGCGAAATTGTATGCACTGACCAGGCCTCCATTTAGGGGGTCATGATGGTAATGCTCCAAAGCCTCGACGGTGCCCGCGGGTAAAGGCTGCGGACTGTTGTCGTAAACGATGAGCTGCACCGCAATGCCTGCACGAGCACAAGCCTTCTTGAAGCTCCGATAACTTTCGGATTCTTCAAGCGAGCACTTGTACAAGACTAAGACGGCTGCAAGAGACAGATTATGCATTGGCATATGAAAAGGTCTCTCAAAAGCATTTATGACATAGAGACTGAGGCGTGGGTTTCCACCTCACCCGGTACGTTTCACACGAAGCGCCACCGCGCGACAATTCAGCTCGCCAGTTCTCCAACTCCGCCGCAGGTCCATTGGGGAATGCATCGTGCTCCGGGGAAACCCAAAACACGCAATGGCCGGGCGAACGATCAGGCGGAAAAAAGGCCTGTATGCTCGTGTGGTAACCCAAAGAGCCATTCATGAAACTGAAGAATGGAAAATTGTTGGTCAGGTAGCCGCCAAAGGTCGCGTGATTCTTGGCGAGGAGGCCAACGATCTTCCTCGTCGCAGCGCGATCAGATAAAGGGCGAAGCATGGAATAGACAGGGCCACGTCCATCCACTCTTTCTTCATAGGAAGGCACATACCTGAAGAACACCTGCTTCCACGCCTGAGGTGCGAATCTTACGGCCGTGAACACTACCAAGGCAGCCATGATTTCCGGCACAACTGTTTGCCACCTCGTTCGAGAAATCAGACTGCGGGCATTGGCCACAAGAGCGCCCGCCGCGTGGCTTGCGATGACGACTGCAGCACCAACGAGCATGCAGCAGGCAAGGAACTGATACTTATTGATGTAGTAGTATTTCGTCGCAATCGACTGAAAATACGCTGTAGCGGCAGCATTGGCGGCAGCAAAAGCTAAGGGAAATCGGACGGCTCTGAAGAATCCGCTCGTGCCGAAAGACTCGACGGCCTCTTTGTCTGAGCCTCGCAGAAGCGTAGCTGCCACCAGAGAGGCAACAAGGAGGCATAGGTGCACGGAAAGGAGTTGAGGCACGGAGTGCTGAGCGAGACCGCCCCAAAGGGAGAAAAGCGGTTCCAGCGCGTCGAAACCTAAGTAAGCGGCTACTCCCGCGCCCACTGCCGCTATGGCGTTCACAGCCCGCCGCGTGTCACACGCGACATCCACGAGACAGACCAGTGCAACGGCTGCGGCAGCGTCACCTAGATTCAATCCATAGCAGTATCTCAAGAACCCAAGGCCACATACGAGGCCTACGGCGCGTCCCGTAGGTGATTTTATGAGAGCGTCAGCGACCCAGATGGTGCAAAGGCCAACCAACGCGAAGACTTGCGGGTAGAACCCCATGCCCTGCAGGTAGTGCAGCGCAATGAGGGCACCACCGTCGAGGAGGCGCGCGCCTACAAAGGCCACGGCGAGCAAGGCCGCAGCCACCGCCAAAGGCCGTCCTGTGAAGCTTTGGCGAATCGAATTCACTGTGACGAACGCAATCGTTGCGGCAAACATCCCGATGGCAAAGTGAAAGCTAAGAGCCACGGACCAAAAACCATCAAAGCCCAACGACTGCGCCCAATGTGCAAAAGAATACTGAGCAACGAATCCAAAGTACTCGGCTGGATTGTCATTGATGAACCGGTCAATAACAAACGCGTGGGTACCGCCGTCCCATCCGTCAATGTTTGGAAAGCCGGCGAAGTCTGAGTTCCAAAGACGCCATACGGCGAACGTGGGTAAAGCCAGAACGCAGAGTTCCCAACCCAGCGACTGCAGCACCCATCTGATGGACCAAGCTTGTGCCCACTTTCGCCGGGCTCGAAGGGCGAGCATCCCCAACCCAACAATCATAGGAAGAGCGCTGACAGCGAGGCAAAGCGATGCGTTCCAATGGGAGAGGGCCCGCATCGGCCCACTGAGCCACAGGGGAGAAGTGATCAGCATCGTCAAAGGGAAAAGGACGGTTGCGCCTTCCGTCTCCCCTAGCGTGAATATTTTCCGAATGGGTGACATAACCTTCGCGGCGAAGGGCGCTAGAAATGAGCGGAATTGAGGCTCGATCGATGACACGAGGGATCAGTTCTCTGCGAAGGTGACAGCGCGACCGGGCACATGGGCAAAACGATCGACTTGTCACCCTTACCCGGGACTGGCCGGCACTTCAATCCTCCTGATTGCGGCTTCGCAACATTCGCACACGGAAATTGCTAAAGTTTTCGTCCCCGGAACAGCCCGTCATTGTCGCGATCAATCAAAATGGGACTGGTCGTGGCGAACGCAGGCATTCCGGGCTCCTCGCCAGCTCGCGGGACGCATTTTGAACGTCCATACTCGAGTGCGGAGGTGTACTGCCCCACCAACTGGGGAGGCAGGATCGCCGCGCTGTCGGTTTCCAACGTGAGGGCGGCATCTGCGGCTGGCAGTTGCACAACCGCATCCTTTCGAAAATCGATGGCTTTGCCTTCGCTGCCGATGGTCCACGATTCAACCACCTGGCCATCCACAAGAAGGCGGGCGGTCTGCACGCTCACCCAATTCGCCGCTTGAACCCGTACCGCCACAGTGATGGCAGGCGCATTTGTGGACAGGAACTCGCCCTCACCGATAGCTCCCACTCGCAGACTTAGCAGAGCCGCCGTTGAAGCTGACGTCCTGCGGGCACGAACACCGTCAACGAGGGCCGCCATGTTCATCTTGGCGTCGCCGCCTTGCTTTGCGCGAATCCAGGTTCTGGGGTAGCCCGGGACCATTCCGCCAGTGTAGTGGCTGTCAGAACCAGCCACGGCGGCCGTAACGAAGCCAAATCTCATCAAGGCCAGCCATGTGTCAGTTGCAACCCTGATGCGCGAACTGCACACCTGCCAGGCATTGAGGACCTCAAAGCCGTCAAAGTCCTGCGAACACGGCGGCGGCGTAAGCAGATCGCCTTTCGCCCAATCACCACAAGAGCCGCTATCAAAATACGCACTCCAGCCAAGCCGCGGGTGGTTCACGATCAGCAGCGGCTTGGACGTAAGCGCGCGCACGTTAGCGAATAAGCTGGGAGCCGTTGATGAGATTGCAGGAGCTCCCCCTCTCGGCTTCCTTACGTCAACGGGCAAAGGAAATACACCGAAGTGACCGGCCGGGCCACCGACCTCTTGCCCACTCAAGGCGACGATGGGCCGTGTTGCCTGGGGCCAAAGAGTGGCCACGAGGGGAGCAGGGTCGAGCAAAGCATCGTGGTTCGAAAGCACAACGACATCAAGGCCATTGACAGCCGACACCTTCAATTGTGAGGACGGATCCGTCCCAGAGTCATTGGACTCCGGCTTATTGTGCACGTGGAGATCGGCAGAGATGTATTCAGCAGAGTCAACAGTGCGCTGTAAAGGCACGACCAATGATACCTCTCCACGATCGGGGCTAACGTCTACACGCGTGACGTAGGAGTCAAACTCTGGCCCATGCGTGACCTCAAGCTCTAGATTACCAAAGGGCACCTGAGACTGTGTCATCGTCTTGCCGGACACATCACGGTGGGTCCACGGTTTGCCCACCATGACCGTGCCTTCACCCTTCCAGAAAGCGAGGCCATGCAAGAAGGCGAACACACCCGGACGCTTCGGATCTAGCTCTTTGGCAGATTCGGCTTGACCCCATGCAGGGAGATCAGTGAAGTTGCCAAACTTGACTGGCAAGCCTCCGCTATCACGGAACGTGACCAAAGCGGGCAAAAGTGCTCCTGTTTGTGCATCAACCACCTTGATTTTGAGGCGCGTAGCGCGAAGAGCGCTGGCGTCGGACGCACGATCATGGCAGCCGAAACTCGCGACACACAATCCGCTGAGAACAATGCCAGGCACCCAGAGCCTCCTAACGACGACTGCAAGGTTCGGCCACATATCAAGTGAGTCTACTACGGCTAAGGGGCATGCGTCCGTGGGAAACAGGCGCTTAACAACAACTGTCACAGGGGTCACAACGCGATGAAGTGACTTCATTTTGCACGGCAAGCGAGACGTCCCGGCAGGGCGCGCGGTTCACCCAACCCGAAAAGCGATCAATACAGTGTCAGGGAATCCAACAACAGGGTGCCCGATGGCTTTGGAATGGTAATGCGGACTTCTTCCTCCGCTTCAACGCGAATGCCCTGAACGTAAGGCACTAAGACTTGAGCGTTTGCCGGGATAATCACGTTCGCCAAAGCTGTCCAACTCTGCCCTTGTGCTCGCTTTTCTACGACAACGTAATCCGCACCCGTCGAGCCTCCCTCTAGGCCGAAGAACGAAAAGGGTCCTCTCCACGGTCCCCAAACGATCGAAGCGTGAGGGTCGACGTCAACGCCAAATGTATTGAGGAGCTTTCCGCCGCCGCCTCCGATGAATGGCGGCTGACCCTCACGCATGCCCGCTGCTGTCCATTGAGAAGGCGAGCTGCGTACAAACAGCAATTGGTCGTCATGACCCTCGAAATTGGCCCTGGCTGGTTTTGTGACCGGCCGAGGATCGGTGGCGCATTGGCCGTTTAGCAATGCAGATCTCCTCAATCCCAAAGCATGCGTTGAATCACAGAACACTGATTCATTGGCAACGCCCTCGTCGTCCGGCCAACTCCACAATAGGCTGTACTTGAACCGCCTCGCTCCGTAGTGCAGACGCGCAGCCGTCGTAATCGTTGTGCGGCTTGGTTCGCCTGTCCTGAGAACCACCCATGCCAATGTCTCCAACGAATGGAGGCCGCCACCCGCAACGGATCGGAGTCGCTCCACGCGGTCTGCGCGTTTGCGCGTTCGCGTCTCCCCCAAGAATGCGGCCGCACTGGCCATCTCGTATCGTTCAATGTCCGTGGGGGCTGATTCGGCGAGTTCATCTGCTTCTGCGGCCCAAACGGCGCCTTTGCCGGCCACCCAGCTTCGCTCGCACACTTCGGCCAAGAATGCCACGCCCCGCACCCTTGCCACCCCAGGGCTTAGCTCAAGTACTTCATGCGGATCACAGTCACAGGGCCCACTGAGGCCTGCCATTCGATACAACGGTGCCCGCGCCCAGTAGGACAGCGCCGAGCAATCCCGCTTCGACTCGACGGGCGCCTTTAGCGTGACATCGGAATCAGACAAACTGAGCGGGAAGTCATGAGGCTGCACAACCGCCTTACCCATCAACCAGGTGCCTCGTGGCGGCGCCTTCAGAAATATGCCGTCATCCCAAACGACCGGGATAGAGGTACCTTTCGAGGTGGACCAAGCGAGGTTGGGGAAGACAAGGTCGTCCTTAGCACGACAGTGAACGAACACGACCACGCTCCCATTGTCCATCGCAACAGTAGAGACTCCATACCCCACGGCTCCGCCAGCATCGAACGCCTTGGCCATCATTGGCGGGGCGGCTCCGCCAATCAGATCTTCACGCAACAAAGTGAGCGGCCCCAAGAACATCTTGCCTAGCTGTGCATCAGCCAGCTCTCGATAAAGGTAGGGAGCGAGAGGCAGATTTTGAAAAGGAGTCGCACCAAGCCACCCGCCGTGCAAGTGAACGGAATCAGGACGGCGCTCTAGCATCAGGTAATCCGTGAGTGACGTGGGATGTCTGGTCCAGCCAAGCGCCAAGGTGCGATCCGTAAGGCCTGCAAGATCAATTATGTCGAGACCTGAGCGAAACGAAGTGCCCCCAACATCCACATCGGCATGCAGCAGGCGCCGCTTCAAACCAAGGTCGTGCGCAAATTGGCGATAAGGGGGCGCAACCCCACTTATGCGCTGGTAAGACAGATCGCGTGGCTTGGAAATGCTGATCGCACGTTGTTCCCAACCCGGCGGCACGAGCGAAAGCAAGAGTATGCTCGCGCTTACGCCTAGTGCGACGACTACGTCTCGGCAAAAGGTTCCGCGGACAGACCCTGATGTTGCTAGTTGTTCTGCGATGGCTAAGACGCCCAGAGAGGAAAGAGCAACCAGAAGGCCCAAGGCGGGTTGAATGAAGCGAAACTCCAGCATCCAATCGCCTCCCGAGTGAATCGGGAAGAAGAAGGCCCAAGCGACCGATAGCCAGCCCGCGATTGCCACCGGCAGCAGCCTCTTGTTCGCGAGCGCAAGCACTGGAAGTGGCGAAACAAAATACCACCACCGCTGCGTCACAAAATCTTTCACATAGTTCATGCCTCGCGCCGGATCGCTGACGGGCGAAATCTTGGCCCAATAGGTGTTTGGAACGACGTCGTGAAAGTACAGCCAACGAAAGCCAATCAGTGCCACAACCATGGTGGCAAAGATCACTCCGGCGCGTAGACGCGGCTTCAGGACGAAGAATGCGGCGGTGGCGAGCACGCCGCCGTAAACCACAGCTTCGGGGCGGCACCATGCAAGGAGGCCGCAGGCGATGCCTACGAGCCATGGCCGCAGGCCGGAAGAATTGGGCCAAGCCAGCAGTGCAAGGGCCGTCACCTGCAGCCCTGCAAGGATGCCTCCCTCGAGCCCCGCGAAGCTCCAGTAGTTGAAGGTCGGCCACAGCAAAGCAAACCAAAAGGGCGCTGGCGCCAGCAGCACCCAAGAGCCCTTCGCATGCTTGAGCACCAGCAGAGAAAGCAGAGTAAAGCCGACCAGCACGAATGCGAGATTCAGGCTCTTCGAAACCACGTCCAGGTTGGCGTTGAGCGCTGCGGCGGGCGCTAAGAGCAGTACTTGAAGAAAGTTTGAGAAGCCTTCAACGGGGGCTTCACCTTGTGTTAAACGGAGGCCGTGGCCATGGGCAAGGTTGTCGGCATACGAATACGTTATCGCGGCGTCGTCGATCGTTTCGGCCCAGAAGTGAGTAAGGACGTGCCGGATATATGAGACGGCGACCCAACATGTGAACACGCCCGCAAGGGCTCGGCCGAGTTTCGGCGCCAATACAGCGAAGCGCACGCGCCCACGGACAAATGTTAGGTTAAGGGCCTTGACCCGCGAAAGCATTCCGGCAGCAAACTACGGCAAGAGGTACGGCGGTGCAAATGTTCGCGCGGTACGACGCGCCTGAAGTAGGAAGAAACGAGCCCGAATCGTCCTTGAGAACTCTGCTCATCGGCGTAATCCGTGGTCGCCTTTATCATGTCGAACCGAGGCCACGTAATAAAAATAGTAGCTCAGGAAGTCTGCGGCGAATGAAACAAAGCCTTGATTCACCGGAGTAGCTGAGACCGCGTATGCGATGGCGCTTTGGGTGTGGACTTCGGTGGACCCATCGTTGATGGGTCATACAGGACCCGCTGCCAACAAGTCATAGTCGTGTACAGCTCATAAAATCGTGCCGATCGCGGCCAAATACCGAGGTCCCGTCCCGTAGTATTTCTGGGCTCCTTCGATATCCGATTCACTCAACCAGGGATGAGCGCGGCTATTGCTATTGCAATAGTTCATGATCGAATCTGCATCCCAATCGCCATAGGTCTCGGTTCCATTCGAGCCTTGTGGAGCACGATTGCAAGTGGCTGGCGTATCTGGACGATTCTGTTCATGTGCGAACGCGAGGATATGACCGAACTCATGTATAGCGATTGCTTCCATGCATGTTCGGTAGGTCTCCTCGGGATGACCTGTGCCGCAATAGCCTGCTTCCTGTTTGAAGTTCAATCTCATCGTCGTGCCGAGGAGCGCCTCTAAGCCCCGCACAACGGCGGGATGTAAGTCGTCGCCTACGGTAATTTGGACATCCGCCCCAAGAAGTCCGCACTTGTCCCATCCAACGAAGCGCACATTGGCCACAAATGACCACGAATCTTCAGCGGCCATCTTGACCCACTGGTGAACTTCGGGATGTTGAGCATCGAAATTGTTCCAACACACTGAAATAGTCTCTTGATGCCAGATGCCTGGCGCATCGACGTATAGACCTTGACTACGTTCGGGATCACTGGGCCCTTCAACAGGCTCGAAAGAAACACCTTCGCAGGCCACTCCTAGGACAAGGGATAGCAGCGCGATGAATCTTTCCGATTTATGGCATAGCGGTCGTCTATGTTCTGAATGAGACTTTGTCATCGGCATCGACCTCACTTGGTTGTGCTCGTTGCTCTGTGCTCGGGCGCGTGTTTTGCTTTGTCGACCCGGCGACCGACCCGGCGCAAACAGAGGCCGGCCGGTGCGGCCAGCCTCTGTCGTGCTACTGTGACTAGAGGATGACCCTCAGAGCCGCAGGAACGTTTACTGGCTCTTCACCAATCTTCACAAAGAATTCGTGGAAAACGCCGGCCGTGAACTCCGTGGCAGACCGAACGTGAGACGCCGCGGCCGAATAGTTCTTATTTTCGGCGGCATCCAAGTCTGCTTTCACGTGTGCTAGCTGCGCGGCGTTCGTCGCGAGACAACGAATCTCACCAGCGCTGCAATCTACTTGTGGGACATTGGCAAGATACCTGCCCGTCCATCCATCATCGGCGGTTGGTAACACACGTCCCGCTATCCACTTGTCGGCTTCGTTCTCGTAGTCGGAATGGTTCTTCGAGAACTCGTCGTAGGTGTGATGAACCACGTTTAGATCCTGTACGAGGTGGACGGCTGAGCCAAGATAGAAGAAGCCCAAGGCCTCCTTACTGCTTCGCGCACCGATCGGATTCGCTGGCGTATCCCCGCGGTAAATGCCCGTGGATGTACCGAACTCCTGCGCCATGATGGTGGTTGCAGGGAAGACGCCTCCTGTACCGAGATTAGGGCGAATATCAATGAAGACAATGCCGCCCGTGGGAATCTGCCAGTACTGCAAAGTCGTAAGTGAACCGAAATCGAGCCCCTTCTTCGTATCCGGATTGTAGTAGTGGTTCACCGCTGACAGTGGCCAGCTGTCGATGGTCTTGATATCCGTCTTTAACCAATCAGGACAATAGTTGGAGATGCCCACGAGGGGAATCGCGCAGCCAACAAGCACCGCCCTTTGGTCTCCGTCTCTGACATCTTGCCAACGGTTACCACTGAGGAT
Organism: Deltaproteobacteria bacterium; assembly: GCA_033763315.1. Taxonomy (GTDB): domain Bacteria; phylum Myxococcota_A; class Polyangia; order Fen-1088; family Fen-1088; genus JAGTJU01. The sequence goes on from JANRKS010000024.1 coordinate 63,532, forward strand.
GTGATTCTGGTTTTCGCGGAGTTTATCCGCTGCGAACCAGTAGCCATCGTTGTACAGGACTGAGATAGCAGCTTGAGTGATCCACGCATGACCTTTCGACAACGGCGTCGTTGGCGTAAGCGGCGCGTCGGCATCAAACTTTGAGGGGCCACTGGGCGGGTTCCAAGCGAAGGCGGGCGACATACCGGTTAGCAAACCGAGAGCCGCCCCCAATACAGGTGTTAGTATCTTCATCGCATTCCTGGGGGCAGTCGTTTACGAAACAACCTTGGCTGCTATTTCAGAATATTGGCGAAGTACACGCCGTAGGCTGGATTTGTGAGATCTGTCCAGCTACCAGGAGCACAACTAGACGAGCCACCATTGAACCAGAATGTAACCTTCTTGCCCGAGAGCAAAGCTGCAGTGAGCGTCTTGTTTAGCTCCTTGCATGCGTCAGCTGTATAACCGCCCACCTGGGATGAGACGGAGCAAAGTGCGTTGTGGTCGAACGACGTTCCCACCCCTGTTCCGGTCACATAGATCATACCGTTGCCGGCAATATCAACCTGCGTGACGTTGGTTACACAAGAGAGGTTGGCGTGAGCAACACCAGTGCTCAAGGTTCCGATCGCAAGCGCGGCAGCTGAAGCAAATTTGATAAACGATTTCATCTTGGGGTCTCCTTAAATGGGGTCGGACCTTCCCGACATTTAGGGGAGACACGGGCTTTGAATCTGTCGCAAAGAAATTCAAGTTCTAAAGAGCTTTCTAAGCCACCGTGGCGCGGTGAACGCTGTAAGGGATACCGATGCCCTTATTATTCACGCGGCCGAGGACGTACATACGAGCTATCGCCCAAGCACGCGCGAAACGCTTACGCGAATGTCACCCGAAAACTGCCTAAACAAACTGTCGGCCTCCGCCGCCGACACTCTGAGGCGAGCACCAAGTTGATTGTGCACGCGTGAAAGCAACTTTGAACGTATCGCAACGATCCAGCGGGCGACCGTGGCTCGGTGGACGCCGTAAAGTTTGCCTATGCCGTCGATGTTGACCCCATCAAGAACGTACATGCGAAGAATCACTCGTTCTTGATCCGTTAGTGTTTCGATCGCTTCTTCGAAGGCGGCTTTCAAGTCAGCTTTGTGCGCTTGCAGAATGGAACTAACCGCATCGCCCTGGGCGGGATCGGCGAGCTTGGCGATAACCTCTTCGCCCTCACGAACATGTGCGCCCCGACCACTGGCCGTGAGAAACCGAATGGCGGAACGAGTGGCCGTGGTGCGAATCCACGGGCGCAGCGGACCCTTGCCCGAGAACTTGGCAATGAGGGGCGAGGTTGAGTACAGAAGTTGGATTCGGAACTCCTGGAGAAAGTCGTCCAACGCATCACCGGATAGGCGCAGTGGCCTTAGGTACGAAGGGAGCAACGGCATGATTTGGCCCTCGAGGGCCGCCAGAGCCTCCGTGTTTCTTAAAGAACAGGCCAATGCCCAAAAGAAGTCGTCCGGAAAGAACATTTCCGGCATCTCGACGCATCGCGTCCGGAATTCCTCGAGCGTCAGGCTCACGGTGGGAAACCGTTCTTTGCCTTTGGCAAACGCAACTGATAAATCCGGACATGTGGAGACTGCTCCCATCTACCCGGATGGTATCATACCTGCTTCTACCGGTGAGCCAGTGTCTCAGCCCCCATTTGAATCAAGCCTACCTTTGCAGCCGGAGCCCTGCCCGAGCGTCAACGCCATCTGCGATCTGATGAGCGAGGGGGCGACGCCTTCGACACGATGGGTGCTTGAACATGCCCACCATTGCGATGATTGCCGTCAATTGCTCTCGGCATCGGCCATGACGGAGACCGATGACTCCCCCGCCAGCAACTCTTACACCCTCGCTGTCGAAGATACGGTGGCGTCGAGGTACAGGATCCTTCGGCGCATCGGCCACGGCGGCATGGGCGAAGTCTATGAAGCTCTGGACACGGAGCTTGACGAACGAGTGGCACTCAAGACATTGACGCTCACGCGGCTCGATAGCGCTTCGGCAATCAACCGCTTCAAGCAAGAAATCAAGCTTGCTCGGCGAGTCACGCACGCCTCCGTTTGCAAGCTGTTCGAGTTTGGATTTCATAATCGCGCAACGCCTCGCGGGACGGAGGTTATTCCCTTCATCACCATGGAGTTCATTGAAGGCCAGTCACTCAACGAAGCCATGCACGAAAGGAGTGCCTTCAAAATGGCCGACGCCAAAATGCTCCTGCTGCAGCTCTTGGAAGGGTTAGCGGCGCTTCACGACACAGGTGTGGTCCATCGAGATTTAAAACCCCACAATGTCTTGCTCGTCAGCAAGCAAGAGGATCCGCTGCGCGTGGTTCTTATAGACTTTGGCCTGGCCCGTATCATGAACGCGCGGCCTGGGTCCTTATCTGGCGCCAATGTTTTTGCGGGCTCGTTCGAATACGCGTCTCCCGAACAATTGCGGGGAGAGAACGTCACTGCGAAGTCGGACCTTTATTCGCTAGGCGTCGTTGCTTTCGAGATTCTCACCGGCCATCGTCCCTTTTCCGGCACTGACTCACTAGCGGAGGCCACTCAACGATTAACAGAGGCACCCAAACGCCTGGAAGATTTCGGCGTCATTAGTCGGGAGTGGCAGGACTTCATCGCTCGATGTTTGGAGCGGTCGCCCGATGACCGCTTTGTCAGCGCTCGCGCCGCAGCCGCAGCTGTGTCGGCATTGCCCTCGCGTGAGACTGACAAACGACTTATGGTCTGGCCACGGCTTGCTCTGGCCGCCCTTGCATGTGCCACCCTCGCCGGCAGCGCCGCTTTTGCGACGGTCTTCACGAGGGCGCCCGGAGTCGTCCGCTCACTTTCACCAACGCCAAACGGCTCAAAGCCTTCGTTGCCGGCGCAAAACGCAGCCGCACCTTCTGAGGCACGCGTCGATGGGGAGCCCGTAGTCGTCAATACTGACCCGCCTCCCATGGCCGTGACGGCATCAACAAAAACCCCTGTCGTCCAGTTCGTTAAACGCTCGCGCAGGAAACGTACCACCGGTTTCGTATCGCCCCGGACTTCCGCATCAGCGTCACAGGCGAACCCACCTGCCAAGGCATCACTTCAGCCTTACCGGGCTTGGCAGGCGCCTGAGACGTCCATGTTGCGGAGCAATGATGGGCTCGTTAGCCCTTACCATCCACACTGACGACTAGGGGCTCGCATCATCCTTTTTTGAAGGCCGTGCCATATAGAGGACAGAACATATAGCTGCAGCAGCGCCGAGGGCCATCGCAGTGAGAGTTACGACGTTAAAGGTTCTGACACTGTTAAGCAGCCCGTCATTGGAGCGCTGCTTGTCAACAAGCTCTGAGGTCGTCACACCTGCGGCCTTCTGCGCTTGCAGGAACTGGTCCGTGTTTGACCAGCGAGCATAGCGCTCACGGTTCCAAAGAAAGCCACCGCCCCCTAAACCGACGGTTGCCCCCCCAAATACCAACGCTGCCTTAGCCCACGAACGCGAGCGTGGCTGTTCCGATTGGGAGGTCGAAGCTGAATCCTTGGCTATAGAAAGGGCAGGGACAGGAGTTGCGAGGTCAGCCTTTTCGATCTCGACTAACGTGGGAAGCAGTTCCGTTCGCTCCGCTGGTGGAGAGTCACACTCCGCAGTAAGTGTTTTTGCATAGCGTTCTGCCTGATCACGCAGCGAGCTTTCTAACTCGGGCGCTGCCTTTGTGATGAATTCTCGATACTGAAAAAGAGCCTCTTTGCATTTGCCACCAAGCCTTAGCGCCTGGGCCAAATTGAAGATCAGGAGAGGGTTCGAATCCAATTTCACCGCCTCGCCAAGGGCCGCGGCGGCCCCAGAATAGTCCCGCGCCTCGAAAGCCTCATTCGCTCGCGCATAAAGCGCGATGGCTTCAGGATTCGGGCTAGCCAAATCTGCAGCCTGGACAAGGCTTAACGGGCACAATCCCAGAAGCGAGAACGCCACGATTGTTGTGGCGACAATATACGGACTGTGACTCATCGAGAGGCTCCGGCGCAACTGTGCATAGCGCACTGATGCGGCGTTGCCACCGATGTCTCACGGCAGCCAGCGAGGTGCCGTAGGCGTTCGTGTTGGCAACACTAAGCCTGAAGTTGGGCCCGTGCCGAGAATTCCATCCTGATTGTTTCCGAAAAAATATAGGCTTCCATTCGGTAATGTTGCGCAGCTCGTTTGCCCTAGGGTCGAAAAACCAGCGACTTTGTCGGCAATAGCCTTGGTCGGCGTTATGACGTTCCCCTCGGTTGTCAGGGTGCTTGCTTGGCCAAAGTCGTTCCAGCCGCAACAGATCAGCTCCTGCGAATCCCTAAGACGGCCACACGAATGCCCGCCACCTACCTGATACTGATCAAACTTCAAATCACGATCGTTCGATCGGACCGGTAAGGACACGAAAGGCTCGAGGCCGGTCCGCGTGCCCAAGCAGGCCTCTCCCGAAATGTTTAGGCCCCAACAGTACGCAAGACCAGCGGATGTGAGCACGCATGTCTGGCGGTAGCCTCCAGATATGGACACCACACTCGATGCATCAAAAACGGCGATCTTGCCGACAGTGTCTCGCTGCTTGACCATAACTGGGAAAGCAGAATCTGATTGGGAGCCATCGCCCAACTGGCCTGTGTTGTTGCGCCCCCAACAGGCAAGGGTTCCGGCGCGCAGCTTTGCGCACGAGTGGTCCCAGCCAAGGCCGATGGAGTCTACAGCCCCCAAGCCAGCCACGGGCGTCGGCTGCCAAACGACGGTCTGCGAGGCATCAGAAAACCATCCGCTCTGGCCGAACTCATTCGAGCCCCAGCAGTGCACAGACGCGTCGTCCAGCAGAGCACAGCTGTGCCGAAGCCCAGACGCCAACTGCAGCGCTTTTCTACCGGTTGGGAATCGCAAGGCCACAGGGACACCTGAGTAGACCACACTTGGCCCAAGACCGATGTCGCCCGCGTGGTTAATGCCCCAGCAACGTACGACGCCATCCTCAGTCAACACGCAGCTTGCGTAAGCGGTGTTCTCCACCTGCTTGATCTTGCCGGACAACCCAAAGACCTCACCGGGGAAGAATCGATCAGTCGTCGTGCCGTCACCCAACTGACCGAACGTATTCGAGCCCCAGCAGGAAACAGAATCGTCCGCACGCCCTACGCAGTAGTGGAAGTAGCCGCCCTTGCTAAGGGCAACGATATCTGGAATGCATTGGCCCGAGGAACAGAAATACGTGTTCTCACAGTCGAGGTCGTCGGCGCAGTTGGCTTTGCAAGTCTTGTTTCCCACCGCGATTGACAAATGCTCGCACTTTCCTTCTTTGCCTGACGTATTGCACGACTCGCAATCGCCATTGCATCGCGATTCGCAGCAGACTCCCTGCGAGCAAAACCCGGTGGTGCATTGCAAGTCATTGGCACAGGCGCTCGATGGTACGTTCTGCACAAGAAACGCCTTTGCCTTGGTGGTTGACAGACCTGCTCGATCGGTCGCAACAACCAACACCGTGTGTTCTCCGAGGCTCAACCCATTCGTGCCAAACTCAAACACCCGGATGCCCGAACCTAAGACCTTCTCGGAGGCCGGTATCGTTTTCTCAGCACCTTCGATCCACGCGACTATCGAGACTAGACCGGAGCGATCCGTAGCCGCCACAGTCACCGCAAGCGGGTCTTTGGCAACCACTGCAGACGCTGAGAACAGCTCGACTTCAGGCGGCGCGGTGTCAAGCTCGAACGCGGCTTGAGCAGCGAAAAGCCGACCGGCCCTATCCCTCAGGGTCGCTGACAGGACGTGAAGACCTGCGTCGACAGAGTCGAGCTGACGTTCAAAGGAGACGGGCCCCTTCGAGTAAGTCGCGATGAGCTGCCCATCAAGCCATATCTCAATTCGCTCGACCATTGATGGCGACGCCACCTCGACCCGCACATCAATCCGGTTTCCAACAAAGGATCCGTTGGCTGGCGAAACGATCCAAATCGGTTTTGTCTCCGCATCAGAATCAGAAGAGGCGTCGGCTGAGGGTGGCGGCGCACAACGCCCTGCGGATTGGTCGCAAAATAGACCGGGCCCACAATCCTTATCGATTTGGCATGAACTACCCTCAGATCGCAGCTGTCCTTCGAGACAGGCGGAACAAGCCAATGCCATCGTGATGACCAAAGCCACGGTGGTGCAGATTATCTTAAGGGTTTTGACCAGGGGCATCAGGACCAAGAGGCAGTTGCAGCGTTTAAGAGAGACAGTTCCTTGAAGTTTGTCGCGTACTAATTTTGCATATCCACTTCCCGCCCAACCGCCGCACAGCGGCGGCGCCAGATGAGGGCACAAGCCAATCCGAACATTGACAAGGTCGCAATAATGAGCGCCGTTGCGGTTTTGAACTTCTTCCCGAACTGAATTGGCCACCAATCGATACGCGCCTGCGGATAGGATCGTGGTATCGGAATCTGCATCGACGTGTAATGGGTCCAAGGGGCGGTCATTGTCGCTTCGATCCAGGACTTGTGCAGAGGCACTGTCTTCAACAACCACCAGTGGCCTTCGATCTGCTGGAAGGCCGGCAACCACTCGAATGGGTAGTAATCTTCGAAGCAGGGATCGCAAGACGTCGGGCGGGGAACACCTTTTGAGCCGATGCGGTTGGGATTACCTAGCCAGCCGTTGCGTGCCTCTTGCGAGATGCGAATGAAGTGGTCCCAGTAAAAGGCGTTGCCCAGCAGTTGCACAATAAGACCGACGACGCAGAGGCCAGCGATGGCCCAGCGCAGCGGTGTGCGAGAAGCTTTCGAAGCCGCTCCCCATATGTGATCCACCCACAGCGCACCCGGCAGAAACATCGGTGCCAGAAAAGGCAACATGTAGCGGGGGCCCCACCCCCAATCGCCTGACCACGCCTCGAATTTCGCATAAACACAGAACACGGGGATGGAACACAGAGCCAGCATTACGAGGAGAAAACGTCTGTTGGCAAATGCCCATTTCGTTGCGAGGGGCGAAAGGATCACCGGTGGCGAGTAAAGGAAAAGAGAGCGTCCCGGAGAAGCCAAAAGGCCATAAGCGCCCTCCCAGAATGGCTGCGCAAAGATCTCGGGCGTGACGGCGTAACCTGAACTCGTCGCCACACCCGTGCGGGCTTGGCTGTGCAGCATGATCACACCGGCTGCAGCCGCCAAGGGCGTCAAAGCCCAAGGCAAGAGCCATCCGAACGACTTCAGGTGCCTCCGCATCCGGTACGCACAGATCGCCAATCCGCCTGGTAACGACAGAACAAAGATAATCTTCGAGTTCACCAACAGCGCCGCCCAAAATCCCACACGCAAGGCCGTCGCTTTGCGGGGCGAATGCCAAAACGCGATTAGTGCTCCGATGTATCCCATATACGTCGCCGCCTGAACGATCTCCGAATAGGGACTCCGCGCATAAACCCAAACACTCGTGCATAGGCCCACGACAAGCGTACAAAGACTCGCCACGCGAATGCGGATGCCCAGCCGCAAGCACGCGCTCAAAAACAGTGAGCATGTCAATGCACCGAAGAACGCCGGACCGAGGTGCGTGGTCAAAACCTTCGCCATCGCCCAAGCGTCCATCCAGCGCGCGATCACCCACTGGTAGATCATGAAGCCAGGGACCTGGGACAATGGCGCCATGATGGGATGAGGCGCGTACGTGAAAACGTTCGGCTGGCTGGTTGGAATACCCAAGTCGCCACGCAAAACGATTGATCCCGCCGTGTGATAGATCAGGCTCGCGTCGTTCCACGGCGGCTCGCGGCTGGTGCTCAACATATAGACGCAGAAGAAGAAGCCCCAAACGGCAATGTGATGACGTGGCTTCATTGCGGCCTTCTCATTATGGTTTCGCCGGTGCGAGCGTGACGGTACCCCAGGCCAAGCCTGGCAGATCTGTGTTGTTCGTAGGAGCGGGAGCGAGTTGCTCGATGCGCGCGATGTTGATGCCAGAACGCAGGGAGGTCGCCGGCAGCAAGAAGTTAAAATGCGTCCAACCAGGAGATGGCAGATCTTGCTTTGCTACCTCCGAACCGCCAACGACCAAACGCACGTGGGCTGGCGCGCGCGGAACGAATACTGTGACATCGGCGACGATCGCTTCGGCCCTGCGGAGCGCAAAGCCCCATGTCGCTTCCGCGCCTTGCACCCAATGTGCGACGCGCCCTTCCAAGGTCATTTTCGGTCCGAATCCAGCTAACGAATATCGATCGTCGGAGAGCAAAATCGATTCGGGCGCCCGGTGATCATAAAACGTTTCGGCGGACGACAGCAGGTCGTACTTCGCTGGCGATGTGTTCGCCGCGGCGGCCAGCCACCAGTTAAGAGGCGCAGAACCAATGTTGCCAGTGCTGTCATAGACGCTCGCCAAGATACGTGACGTGGCCCCGGTCCATAGTTGCAGCATGTCTTGCGGTAGCCCAGGTGGAATTCGCTTGGCACCATAGTCATCGGCAAGCTGCAAATTGATGATGCTGGGCACGAAAAGCAACGCCATGGGCAGGGCGAACTTCAAGACGATTGAGCTCCAGCGTTGGGCGGCAGCCACTATTGAATCAAGCACCATCGCCAGCCCGAAGCCAAAATAGATTGTGCAGCCCAAAAAGCGCCTACCCCCGAAAGACCAACCGCCCCACCAGTCAACTGTCGCTCCATTGACAATGGCTTGCAGGGCAAATACCACAAGCGCAAGGCGCGCAAAGGTGCGCGCCTTCTTTTCAATGCGACCGGACAACGCTACCGCAACCAATCCGATAACAGCCACGTAGACCAGCGGATGCCAAGAAAACAAACCAAAGCGGCTTGAAAACAGAACTTCGAGAAAGCGGCTCGATTTGAATTCCAGAAAGTGCGCCTCGTGCGGATCCAAAACCCATCGACCATAGATCCTTCGCCACGCGAGGAGCTGCACAAAGTAGACGCTCGTCGCACTCAGGGCGAACGCCAGCCCCTTAATGACGAGCGAGCCCAGTGCCTTTCGTTCGCGCAAGCGCAAGGCAGCTAGGGCCAGGACGCACCACTCAGTCAAAGGAAGCACAGCGTGAATGGCATCCTGCGGTCGCACCAACATAGCCAAGCCCAACGCTGCACCCAACAAAACCCAAACACGTGTGCTACGCCCACCTTGTGTGCCGTACCAAAGGGTCACGAAGATGGCGACCGCGACGGCACTGTTTGCGTGCGAAAACGATGGCTGTCGCAACATGTACCATGACAGCGGTGTGGCGAAAGCCAGCGCCACGACAGCGAACAGCGAGTTGCGGGCACTGAATGTGCGGCGACAAAGAGCGAACGTTAGCCATAACGCCGCAAGTCCGGCTGCGACGCTGCCAAACAGCGTGATTCGTTGAGCGATGGGGCCTGCGCCATTGGGGATCTCATTGGTGATGCCGAGCGCGTTTGTGACGGCTAGGTGAATGCGTGCGTAAGCAGCAAATGGCGACCAAAACACCGCACTTCCACACGTCCAGAAATTCTTCGGACGACCTGTGATGTGGCTGATGCCGAGGTTAAATGGTTGCCCAAGCAGGGCCAAGTCGTTGCTAAAGTCTAGGTCGCGATCGAACAGAGCGGAGCGCAGGTAAAGGTAGTAATACGTGCCGTCGCCCTGCGCATAGGGACTCGCGGTGTGAGCCACGGTTGGCTGTTGTGTGGTGTAGCGAAGGCAGAACCACAAGCACAAGAGACCGAACCAGAAAACAGGCCTGCTTAAGATGTCCCCGCGCAAGCTCCACATCCGCCAGTTGGCCTTAGCTTGGGTCGGGCGTGCACCGTCCTGACTTGTCTCCGTGATCTGCATTTACGTAGCCCTGCTGGGCCGAACACCGCAGCGTGGTGCGTGTCTAGCATCTCGCTAAGGCGACCGTCCAGAAGGGAACTCAGCGCGGACGCGTTTGAATCGCAGGCACGGTTTTTCAACGAATCGCCATGACGCAGCGGCAGCGGCGAAGGCAAGCAGGATGGCTGGGATAGCATTCGTCCCCGCGGTCGTTGCCCCTCCCTGCCACTGCGCCATCAACTGTTGAGTTGGGAAACCCCACAGATAGACGCCGTAAGACAGATCCCACCCACGTGGGATGGCGGGCAAGTGGGGTTGGTAGGCAAACCAAAACCAGGTGTAGACGCATACAAGGGGAAAGATCAGGCCAAGCCACGGCCTCCCAAGCGAAAACACGGCTGTGAGCCAAAGCAAAAGCAAGGCGTCCGTGCGTAGAGGTATTGCCGTACGGTTCAGGAAGCACAGCGCTCCAACAGCAAAGAAACCGCAGGGCCGCAGGAGCCATGGCCCGGGCACAAACGGAACCGCCACGGGGGCGAACCAACCGAGCAACACCAGCCCCAATATCACCGCAGTGCCCAGCCACCTGCGCGACAGAACGCGCGTGACACCCAAAACCGCGACGGCAACATACATCGCCACTTCGCCCGGCAAGCTCCACAACGAACCGTTGACGACGCCGGGATAAGGGTTGCGTCCAAACACACCCGGCAGCCCCCATTGCAGGCCGGGACGAAAGCTCAGGTTGATGCCGATGTAACGAAACGTTCGCCATGAACGAAAGTAGGCTGCGACTGGAAGTTCACTGGCCAGCGGCCCCAGAACGAGAGCGCATAGACCAACGCACACCACGAGCGCAGGTATGATGCGGAGCAGCCGCGACCTCACGAAACGCCAAAATGCCGGCCGCTCAACATAGCTGCCAGTCACCAGCAGGCCGCTCGTCAGGAAGAACAGGTCCACGGCCAGGGACCCCGCCGTTACTTTGGGACCAAGGTGCAATCGTGCAATCCAGTCGTTGCCACCCGAGCCGCTCAGCACATAGCTGTGGCTCCACATGACCATCAACGCGGCCAGCAGGCGCAACAACAGGAAGTTGTCGTCGCGGGCCGCGTAGGCTTCACCCAGTGTGCGCGCCGGACGCAGCCAGCGGTGTGTCAGGCGAAGCCAGGTTTGTGCGGGCACAGTCGGCACCCTGCCACAAAAAAACCGGCGCCGGGAGACACGCTCACCAGCGCCGGGGCCGTTACTGAACTGATTCGAAAGCGCCGTGTGGTGGCGCCAAGAATGGGGGCGGGGGCGAGTGCACCGCCTGACCGGTTACGCCCAGAATCTCGCGGGCGGATCAAAGTCGTGTTGGGACTTGGAGCGTCTAGAGCCGGATGGAATTCCTTTGTCCAAACCGGGCTGCGATGCGATGTGAAAACGATTCGTTCGAGCAGTGTTTTTGTTTACCCATGCGTTTTCGTCCTCCTTGTTCCACCAGTCGTTCACGGCTCTTTATTAAGGCTAACTCAGGGTTTGGCGTGCGACCAGGTTTCCTGTGCAAGCGGTTGAAAATTAACGGCTACGAAACGTCGCTGTAAACAAAAACGGGGTGCGAAGCCAACGGCCCGCACCCCGATTCATCAGCTGGTACGTAAGCGAAGTTAGCTTGCAGCCAATTTCGCGAATTCGTCGTACTTCTTCTTCGCCTCGTCCGTCAGGGTCCACTTGGTTTCGTCCTTGTGGCAGGTGTCGCAGTCAACCTTCATGCCCTTCTTCTTGGCCTTCTTGGTCATCTCTTTCATGACCGTCTTGGCGCGCTTGATGCCGCCCTCAGCGCAGGCCTTCCCAATGTCGGTCTTGGCGTCCTTGGCAATGGTGCAGTCGTTGTCGCCGGCGAACGCAGGTGCCACCAACGCCACAGCGAAAGTGCCAGCCAAAAGGGTGCCGAGTGCCTTCTTCAACATGGGAAATTCCTCCAGGAACAAAAGGGGGTGGACGGGTCGCGCATGGTTCTAGCGAACATCTGGACAAGACGCAAAGCGGCCGAACGAGCGCCAGAATGATCGATGGACGATCGGCCGAACAAAAACATTCACGACAATCTTCTGCCACGGGGCGCGGTGCGTCATACCTTCCGAAGCCGGCGGCGAATCGGTCGACCCTAACCCCCCTTTCGGCTAGTCTGCCGGCCGCCATGAAGCAACCTGAACCGCAAACGCCTGCCGCTGGGGGCCGTGGGGCCCGTTTCTCTGGAGCCATGGATCCGGCGGCCGCCGCCTTGAACGCCAGCATCGACTTTGACCGGCGCCTGCTGTGGGACGACGTGCGTGGCAGCCAGGCGCACGCCCGGATGTTGGCGAAGGTGGGCCTCATCAGCGAAGACGACGCGGCGACGATCGCGCGCGGGCTCGAACAAGCCGCCGGCGAAATCGAGCGCGGCGAGGTTGTGTTGGACGCGGCGCTTGAAGACATCCACATGAACCTTGAGAAACGTTTGACCGAGATCGTCGGCGAGCCGGGGCGCCGGCTCCATACGGGCCGCAGCCGCAACGATCAGGTGTGCACAGATCTTAAGTTGTTCACGTTGCGCAGCATCGCGGAACTGGTGGCCAGCATCGATCGCACCCGTTTGGCTCTCGTTCGCAAGGCTCGGGCGCACGCGCACGATCTGATGCCTGGCTATACACACCTGCAGCGGGCACAAGCCGTGACGTTGGGGCACCACTTGATGGCTTACGCAGAGATGTTGCGACGCGATCGTGGGCGCCTGCTCGACGCGGCGGCGCGCGCGGCGCAATGTCCGCTAGGCGCCGGTGCGTTGGCTGGATCTAGTTTGCCTATCGATCGCGAAACCACAGCCGCCACGCTGGGATTCTCCGGCGGGCCCACGCGCAACAGTTTGGACACCGTGTCCGACCGCGATTTCGCCGCTGAAGTGGCGTTCGCCTGCGCGTTGATGCTCGTGCATTTTTCACGCTTGGGTGAAGAGCTCGTGTTGTGGTCCACCACAGAATTCGGTTTCGTTTCGTTGGGCGAAGGGCACTGCTCGGGCAGCTCGCTGATGCCGCAAAAGCGCAACCCCGACATCGCCGAGCTGCTGCGTGCGAAGCCCGCGCGTGTGATTGGCGACTTAGTGGCGCTGTTGACGATCTCTAAGGGGATCACGCTTGCCTACAACAAGGATTTGCAGGAATCGCAAGAGCCCTTGTATGACGCCATCGAAACCGCACAACTTGTGTTGGCCGTGGCGCCACGCTTGATCGCTGATCTGACGTTCAACACAGAAAAAATGGGCCAAGCCGCGATGGATCCTGCTCTGGGCGCCACCGATCTCGCTGAGTACTTGGTGCGCGAATGCGGTGTTCCGTTTCGCCGGGCGCATGAGATCGTCGGAGCCTTCGTTCGTCACGCCGAAAGCAAGGGCGTGCCGCTGCGTCAGGTGCCCGCGCAGGAGCTTGCCTCCATCGCGCCCGAGCTTACGCCCGCGGCGCTGCAGTCGCTTGATCCCGCGCAAGCCGTGGCGGCGCGAACGCTCACCGGCGGGCCAGCGCCAAGCCGTGTTTTGGCGGAAGTGCAAGTGCTTGAACAAGAGCTCAAGACGTTGGGCTTCGAGGTTTAGTCCTCGCTGCTCGCCTGCACGTTGTCCCAAAGAACACTGAGATCAAACTCAATGGCGTCAAACGGTTCAGCGCGAATTTTTGCATCATCGTGATGAACGCCGTGCACGATCCAGCGACCATCGCTGCCTAAATGCAAGATCTCAAGCGTGCGCTGTAGGGGGTTTGCCAGCAGACCCACGCCACTTGTTCACGCCCGTATACTTGAAGCTTCTCGGTGCGGTCGAATTTCTCGGTGCGTGGGCTTAGAACTTCCGCAACCCAATCTGGGCTGGGTCTCCCATGACCCGTGATCATAGCACGGTGCCAAGGTGGCCTTGGCCTACGAGAAAGACACCACCGCTCGAATCACTTGATCCACTTCGTCCTCCGTCATCTCGGGAAATAACGGCAACGAAAGTATCTGGGCAGCGGCTTGCTCTGCGTGAGGAAAACGCTGCCCTTCGGGCACAAGACGGGCGAACGCCGGCTGCTGATGCAAAGGGCGTGGGTAATGAATGGCGTATGGAACCTCCGCCGCTTCCAGATGTGAGATAAGCCGAGCACGGTCAGCACAGCGAATGGAGTATTGCTGGTATACATGCTGTGCATAAGGTGCGACCCACGGTGTGGTGACAGCAGCGTTGGCAAATGCCTGGTCATACCGCTTGGCCACGCGACAGCGGCCCTCGTTGAAGCTGTCTAAGTGCGGAAGTTTCGCCATGAGCACAGCGGCCTGAAGTGTATCGAGCCTGCTGTTAATGCCGACCAGCTCATGAAAATACCGCGTTTTTGATCCGTGGTTCGCAATGAGGCGACATTGCTCGGCCAGCTTCGCATCGTTCGTGGCAATCGCACCGCCATCACCGAAACAACCTAAATTCTTCGCTGGAAAAAAACTAAAGCAGCCCAGCGCGCCCATGGTGCCCGTCATGCGGCCTTTGTAACGAGCGCCAATCGCTTGCGCGTTGTCTTCAATCACAACGATGTTGTGTTGCTTCGCAAGTTCGAGCAACGGATCCATGTCTGCTGGTTGGCCATAAAGATGAACGGGCACAATGGCACGCGTCCTGGGCGTGATGCGTGCGTGCACCTGCGATACGTCTAGGTTGTAGGTGTGCGGATCGATATCGACGTAGACTGGCTTCGCGCCCAGCAGCACCAGGGCTTCGACCGTAGCCACGAATGTGAAGGGCGTGGTGATCACTTCATCGCCGGGGCCGATGCACAAGGCCATGTATGCGATTTGCAAGGCGTCCGTTCCAGAGCCACATCCGATGACGTGGTCTACGCCAAGGTATGCACCAAGCCCCGCCTCAAAGGCGCTAACTTCAGCGCCTTTGATGAAGCCGCTAGTTTCTAGGACCCGCGCGATCGCAGCGTCGATTTCCGCTTTGTGGTTCGCGTACTGACGTTGCAGGTCCACCATCTTTAGGGATGACACGCCCCAAGGCTAACACGGTCTTAGGGCTGGCGAAGTGTTGTTTGGAACGTGTCTACTCAGCAAGAGATAGTAAACTCCCACCTGTGAAGATCCGCGCCCCGGAGAACCCTACCGACCAGAGTGACGCATTTTTCAACCGCCGTCGATTCTTGGGAACCGCATCCGCGGCCATGTGCTGGGCAGCCGCCTGTGAGAAGCCTTCGAACAATGGGCGAGGTGACGGGGGTTTTTCAGATGCGACTCGTGACTCGGGTAGCGAAGCACCGGCTGATACGTGTCGGCCACCAGAAAATCTGTTTGGCGCTTACAATTTCACGATGGAGGAACGTCAGCCAGGTGAGCAGCAGCTGCTGCTGCAATCTCTGGGCTATCAGGGCATCGTGACCGAATGGAAAGGCACCGAGCCTTACGCGGCGTTCTTGTCGCATTCATTGGTTGCGACGGGCGAGCTCAAACTTGTAGCAGCGCTCGTGACGATAGATGCCGGCGCGCCTATTGACGAGCCCTATTGGCTCAACGTGTTTGAGACGCTCAAGGCGGGGAACACTCGTCCATGGCTCTTGGTGGGTGGATTGAAGAACCAGCAACGAATCGGCGAGAGCGTGCGCGCTTTGTCCCAGCTTTCCGCGTCCGTCAGCGACATTCCGATCGTGCTCTATCCGCACTGGAGAATGGGGATCGAAACAACAGAGGAAAGCATCGAAGTGCTGCGCTTGTTGGATGGCAGCAATGTAAGAACATCGCTGCATCTTTGCCATGAACTAAAAGCGGGGAATGCCGGTCGTCTCAGGGATGTTATTGAGCGCAGTTCAGCGCACCTCGATCTCGTGAGCATCAACGGCGCCTATGTAGTGGACGCAGATCCTGAAGGATGGAGCCGCACGATCTTGCCCTTAGACGAAGGCGATCTTGACGTGAGCAACGGCTATCTCCGGCCGCTCATCGCCGCCGGCTACGAAGGTCCGGTCTTGCTTCACACGTACGGGATCAGGGAGCGGCCCGAAGAACACTATCCGCGATCAATGATGAGATTCGCGTCGTCGCTAAGGTGTTGAAGTATTGCTACGACCCTACATTGCTCAGTTAACTCGCAAACAACGTGCCCCTGCGAAAAATTTCGTGTTGGCGCCTGAAGTATTTCTCATATTACAGATGATGCGCTCCTGTCCGGCTGCGCACCCTTGGGTGACGACGCCAAAGTAGTTGATGGTAGAGACCGCGTTAACCGCGTCCGTGCAAGTGTGAAGCATCGCAACGGTGCCGGTCGGGCAACAGGGCGTGAATACAGACTTTAGCGCGTTAGGGGCAATGTCTTCAGTGAGGGCGCTGACGACGACTGAATGACTCAAAAAACCGGTCGCGGTGCTGTTGAAGCTAGAAGCATTGAGCTTGTTATCAACTTCCGCCTTCAGAAAGTCGAAGTTGGCCTTGATCTGGGCGGCGCTTACGGGTTGTCCACCCGCGATGCCAGCAGTGCTAAAGGACTGAGCCAAGCTGATCACTGGCACACCAACGATGATGCCGCCGATGAAATATCCAATGCCCGCGAGGACACGGAACCTTCGGGTTGCTGTTTGTGTCGACATTTCAATTTTCCTTTGTTAGTTGGCGTAGACGGCGTTCTCATCCGAATAGTTAGATGAATCGTAAATCGCGAAGGTCTTGCATCTGTTGTTTGTGCCACAGGTTAAGGGAGCGCCACACGTGGTCGCTGTCGCGCTGCACGTACCCGAGCCGTTGAGATTGCACTTCTGCGCAGGAGTGTACGTCGCCCCCGACACCGGGCACATCTCGCCCGGGCAGGAAGACGACGCGCAGCAAACGCCATCGACCACGTTGCCACTCTTGCATTGATTGCCTGTCGTCGCAGGCGTACCGTTCGTCTTCTTGGCAACACACGCGCTTCCGCTGCAGAAGTTGTTCACGCTGTCAGCACAGTCACTATCGGCCAAGCATGAGACTTTGCAAGCGCCACCTGCGCACGTATACAGGCCACAACCTTGAGCCGCTGGGGTGCTGCACGCCCCAGCGCCGTTGCATGTGGAGACTGGGGTCAGTGACGTTGCGCTTGCACACGTAGCAGCACCGCACTGAACACCACTTGCCGTCACGGCGCATGAGCCATTGGCGTTGCACGTGCCCTTCGTCCCGCACGTGGTGTTGCTGTTCACGCATTTGCCTGCGGGGTCTGTGGTGCCAGCCGCAACCAACGAACAGGTCCCCTTGCTTCCAGAAAGGCTACAGGACTTGCACTGGACGCCATCGCAGGATTCGTTACAGCAAACCCCTTGTGAGCAGAAGCCGCTTTGACACTGATTGGGATTCGCGCAGGAAGCACCGATGGGCTTTGGTCCGCAGGAGCCGTTAACACAAGTGTTGGGGGCGATGCAATCAGTGTCATTGCTGCAGGTTTGCCCGCATTTTGTCCCATTGCATTTGTACGGCGAACACATCAAAGCCGCTTTCGCAATACATTCGCCGGAACCGTCGCAAGTTGATGCTGGCGTTGACTTGTCCATCGAGCAAACCTCAGCCGAACAGGGCGTGCCCGCGGCGTATCGTTGGCATCCGCCACTGCCGTCACAGAATCCATTCTCGTCGCAGGTGCTGGAATCCTTTTTGGCGGCGGTGCACACGCCGTGGGGATCACTTTGGCCGGCGCCGACGCTCGTACACTTGCCCAACGATGAGGCCAGGTTGCACGCTTGGCAGGCACCCCCGCACGCTTTGTCACAGCACACGCCATCGGCACAAACGCCTGTTCGACACTCGGCGTTGCCATCGCATTTTTGGCCTGCCTCTTTGAGGCCGCAACTGCCAGAGGTACACGCATTGGGGCTCACGCAATCGTTGGCGGTTGCGCAATCCTTCGGACAAACCCCCGCCGTGCATTTGAATGATCCACAGGACACGGCTGCCGGTTGAACGCAACTTCCGTTGCCATTGCAAGTTGACGCCGGCACAGCCGAGTTGCCCAAACACGACGAACTGGCGCACGTCGTTCCGGAAGCGTAGAGGGCGCATGAACCCTTCCCGTTACACGCACCGCTTTTTCCACATGACGCGCCCCCCTCGTCTTTGCACACGCCGCGCGGATCTGGTCGTCCATCTGCCACCGGCACGCATTCGCCCGGTGAACCGACGCTGTTGCAGGTGACGCACGCACCTTCGCACGCTTGGCCACAGCAAACGCCATCGGCGCAAAAGTTGGATTCGCATTCATCGGCTTTGCCACAACGCGCGCCTTGCGGCTTCTTGCCGCATGAGCCCGACTTGCAGCTTTGGTTCGCAGCACACTGATTGTCTCCCGTGCAGCTTCCGAAGCATTCATTCTTCGAGGCATCGCAGCCAAACGGCGTACAGATCTCAGAGCCGCCTGGTTCACATTTTCCTGCCTGACATTTCTTGATGCCGACGACCGAAGCGGCTGTGGCGCTACACGTACCAGCCACGCAAACCGTTCCGTCGGGATACCTACGGCACGCGCCCGTTCCATCGCACGTTCCGTCGAGCCCACATGTATCAAGGGATTCCTTGGTGCATTGGTCGGCTCGAATGGGCAAATCACCGGATGGCACGGGGCTGCACGTCCCCATCTTGCCCACGACATTGCACGCCATACAGACCCCGTCGCAAGCAGACGAACAACAAATGCCGCCGACGCAAAAGCCGGATGAACAATCCTTCTGAGAGGAGCATGAGTCGCCGTTGGCAACGTTCTGCAAACCATTTCCGACGTCGTCTTCGCCAACCTCGGATTGATTCCCCTCCCCTGCATCCTTCTTCTCATCGACTTCAGACGCATCTTTCTTCGCGCCAGCGTCATTGTCCGGCCCCGTTCCCTCTTTCCAACAGAAGCTGTCCGAGCCGCAATAGTACCCCGAAGGGCATTGCTTCTCGGTGTCGACCGCGCACCTTTGCTTGCCATTCTCGGGGGCCGTGTTCACAGAACACGCAGCCAGAATCAGAGCCAAAAACGGTAGTACCGAAGACGAAAGCTTCATTACCATGTCCCCTTCATCGAAACAGATGCGCCTTCGCCATGCGATGCAGGTGCCAGCGCCACTTGCGTGTTCTCTCCGGTCCGAAAGAAGAGAAACGCACCGACCGCCACGCCTATAGCTCCAACTCCCAGGAGCGCGACCGATATCGTCCTCGATGATTTGGCCGAGTCCTCTTTGGCTGCGTCATAGAACTCTGCGTTTCGGGCATCGGATGCCAGGGATGAAGACCGAACGCCGAAGATTACACCCGCACCCACCAAAGCTGCCCCTCCGCCAAGCACCGACCACGCCAACACTTTTGAGCCTTCTTCTCTGCCACTGGCTGGCGCCTCAGCCAAACCTGCAGACGCTCCAACGGCGGCAGGGGCCGCGTTGTCATCTGACGGAGCCGAAGGCTTCGACGAGAGCACCGCTTTCGCCGCGCTTGGCTTAAGCAGCACATTCACCTGAACCGCCTGGCCCGCCATCACCATCCTGTTTTCCTCGAAACGGTCGTAGCCGTCTGCAGTCACGGAGATGGCCACTGATCCCGGTAGAACGAACGTCGATTGGGTCTCAGGAAGGCGCCCCAATACGTCTCCACCCACGACCACCAATGCACCCGACGGCTCGCCGGCCACAACAACACGGCCCAACTGAGTTTCGACGTCGGCCTTGGCCTTTTCAAGGACAGAGCGATTCTTTGAAACCCAGACGTCCGATTCGGTTGCGAGCGCATCAGCAAGGTGAATCTGTGCCGAGAGCCACTGGCTGAGCGCTTGCTCGCAGAGCCCTAGTTGCGCAGCTGCACGGGCGGTATGAGCGACCTCGTAGGCCTTTTGAAAATTTGCGAGGGCTTCACGATCCTGCCCCTTCCGCCGCAATTCGACGCCTTTGCGGATGTGCACTTCTTCGCGGCCATCCGCTGCTTGGGCGCCCTTTAACTGACCTCCCCACACAAGCGCAATCAAACTAAGCAAAACCCGCCCCGAATATTTTTGCATCGTGCCTCGGAGCCGGCCTAGCATGGGCGCAACGACATCGCCACTGCCCCAGGATTCTCGTTGAACTGCCTCAATTTGTCTATTAGAAGCGAACTAAGTGGCCGGGGCCAGCGGCGCGCGCCTCCACAACCAAACCCCAAGGGCGCCGAGTGCCACCAACGCCGCCAAACTCGCCACCCCTTTGCCCGGACGCTTCGGCAAGAAGTTCAAGAACCACCAATCGATTCGAGCACGGGCGTAGCTTTCGTCGATGCGGAACTTCACCCAGGTGTAGCGGTGCCAGGCGGCGTCGCGTTCGGCGGTGGCGGCGTCGTCGCCGCGCAGGACGTGTTGCAGCAGCCACCAGTGGCCGTCGAGCGGGTTAAAGGGTGCCAACCAGGTCATGGGGTGAATGTCTTCAAAGCACGGAT
The DNA here is from genome assembly GCA_033763315.1 of Deltaproteobacteria bacterium. Classification (GTDB taxonomy): domain Bacteria; phylum Myxococcota_A; class Polyangia; order Fen-1088; family Fen-1088; genus JAGTJU01. Next base: position 83,752 of record JANRKS010000024.1, read on the forward strand.
CGCATTCTCCGTTTACGACCGGAGCCAACGCGCCCGAGCGGTTGGGGGAGCCAAGCCACCCGATGCGCGCTTGCTTGGCCACGCGGATATAGTGATCCCAGTAAAGTGCGTTGCCCAGCACCTGCACGCTAAGGCCCAGCACGGCTGCCAACGCCACCGGCGCCACCACCAAGCGGATGCTTCGTTGCAACCAACGATCGAGTAGAACTGCCGCAGGCAACATCAGAACCGGCGTTGCAAACACGCAGAAGCGAGGGCCCCAGCACCAGTCACCCGTCCAATGATTCAACACCGCCAAGTGAAGAAACACGGGGCCACAAGACAAGAGCAACAACATGAAGGCATCGTGTGTGCGGGGCCGCCACAGCGAAGTTAACCCGGCCAGGCCCAAAACAAGAGGCGGGCTATAAACGAGCAAGCTCTTGCCTGGTGACAAGAACACACCCCACAGACCCATCAACACATTCTGCTTCATCGGCGCATCAGCCAGCGTGGACCACCAGTAGAGCGTGGAACCGAAGCGAAGTTGGCTTTCAATGAACAGCCACGCTGCGCCCGCGAGGAACACGGGCAGACTGCGCGTGCCAAGCCACGATTGTGCTTGCGCCTCGTCACGCAGCTTCCACACAAGCCACACGGCCACGGGCGCCACAAGCAAGACAAACGACCAACGCACGTTGATGAGCGCCGCCGCCCACACGCCAAGGCAAAGCGCACTTCGTTGAGTTGGCGCCTTCAAGAGCTGCAAAGCACTTAGGAAAAAACCCGTGAACACGAATGTCTCGATCGCAGGGGGCCAAGGCGATCGCGCATAAACCCAAACGATGGTGCCAAACGCAAGCAAGGCTGTGGCGATGAAGGAAGCGCGACGGCCGAGGTTTAAAAGGCTGCATAGACTGAGGAACAACCAACACGTCCCCGCCATCAAAACGGCGGGAGCTAGGTGTGACGCCAACACCAACAGATGCGATTCGCCTCCCCGCCACACCTTCATCCACAGGGCCTTCACGATCACGCCTGGCACATGCACCAACGACGTGAGCAAGGGATGCGGGCTTTGCATCGTGCCGTTGGGTGTGGCAACGGCGGGGAACGGCAAAGTGGTGGTGTGATCATGAACCAAACGTTCAGCCGTGAAATACACGAAGCTGCCATCAGTCCACGGCCGCTCGCGGCTGGTTGTGAGCAGGTAAAACGCGCTTAAGGCAACGACAAAGCCCACCTTCGCAGGCAAACGCCCGCTACGAATCGCTTGGATCCAAAACGTGATCCAGTCTCGAGAATGCGCTGCAACAGAAGACGGCAAGTCGGACGGATGCTGCCCGGCAGTAACGCCGTCGTCAAGCAATGCATAACCGCAAAAGGCTGTATTGCGGCTTAGAATCTACCTTGCGCAGACAACGCGGGCGTGAGGCTCCAGCGCCCATTCGCGTTTTGGGTAGGCATAGCCGAAATGGTGGGAACGATCGAAGCGGCAGATGGCTTGACGTTCTGATCCATGCCTGCGGTGAGAAACCACCCCGCCGCAAACCCGAGCCCACCGCCAATGAGGGCCAGCTTCGTGGTGGTGGGGGTGTCCTCAAACGAGCAGGAGGGGTTGTCGCTCGTGTCCGAGCCGTTCGGCATCATGGTGGTGGCCAAGGTGCTTGGCGGAGCCTTCTTGCTGTCCTTGGTGCAATTCGGAATCGTCCCGGCAACCGCTCCTGCAAACACGCCGGCGGCCACCGTGAGATCCACCAGCACGACGCGCTGCCAAGAAGGCCCTCGGTCGTCGCGCCCCGCTCGAACGGCACCTGCTATGCCGACGAGTAACCCCACATTTAGGCCCGCAAGGGCAACAAGTTCGGAGTGATCGTGCGCGAAGTCAAACGCGGGCACGGCCAAAACACCAGCCAGACCACCCATGGCGGCGAGGCTCTGGATCAGGGTCACTCGCCCATAGGACGGCGCAAACGAATCAGTGAGAGCGCCCAGGCTCGACCCCACAACCAACCCGGCCGCTCCTCCCGCGAGGCCGGAGGTCAAGCCGGGCCTCACAGATAGGGCGGCCAGTGTTCCCTCCAAAGTTCCCATCGTCATCCAGCCAATGCGGTACATGGATCTGTTATCGGGGATGTAGCTGGGGGCCAAGCGCGAGCCAAGCAATCCACCCGCCACAGCCCCTGCGCCCGCGGCTGCCGCCAGCAGGGACAACGACGCTGGATTGGGTTGGCCGACGTCGACGCTGCGATCGGCGGCCAAATCCATCACCAACGCCACAGAGCCAACGGCGCCCAGCAACCCCCACGCGGTGATCAAATCAGGGCGACCGCTGCGTTGCACGTAGCGAAGACGAAAGTCGACGACTGTGTCCTGGCCGGCCCGCACCTCAACTGTGTCGCGGCGGCTTTCATGGTTGTCGGCTTCTGCGTAAATCTCGTAAAGGCCCGGCTCCACGCGTTGGTTGTAAGGGTTCTCCGCACGCATGCCGCGTACGAATAACGTGGTTCGCTTGGGATCCGTGGCGATGATCAAACGCCCCGGCACGGGATCCAACTTGAAGAACATGGGCAACGTTTCCGCAATGCCCACATTTACGTCGCGCACCTGTGCTTGAAAATTGGGGCGCGTGACGGTGATGCGGTAGCGACCCTTCGGAACCAAAAACTCGTTGGGCGCTTGACCCTCGTAGGAATGCCCCTGCCCTTCAATCTTGACCGACACGTCGCTTGGCACTGTGTTGATCACGAGCACGCTGGGTCGCCGATCAATCGCAGCAATGCGCAGGCGCGCGTTCTCGGCCAGAGTGCTCTTGGGGTCACTGTTCAAAAATGTTTCGTAATGGGCTCGGGCTTCTTTGAGTTTGCCCAAGTGGTATTCACATTGAGCGAGCATGAACACCACGTCGTTGTTGGGGAACAACTCATACGCAAGCTTGAATTCCACCAACGCTTGCTCGCGATCGCCATGGTCAAACAAACCAAGGCCCGTCTCGTAATGGTTCCGCGCTTCTTCGCGCGCATCCGCTGCAAAGGCGCAAGGGGTTTGCAGGCTCATAAGCCAAGCGCACAAGGCGATCGCGATTGCAAACTTCACTTAAGACCTCGAGCCGGACCGGCATCAGAGCTGGCCTTGCCGAACACCTTATCCGATGTTGGGGCAACGTCATCACCTAAGAACTTGATGTTGTTCACTGCAGGTTTGTCTTCTGGGCCCGTTGGCGTTGGAACCACCACGGCTGCTTTGATGTTCGTGGGCCGACGTTGTCGCACGGGTGGTGCAAGCGGCGTGGGCGGTGCGGCAGCCGCAGGTGAAGGCATCACAACAGCACCGGGTTGCGTCGGCACCGCGGGCGCTGGCTGTGCAGGTGCAGGCTTTAACACACGCACAGGCTTGATGTTTTGCGCCTTCTCAGTGTTGATTAAAGAGAAGACGACGCCTGCGCCGAGCAACAACACCCCCACGATGCCGAGGTGCCAGCGGGGTCCCACACGTTGCGCCTGCAACGCGGCCGAGCTTGGTGGTTCATCGAACGTGACATTCGGATCGCCTGACCGCAGCCGTTCAAGATCAACAAGTAGATCCGACATTCGTTGGTAGCGCAGATCCCGATCCTTGGCCAACGCCTTCATCACCACCGCTTCCACCGAAGCCGAGATCCCAAGTTCGGGAAGCATACGCGACGGCGGCAATGCCTCTGTGTTCAACACCTGTGCGATCACCTGCAGATAATTGTTCGCGCGAAAGGGAACTTCGCCTGTGAGGCACTCGTAAAACACAATGCCCACCGCCCAAATGTCTGCGCGGGCGTCGATGTCTTCGGCGCCGCGTGCTTGTTCGGGCGACATGTAAAGCGGCGTGCCCAACAGCATGCCCGTGCGCGTGAGGCGCAACGTTTCTGGGCCCTCGTCGGCTGTGCGCACGGCCTTCGATACGCCGAAGTCAACCACCTTCACGAAATCATCGTCGCCGCGGCGGATGAGGTAAATGTTTTCAGGCTTGATGTCGCGGTGAACGATGCCCTTGTCATGTGCGGCTTCAAGCGCGCTTGCCACTTGACGAATGATGTTCAAACAACGAGACGCCGGCAGCGGCGCTTCGCGCGCCAGCAACGCTGATAACGGCTCGCCATCAAGGTACTCCATGACCACGAATGAACGTGCGTCTTCCGTCGTACCAAAATCGGTGACATCCACGATGTTTTCATGACCAATCGCGCTGGCCAGGCGAGCTTCCTTGAGCAAGCGGCCCACGAGCTCGCGCTTTTCCACCAAACGCTCAAGCAAAACCTTCACAGCCACGCGCTTGTCGATGACCGTGTGGCGCGCCTCATAAACGGCACCCATGCCACCCTCGCCAATCCGCCGCAACACTTCGTAACGACCAGCCAGAACCGAGCCTACCAAAGGATCGAGACGCCCATCAATTTTGGATTGATCAGGCAACGCCTTCGTCAAAAACGCTGAGCTGGCCGCAGCCGTATCATCCACGGCGGCCGCATCCTCTTGGGGCGGCGCTTGCTCTTTGACGTCTTCTTTAGGGTCCTGGCCCTCCATCTGGGATTATCCTAGCTTGAAACTTGTCAGGCGGTGGGATCGCGCAGTTGCTCACGCAAGGGGGCGACAAAGCGGCGCAGGGAGACACCGTCGCGGTTCTCGCCCAAATAAGGCACAAGATCGCGCGGTAAGTCCAAGAAAAGGCCCGTGAACCAACCTCGCAACAGGGCCGTTAGCAAATCGGGAAAACCAGGCCCCGCCTGTTGGTGACTGCCGCCCCCCTTGGCGCGCAACATGTGAAGCGCATACGAAAAGTAACGCAGCACTGTGAACGGAAAAGTTGCGAAGCACAGCACGCGGCCGGCCAAGGCGCGTTGCAACCACAAACGGTTGCGCTCAACATAAAAGAGCTTCAAAGCGCTGCGTTTGCCAGTTGTGTCGGAAAAGCGGTGAACGGCGCGCGCTGCGGAACAAAAAACGATGCCGCCCCCTTGGCGCCGCACCTTCAGTCCAAGCGCGAGATCTTCGAGGTAAAGGAAAAGGCTGTCGACAAACAATGGGCCACCGCAGTGGCGCTCCCACGCCGCCCGCGACACAGCAAAAAGCGCGCCCGACGGTGCAACGGCGGCCAACGGAGCTTCAGTATCCGCGGCAGGAAGAGTCAGCCCGCGAGCCACGTTGACCCCCAGACCATCCCACGTTAGCGACAGCGCAAAGGCATTTACCCTTGCGTCCTCATCAAGCAGCATGCCAGCGACCAAGACGGGCGCTGTGCCATCCGTCGCCGCAACGATGAGTGCCGATAAGCAGTTCTCTTCAAAGGCGACATCAGGATTCACCACGATCACCACAGGTGCCGTGGTCTGCGGCCACAAATTGTTGATGCCGCCGCCATAGCCCAAGTTTTCTTGGTTGCTGCTAAGCACGATCGGTAAGTGAGCGAAGGCGGATAAAATGTTGGGATCGAACTTCGCCGGGCCGTTATGGCAAATGTGGATCCGCTCCACACGGTCAAGCTGAGGTTCAAGTGAACGCAAAAGGGGGATCACACCCTTGCAGTCCCCATACGTCACCGTGAGAACGTCGGCACGCACCTTAGGCGTCTTTCAACGGAGGCGCAGGATCGGAACCGAAACGCGCACGAGCCGACGTATCTGCGCGCAGCCGATCGATTTGCTCCTGTAACAAAGCCACTTCTTGCACAAGCGCGGTCGAACGCTCTTCCACGCGTGACATCGCCACGAGGCTGCTCAAGTGCAGGTAAGCTAACGTTGCTATTGCCACAGAGAAGAAAAGGTTTGATGGCAGCGTAAAGCCGAACACAGACACAAGATCGGGCACATAACGAAGCACCACGAAGCCAAGCCCCAACCCCACCATCAACGTCAAATACGTAAGGCTTGACTGCAGCGTTATGCGTCGCCGGAACAACATCCACAGAATGGCGACGGCGTATACAAAACACACCGCACTAAACACCCCGTATCTTTCAAGCGCACTCTCTTGCATGTGTTGCCCTTAACCTATCGACGCTTTCGCCACGGATTCGCGTTGCGCCCCACGGTCAACAACACGGCCAGCGTCACCTTGACCATGTAATAGGCGGCCTTGAATCCAAATATGCTACTCGCCCCGCCTTGCCGCTCCTGCATGTGAACGGGCACTTCCACGACTTTCAAATTCGCCGCACGCGCGATGGCCAGTGATTCAGGCTCCGGATAGTCATAGGGGTAAACCTCATCGAACAGCGTCAAGGCTCGCTTGCCGAACAATCTGAAGCCTGACGTTGGATCGGCAACCTTGATGCCTGCAGACGCGCGAAGCAGCAAAGATAGCCATGTGATGCCCACCCGCCGCATGCGCGTGCTTTGGAAGCCTTGCTTGGTCAAGAAGCGTGACCCAATCACAAGATCGGGTTGGTCAGGCCCTTCGGCTCTTTCAAGCAGCTTCTCGAGCTCTGCCGGCGGGTGCTGCCCATCGCCATCAATTTGCATCGCCCAGTCATACCCGTCGCGAGCCGCGAGCCGCAGTCCCGTTTGCACAGCGGCCCCAATACCAAGGTTCCGGCAAAGGCTCGCCACACGTACGCCTCTGGCGTGCGCAATCTCCGACGTGCGGTCGACCGAACCGTCATCCACAACAAGAACGTCGAGTTGCGCTCTGGGGCGCAAATATCTGTGAGCCTCCTCCAACTGATCGAGAAGGCCCGGCAGCGATTCTTCTTCGTTCAAACAGGGAACGATGACGAGGATTCGACGGGGAGCCAATGTGCACGCAACGTACCGCACACCTTCGGCTATCGCCAAACAGATCTGGTTAGGGACCCAACCGCACGTCGGTGGCAGGGCCAAGCCGAAGACCGTCCCCGGCGACGCTGACACCCAGAATGCGACAGAGGGAGCCGCGGTCTAATGCAAGAAAGGTTTCATTGCTGGGTGTCACATCGCGGCTTTGCAGCACATAGGGCACACGGCCTTCGGCACCACACGCGAACAAACGGGACCGGCCCTTTTCGCGCCGCAGATCGCTCACGACGCGCAGCAAGGTTGCGTCGGGCTTGACCTGCCCCGACTCTCGCACCGCTAGGAAAGAATAGTCGGCGCGCGGGAGGCTGGGACGGGCGGCGCTGTCGTGGCACCAATCCTTAGGATCCACCAACGCAGGGCACGGCCCTTGCCAAACACACGGCGCTTCGATGACGAAGCCTTGGGCCACCAACAGGTCGCGCACTTGCAAGAGCGCACGCGAGGTTTCTTTCAAGGCGGGCTCGATCAACAACAGCAACCCGCCAGGCGCAAGCCACTGCCGCAGCCAAGATTGCGCCAGCGTCGCGCGCGCTGGGGCTTGCAGATCCGTCAGCTCGTTCAGGAGGTGCGCGGCCACAATCAAGTCAAAGCGGCCGTTCACCCCTGCAGGCGTGCCCGCTTTACGCAAGTCGAAACCTATGATCCCTGGGCTGGCCACGCGATCGATGGCAACCACCTCAACACCCGCAAAGCGTTGCTTCAAGGTGGCGCCAACGATGCCCGTGCCCGCGCCAAGATCAAGCACACGTTTGGGCGTCACCGATGGCAGGTGTTGCTCGAAGATCTTCTGCAGCATCGCCGCCGTTCGGGGCGCAATCTCAGCCGCGTACTGCGCGCGCAGCTTGTCGTCGTTCAAGTAAGCGGTCCCCACAAGGGCTCGCTCGCCCACGAGGCCCGCGTGCATGCGCGAAGGCTTCTTGCCGGGAGCTCGAGGCATCAGCTTGCCACGCACTAATTCTTGAACAACTTCACGATGTCTTTGAACGTGACCAGCACGAACACGCCCATCATCAGCATCAACCCCACCATGTGAACGGTGGCTTCCGTTTTTGCGTTAACCTCGCGCCGGCCGAGCGAGCTAAACAGCAAAAACACAACGCGCCCGCCATCCAACGCGGGGACTGGCAACAAGTTAAACAAACCAAGATAAACGGACAACATGATCATGATGTCCAAGAACTCAAGAGCGCCGTGATCGGCCGCCTGTTTCATGCGTTGGGCTATGCCCACGGGGCCGGACAACTCGGCTTTTTGCTTGCCCGTGATCATCTGCCAGAAGCCGTCGAGGATACGCCCCGAAAGGTCGACGGGCACCGTGGCCGCCAAGAGCAACGCCTCAGACATGGGCAAGGGCTGGTGCAGGCTGCCGCCACCAATTTGAACGCCGATTCGGAAAGCGCCGTCTTTTGACTCAGGCACAACCGAGATGATTTGTTCTTTGCCCGCACGCTGAATCTTGATCGACACGGGCTTGCCACCCGAAGCGGCAATCACTTGGTTGATCGGGGTGCGCACAGAAAGCGCTTGGCCATTGGCCTCGATAAGTTCATCTCCGTCTTTAAGCCCCGCCGCTTGTGCCGGCGTGTTGGGCATCACCTTTTCCACCTTCAAGGAAGGCACGCCATAGGCGCCAAACATGATGACGGCTAGAACAACGGCCGTCAGATAGTTCGCCAAAGCGCCCGAGACCAACACCGCCAAACGCATCCAGCGTGGCCGGTTGGGGAACACATACGGATCTGTGTGATCGAATTCCTCGTGCGGGTTGAGGCCCGTGATCTGCACGAAGCCTCCCAGAGGAATGGGCGCGATCTGATAGATGGTGTCGCCGCGCTTCACCGAGAACAGCGGCTTGCCAAAACCGATGGAGAAGCGCTCCACACGCATCCCACACAGCCGGGCCACGATGAAATGCCCCCATTCGTGAACCACGATGAGGAGCGCCAAACCCAAGATGGCGGGAAGATAGGACACTGCGAGCAAGCCTAGCAGTCGCGTTGTGCGCACACCACGAAGATGGCGCCGTCCGTACCAGCGCTAAAAGCGCGGCAGGGCAAAGGGCAGCCGACGCAGCGGCGCACGCAGCATGTCGGCCACATCAGCAAACACGTTCGAGGCGCGGCGCGAACCCACGACCTCGAGCGACAGGCCCTGCGATTCGGACTCGAAGCGCCGCTCAAAAGCAGCGCTCGTGCCGCGCGAACGCGCCACCGCGGGCAGGCAGGTGAGCCGACGGGCCACCACGTAACGAGAACGTAGAACAACAGCGTCTTTGCCGGCTTCCAAACGGCCAAGCGCCCAGCCCAAAGGCGCCCAGGTCAGCGGGCAGTTGGCCGTATCGGCCAAGATGACGGTTTGGCCTCGGGCCTCAGACGTGCCACGTACGAAAGCGCGCCCCGAGACGTCTCGGTAGATCACCCGAAGCTCGGGGATTTGGCACTCCAACAACTTGAGCAGGCCCAAGCTGTTGTCACGAGAGCCGTCGTTGACCGCCACAATCTCAAACCCCAAACCCAGCGCTGTCATGTGCGCCGCAAACGCCTTGATGTCGCGTCCTAACGTCTCTTCTGCGTCTGAAACGGCAAGAACAAGCGATACGTCAATCGAGGGTTGGCTGGGTTTCATGGACGTCCTGCGGGAGAACAGATTCCGCAAAGAGCAGATTTGCACGTGGCGTGCCGAACGGCGGTTTACAGAAATACAAGGGGTTAGGACATGTATGTGGGATAAATTCCTACACAGTTGGGTGCTACCTTGCGCACCTAGGTGCCACCCGCGTTACGCAGGCGGCAGCCGTGACAGCGCAGACCTAAGGCCACCAACGTCGCCCTGTGGCACCAGTGTCACGAGCGGGTGGGAACCCAGCCCGGCCAGGCCTCCGACCGCGGTCGCGATAACGGGCGTTCCCAAACCAAGCGCCTCAGCCACAACCAAAGGATAGCCCTCAGTGCGGCCCGAAGGCAGACGGCGGCTGGGCACCACGCAGGCGGCGGCTCGTGCCATTTCGCCGGCCACCTGGGTGGCATGAACCGCGCCCCGCAGGTGCAAACTCACCCCAAGCTCACACGCCAGGCGAGCCAAGCGGGCACGTTCAGGCCCTTCGCCCAGCAACGTTAACGCCGGCCGCCGACGCACAGGCAAGCCGCCCAAAGCCAAGACCAGAGTGTGGAACCCTTTGATCGGCACCAATCTGCCGACGCCCAGGATGCCGCTGCGCTTTGACGGTGGCGTAAGGCGGGGCGCAAAGGCCGCTGGGTCCACCGGCATCGCCTGCACGTGCCTGCCCACCTGGGTTGGCCACGGCTTACCCACCAGGCGTTCTAGGCGCAGGGCCAAGTCGTCCGAGACACAAACCACGCCTTGCACCTGGCACACGATCCACCGGGCCAACCGGGCGCCACCCGGCAGGGCCTCAAGCGCCGCGACGTCGCCCGAATGCACGAAGGCGACGTGCGGCTTTCCGGTGTTTGCCAAGGTCACAGCCAAGGTTGAGGGCACCAACCAATGGCTGTGGATCCGATCCCACCGCTCGGCCCGTGTGCGCACCCGCTGTGCCAGTGCCATTGTGAACCGTGCCGCTTCCACGGCCAGACCCAACCGCTGCAGCGATCGCGCTCGCTCCCACACCTCGGGGGCACCTTCCCCAGCAAACAGCGTGTGGCTTTGCACGCGCTCAATGAGGCACGTGCCTTCCTGAGTGCGCGTGTCGGCGTGCCCCGCGGCCACGACCTCGACCGTTGTGTCACCGTGCCCGGCGTTTGCTTGCACGAAAACGCGAGTGTGCGTTTGAACAAAGCGGCCCGCCGGATCACTTGCATGTTGTGGCCACGACGTGGTGACAACACCTAAACGCACCGCCGCCTCACCGTCGAGACAGCCACGCGGGCTGTCGGCTGTCGGCGCTGGCCCACCGCCGCTTGCACCGACGAACACAACCACGAATCAACAACAGCAAAATAGGTATGGCCACGCGCGTGGGTCGGATGCCAGAACGCCAGGCCGGTCCATAGACGGGCCGCACGGGCACATCCACCACGCGCGCCGCGCCCAGCGACAAGCGGACCAGAACGTCGTTTGGGTATCCGTACCGTGGGAACGTGGCTTCAGAGAGGATTACCGCAAGCGCACGCCGGTTGGCCGCGGTGTAACCGCATTGCGAATCGAACACATGCCACAAACCCGAAGCCACTTTCGTGAACAGCGACAACGCCACGTTGCCAAACAAACGCGACACGGGCATCTGCCGCCACACGCTCGCACGCTCGCCCCGATAGGCAAACCGATTGCCTTTCGCATAGTCCGCACCCGCCACCACCGCTTGCACGAGGTTCGGTAGATCGTGCGGATCCATTTGTGAATCGCCGGCCATCACGGCCGTGATCTCGGCACCCAACGCGAACGCTCGTTTATACCCCGTCACAAGCGCGGCGCCGACGCCGCTGTTTTGCTTGTGCACATGCACCTCAAGGCCAGCTCGATCAACAGCTGCAGCAAGTACAGCGGTGTTGTCTTGGCTGGCGTCGTCCACGACGATCACGTGATCCACAAACGCAGGAATCGACCGCAACGTGGCGACGATCTTATCGGCTTCGTTGAAGGCGGGCACAACCACCGCCACCGGACGTTTTGCGAACATGACGAACGGTCCCGCTTAGAAGGGATTCACAAGCTCAGACGCCGGTGTCTTTTTGCCGGTCTTGCCGCTCGTGTCTTTGGGCTTATCAGATTCGTTTTGCTGCGGGCGCGATGGCCCCGAACGATGCGATCGTGGTCGCGAGGGTTCGTCCGCTGGCTCAGGTTCATTGGGCGTGGGGATAACAGCTGGAGGCACTTGCACGGGCACCGGCCGACGGTTGCCCGATCCAATAGCGGCTTTCAAGCTGGCAAACACTTTGAGCGGCGGGCGAACATCTTTCGACGTTTCTTCATAACCGTCTTTGCGCAACACAAAGACGGTGGGCTCGCTGTTCTTCCAATTGATGTTTGCGACACAGGGCGTGGTACACAGCAACTTGTTCGACGCTTTGTCGAATACGTCGGCGCCGCCTGGAATCGAATCCACTTCGATTTGCATCGGCCCATCACGCAATTGTGTGCCACTCGATTGAATGATCACTTGTGGCTGCGCGCTGCTGCGCACCAAAATGATGCCGCCACCGAAGCCGCCCACACCAAGGATGAGCATCATGGCCACGAGGAACTTCGGTTTCTTGTAAAGCGGTTGGTTCGCAAGCGCAGCGGCTTCGGCCGCTTGTTGCGCCAACGATGAGCTGCCGGACGCGCTCACCGAAACAGATACAGGCGGAACGGTGGGCGATCGCACTTGCAGTGTGTAGGGCCGCGAATTCGAAGCCGGCATCGATTGGCTCACGCGCACGGAGCCCGTTGTGGTTTGACGACCGTCTTGCGGCGCCTCGCCCGGGAACAAGTCACGCATCAAACCAGCAAGATGCGTGGGCTGAAAGCGTGAGGCGTGCACGATGTCATCAAGCGCGTCGGCCATTTCGCCCCCGCTTTGAAAGCGGTGATCTGGATTGCGCGCCAGCGCTTGCAGCACGATCGCGTCGAGTTCAGGCGGGCATAAGGGGTTCTGCAGTGACGGCGGCGGCACTTCACACTGCCGCACTTTTTCCACCGTTTGCAGATCGTTTTCGCCCTTAAACAAGCGACGCCCGGTCAGGATCTCGTGCAACACAATGCCGGTGGCGAAGATATCGATGCGGCTATCGACATCGTTGCCGCGCGTCTGTTCGGGCGCCATGTAAGCGAACTTGCCTTTGAGCGTGCCTTTTTGCGTGTTTTCGTCGCCGTTTTCGCCACCTAAGGCTTTGGCAATGCCGAAATCCAACAGCTTCACTGATCCCTCAAACGACAACATCACGTTCGAAGGCGAGACGTCACGATGGATCATGCCGATGGCTTTGCCATCATCGCCACGCAGGTGGTGAGCGTAGTCGAGCGCCCGGCACATCTCACGCCCGACGTAGGCCACAAGTTCGGGCCGCGGGGGGCCGACGCGGGCCCACAACGTCCGCATCGTTTCGGCCAAATCGCGCCCACGCACATACTCCATCGAGATGAAGTACTCGTTGTCGACCGAACCTAGCTCGAACACCTGCACGATGTTCGGGTGGTTGAGGCGAGCCGACATCTTGGCTTCCTCAATGAACATTTTGGTGAACGTCGGATCGTCCGAAAGGTGCGGCAGGATCCGCTTTACGACGAAAATGCGTTCGAAACCCGCGGGCCCTTGGACGCGTCCTTTGAACACGTCTGCCATCCCTCCGCGACCAATGCGCTCGAAGAGGGTGTATTTACCGAATTGAACCGGCTGAGGAAGGACCACGCCCACGGACTTTGATCTTAGCCCAGAATGTCAGAAACCACCCAAAGACCCCCAAAATTAGGGACTTGGGCAGGGCGGAACCATATCAGCGAAGATCCACGGAGCCCAGCGTTCCTGATTCCGCTTTTTGTCCTGACAAGGCGAACGCCACCACGACCCCGGTCAGCACGGCGCCGCCGAGTGCGGCCCACAACCACATGTGGTTGCTTCCCTCAGGGTCGCCTTCGTCTTTGTCAGGTGTTTCCGACCGGGCGGCGCGGTTGACTCGGGGTGGTGGTGAGCCACCTCGGTGCTTTGCGACGACCAGGGATACACCGTCGTCTTCGTCGGCTGAGTCCACAATGGGCCCATTGGCTTGCGGAACCGAAGCCACCGGGGTTGTGGGTTTAGCGGCGGCGGGCTTTTTGTCGAGCGGCTTGACCGGCGCCTTGGGCTCGGGCGCCGCGGCAGGGTCGAGGCTGCCATCAGCCAAAAGCGCAGGGCTTTTTTTTCCATCGGGTTCGTTTTGGGGCCCCACCTGAGCCTGAAGCTCATTGATTTGCTTTTGCACCTCGGCCTTGCGTGGGCTTTGCGGCTCGGCCTTCAGGTAATCCTTAAAGTGGCTGAGCGCCTGTTCCAGCTCGCCCAGCTTGCGGTAGCAAACGGCAATGTTGAGCAGGAAACCCGGGTTGCGCGTGAGCATGTAGCCGCCTTGGAATTCGGACACAGCCTCGCGGTATTCGCCCTTCTCAAATGCCTTGTTGCCGGCGGCAAAACGCGCCTTCGCTTCCTCCACGTCTTCCGCGGAGATCGCGGGCGCCTGAGCGTAAGCGATCGTTGCGGCGCTTGTAAGCGCCAAGACCACGCCCCCCCAGGACAACAGCCGGAGCCAACAAGCGACCATTCGGCTACAACAAACAACCTGGGAAGCCAATCGCAACACCATGAAGTAAGAACACGGCGCGTGGATGATTTGGGCAAGTTTCACCTGGTGGCCATCGGCGGATTCGACCCGGGTGGCGGCGCCGGCATCCTGAGGGATGGTCTCACGGCGCGCGCTTTGGGTTGCACGTTTCGGCTGGTCGGTACCGCCTGGGCTGAGCAATCGCCTCTTCACGGGGTGCAATCCCTTGATCCGCGGCCCCGCCATGAGCTGGCCAAAGCCATCGGGCTGGCGCTCAAAGACGCCCCCCTCGGGCGGACGGCCGTTAAAATCGGCATGGTGATCAATGCGGCCACCGTCGGCACCATCGCCACATCGTTGTCGAGCTTTGGCGGGCCGGTGGTGTTTGATCCGGTTCTGGGCGCCACAGCGGGGGGGGCTTTGTTCGATAGCGAGGGCGTCTCGCTGATGGAGGCTTTGGCGCCGCTTGTAAAACGCAGCCACGTGTTTACGCCCAACGCCCAAGAAGCAGCCCTCATGTGCGACAGCACGGTGGAAGGCATCGAAGACGCCGCGGCAACGGCGCGCATGATTGCGTTTCACGGCGCGCGCGCCGTGGTGGTCAAGGGCGGACACCTGAACACCGAGAACGTGTGCGACGTGCTTGTGCACGAAGGTGAGCTCACAGCGATTTCCTCGCCGCGGTCATCGGGACCAAACGTGCGGGGCACGGGCTGCACCTACGCTTCAAGCCTCGCGCTGTTTTTGGCGCGCGGTGAGGCGATAGGCAAGGCATGTGAACTTGCGCAAGCCCACGTCGCAGAAGCCATCCGGCTTGCGCGGCCCGCTGGCAACGAATGGCATTTGGGCCACGGCTTGCCCAACCAAACCTTGTGAGTGTGCTCTAGCGCGCGGGTACGAATTCAAGTTGCACGAGCGGCGTGCGCCTCACAGGCACCAATGAAACGTGACGCGCGGGATCCGAGCTGCGCATGTAGTAGTGGCCGGCGTCCTTATCGCTGCACCACAAACCCGGGCTGTCGCCCAACTTGCGAAAGCCGACCCACAACGTCGCTTGGCCTTTGAGCGGCGCCTCGCCCAGCTCTTCGGTCATCCAACGCCCCGAGGTGGCCGGTCCCGACGCTGCCAGTGAAACCTCGCGCCGGGTTTCCCACAACGGTTTGCCGGGGCCATCCAAGCCTGAGGATTCATAGAACGTAATTTGAAAGAGGCCCGGGCTGGCGGGTCGGTACCACAGCCGCGACGGGGGCAAGCTGTGCTCGGGAACGTCGAAGCGGATAAGCGCTTCGTACGCCATATCCGGGAAGGCCAAGACACTTTGGGGTTGGCCGTCGCCATAGGAAAGCAGCGTGCGCGGCCCCCCTTGAGAAGCGGTGCTTGGCCCCGCACAAGCGCCAAGACCCATCAACACCACGGCCACCACACAGCGACCAAGGTCGCGACCGCCCCGCACAACAGTTTTCATTGCGCCATGATACTCGGCGGGCGCGCCCTTTTGTTGAAGGCGATGTGTGGCCATTTTCGTTGTCGCCCCGAAGCGGTTAGCATGGTGGTTATGGCCGCAGCAGCAGTGAACAACGATGTGGGGATGGCCGTCGTGGGCGCAGCGGGTTGGGGCAAAAACGTGGTCCGCACCTTCTCGATCGCGCGTGGCTGCGATTTGAAATGGGTGTGCGACCTAAATCCTCAACTGCTTAAGGCCACGGCCGAGCGGCACCCGGGCGTGCGCGTGACCACGTCGTTTGATGAGGCGCTCGCGGACCCCCAAGTCAAAGCGGTGGCGGTGGCCGTGGATGTGCCGAACCATCACCGGCTGGCCGAACGTGCCTTGTTGTCAGGCCGGCACGTCTACGTTGAAAAACCCTTAACGCTCACGAGCAGCGATGCGCTTTCACTTTGCACCTTGGCGCGCGAACGAAAGCTCACCCTCATGGTGGGCCACTTGCTGCTTTACCATCCCGCGGTTGTGCTGGCGAAGCAACGCATTGATGCCGGCGAGCTCGGCGACGTTCATTACCTTTACAGCCAGCGGGTAAACTTGGGCATCGTGCGCGAAAGTGAAAACGCGTGGTGGTCGCTGGCGCCGCACGATGTGGCCGTGGCGATGTATCTGCTGGGTGGTGTGCCGGTGGCGGTGTCTGCCACGGGCGCGGTATTTTTGCAGCGCGAACGCCAGGTGGAAGACATTGCGTTCGCTTCGCTGCGTTTCGCGGGTGGCAAGAGCGCACACATTCATGTGTCGTGGTTGGATCCGCACAAACGCCGCAGCCTCACGGTCGTTGGCTCAAAACGCATGTTGACGTTCGATGACACCGCGCCCGACGAGCGCGTGAAGATCTACGACAAAGGCGCCATCCCCACGCCAGGCCACACAACCTATGCCGAAGGCGTAGCGGTGCGTTCCGGCGATGTGGTGTCTCCCGCGGTGCCGAACAAAGAACCTCTGTTGGAAGAGTGCGAGCACTTCATTGAATGCGTTCAAACGGGCCGCACGCCACGCAGTGATGGTGAGCAAGGCCTCGCTGTGGTGCGCGTGTTGGAGGCAGGCCAAGCTTCCATTGCTATGGGCGGCACGCCAGTGGAGATCCCCTCATGAGCCAGTCCTCACGCGCGCCCGCTTGGGCCCACGCCACAGCGATCGTTGATGACGGCGCCATCCTAGGCGCAGGCACAAAAATCTGGCACTTCTGCCACGTGATGGGTGGCGCGCGCGTGGGCGCGGGGGTGTCGCTGGGACAAAATGTTTATGTTGCCGCGACAGTGGTGATCGGCGACGGCTGCAAGATTCAAAACAACGTGTCGCTGTATGACGGTGTGATTTTAGAAGATGATGTTTTTGTGGGCCCATCCGCAGTGTTCACCAACGTCGTGAATCCACGTGCGTTCGTGGTGAGGCGCCATGAGTATCGCCCCACGATCGTTGGCAAGGGCGCAAGCATCGGCGCCAATGCAACGCTTGTGTGCGGTCACAACGTGGGCGAATACGCATTCGTGGCAGCCGGCGCCGTGGTCACCAAGCACGTGCCCGCGTTTGCGCTTGTGGCTGGCGTGCCCGCCAAGTTCATCGGCTGGGTGTGCCGCTGTGGCGAGCGGCTGCCGCAGCAGGCCCCCATCGTCTGTGGCAGTTGCGAAACGCGATACGAATTGCAAAGCACGGGGACGGACCCCGTTTTGCATCTCGCCGTTTAAGCTTCGCGCGGCTGGTCGTTCGCTTGCCGCAAACGTTCGGCCAAGCGCGTGTTCCGCACAGCCGCGCGATCATTTCGCACAGCCATGGACAAAGCTTTGCGCATCCCCACCAACACCACCAGCTTCTTGCCGCGCGTGACCGCTGTGTAAAGCAGGTTCCGCTGCAGCATCACGAAGTGTTGCGTGTGCACAGGAACCACCACGGCAGGGTATTCAGATCCTTGTGATTTATGAACCGTGGCGGCGTAGGCCAACGTCAGTTCATCCAAGTCGTCCGTTTCGTAGGGCACCTGACGCCCTTCGAATGACACCATCATCTCATCCTCAACGATGCCCACCACATGGCCGATGTCGCCATTGAATACGTCTTTGTCGTAATCGTTGCGGATCTGCATCACCCGATCGCCCACGCGGAACACGCGCTCGCCCTTGCTCATCTGCGCAGCGCCTGTGGTCAACGCCTCTTGCAACAAATGGTTGATGTGCGCGGCGCCGAGATCGCCTCGATGCATCGGCACCAACACTTGGATCTGCGCTGGCGAAAACCCATATTTTTTAGGCAACCGCGCCACCACCAAATCCCGCACGATTTGGGCCGCGCGAGCCGCGTCGTTCTCTTCAAGGAAGAAGAAATCGCGTTCGTCCGTGGCACCCGCCGCGCCAAACTCCGGCATCTCACCGGCATTGATGCGGTGGGCGTTCGTCACAATCAAGCTGCGTGCGGCTTGGCGGAAGATTTCCGTTAACCGCACCGTCGGCACCACACCTGACTTGATGATGTCGCCCAACACCGATCCAGGGCCCACGCTAGGCAATTGATCCACATCGCCCACCAGAACCAAACGCGTGCCCTTCGCCACCGCAGCCAAAAGATCGGCCGCCAAACGCACGTCCAACATCGACGCCTCATCAACCACCAGCAGATCGGCTTGCACGGGGTTATCACCATTGCGTGCGAAGGCGCCCTCCACAGGCCGCCACTCAAGCAAGCGATGCAACGTTAACGCAGGTAAACCGGTGGCTTCCGACAACCGCTTGGCCGCGCGACCCGTGGGCGCCGCCAGCGCCACTTCCAAACCGGCGGCGCGGCTCAGTTGAACAACGCCTTTGACGATGGTGGTTTTGCCCACGCCGGGGCCGCCCGTGATCACCACAACCTTATCGGTGATGGAACGCATGATGCCGTTCTTTTGGGCCGCCGCCAGCACCAAGCCCGCGACGCTTTCGTACCGAGCCACGGCAGCCGCGGCGTCACCTTTGATGCGCACGCGAGGCGGCGCGTCCTGCAACGCCACCAACGCATCCGCCACCGCACGTTCAGCCCGATAAAGCCCCGTGTCGTAGACGATCTCACCAAGTTCGGCGACTTCCTCCACGGCCACCGCCCCTTGCTGACCCAGACGATCCACGGCGGGCCTCACCAGCACCTCATCCACTTGCAGGCGCTGCGCCGCCAGCCGCTCTAGATCAATGCGCGGCAAAAACACGTGCCCGCCTGAGCCGCCTTCGTCCAACACGTGTCGCAGACCGGCTTCGATGCGCACCTGCGAATCGCGTGCAATTCCCAAGCTGACAGCCAATCGATCGGCCGACAGAAAGCCGATGCCCCACACATCGAAGGCCAACCTGTAGGGGTTCTCACGCACGCGTGCCACGGCCGCCGCGCCATAACGTTTGAAGATGCGCGCCGCGAACGCGGGAGACACGCCATGGCCTTGCAAGAACACCATCACGTCGCGCACGCCCTTTTGCTCAAGCCACGCCTTGCGGAAGGCTTCGGCGCGGCTTTTCCCAATGCCTTGCACTTCACCGATGCGGTAGGGCTCTCGGTCCAAGATCTCCAACGTTTGCATGCCGAATTTATCGACAATGCGCGACGCCATCTCTTTGCCGATGCCTTTGACCAAACCCGAACCTAAATAGCGGCGGATGCCTTCTAGGGTTTCGGGCGCAAGCTCGGTGAACCCTGCCACCTTGAGCTGTTTGCCAAAGCGGGCGTTTTCTTCATAGTGCCCGCGCACCCGCAAACGCGTGCCTTCAGGCAAGCCGGGCAACGCACCCACAATTGTGCAAAGTTCGGTGGCGCCCTCTATACGCAGACGTGCCACCGAAAAGGTGCCGTCTTTACCGGCATAGACCACGCGTTCAAGCGTGCCTTCGAGAACCGTTTCGGGCGTTGCCTCGGCCCCGGCAGAACGAGGCTTTCCAGCCGCGCGGTCAAACAGATCCATGACAACGGCTAGCGTTGGTCACGCCTGTTGTGGAGGCGCTTCGTCGTCATCATCGTCATCGTCGTCATCAGGTGACAGTTCGCCGCGGCCTTCGTTCACGCGCTCGCGGAGCTCCTTGCCCACCCTGAAAAACGCCATGCGTTTCGGCTTCACGTGAACCGTCTCGCCCGTACGTGGGTTGCGCCCCTCGTAGGCCTTGTATTCACGAATCGTGAAACTGCCGAAGCCGCGGATCTCAATTCCATCACCGCGCTTGAGCGCGTTCACCATGCCATCGAAGATTTGATCGACGATGAGCTCGGCACGGCCCGCGGGCAGTTTCAGCTGATCGGCGATCGCCACGATGAGGTCAGCTTTGGTCATGACGAAGATGACAAGACTCTAACCAAATCTGCGACGAAGCGCAAAGTGGCAAAAATTAACAGGAAATTGCCACCCATGGCGCCGGACGTTAACCAGGCGCCAGCAGACCTGGGCTAACCATTGGCCCAGGTGGCCTAAGACGCTGGCCGGGCGGGCAGTGGCGCAGTGGCGTCCGTGCGGTAGCGATAGCTGCGGAAGAACGCGTACTCATCGCAGTTGTGGCGGGCGTAAAAGTCCATCACATCCTTCCAATCGAACTCGTTGCGCTCAACGCCGTCGCGGATTTCGCGCCACGAGAACGTTTGGGGACACAGCTCGCCCGCGATGGGCACATGCCCCTTGGCTGTCCGGATATCGTAAAGCACCAAAGTTGGCGGCAACCGCGAAACGTAAGTGGCCGAAAGCGGGCCGAGCTCCATGACTTCAACGCTCAACAGGTCCACACTGTTGGCGTCGCGGAATAGGCATTCGGTACGTGCCAGCGTTTGTTTCGGGCCGATCACGATCGCGTTGTGAGGGATGTCGCCTTTGTTCTGGCACTTCTGGTTCTTCGGAACCTGGGTCACCACGCGGTAGGCAAGAAATGAGTCTGAGCGGTTTTCGATCGTCAGCACCAAATGATCGGCGCGAAACGTCTGCCCATCGATCAGCGCTTGGCGTTTCTCGACCGCCAGCTGAATCTTAAGGTGGCGCGTGTCCACTGGTTTGCCCACCTTCAAGGGGCGGCGGCCGCGGATCTCATCGTAGTAGGGAATGGGTGCCTGAAGTTCTGCGATCGATGGCGCCCCAACCTCGAATTTCTTGGCGTCTTGTTCGATCAGCGCCTGGTAAATCGGCTGCGAAAATTTGAGCTCCGGCATCATTTGGTGCACGGGCGGCGGCGGCTGGGGCAAGGGCGGGGCCGGCGGAGGCGAGACATCGTAAAGGGCGATCACGCCGCCAAAGATCACGACGGCGGACACGCCCACGCAGGCAAGCAGCAAAGGCTTACCTTCCACTGAGGCCTCCGGCCAAGGCAGCACCCGTCATCCAATCACCTCAGCGCCGCCCATGTAAGGCCGCAGCGCCTTGGGAACGTCGATCTTCCCGTCGGCACGTTGATAGGTTTCGAGCACGGCGATCAGCACCCGCGGCAGGGCCAAACCTGAGCCATTGAGTGTGTGAACGAACTGTGGCTTGTCTTTGCCGTCACGAAAGCGAATGCGCGCACGGCGAGCCTGGAACTCGCCGAAGTTTGAGCAGGAGCTCACTTCAAGCCATTCCTCGCACCCGGGCGCCCACACTTCGAGGTCAAACTTCACCATGGCCGAAAAAGAAAGATCGCCAGCGCACATTTCAATCACCCTGTAGGGCAATTCAAGCGCGCTTAGAACGTCCTCGGCGTCTGCGAGCAAAGCCTTGAGCTCGTCCATCGACGTCTCTGGGCGCACAAACTTTACCAATTCAACTTTATCGAACTGGTGGCCGCGCTTGATGCCGCGCGTGTCGCGGCCTGCGGCCATTTGCTCGCGCCGAAAGCACGGCGAATAGGCCACGTGCTTGATGGGCAACGTGGCGCCATCCAAGATCTCGTCGCGGTAAAGGTTGGTGACGGGCACTTCGGCTGTGGGCACCCACCAAAAGTCTTCGCTGATGTCGCGGTAAAGGTTATCGCCAAACTTCGGCAAATTGCCCGTGCCAACCAGGCACTCGCGCCGAACCATCGCGGGCGGCAAGATCTCGGTGTAGCCGTGCTTCTCTGTATGCAGATCCAGCATGAACGCGATGAGCGCTCGTTGCAGGCGTGCCCCTTGACCTTTGAGAATATAAAAGCGCGAGCCTGAGATCTTCACGCCCCGATCAAAGTCCAAGATGTTGAGCCTGGGACCCAGATCCCAGTGCACTTGCGGCTTGAACTCGAAGCTGCGTTTGCTGCCTGTTTCACGCAACACGCGGTTCTCAGAATCGTCTTTGCCATCGGGCACAGACGGATGCGGCAGGTTCGGCACCTCCAGCAATTTCGCGTCGAGCGCCGCCTCGGCTTGCGCGAGCTCGTCCGATAGGGCCTCAAAGCGGGCTTTGAGCGCGGCGCCTTTGTCCAGGGCCACTTGCCGCGCTTCGGGGTTCGGTGCTTTGCCGATCTCTTTGGACAGGCGGTTTTGTTCGGCCTTGATGTTTTCAGACTCGGTCTTTAACCGCCGCACGTTCTCGTCGGACGCCAAGAGCCCATCAAGGTCAATGTCTGCACCCACGCGGCGCAGGCCGGCCCGCACTTCGTCGGGCTGTTCACGCATAAGCCGGATATCAATCATGTTTGCCCGCAGTGTACGACACCCGCCGGGGCGAGGAAAAACATTGCATCCGCAAGCCCGCGATTGCGGCCCTCACTTCGGCGCCGCCGGCTTGGCCACCTTGGGCTTGGGCAAGGGATCCAGCTGGGCGTTGAAGCTTTCGGACAACGCCTTTAAGTAGACCTCCGTGTGCCACGAGCGGTGCCCCTCAAGCCGCAGATCCACCTTCACGGTTTCATAACGCCGTAGCGGCACCTTGCGAGGTGTCTTTCCGGCGGCGATGCCATTGATCTCAATGTTCGCACCCGCGGGGGTGGTGGTCACCGTCAAATACGAAGGCGGCCGGTTCATCTTCACCAGGAGGTCTACCGGCACCCCAGGCTTGGCATCCACTTGCCGCGTCACTGTCTCCCAACGTTCCCGCTCGAAAACCACCCGGGCCGGGCCGCAAGGAACAGCGGCCGATGCCAGGGGAGCGATGCCCAGATCGCGGGCGGCCCACTTAACGGCCACACCGGCCGGGCGCACATCGATCTTGGCCACGCAATCTGCCCCCGACGCCACGGGCTCAATGTGAGGTCGATCGTTGGCCGGAACAGCGACGGGCGGCGCAGGCGGACCTTTGACTCGTTCGGCGGCCGGAGCCTCGGTCACGCCGGCAGGCGGAGGGGCCACTGACGGAGGGGCCACAGGGGTTGGGTGGGGGGCGACCTTGTTTGCCGCTTCCGTTGACACAACGGCGACCGCCGGCGGCGTCTCCGCCACGGGGGACACCGGCGACAGCCGCCCTGGGGCCGGAAGCCCCGCCATATTGAACCCTACGCACCAACCCAGGAGGGTGCAGAAGGCAAACGGAATCGCTTGCACCAGCGTCCGTCGCAGGGGGGCGGGAAGCTTTTCGATCAAACGCTGCAAGTCCGCCCAACGCCGGCGCCAGCCGGAAGGCGGCGAGGGGATGTCGGTGAGCTCATCGCGCGCCCCCAACGCCGAGGCCCTCAACAGCTCGAGGTTTTCGTCGTCCACCTCTTCTGTGTTGGTGATGCCCGCAGGCGCTTCGGCGCGGCGGGTGACTTCGTCCGGCGGCGGCACAAATCCATCGGACTCGTAAAGGTTGCAATCGACGAACGATTTGACGGCGTCGATGTTCAGCTCAGCCAGCGGGTTGGCTGGAAGTTTGTATTCGGACCCCGCGGTTCGGGTTGGCTCCGGCGCGGGGGCGGCCACCTGAGCCCTGGGCGCCCAGGCGGGCGCTGAGGGTTGGGCGGTGGGCACCGACGAGCGCGAGCGTTCGGGTGGCGGCGTGGGCGGGCGTCGGGTGGGCACCTCACGGCGAGGGGGGGGCACCGGCAGGGTGCCTTTGGCAACGAAGCTTTTCGGCTGGCCGAACACCGGCTTGGAGCCGGTAGGCCGCGTGAACGACGGCACCGCGGGCTGGTTTTGCTCCGTGTCCTCAACGCCGGTGGGCACAACTGTGCGTTCGTCGTTGAACACGGGGGCGGCGTTGGCCCCGGCCTTTCTCGACAGCGACAGAAAGAGCGCCTGGCTGTCCTCGTCCATCTCCAGAAGGCGAACGCGGACCACGGGGCGCCGATCCGCCGCGCTTTGGCTCGCCGGCTTGAGTTCCACCACCTCCCCGCGGGCGCTGAACACCTCTTTGCTGTCGGCGAGCGTCACTCGCATCATCAGCCGTTCGCCAACGGCGATGCCCTCGCGGGCAGGAACAGTCAGGCTGTCGGCCGTCGCGAAGGGTGCGAATCGCGACAGCAGTTCGTCAACTGACCGGCACTTGGTCGACACGTGGAGCACGCGTTCGCCCGCCCCAGCCTTCGCCGAGCGACGCACCATGTCCCAAGAGACCTTCCTGGTCTGTTCGTCGGGCCGCGACACCCAGCTGTCATCGGCACCCGGGGGTGCATGCTTTATCGCGATGAGCCGGAAACTCGGGTTGCGTCCGGCAAAAAAGCTGCCTTAAGTATCGGGTCCGCCAGCGGTGGCGCGCGATGCGTCACGCCACCCTCTGCGGGCTCACTCGCACCCAAAGGACCCATTCGATGCATAGAGCCATATTGCTGTTTGGCTACCCCGGCAGCGGCAAAGGAACCCAAGGCAAGATTCTCAATTCGTTGCCCGGGTTCCATCACGTGGCCATGGGTGACGTGTTTCGCGGTCTTAAAGCGGACAACCCGCTTTACCCCCAAGTGTCCACGCTGCTCAAAGCCGGCAACCTGGTGCCCGACGCGCTGGTGATGGAGCTGTTCGCGCAGAACATCGTCGCACGCAAGATCCCTGAATCAGACTTGCTGGTCATCGACGGCCTGCCCCGCAGCCGTCAGCAAGTGAACTTGCTCAACCAGCACGCGGCCGTGATCAAGATCTTCAAGCTATCGGTCTACAACGAAGATTTAGTGGTGCGCCGTATGAAGCGGCGGGCGCAGTTGGAGAACCGCCCCGACGATGCTTCGGACGAAGTGATTCAACACCGCCTTGACGTGTATCGCACCGAAACCGAATCGTGCATCAAAGCCTATCCGGGAACCATCCTCACGCGCATTCAAGCAGACCAGCCCGTGTTTGACGTTCACATGGACATCATCAACGCGCTCGGCAAGATGCGCGACATTCGTTTTCCTTAAACATGAAGGCAGGCCTTTCTCCTTACGACGAAGTCGGTGGCGAGCCGGGCGTGCGAGCGCTGGTGCAACGCTTCTATGCCCATATGGCGGCACATGAGCGCGCGCTTACGCGCACGCATAAATGCGATGAGCAGGGCCTTGTTGCCGCCGACGTACAAGATCGGTTTGCGTTGTTCTTGATGGGGTGGCTGGGCGGCCCACAAACTTATACGGCAACGCATGGCCACCCACGGCTGCGCATGCGCCACGGGCATGTGGCGATCGACAGCGGCCTGCGTGACGCGTGGTTGCGCTCGATGAACGCCGCCATTGATGGTGGCAACTTCAACCAAGAAGTGGTGGCGCACCTGCGACATGCGTTTGCGCAGATGGCGGATTTTCTGCGCAACGTGCCCGATGGTGCATCACCTAAGCCTCAGGCGATGTGAGCGCCGCGGGTTTCGAGGTAAACCGCGTAAAGCGATTGGCTTGCAGTCATGAACAATCGGTTGCGCTTGGCGCCACCGAAGCACAAATTCGCGCAGGTTTCAGGCAAACGGATCTGACCGATGCGCTTACCGTCAGGCGCAAACACGTGCACGCCGTCATAGCCCGCGCCCACCCACCCGGTGGCCACGTAAAGATTTCCGGCCACGTCAGCGCGCATGCCATCGGCCAAGCCGGCCTTGCCGCCCATGTCCATGTTCACGAACACGCGGCCTTTGCCCAGTTTCGTTTCACCAACCACGTCCCACACTTTGATAATCTTGGGAGCCTTGGGATCGTGCGTGCACGCGGTGTCAGCCACGTACACTTTTTTGTAGTCGGGCGAGAAGCAGATGCCGTTGGGTTTGCCGATGTCGTCGGTCAGTTTCTCGATGGCAAGGGTTTTGCCGTCAACTCGGTAAACGGCTTCCTTGAGCTGCAATTCGCCCCGGTTGCCTTCGTAATCCATTAAGGCGCCATACCCAGGATCCGTGAACCACACCGAGCCATCAGGGTGCACCACAAGATCGTTCGGCGCGTTTAATGGTTTGTTGTTAAATTTATCGGCCACCACGGTGACGCGGCCATCATGTTCGTAACGAACCACGCGGCGGTTGCCGTGTTCACACGACAGTTGCCGGCCAACGAAATCAAAGGTGTTGCCATTGCTGTAGCCGCTCGGTCGGCGCAAAGTTGATACGTGGCCATCTTCATCGAGCCAACGCAATTGGCGTTCATTGGGAATGTCGCTCCACACGAGGTAACGGCCCACCGCGTTCCAGGCGGGCCCCTCTGCCCACAGGCTGCCTGTCCATAGACGTTGAATGGGGGTGTTGGCCAACATGATGCGATGAAAGCGCGGATCCAATTCCACGATGTCGGGATCCGGGAAACGGCTGGGCGCCGCGTTCGGTCCGAAGTCACGCGCAAGGGCCTTGGCTGGCGCCCCAGCAGCGGCCGCAAGCGAGCCCGCTTTGAGCAGCCCACGTCGAGAAAAATCTGTCCTAGATGTCATGCGGCGCTCATCCTATACCAACGCGTATCGTTGGCTCACAAGCACCTTGATGCAGGCTTTCATCTCAAAACACCGTCACGCGCAAGCACGACGTGGCGGTCATTTCGGGCACCATCGGTGGGTTTCACTAGGCACGTCGATCGCCTTTGCGTGCGTGGGCCTGATTTGCTCACTCAGCGTGGCCAGCGCCCAGACAAAAGTTACGGCGCCCTTGCTCGCGCCGTTCGAGAACAAGACCTATCTTCCCGCCACCAGCGTCAGCAGCTTGGCGCAGACAGCGGACGGGTTGCTTTGGGTGGGTACGCCCGATGGGCTGCTTCGTTACGATGGACATGCCTTTGAGCGCACGCGCACATCAGGCAGCGAAGAGCGCGCGCCGATCAGGCGCCTTTGGGTAGGTGACGATCGGTCGCTGTTTGTGATCCCTGGCGCAGGGGATGTGGCGGTGTGGCCAACCGATGGCTTGAACTACGAGCTATCAAACGTCGTACCTGCCGCGCGGTCGGCAAGCGTCGTGGTGAAGCTTGGCAACCACGGACATCAGCGCGACGAATGGTTCGTGGCAACGCCACGCGTGTTGGCCATCAGCAGCCAGCCGCACGGCCCCTTGTGGTTGGGCACCGACGCGGGTGTGTGGCGAGTGGATGGCGACGGCCAGGCAACCAGCCGCTTCGGCACGCAGCAGGGGCTGGCCTCAAGCTTTGTGGCCGCGTTGGCACTCGACGCGCAATCCGCGCTATGGGTGGGCAGCGAAGGCGGGCTGCAAAGCATCGTGGGCGATCGGGTGCAGCCACCGTTGCTGACAATGCCCATCGTTGGTCTAAGTGCGAACGCACACGGTGACGTTCTTGTACGCGCGCAACGTGAAATGTTTTGGCTCCACAACGGTGTGATCACAGCGAAGGGACCGGCCGGATCACACCCAGCGCTGGCATGGGCGCGCGCGGGTGGCTTCTGGGTTGTGGGCTCGGAACAGGTGGATCGAATCACCAACGTGTCAGGCCAATTGATCGTCGCTGAGACTGTGGACGTGCCCGCCGCCACGGCGGTGATTGAAGATCGCGAAGGCAACGTGTGGATCGGGACGCGCGCCTCGGGATTGGTGCAACGGCGCCCGCGCCGCGTGTGGAACATTGGGGCTCCTAACGGCTTGGGTGGCTCAGCAGCGTTCGCCGTTTTGCCCGATCGCGACGGCACGCAGTGGGTGACCACAACGGCTGGTTTGAACCACGTGTTCGCGGATCACATCGACCTGTATCCCAATGGCGTCGGGCCGCACCAGATCCCTGGCTGGGGGCTGCGCGGCTTGGCAAGATCACAAACCGGCGAGCTCTTTGTGTGGTCCATGTCGCATGGTCTGATTGTCATGCGAAACGAAACCTTCACGCGCGCCGCGCAGCAAGACGCACGCTTGGGCCAAGGGTTGGGCGCCGTATACGTCGATCCCAAGAACAATTTGTGGATCTCCACGAGCGCAGGCGATCTTTTGCGTTACCCAAACGCCGAGTTGCAGACACCGGAAGTTTTCTCCGCCGGTTCAAAAGCGTGCGTGCAACGTGCCGCAAGCTTCGCCTTCGCCAACGACGGATTGTGGTTCGGCACCAGAGGTTATGGCCTTGGCCGCATAGAGGGACATCAAGTCACCTGTCACGACGCTCACGGCGAAAACGGGTCGCCCTTCGCAAACATCGCCAGTCTTTTGGTGCTTGATGATGGTTCGCTGTGGATGGGTGGGCAACCCAACGGCGGTCTGGTGCGCTTTAAGCACGGCCACTTCTCGCACATCGACCTCGAATCAGGCACGGACACGGTCGGAGCGATCGTGCGAGAGGGGGACAGCGTGTGGATTACAACGTCCGACCATGGGGTGCTCCGCACATCCTCGCGAGCCCTAAATGAGGCCGCTGAGTCAGAACAACACAGGCTGCTCGAAGTCCAGCACTGGTCAAGCAATGAAGGAATGGACAACCACGTGTGCACGACGTGGTCGCAACCGGCCGGCGCACTAGATGCCAAGAGCCAGTTCTGGGTGCCCACGCAGCTGGGCGTGAGTGTGCTGCAAGCGTCGCGTGCGCCAAGGCAGGCGCTGCCCGCGCTCCGCATCGAGCGCGTGTGGGTCAACGGTCGGCCGTTCAATGAACTTGATCGCATCGGTCCCGGCCCTCTTGATTTGCGCATTCACCTTTTGATGCCCACCTTGATGATGTCAGAGCCCGTCAGGTTCTCCCATCGTTTGCACGGCCGCGACAAAATCTTGCACGCAGGGATGGACCGGGACTTGGCATGGGATCAGCTTCTGCCTGGATCCTATGTGCTCACGGTGAAAGCGTCCGTCGGCGAACGCAAAACTTCGCTGAGCCAATCGTTCGTTGTACTGGCGCCGCTGTGGCGTCGCCCGTGGTTCATTGCGTTGGTGATCGTCGCACTGATCTGCGTCGTGCTTGCGGTGATGCGGTTGCACGATCAACAACTCAAGCAACGATTCGCGGCCGTTCAGCAAGAGCGCTTAAACCTTGCGCGCGATCTGCACGACGGCTTGGCACAGGGTTTCGCCTCCTTGGGAATGCTGATCGATTCATTGGCGATGCGCAGTGCAGACGCTCCGGAGGCGACGAAAACGTTGCTGCAACGAACAAGGCACGTGCTCGACGCGTTCGCCGCAGACGCCCGCCGCACGATCTGGGAGTTGCGCTCGCCACACCATCACAGCCTCACCTTGGCCGAGGCCATCAACAAAGCCGTGGACACAGCCCGCCTTTCTGCAGACGTGCGCGTGGCAGTCCTCGGCACGCCCGCATTGACCGCCAGCGCCCTGCGCGAAGTGCCGCTCGTTGTCCGTGAGGCTGTAACCAACGCCGTCCGACACGGCCACGCCAACGTCATTGACGTCGAAGTTCACGCCACAGAAGCAGGCGTTGAGGTGAAAGTGGAGGACAACGGACGCGGCCTGCGGCCAACAACAGCCGATCGCCCACACTTTGGCCTAACCGGTATGCAAGAGCGTGCCGCCAAACTTGGCGGCCATGTCACCATAGGTGATGGCGCAGCAGGCGGCGTCACCGTCACCCTTATCCTTCCACAAAAAGCAACCAAACCATGACTCGTGAAGTAAAGCTGCGCGTTCTCGTCGTGGACGACAACCAACTCACCCGGCTGGGCATCCGTGGTTTGTTGGAAACGCAAGACGGCATCGAAATCGTTGGCGAAGCCGAGGACGGCAGCCAAGCGCTGGCGCTTTATCGCCAAACGCAACCGGACGCTGTTATATGCGACCTGCGTATGCCTCACTTTGATGGCGTGCGTACCATTGAGCTTTTGCGCAAGGAGCCTTTAGCGGCGCGCGTTTTGGTGTTGACAAACTTCGATGGTGAAAACGATGTGTTTGCGGCGGTTCAGGCAGGAGCGCTTGGCTTTTTGACCAAAGAAGCGCGGGGCACGGAGATCTTGGCCGCGCTTCACGCTGTGGCCGCGGGGCAAAAGGTGATCCCGCCCGTTTTGGCAGACCGTTTGGCCAACCGCCAGCAGCGACCCTCGCTCACGGTGCGGGAGCGCGATGTGCTTACCTTCATTTTTCGCGGTCATTCGAACCGCGAAATTGCCTTGGCGATGAAGCTCGCCGACAAGACAATCGAAATGTACGTGAGCAGTTTGCTCGCAAAGCTTGAGGCGAAGAGCCGCACCGAAGCGGTGTCGATCGCGTTGGCGCGGGGTTTGATCTCTAAATAGCGGCCGCCGCGCGAAACAACTCAAGATGCTCCCAGAACGTCGGGTACGTCTTTGAGACACACGCAGGATCGGCAATGGTCACGCCGGGAGCAATCGTGCCCAAGATGGCAAAGCTCATCGCCATGCGGTGATCGCTGTAACACTGAACCTCTGCCGGGCGCAGGGGACGCGGATCTATCCGCAACCAATCGTCACCCACCTGCACATCCTGACCCAGGCGTCTCAGTTCGGTGACCGTCGCCAACAGACGATCGGTTTCTTTGATACGAATGTTGGCCACGTTGCGAATGGTGGTGGGTCCTTTCGCCAACGGCGCAATCGCAGCCAAAGTCATCACCGTGTCTGAGATGTGGTGCATATCGACGTCGATGCCATTGAGCGTTCCGCTGCCCACAACGCGTGTGAATTCGCTTTTGCGTTCAACGTGGGCGCCCATTTGCGCGAGCACGTCCACAAAGGTGTAGTCACCCTGCAACGATCCGGGGCCGAGCGCGGGCACGGTGATGTCGTGCCCGCCAGCGGCAGCCAACGCAAACGGATAGCTGGCCGCCGAAGCGTCGGGCTCGATGACGTAAGGAACCGCTTTGTACGCGGCCGGATGCACAACGAACGCGTTGGCTTCTGATTCGATGCGCGCACCAAAATCGTGCAGCATCTTGATTGTCATCTCGACGTACGGGCGGCTTACCAAGCTGCCTTCGATCTCCACGCGCGTGACATGCCCGGTAAAACCGGCCATGAGCAACAGTGCCGTGAAGTACTGGCTCGATTTGTCGCCACGCATGCGAACCAACGAGCCCAAAGGCTGGCCGCCGAAGATCGTCAGCGGCGGGCAGCCGGTGGCACAATCCACGCGCACGCCCAGCTGACGCAAGCCATCCACCAGATCAGCGATCGGCCGCTTGGCCATGTGCTCATCGCCCTGAAGTACGGTTGCGCCAGGGACCAACGCACACAGCGCCGCCAAGAAGCGAACGGTTGTGCCGCTGTTGCCTACGAACACTGGGCCCGCGGGTGCGCGCAGACGCGACAAGCCTCCGTGAATGACGACCTGCCCTGCGACGGCGCCATCACGCACGTCCACACCCATCGCCTCCAGGCCGATGCGCATGTACCGCGTGTCGTCGCTCTCAAGCACACCGCTAAGGCGCGTCTCGCCTTGTGCCAGCGCGGCCAAGATGAAGGCGCGGTTCGTGATGCTCTTGGAGCCCGGCACCGGCCACGCAAAGACGTGAGGCCTTTGGACCGGCGGAATCAACAACGGTGAAGCAGCCACCAAACGCCCACGGGTTACATACGCCGCATGCGCATACGCTTGCCGCCCACTTTATCAGGCGGCGGCATGAACTTGGGCTGACCCTGCGTCGCCATGGCTGGCGTCTCGATGTGGAACGAATACCATTCCGCGCCGTAGGCGGTCATCTTGGGCTTTTTGCCCTTTTCGATCGAAACCAAGTGCGCCTTGAGACGAGCGTCCTCCGGCAAGGCAGCCACACCTTGGTTCAACACGTCGATGGCTTTTGCCTTCTCGCCACGCTTGAGCTGGCAAAAAGCGTAGGCAGCCCAAAGCAAGCCCTGCTTCTTGTTCTTCTTCAAGGCCGCATCGAAGACCTTCTCCATCTGGTCGTACTGATGCTTTTTAAAGTGGACCGCGGCCAACATGCCGCGCGCCATCCACAATTTTCCAGGCGCCTTCTCAAGGTAAGGCTTCGCGCCATCAAAGTCCCGCTGCGCCGCAAACTTTAACACGCCGATTTGTCCGTCCATCGAAGCTTTCAGGCGTGGGAACCACAGCCCCAGCGGACGCATCGATTCGAACACGGCGATCGCTTTATCAAACCGCTGAGCCCCGATATGGGCTTCAGCTTCTTTGTTCTTCGCTTCGAGCCGCTTCATCACTTTGCGGCCAATCACGATGAGCGGCGTAATCAGCCCAGCCAGGCCCAAGAACACGCCCGACCATGGATCGAAGAATTTAAAACCCAGCGCGAAGGCGCCGGCGCCGATCAAAATCGCAATGACAAACGTCAACATGAGCCGTGCCTCGTGTGTAGCACGAACCCATCACCCATACCCGAAGTTCCACGCCCACCTCTGCCTCCCGCAGGCCGTGCCGAGACTGCAGAAGAGCCAACTCAGCTAGAGCCGGCGGCCGGGGCCATTTGACGCCCCGGCGCGCACGGCGCCGCGCCTTAGTTGGTGTGCTCGACTCGACGTACGCTCTTTGCGGAAGGACCGCGAGGAGCGTCATGGAGCTCAAGTTCAACTTCCTGACCGCCCTTAAGCGACTTGAAGCCGTCCGAGAGGATCTCCGAGTAGTGAACGAAGATGTCAGGCTGTCCACCCACCTCAATAAACCCGTAACCCTTAACGTTGCTGAACCACTTAACCTTGCCAACAGTCTTCATTTTGTGAATCCTCCTGATGATTCGCAGCCTTTCTTAAGCAGGAACCAGGCCAGACGCGGATTCATTTCAATTTCGTATAATTTCAGGCATTTAACTTGCCAGGTTGCCATCCCATCCCAGGCATTTACACAATTAGTCCGGTGACACCGGGTTACAGTTAGGCTTGAAAGGCTGACTGTGAAGCACGGGGTGTGCCGGGCCGGCACACTGTTTTATCGTCCGCGCCCTGTTTCTGCGCTGTTCTCGGCCTTCAGACGCCGCGGCAAATGCAGATCAATCGGAGGCCCGCGGTACACGGGCCTGCCGTTCCACGTCACGGTAACGTTGCCGGCCATTTGCAGGCCTTCGGCCCCCAGCCTCACGTCCAGTCCTTTGGTTCCGTGGCTTTTGATGCGGACCGTGTTGCCCACAATGACGCACTCGAAGTTGGCCAACGGCGCCCCCGGGGCGGCCTTGTCGACCGATACGCCCCACACCCCACGGTGCTCCGGCGTGTCCGCAACGAACGTGAACCGGCTGGGCCGCTTGCGCACGTGTTTGGCCAACCACTCGACGCCCTCCTTCTGCTTGGCCATCAGGTACACATGCCCCAGCTGTGGGGTGCTGGAAAACGTCAAGGGCACGCCCTGACTCTTGAGCTCGATGTTGAAGGCGTCGAATTTGGGCGCGGCGAAGAAGTCCTCCGTGCCCGCCCAATGCCACACAGGAACATAAGAGAGGTTGCGTGCCAGGCTAATGGGTTCACTCGTGTCGGGACTCGCGCCAAACACGGCCAAAGCGGCCCACCGATCGGGGGTGCGGCTGCCCAACAACCAGGTACCCACGCCGCCCATTGAAAACCCGTACAGATAATGCCGATCCGGATCCGTCTTGAACACCATCCCAAAATCGGCGAGCGCTTCCCACACGTCCGTCTCACCAATGTCGCGGTAGCCGCTGTTGCCCCGGCCAAACGGCTGCAAATGATATCCGGAGCGATCAACCGAGGCGTAGTTCTTGGGTGATTCGTACCCGAGCAAATCCATCGCTTTCGCGGCGCCGGAAAGACCGGATGCCACCCACGCCATGGGGTGCGGGTTCCCGGCACCGTGCAACTCGACGAACAAGGGAAACAATGCCTGATCTTCGCGGCGTTTGTTCGCGTCAAATCCTTTGGGCAAGGTGACGTAGTAGCTTTGCAAAGAGGCATCACGCGGGGAGCTGAACGCGAAGATGAGGCTGCGCCGCCCATCCAGGTAGGCCGACCACAGCCCGGCGTCGGCGTTGAAACCTTCCAGGGTCGAGCGAACCTGTTCAACCGTTTCAAGCACCAACGCGGTGTTGTTGCGGTAGGTTTCCATGCGGCCACGTTCGGCCTCCGTGAGGGCGCGAACTGAGCGGACGTGCCGTTCGAACAACGGGTGCACGGGTGCGGCCAAAAGTTCGTCAAGGCGCCTCCACAGCGCACGAAAGACGCCGTCCGCAAGCAACGGGCTGTGCCGAATCACAAGCGGTGGCAGCCCTGCGCCAATGACATCAACCTCGAACGCGGGTTGGGTGGCGTCGCGCGCCGGCAGATACGTGACAATGAAGCGGCGAAGCCCGGCGTCCGCCGCCACGGGCGCGACGTTGTGAACCAATTGTACCCCCTCGCCACTGACGCGGACTTGCGCGGGCTTGGGGCTGGCCACCGCCACAGCCACGCGCGCAGCCTCGCCATCCCAAAGGCTCCCGTTGAGCACCGTTGCGGCTGCAAACGGCGCTGCCGGCATAGCAAAGGCAAGCGGCATAAAGCGACCAGCGCGCAAATCGCTGGCGCCGTCGCCGAACCGCAGATAACCGTCTTTTTCACCCGGGTTGACGTCCTTGACCTGGACCGCCAGGCGGAAGTTGGGCACGGCGCCCGGCATGACCTCAAGCGAAGCCCACGGCAGCCTCAAATCATAGATTGTTTCGTGGGTCGCTTCCGCGCGCCTGACGCGGGCCTGTGAAGCATCGAGGCGCCCCTTGAGGGCGGGCGAGGCTGCGCCCAGGACCAGGGTCAAAGGGCCATCGGGGGTCATAGCCAACCCAAACGTCGCGTCGTCAGGACCAAAGGGACCGCGTGTGTCGATATCGGAGGCGCCCGCGCCGTCCCCGCGGCCGTCGACGGCCACGCGCATGAAGTCACCCTGCCATAGAAGGTCGCCGGGGCGCCCCACATGGATCACGTCCTGCACAACCACGTGCACATGGAGGGCGCGAAGGGACACGGCAACCCAGCCCTTGGCTTTGGCCTTCACGTCGGGGGCCGAAAGCTCGAACGTCGGCGTGGCCGGCAACCAGCTTTCGTCCCCTGGACCGGCGTCTGCGGTCCAGCCGATCTGCAGCGCTCCCGGGCTAACCGAAGCCCCCGCCTCAATGCGTGCCACGGGCTTCAAAGACGTCGCATGGGCCCTGGCGGCTAAACCGAGAGCCACGGCGACGGCAACGACAAACAGGCGCGGCCTGATGGGATGCTGGCCTATGACACCCCGCGCGCGCCGGTGAGAAACGCGCGCAAAGAGGGAACGAAGAGGCGTGAGGTTCATGCGCCGAAGCAAACGTGAAAAGGCATCGAAAGGTCAACGCAAAAGGCAACCGGATCAGTGTTCTTCGGGAATGTCGCTGCCGCGTGCCGGCCAGGACGTCGCCCACGAGAGGAGCTCGATTGCTGCAGACGCACAATGATTTGCGCCTGTTCAAGCGGCATTTCTTTACCGCCGATAGCAGGACACATTGGAAAGGACCCTGCCACCGACATCGCGGCCTTTGGGATCAGTCACCTCGGCAGAGATGGCGACCTTGCGGGCCGAGCAGGTCAAGCTCGTTTACAACAGCTTGCCCACCGGCTTGGGTGCCGCACTCCTTAACACCATAGTCATTGCGGCTTTGTCCATCGAGCACGCACCTGCTCTGGCGATCGAAGCTTGGGTGGGGTTGTCGCTGGCCGTGTTGGGGTACCGGCTTGTTGGTCTTTTGGGATACCGCCGGGCTTCGCGCGCCGCAGGCGCAGATGGTCCCACGACCGGACCCTGGTTGCGGCGATTTCTCTATGGGTCGTGGGCCGCGGGCGCGATCTGGGGCCTGGCCCCCATCCTGCTGTTTGCAACAGATAGCCCCCCTCACCAAATCTTTTTGGCCTTCGTCTTGTCGGGCGTGGCGGCTGGCTCGATCACCACCTTGAGCCCCCTGCGGCAGGCTTTGGTGCCATTCTCTTTGGCAATCACCGTACCGATGGCGCTGCGTTTCGCTCTGTCAGGCGCGCCGTTGGGAAACAGCGTGGCGTTGTTGGCAGTGGTGTTTTTGGCATTCTCCATCACAAGCGGGCTTAAGGCGCACACATCAATCGCAGAGAGCCTTACGTTGCGCATTCGCCTTGCCCAATCAGAACAGCTTCTTCAAGACACGGGCAGGTTGCTGCACGTGGGCGGATGGGCATACGATTTGCCAACACAGAAGCTGCGTTGGTCACGCGAGGTGTTCCGCATCCACGAACTGCCGGAGGATCAACAACCCGACGTCGACCACGCCCTGGTGTTCTACCCGCCCGAAGACCGCGAACGCGTGCGAGCGGCGATTGAGCTTTGTAGAACCCACGGTACGCCCTGGGACTTGCAGACTGAGTTCATAACGGCGAAAGGCAATAAACGATGGGTGCGTTCGCTTGGCCGTGCTGATTTCCGGCATGGCAAGGCCGTGCGCCTGTCGGGGTCATTTCAAGACGTGACGGCCAGCAAACAAACAGAACAAGAGCTGATCGCCGCCAAAGAGATGGCGGAGGCCGCGACACGTGCCAAGAGCCAATTTCTGGCGACGATGAGCCATGAGATTCGCACGCCGATGAACGGCGTTTTGGGTCTTTCGAAACTGCTGATGACCAGTCCATTAAATGAGGAACAAAGACGTTTGGTCGATGGCATTCATGCCTCGGGCGAAACACTGCTGACCGTCATCAACGACATTCTCGACTTTTCGCGCATCGAGGCAGGTCGCCTCGACATCTTGAAACAACCCTTCAACGTAAGTGACGCCGTTGCCACGGTGGTGCAACTGATAAAGCCTACGGCCGATGCGCAGGCGCTCGAACTAAACGTGACGTTCAACACTTCCGGTAACGTTTGGTTTGTCGGTGACGCTAACCGCATTCGACAGGTGCTGCTCAACTTGTTGAGCAATGCAGTGAAGTTTACAGAGAGGGGGCACGTGTCATTGACGGTGGACGTGCAACCCGACTCCAACACGATGAATCGCCTTCGGTTCACAGTGAACGATACAGGGCCTGGGATCTCTGAAAATCTGCAAGGAAAGCTGTTTAGGCCGTTTTCTCAAGTCGATGAGAGCCCGGCACGCCGCTTCGGCGGGAGCGGGCTGGGCTTGGCGATATCGCGCCAGCTGGTGGAGCTCATGGGAGGTTCTATCCAGCTTCATTCCGAAGTTGGCAAAGGCACAACGTTCACCGTTGAGTTGCCTTTAGAATCTGCACCCACAAGCACGGCGAAGGCTGCACCGACGCGTTCCGCTGCGAAGCTTTCGTGGCGAACAAAACCCCGGTTGCTCGTGGTGGAGGACAATGAGGTGAACCAGATCGTTGTGCAACAGCTGCTGGAGCGGCTCGATTGCTCTGTGGTTGTTGCCGGCGGAGGACTCGAAGGGTGGAAGGCATGGCGAGAGGGCCAATTCGATCTCATCTTCATGGACTGCCAAATGCCTGGCATGGATGGATTCGAGCTGACGCGTGAGATCCGCGCCGCCGAAACCCGTGACCCTATCCCCATCGTTGCCCTCACAGCGAACGTGTTCCAAGAAGACAAGGACAATTGCCTGGCCGCCGGGATGACGGATCACATAGCGAAACCCGTATCACTCGCGAGCCTCGCGCGCGGCCTCGAACGGCATCTGCCTCACCTGCTGTCTGCTTCGGCCGTGGCTGGAGCCTAACGGTCTCCGCCACGGGCCGGAGCCAGACGCGCGATCAAGCCACCGCCATGGCGTCGCCACCCTTCGCGGGTGTGATCGCCACCGGCCCAAGACGCGCTTCGGTTGGCAATCCAAGGATCGCCTCCCGCACCGCGGCCATGATCTCGGGATGCGCCACCAGGTAGTCTCGGGCCTTTTCGCGGCCTTGCCCCAAACGTTCGCCCTTCCACGAGTAGAACGCGCCTGCTTTATCAATAACGCCTGTGCTTGAGCCAATGTCGATGAGTTCGCCGGCCAAGTCGACCCCTGTGCCGTACAGAATGTCGAATTGCGCTTCTCGGAAGGGCGGTGCCACCTTGTTCTTCACGACCTTCACGCGGGTTTTGGTGCCCACGACCACCTCACCGTCCTTGAGCACACCCGTCTTACGAATGTCCAAACGCACGCTGCTGTAGAACTTTAGCGCGTTGCCACCCGTGGTGGTTTCGGGGCTGCCGAACATCACGCCGATCTTCATACGCAACTGGTTTATGAACACCACTGTGGCATTGGCGCGGGCGGTGGCGGCCGTTAGTTTGCGCAACGCCTGGCTCATCAGACGCGCTTGCAAACCCATGTGCGAATCGCCCATTTCGCCCTCGATCTCAGCGCGCGGCACCAAGGCCGCAACGCTATCCACCACGATGAGATCCACTGCCCCCGTGGCAACCAGGCGATCGACAATTTCAAGCGCTTGTTCGCCGCAGTCGGGTTGCGAGACAAGTAGCTCTTCAACTTTGACGCCCAGCTTTTTGGCGTAGCCAATGTCGAGCGCGTGCTCGGCATCAATGAAGGCACAGACGCCGCCCTGCCGTTGCGCCTGGGCGATGGCCTGCAGTGTGACAGTGGTTTTCCCGGAGGACTCTGGACCATAGATCTCGACGACACGCCCACGAGGCAGGCCGCCCACCCCCAAGGCGAGGTCAAGGCCCACCGAACCGGTGGGTATCACCTCGATCTCCGGGGCTTCGCCTTCTCCCAGCGACATGATGGCGCCTTTGCCAAATTGCTTTTCGATGGATGCGAGTGTTTGCGCGATAGACTTCAGTTTTTCTTTGATCGACATTTGTTGTGATCTCCTCTGTGTGCCTTATCCGCAGCGTTTGGCATTTAGTTGCTAACTATGTCGCGATCGAACGCGCGGTAAGCCAACGCCTCGGCCACGTGAACGCTGCGCACCGACTCACTCCCCGCCAAGTCGGCGATGGTGCGGCCCACGCGGCGAATCTTTTCAACAGCGCGCGCCGATAGTCCGAACCGCGCCACCGCCTTTTCCAACAAGCGATGGCTCGTATCATCAAGCGCTGCGCACTGCGCGAGGTCCCTTGAAGACAGCTGCGCGTTCGTGACAGCGCTGCGCCGCTTTTGTTGTTGGCGCGCAAGCAAGACGCGAGCGCCTACGCTGGCGCTCGGCTCTCCAGGAGCACCACGGGCCACGTCGCGGTAGGGCACCGCCGGCACTTGTACGTGCATATCGATGCGATCAAGCAGCGGGCCCGAAAGTTTGGCGCGGTAGTTCGCAATGGCGGCCAGCGAACACGTGCATGTACGTAGGGTGCTGCCGAGGTGCCCGCACGGGCAGGGGTTCAATGCGGCCACCAACATGAAATTGGATGGAAAGCGAACAGCCCGCCGCGCGCGGACCAGCGTGATGAAGCGATCTTCGAGCGGCTGCCGCAGGCCCTCGAGCGATACACGAGAGAACTCAAGCAACTCATCAAGGAACAGCACGCCGTTGTGAGCCAGTGACACTTCGCCCGGCCTCACCATCGGGCCGCCGCCGACAAGCCCGGCGACAGACACGGTGTGGTGCGGAGCGCGGAATGGCCGCGTTTGCAACAGGCCTTGCGTGCCCAACAAGCCCGCCACCGAATGCACCATCGTGGTTTGCAGCGCTTCCTCGAAATCAAGCGGCGGCAAGATCCCCGGCAGCCGGCGCGCCAGCATCGTTTTGCCTGAGCCGGGCGGCCCCACAAACAAAATGTTGTGCCCTCCCGCCGCCGCGATCTCCAGCGCCCGGCGGGCTTCAGCTTGGCCGCGAATGTCAGATAGGTCAGCCACTGCGTTTGGGCCGGTGTTGTGTGCAGGCGTTGTTGATTCGGGCGCCAGCTTGCTCCACCCAGCATCGCTGTCTCGGCGGAGCGCTTCGATCACGTCGGCCAACGTACGCACAGAGATGACGCGGCTTTCACCAGCAGCGACGGCCGCCTCCCCCGCGTTCGCGGAAGGCACGAAAATGCGGCGCAGGTGGTGTTCACGCGCCCACGCCGTCACGGGCAACACGCCGCGCACGGGCCGCAGTGAACCATCAAGCGCCAGCTCGCCCAATACAACGCTTTGATCAAGCGCATGCTTGGGCAGCTCTTCGGCAGCTTGCAGAATGCCCAACGCGATGGGAAGGTCGAACGCGGCGCCATCTTTTTTGAGATCGGCGGGTGCCAAGTTCACAACGATGCGACGTTGGGGAACCTTGAATCCACACTGTTCAAGGGCTGCGCGAATTCGAATGCGTCCCTCTTTGACACCCACATCGGGCAGGCCAACGATGTTGATGCCTGGCAATCCGGGACCAATGTCCACTTCGACTTCGATGGGCGAGGCCTCGATTCCTACAACGGTGGCTGATCGTATCTTTGCGAGCATGCCGCACAACACTGCGAGGCGCGTGCCAGCAAAAGCGCGTGCGCGGAGGCCGTGCGCTCTAAACTGCGTGTTCAGATAGCGAACACCGCAAACGCGATCTGATCACCACACCCGCAATCCGAACATCCCTTCAAAGATTGGAGGTGTCGCCTGCAGAGGCGTCCGCTCCTGCATCAGTTGCACCGCCATCCACACCGCCGTCGACGTTGCCAGCAATGAGGAATGGGAACTCATAGGCGCCCGCCGGCAAAGGGATTCCAAACGTGTCAGTGATGGCGTTCGGCAGCATCACCAAGCGATGCGCCCCGGGGGTCCAAGGCACGCCTTCGCCAACGGGTTTGACGACCCATACGTTGGGCGGCTCCACGCGCACCACCACCGGCACCTCCAACACACCCGCGAACACGCGTACGGCACCGGCCGTGGCGCCCGCCGGCACGCTCGAAAAGACAATGCGTATCGAGAAGGTGGTGGGCAGGGCGCCTTGAGGCACAGCCACCGTGGCCACAAACGGTTGCGTATCAAACGAGCCGCCAGAAACGCCCACGTAGCTCCGCGCCTGTTTGTCTGTGATGCGTTCGCGATTCAACTCCAGCGTCAGATGAACGCCGGCGGGCAAGGCGACGGGAGCGCTGAACGTAAGCGTTGGCGCAGGACCGTAGTTTTGCCGTTTCGACGGGTTGTAGTCGGCAAGTAAGCCAAGCTCCGTGATGCCACCAGCGGCTTCCCATCGCACCTTGGCCACCCCTCGACCCGGCCCAGGGGCGCTGCCGCTGAGATCCTGCACCTTGCTTGGATCCAAGAGCGCATCGAAGGTCGCACGTATAGACGACAAGGGCGACACCAGGGGTACGCCGGCCTCTGCACCCGACAGCGCATTGATCGCGCTACCTGACGGCTCAAGCAGCTCAAGCGCGATCAAATTGGGTGCGAGGTTCGGCGTGGAAGGATCAGAGCAGGCGCCCATCGACGTTGCGCCCAACAACAACGACAATCCCAAAATCGAAACCCGCCTCATCGCGCCCATCATCTCTTAGTGAGAGGGAGGCTGCAATGGGCGGGTCTTCGGCTTGATCGAAACGCGCACGGTTCGTGCGTCGTTAGTCTTTCGTCACGATGCCCAACGTTTCGGCCCCAGCGCCGCGCGCGGTATCCATCAGTTTGACGGCTTCGCCGTAGTTGGCGTCGTCTTCGATCTTGAAGAACACAACCTTCTTGCTGGCCTTCTTGAGACGGTCGGCCAATTTGTCAGCCAACGCCTCCCACGCCACGGGCTCTGCGTTCACCGTGATCTGACGATCGGCATTGTATTCAATGACGATGTTGTTGGGCAGATCGGGCGGCGGGGGCACGTCGTCCGGCATTTTCTTGGGAACGTTTGCGTCATGGTGCTTCAGCAACGAAGGCGTAAGCACCATGAAGATGATGAGCAAAACAAGGACGACATCGATGAGAGGCGTAACGTTGATGTCCGATTTCGCCCCTCCCTTGCCGCCGCCTACATCCATTGCCATGGCTTGGGCTCCTTCGCTTAGCCGCCCGCCGGGGCGGCTTCGTCGGGGCGGAATTCTTCCGTGCCAAGCAGCACGTCTTCCACACCGGCTTTGTTTACTTTTTCCATGACTTCCCGGGCCAGGCCGTAAGTGATGCGGTTGTCAGCCTTCATGAAGATGTTCTTTTCGGGAGACTTACGCTTCTCTTCACTGATGACTGACACAAGCTCATCCAGGTCGCGGACTTTCTTGCCCATGACGTAGATGTCTTTGCTGGCGGCGATGGACACGATGATGTCCTTGCCGTCGTCCGCTTTTTTCTTGTGGTGGCTGGTCTTCGGCAGGTCCACGGCTACGCCGCTCACGATCATGGGCGTCACCACCATGAAGATGATGAGGAGCACCAACACAACGTCCACCAAGGGCGTTACGTTGATGTCGGCTTTCACCAACCCCTTTGCACGCTTCTTGGGGTGGCGCGCATGTTTGCGCATCTTCTGTATTTGGTGCTGCGTAGCCACGGCCTAGACCTTTTGTTCGGGCTCGATTGTTAGTAGCGCTGAGGACCGCCGCCGGGATACGGCGACGTGATTGGCCCGCGGCCCATCGGAGGCATACCGCCTTGTGGTGCCATCGGAGGTGCAGCGGCAAAACTGCGGCCTTCTCGGGTCATGCTGTCCAAAACTTCGCCGGCCGTCTCGTCGAGGTCGATGGTGACGTCGTCGATCTTCGCGATGAAGTAGTTGTAGAACCAAACCGACACAATCGCGACGCCCAGACCCACCGCGGTGGCAACCAGAGCTTCAGCGATACCAGCGGCGACCGAGGCGATACCGCCCGAGCCCTTGCTGGGATCACCCATGCTTTGGAAGGCCGTGATGATACCGAACACCGTGCCGAACAAGCCGACGAACGGTGCCGACGAAGCGATCGTGGCCAACAGCGGAATGCCTTTTCGCATGCCCGCCAGTTGACGTTCTTTCACGCGCTCCATCATGCGGCTGGCGCCATCGACAACCATCTCGAACTCGGCGGCGTCGCCAGCCTTTGCGCCCAAGCCTTCCACACCACGAACGAATTCATTGATGCCCGAACCAATGACCTTCGCCACGGGGCTTGATTGCCAACGTTGATCGAGGCCCACGGCCTCGCGTAGGCGGCCTTGTGAGCTGACCAAGGGCAACAGCGAGCCGATGTATCCGATCGACTGAATCTTCGATTTACGGAACGTCACAAAGCGTTCAACCGTAACGCCGATCGCCAGAATCGACATGATGATGAGGATGATGACGACCGATTTGGCCACCACACCCATCTGGGCCCAAATATGTGTTAACGAAAAATCCATGGTCCTTTTCTCCTTGAAGGCGTCTCCCGAAGTTGCCTTTTTCGATCGTGAGCGGGGCTGTTACTGAGTGACTTTTAAAACGTTTCTGCTGACAAAGCAGAAGGGCACAGGGTTACCGCCCACAGACATGGGGCGGAACTTCGATTTCTGCCAAGATTCGAGAATGGCCTTATCGAACAGAGGGTCCGATGGCTTGATGAGCGTGGTGCTTGTGATGTCGCCGGACTTTCCAACGCACAGCTTCACGAGGTTGAAGATAAGCATGCCCGACCGCTTGATGACCTCGGGAATGACGGGATCGGGGTGCGACAGAATCTGCTTCTCCCCGATCGCGGGAGGCAACATTGTGGGAGGCGTTGTATCGACACCTGTGCCACCAACAACACCACCGACCACGCCGCCAACAACACCACCCTTTACACCACCTTCGACGCCGCCTTCGACGCCGTCATCCTCACCCGAATCTTCTTCCTCTTCCTCGGGTGGTGGCTCTTCTTTGGGCTGAACGATCTGCGTCTTGGTTGGCTGAACGATCGGCTCAACCTTTGGCTTGGTCTTCGTGGACGACTTCTTCTTCGGTGGAGGCGGCGGCGGTGGTGGAGGCGGTGGCGCCGACATAAACGTCACAGCCACGGTGGGCGGTGACAGCTCAGCCACGTGCCAGAAGGAATAAACAACTGCATAGATCAGGGCCACGCCGTGCGCCGCCAAAGACACGATGTACGTGATCTTGCGGCCTTTCGGCTTGACCTTGTCTTGGGTAAGAAATGCCTCAAACGCCATAGCTTCCTGCCGGAGGGAGTAGGGTTACTTCTTTCCCTTGGGCTTGTGACCCTTGGGGGTTTTCTTTTTGGGCGAGGCCTTTGCAGCCGTTGGCGCTGGGGCCTTGGCGGCCTCATCGTCGGCCGGTTTCGCCGCTTCGGTATGGTGGCCTTGGTTCAAGACCGCCATGGTTTTGCGTGCCCACTCCGCGGATGTATCAACCGCTTTTTGCCATTCGGCCGGCTGGTCAAACAAGGCGAACGACTTTTGCCGCCACAACAGGTTCACGTACGCCATCGCGTCCGTGTATGTGGGGCGAAGCTCAACCGCCTTCTCAAGGTACCGAATGCCAGCTTCAGCGAGATCGATGCGCTGCTGGCCTTGAATGTCAGACTCCGTCCAAATCGGAGGGTCGCTTTGGTTCACAGCACCGGGGCGAGGATCCCAGTTTTGCTTGTCAGCGCCACCGCCTTTAAGGAGGAGCTGGTTATAGATAAACGTTCC
Organism: Deltaproteobacteria bacterium; assembly: GCA_033763315.1. Lineage (GTDB taxonomy): Bacteria > Myxococcota_A > Polyangia > Fen-1088 > Fen-1088 > JAGTJU01. The sequence continues at coordinate 127,768 of JANRKS010000024.1, forward strand.
GGCGCCATAGAAAGCTTCAGCGTCGGTGGGCCTGATCTCCAGGTTCACCTGGTACCACTTGAGCGCCTCATCCATCTTCTCCCACTTGGAGTAGACCTGCATGAGGCCCGCGACGGAGTTAGCGTCTTTCGGGTTTTGGGCATATCGCTCTTCGTACATGTCCGCGAGCGTCTTGAAGCGATCCGCGTCGAACAGCGTCTGCGTGTAGAGCATCTCGCCACGCGGATCCTCAGGCTTGAGCTCCATGTAACGCTTGAACGACTTGATCGCGCAGTCAGCACCCCAGAAGCTTTCGGGTGTTTTCGAGCCTGGAACAATCAGTTGCTTGCAGGTGTAACCCTTGTTCAGGTGCAACACCGGAAAGTTCGGCAACAGTTCCTCGGCTTTTTTGAAGAGCCCTACGGCTTCTTTGTAGTTACCGTCGTGATACGCGGTGTTGGCTTGTTGAAGCAAACGCCGGCCACGCACCTGATCGCAACCTGCGCTTCCGAGAAGCGCAAGCGCACCAATCATTAGCACCGCTCGCCCCCACCCACCTCGCCACGCCCCACCGCGGGCGCAGCGTGCTTTCGCTGCAGCTTTGTCCCACATAAGGAGCCGAGTAAATACAATGCCGATCATGAACCACGCAAGGATTAAAGCCTGGGTTTCGTGTTTGGGGAGGGACGCAGCCCACAGGCCCTTGATCTTGCGCGCCAAAAACGCGTTCAATCGCCGCCCCTCCCGCTGCCGAAGTCGTTAGACCCAGGCCTTGCAATGGAGGGGCAAAATATTTTTTGAAAAGATCCGCCCGAGCGGGTTAGGGCGTTTTGTAGATCTCAACCACTTCGCCACCGCGGGCGAAGTTCTTGAACTTTCGCAGAATTACCACCCACGGCGCGGCCACCTTCCACGCCACTGGTCGCTCATCCATGGGCGTGCGCAGCAAATGCGTGGCCACGGTCTCGACGCCCGCAGACCGAGTCAATGCAGGCAAAGGCACCCAGTAAAGGTCGAGCTTTGGCACATCCGCTTTTTTCTTCTCGAGCGCCGCCGGGTTCAAGGGATCGACCGTGAGGCTAAAGTGCAGGGTACCTGCGGACATCGATTCACTTTCAACGAGCGAACGCAGATCGTACATCTCGAAGGGGACCGCGAGCTTGGTGGCTGTTGCGAGGCCCAAGCCATTGGCCAGATCCAGGTGCGTTTGATCCTCGGCCACCTCGGCAAAGGCGCTACGCCCCGGGCGGCGTCGGCGAAGCTGATTGACGGCCGACCAACCCATCACGTCAGGAATGTCGCCCCGCCACGTGACTTCGCCTTTGAGCACATCAAAGATGGCGGCGCGATCGGGCAAGCGCATGTCTTTGGCTTTGTCGTATCCACCGGGCTCCTGCGCAAAAATCTGCGTGTATCCGTCCATCCAGGAAAGAATGGCCAACGGCGGTTTGGCAAGGCGGTCGGCGCCGTCAGAGGCGAGGACGCGCGGTTTTCCCACCGGGGTCAGCGTCGCCAGGTCAAAAGCGGCCACCACAAATCGAGTTTGCCCCTTCTTGTCCTGGGCCCGGTCCCATCGGACCACGAAACGTTGATTGCCGCGGCTCGCAAAGCCGACGTCGGTGGCGGGGCCCACCAAGCCTGCGGGCTTGCCCGCATCGTCGAAGCGTTGGGCCGTGCGCTGCCCGCTTTTGCCGTCGCGAACCACCACGATGACCGAGCGGCCCTGCCCCGTAAACTCAATGCGCTCAAACATGTCTTGTGGGCTGCCCAGGGGGAACGACGCCACCTTGGTCTTTTGGACAAGATCGAAGAATTCGAGCTCGGCAAACGACGCGCTATCGGTTCGAATCAGGGCAACCAAGCCACTCTGCACGTCGATGGCCATGGGATCATCAAAGAAGCCCTTGTCAGCTTTGCGCACCCAGGTTGGTTTCTGGACCGGTGGGGCCGAGGTGGCGACCGCCGCGGCAGGCGACACGGGCGCCGCGATCGCAGGCCCCCGGGCCACGGCCACCAACGCCAAAGAACCTACAAGACAACCGAACTGCTTGGCCTTCATTGAGTCTCCCCCTCACATCATCGGCCTCATTGCTCGTCACGGCAACACAACACGCCGCCAAGATCGCCCGTGGGCTTAAAAACGTTGATGACTTCCTGATCGTGGTTGGCGGCGCCGCCGCAGGCCCAGGCGCCCTGGGTGGCCAGGCAGTCGCTAAATTCCAGGCGCCGGTCAAGCGGGTAGCAACCGTCGCCCTCGGGGTGGCCGATGGAGCCACAGCCCCGAACGTCGTTGGCCCAGGCTTGCCCAAAAGCACAGTCGCCGCCCACGCCGCCGCCCCCAGCCACGGCGAAAAAGGCGCTCACACCGATGGCCACGATGGACTCGCAGAGGCTGCTGGAGAGTCGATCAACCTCGACAGGCCCGTGGCATACGTGCCAGCCGGACGCACAAAGATCTGCGGCACCGCAGCCGACGCCGTCCACGCGCGTCCCCGTGTTGCCCGCGCCGCGGTCGCACCAGGTGTCCCTGACGGCTTCCAGGGTTAGCCCCGGACGCCCCCACGCGCCCGCGCATCCCGCGATGCTGGGCCAGGCCGCCGGCGACGTATCTAAGAACCCCTCGCGCGTGCCGTCCGCACAGCCGACAACCGCTGGCTCCCCACTGAGGCTCATCAAAGGGCGCGCTTCGGCAGCGCCTGTGTCACGGGGGGCAGCGCCAAGGTCGGTGCCAAAGCTGTCAACTGCGCCGTCGCTCGCCCCGCCGTCGGCTGAGCTGACAGCGACGTTGTCGTCCGTGAGCCGGCAAGCGGCCAGGCAAAGCGCCAGGAAACAGCCGGTCCAACCGCCTGCCGTGTTTCGCCTCGTCGAGCTATTCATTGCCAAGACCCGCCCTTCACTTTAAGGCCACGCCACAGACCTGGGCCAGCGTTGTGTTTGACGGAAGTGCCTGCCGACCCCATATTTGGCGCATGCGTAAGGCCCAGGTGGAGCGAAACACCAGTGAGACCCAAATTCGCCTCACCGTGAATTTGGACGGCACCGGCGTGCGCAACATTGATACACCGCTGCCGTTCTTCAACCACATGCTTGACGCCGTATGCCGCCATGGGCTGATCGACATCGATTTGGTGGCGCGTGGGGACATCGAGGTCGACGCACACCACACGGTTGAGGACGTGGGCATTTGCTTGGGCCAAGCGGTCCGGCAAGCGTTGGGTGATCGCAAAGGCATCAACCGTTATGGCGACGCTACGATCCCAATGGACGAAACCTTGGCGACGGCCGCGATCGATTTTTCGGGACGCGCTTACCTTGTGTATATGGCGGACTCGCTCAAGGGCCGGTGGATCGGCACGTTTGACGCAGAGCTGGCGCGCGAGTTCTTTGGCGGGTTTGCAGGCGCGGCGCTTTGCAACCTGCACCTTGAATGCAGGTATGGCGAGAACGCTCACCACATTGTGGAGGCGATGTTCAAAGCGTTTGCGCGAGCGATGCGCCAAGCGGCCAGCGTTGATCCACGCGTGGAAGGTGTGCCCTCGACAAAGGGCACCTTGACCACGTAGAGAGTCATGATCTTGGAAGCTTTGCCCGTTCGAGCCAACGCCCCCATTATCGTCCGCCCTCGCGTGGCGGTTGTAGATACGGGCAGCGGCAATTTGCGGAGCGTGCAAAAGGCGTTGGAGGCCGTGGGCGGTGTGGCGCACGTGACAGAGGATCCTGACGTGATCGCAAAGGCCGATAAGGTGCTGGTGCCTGGCCAGGGCGCGTTCGGCGCGTGCATGCTCGGCTTATGCCGCGATGGTGGGGCTTTGCAACAAGCGGTGCTGGAAGCGATCAAACGCGGGGTGCCCTACTTCGGCGTGTGCTTGGGGTTGCAAGTGCTGTTCGATGCCAGCGACGAAAGCCCGGGGACAGCGGGGCTTGGTGTGATTCCGGGGCGTGTGGTGAAGTTCCACGTGCCCGCGCCTTTGAAGGTGCCACACATGGGATGGAACCCGTGCAAGCTTGGACCAGCGGCGGCGAACGCAAGCGTGTTGGCACACACGCCCAACAATACCTCCTTCTACTTTGTGCACAGCTATCACGTCGTGCCCGTGGACCCCAGCTTGGTTGCGTTGCAAAGCGATCACGGCGAAACGTTTTGCGCGGCGGTGGCGCGCGACAATATTTTCGCGTGCCAGTTTCACCCCGAGAAAAGCCAAACGGCGGGCTTGAATTTGTTGCGCCAATTCGTGGCGCTGTAAAAGGAACCGCAATGCTGGCCCGCAGAATCATTCCGTGTTTGGACGTCGATGCTGGTCGCGTGAAGAAGGGCGTGCGTTTTCAAGAGTTGCGCGACGCGGGTGATCCCGTGGCCGTAGCGGCCGCTTACGATCGACAAGGCGCTGACGAGGTTTGCTTCTTAGATATCTCCGCTTCGTCCGATGGTCGCGCCACAACCCTCGACATGGTGCGCGCCACGGCGGAGCAAGTGTTCCTGCCCTTGACCGTCGGCGGTGGCGTACGTTCCGTAGAAAACGTGCGTGAGTTGCTGTTGGCCGGCGCCGACAAGGTGGGCATCAACACGGCGGCCGTCAAAGATCCGCAATTGGTTCGTCGTGCCTCGGATGCGTTCGGCGCGCAAGCGATCGTGGTGGCGGTGGACGCGCGACGCAAGCCAGATAGCCCCGACACCGCGCCTGTTTGGGAGGTGTACACGCACGGAGGCCGCACGCCCACGGGCATTGATGCCGTGCAATGGTGCGTGCAAATGGCTGAGTATGGCGCGGGCGAGATCTTGCTCACCAGCATGGATCGAGACGGCACGAAGAATGGTTTTGATCTTCAACTGACGCGCGCGGTTTCGGATCGCGTGCCCGTGCCCGTGATCGCTTCGGGTGGCGTGGGCAACCTTGAACACTTGTATGAGGGCATTGCGAAAGGCGGCGCCGACGCTGTGTTGGCGGCGTCGATCTTTCACTTCGGCGAATACACTGTGGGCCAGGCACGCGAGTACTTGCGCACGCGCGGCGTGCCCGTGCGGCAAGTGCCACACGAATAAGCAAGCTCAGTGTTTGTGGCTCACCGTGATGCGCAGCTCGCCCAAGCTATTGCTGAGCTTGTAGCCGGCGGCCTTGGGCCCAAACAACACACGCACGTAAACCCCCAAGGGGCGCGTTTCGAGTGACACGAAGGTGATCACAGGGTGTTTCACGTTGTAGACCGCCGGCCGCAACGGCAGCTTTGCTTTTGTGAGGATGGCCACCACGCCGGGCTGCGGCGCCAAGGCCAACACCTCGGTGGGTCGGCTTGATCCCATCAGAGGCACCACCACCGTGGTGCTATCGCTGTCTTGGGTCAGCGAAAACGGTGCCCGTAGAAACTTCGGCGGCGGCGGAATTTCATTGTCTGGGGCGGCCGGGGGTGGGGCGGCGGACTCTGGGGGCGCTGCCTCCAGAATGTCTGTGGAGGATGGTGGCGCACCAGCGTTCGTTTCTTGCGACGGTGGCGCAGCGGCGTTGGTTTCTGGCGACGGTGGTGGCTCGTCCGCCGCGGCGACCGAGGGCGATTCCGGCTCCGCCTCGGCAGGCCCAGGCTCATCTTTGGCGGCGGGCACGTTCGCGGGGGCGGGCCTGGGGGCAAAAGCGGCCGCGCGCGGGGCGGGCACGTCAGCCACTTTGGGGGTAACGTCAACAGCGATTTCGAGGCGGGGCCGCGTCGGAGGGGTCGCCGTGCGGGTCACTTGAGGGCGTATTTCAGATTGAGGCGCCACCAAGGCGGCTTGGGGATCAGGCTTCGGCAAGGGTTTGCGCGTGAACACAAACGTCATTGCCACCATGCCCACAAGCACACCCACCATCACCACGCTGGCCCCCCGCCAAGGCAGGCGGCGAATCTTGGCGGTGGATTGCCTCGCCACAGGAATGGTGGGAGCCAAACCCAATGGGACGTGCTGCGCAGGCAGCTCCGACGACCGAGACGTGGCGGCGGCGGGCACCGGCGCAGACGGCGTGATGAGGGCCGCCGTTTGCGGCACCGGCAACGGGGGCGGCGTTGGCAAACGCGGTGGCGGGGTCAGCGAGCGGGGCACCGGAGGCGGCGTGGCTGAGCGAGGTCGTGACGAGCCGAATTCTTGTGTGTGGCGATCGCGGCGCGCCTCGGGGACCGGCGACGGCAGCGACGACAGCGCCTTCGCCATGCCAGGCGGTGGATCGCCCAAAAGCTGCGGCGAAGGCGTCAAGGCGCCATGGGCCGCGGACAACGGCGGCAGGTTTGGGTTCGTGCTCCCGGTGCGTCGCACGGGTTTTGAATCGAAAAACGCCTCACCACGGGACCGCATCGCGGTCGAGAGCTCGCCCGCTTCCTTGAGCACAGCGTCGGTGGCGCGCATCTTCACCACAATGCGTGGGGGTTCATCGGGCTGCAGGGAATCAAGCGCCAGCCCCTCGATGCGCGCGTAACGATAGTGCAAGCCGTCGTCGCCGGCGATCCCCACCTTCACATCAGAGCCCACACGCAAGAACGGAAGCAAGGTGGTCACGACGATCTCATCCGGTGTCACGTTGCCTTGCGTGCGCACAGGGGTGGTCAGCCCCTCGAACCACACCGATAGGTTTTCGATGGGCGCCGAGGCGTGCGGGGCCGCCTGGCCGATGGCTTGCGTGACTTCGGCCAAGGCCGCTTCGTCATCTTGCGACAGATCCGTAAACTCGATGCCCGCGCCCGTGCTCTCAAAGCCTGGTTCGCTGCGGGATCGGGCCACCCATGCCACGCGCCCTTGCAGTTCTCGGGGCTGTCGGCCAAGCCGAAACCGGCAGCGCACAGGAGCGCCCAAACGAGGCACCGTGTCCGTGGTCAAGTACAGCCCCGCACGACTGATGTTTTGCACCTGTGCGGGCATGGGGGTTTGCTGCCCGTCCGTCGTAATACGAGCGCTGCAGGAAAACGCAATCCGGGGTTCTCGCCGTTGCTCCACGTGCCCCCATATACTGGCAAAAGCGCCCAACAAGAAGAACTTCCGCGCAGCCGAGCTCACTTGGTGTGCACGGCATGCAGCGGCAAAGACACTGCAAACGTTCTAGGCGCCCGTGAAGATAGGCAATTTTCTCAGGCGTTTATCGTCGTTTCGGTTGAGGCGCCCCGGGGCACAACGCTGGCGCACGCGGCCAGTTCACGCCATCAAAGATCTTTGTGCGTGAAGCTCTTTTTGCCGTCGCCGTAATCCGTGGTGACGTGGCCATTGCCACTTAACAACCAACGATACGTTACAAGGCCGTCGATGCCCACGGGACCGCGCGCGTGCAGCTTATCGGTGCTGATCCCCACCTCGGCGCCCAGCCCGAAGCGGTAACCGTCCGCGAAGCGCGTGCTGGCGTTGTGAAACACACAGGCTGCATCCACTTGCGCCAAGAAGCGCTCGGCGGCGGCGGGATCTTCCGTGACGATCGCTTCGGTGTGGCGCGAGCCATGTTTCGCAATGTGAGCCAACGCCTCGTTCATGCCCGCCACTTGCATAACAGAGATGATCAACGCTCCGTACTCTGTGTCCCAATCAGCGGCGGTGGCCAACTCGATGTTGGGATGCCGCACCCGCGTGCCGTGGCAGCCACGCACTTGCACCTTCGCTTGCACCAAGGCTTCAATCGTGGCGTCTAAAACCTCCGCGGCGTCGCCATCCCACAACAACGTTTCCACCGCATTGCAAGCGGCGGGGTAACTGGTTTTGGCATCAACAACAAGGCGCGCGGCCTTGGCTGGATCCGCCGCGCCATGCAGGTACATGTGACAAATGCCATCGGCGTGGGCCATCACGGGGATGCGCGTGTTGTCGCGCACGTAATGAACAAACTCTGACGAGCCACGGGCGATCATGAGATCGACCAGATCGTGTTGCTTTAACAACTCCGCCACGCCGGCGCGATCCTCAAGCAGCACGACGGCCGCGGCCTCTAAGTTATGAGCAGCCAACACCTTGTGCACCACCGCGGCCAAGGCACGGTTCGTATGCAAGGCCTCCTTGCCACCTTTGCACACCAAAGCGTTGCCACTTTTAAGCGCCAGGCCCGTGATCTGCACAAACGCGTCGGGGCGGGCTTCGAACACCACGCCCAAGACGCCGAGCGGGCACGTGATCTGCTGCAGCACCAAGCCATCATCAAGTTCACGATGCGCGAGCCGTTGCCCCACCACGTCGGGGGCGCCGGCCAGTTGTCGCAAGCCATCCACCAACGTGCCCAGCTTTTTTGCGTCGATGCCCAAACGATTCACCAACGCGGCCGCCAATTCGCCCCGGCTTTGTGCAGCGCGGGCGTCACGAAGATCGGCTTCGTTGGCTTTGATGACGTCAGCTTGTACCGCCGGATCGGCGTACGCTTGCGCCAGTGCGCTTAACAGCGCGGCACGCGCGGCCGGGGTCAGCGCCGCCAGCCGCAGACCTGCGGCTTTGGCGGCAACGATCGTTTCGCGAAGAGGAGAAAGCGCTGCGGCGTCCATGCACGGCGAATGCTACGCCACAATCGGCACCCGCGCCGTCGCCAAAGCGACAGACTAGGGCGCGATGACGCCCACGCGTTGCGCATGCTGGCGCGCCAACAAGGCAGCCCCACGGCAGCCGGCCATATCTTGGTCGGCGGCGTAATCGATGATGATCTCCTGCGCCAGCAGCGGGAATGCCTCGCGCTGAAACGTTTCCCGCACTTGCCGCAAATAGCGCGCGCGGAAGGCCTCCGAACTTTCGGTGATGCCGCCACCAATCAAGAAGATGTGTGGGTCGAACGCGTGCGCGAGCTGCACCAACAGGAAGCCCAAGGCCTTGGCTTGAAAATCAAACAGCTCAAGCGCCAGCCCGTCGCCCTGCTGGGCCAAGCCCAAGAGACGCACGGCCCGAGAGCGGCCTTCGTCCGGGATCTGGCGCAAGGGGTGATCGGGGGCTTTGCCCTTCTCAAAGGCTTTGCGCAATTGCTTGTCGAGCGCGGCCAACGAGACGAACGCCTCGGCGCACGCCTTCTTACCGCAGCCACACACCGGCACATCACCATCGGTGACCAGTTCGTAGGTGGGCAAGCGCATGTGGCCGAACTCAGCGCCGTAGCCGCGCACGCCCGTCAGCACATTGCCCCCTTGCACGAACGCGCCGCCTAAACCCGTACCCAAGATGGCGGCGCCCAGGCTTTTGTCGGGCGCATCCCCGAACAAACGAAAGTATTCCCAATACGCGGCGGCGTTGCCGTCATTGGCGTAGAGCACCGGCATACCAATCGCTTCTTCGAACGCCTTGCGCACCGGGAAGTTCAACCAATCGGGATGCTTGAGGTTGGGCGAGCGGCCGAGCACACCATCAATGGAGGCGGGGCCGGGTGTATCAAGGCCCACCATCGCCACACGATCCCAACTTGCACCGGCGATTTGCAGCGCCTTTTCAGCGGCTTTTTTCAGCTGGCCAACGGTGGTGGTGGGGCCGTCGCTGGCCAAGGAGAGCACCTTCTCCCACTCGTTGATTAAGATTTCGCCATCGCGGCTCGTTACCGTAGCCTTGATGTCGGTGCCTCCCATGTCCACGCCAACAAACAGGTCGCGTTGCATGTGGGTTCTTCCGAAGTCCTTGTAATGTGTCGGTTAAAGCGCGAGACCGCCGCCGACGAAGAAGCGAGGCCCCAAGGGGCTCACTATGCCGATTTTTGGTACGAGGTGCACGAAAAAATCCTGTGCAAACATCTAAGCGGGCCCGCGCACCGAGCGTAGCAGAGAGAAACGCGGCAGAAACGTCAGACTGTGCCCATCACCAAGTTGTCACGCGTGATGATGGCGTCGTAGCTGCGGTAGCCAAGCACGCCGCCGATTTCGTCACTGTGGCGGCCCAAGAGGGATCGGCAGGCTTCGGCGTCGTAATTCACCAGGCCCCGTCCGTGCACCCGCCCCGAGGCGTCGCGAATCTCAACCAAGTCGCCCTTATCAAACGTGCCTTCAACGCCCAGCACCCCGATGGGCAGCAGCGAGGCTTTGTGCTCCATCAACGCCCGTAAGGCGCCGTCGTTGATGACCACGGCGCCGCGACGGCGTCCCGAAACGGCGATGTGCCGCCAGCGAGCGGCGCGGCGTTCTTTGGGAAAAATAATGGTGCCAAGATCCTCGCCCGCCAGCAGGCGTTCGACCACGCGCGGCTCGTTTCCGCTGGCGATGATGACGTTGGTGCCTTCGGCCGTGGCCAGGCGCGCCGCCTCTAGCTTGCTGGCCATGCCGCCCGTGCCGCCGGCCGAAACGCCCGACGCCGCGGCCAGACTTTGCTCATCCACACCCTCAAGCTGCACGATGCGCTGGGCCTCGGGATGCGTCTTTGGGTTTTGATCGTAAAGCCCTGCCACGTCGGTCAGCAGCACCAGCAGATCCGCATCCAAGGACGTGGCCACCAACGCGGAAAGGCCATCATTGTCACCGAACACCGGGCGGTCGTCGGGCACATCGCCGCCGCGCCGCTGGTGCTCCATCAATTCGCGCACACTGACGCTGTCGTTTTCGTTGATGACCGGGATCGTGCCCAATTCAAGCAGGCGCATGAGCGTGGTGCGCACGCATAGGGCGCGATCGCGATCGCCGAGATCTTCTTGGGTCAGCAACACCTGCGCCGCGGTCACGCCCAGATCGCCAAAGGCGCGGGCGTACATCGCCATGAGGTGGCCTTGCCCCACGGCCGCACAAGCCTGCCGCAGCCCCAACGAGCGCGGCCGTTCCTTGAGACCCAGCTGCCGCATGCCCATGCCCACCGCGCCGCTGGAAACGAGCACAACGTCCAGGCCCGAAAGCCGCAGCCGCGCCAGCGACTCGACGATGCCCATCAAGCGCCCGAGCGCCAGTTCAACCCCATCGTGGGTGACCACCTGGGTTCCCACTTTGACCACCAAGCGGTGGCTTTCAGCTAAGGCGCGACGTTCGGGGGACATAAGGCCGACCAATTTACCTCATCGGCGCCCAAAACCCAGTCCGGTTGGCGCGGCAGGCACGTGTTGTGCGGGTGGACATTTGGCTTTGGCCAGGCCGCCAGCACTCGACAAGCACCCAGCGCGCGGGGTAGACACGGCCATCATGAGCGCGGTCAACAAGCTATTCATCGAAGACATCAATGTGGCGGGTCAACGGGTCATCGTTCGCGTTGACTTCAACGTACCTCTTAAAGACGGCGTGGTTGAAAACGACAAGCGGTTGCGCGCCTCGTTGCCCACCATCACGTATTTGCGCGACAAGGGCGCAAAAGTGATTTTGATGTCGCATCTGGGCCGCCCCGATGGCCAACGCAAACCTGATATGAGCTTGGCACCGGTGGCCAAAGCGTTGGGCGAGATCTTGGGCACGAACGTGAAGTTCGCCTCGGATTGTGTGGGCCCCGCGGCAGAACAAGCCGTGGCGTCGTTGGCCGCCGGCGAAATCTTGTTGCTTGAGAACCTGCGCTACCACGCCGCGGAAGAAGCCAATGATCCTGCGTTTGCAAAACAGTTGGCGTCACTCGCCGACGTTTATGTGAATGACGCGTTCGGCGCCGCTCACCGCGCGCATGCATCCACCGAAGGCATCACGAAGCACATCAAGCAAGCCGCTTGCGGTTACTTGATGAAGAAAGAGCTCGATTATTTGGGCACCGCTTTGGCGAACCCAGCGCGTCCTTTCGTGGCTGTGATTGGTGGCTCGAAAGTGTCTAGCAAGATCGACGTGATCCAAAACCTGCTCACGAAGGTCGACAAGCTGCTGTTGGGCGGCGGCATGACCTATACCTTCTTGAAGGCGCAGGGTTATGAAATCGGCAACTCGTTGTTCGAGGCCGATAAGGTTGAATTCGCAAAACAACTGTTGGCTCAAGCGGGCGATAAGTTGGTGCTGGGCAGCGACTTCTTGGTCACGGATAAGCTCGACTTCGGTGGCCGCAAAGTTGGTGCCACCAAGATCGTGGGGCGCGATGGCATCACCCCAGGCTGGGAAGGCGTGGACATCGGGCCCGCCACAATCGCCGAATTCGAGAGCATCCTCACCAACGCAAAGACGGTGATCTGGAATGGCCCTGTGGGCGTGTTCGAGATCGATGAAACGGCCAAGGGAACTTTGGCTGTGGCTGCGGTTTTGGCAAAGGCCACCGCCGCTGGCGCCACCACCATTATCGGTGGCGGGGATTCAGCCTCGGCGGTGAAGAAGGCAAAAGTTCAAGACAAGGTCTCGCACGTGTCCACGGGCGGCGGCGCTTCGCTTGAATTCTTGGAAGGCAAAACGCTTCCCGGCGTCAACGCGCTCACGAACCGCTAACAAACCATACCGCACCAAAGAAGGGCTGGTTGCTTGTTCGCGGCCAGCCTTTTTCTTTAAGCCTGCATGAGAGGCATACCGTTCGACGCGGTCTCAAGCACACCGGACACGTACTTGCCCGTGTATGAGCCGTCGATCAAAGGGTTGCCATAGCCTGCCACGCCTGGCTTTTCGAATTCCGAACGAGGCACACCCATCGATTGTAACGCCGTGGCCAACCAACGGTTCCAGGTGAGGCCCACGTATTCTGTAAAGCCGGCAGCTTCAAGGTTGCGGCGCGATTGCGCGCGCCCCGTGTTCCGGTAATCGATGTATTGCCCCGTCTTGAAAAAGCCAGCCGCAGAGCCCGCGGTGACCAGCGGCAAGCCACACGCTTCATGTGTATTGAAGCCCGACTCCTGTGACCACGCGATGAGCGTGTTGTCCAAGAAGGTGCGGCCTCCCGCTTCTTCAACGTCCAACTTGCGCGCCAAATCCAGGAACGCCCACGCGAAGGCGTTGCGGTTGTGCGCCACCAAGCGCGACTGCGCGTCTGGGTTTGGCCAGTTGTGTGCGGTGTCCTGATGCCAAGATCCTGAGAAGGGCACGAGCGGCTCGGCGAGGCTCATCGAAGCCACGCGTGTGGTGCCACACATGAACGCCATGACGATCACGTCGTTGAGCAGCCCCAGCTTCTTCTTCTGATCACCTCCCGTGTTGTTGGCGTCAACGGCAGGCTTTGCAAAGCCCTGACACGATGCCGTGGGCGCCGTGGTGGTGACTTTGCGCTGCAGCTCTGCGAGGCGGGCGATGTGATCGTCGAGCCGTTGTTTGTCCGTGGCTGAAAGCCGCCGGTCACTTTCGCGCAGGCTCTTGTAGTTCGCCAAGATCTTATCCACGATCGGTTTGCGGGCCGCGACTGGTGTGGCGCTTGGCTTCACAAACAGCTTGTCGAATAGCGCCAACGAGCTTGTCTCGCGGCCGATCTCCTGAATGGTGCCAGACTTGGTCTGCGGGTTTGACCAATTCCATGAATATCCACCCCGCGTGCCGGTGACGATGCTGCGCTCTTTGATGCCAGCCAGATCGCCCGCCGAATAGAACGACGGCGACCACGCCATGATCTGATCGATGGTTGGCATCGGTGATTTTTGCGCCTGTTGACCAGGCGTGCCGTTGCCATCATTGCGGGCGTAGTTGCCTAAGTGGCCACCCGTGTTGTGGGCGATGTAAAACGGGATGTCGAGGCCGCGCACGACGTTGATCTTCGAAAGCAATTGCGGGGTCAGCACGCCGCTCGGCGCGCGCAACACGGGGCACACGCCCACTTCGCCGCCACCTTGGTCGGACAGCTTCAGCGGTCCCGCACCCGCGGTGTGCCCCCCGAAAATGGCTTCCTTCGTCGTGGCCGAGGCCGCGGGTGGAAACATGTTTTCGGGCAGGACCCCACCGTGGTCGGTCATGAAAGCGACGAAGCGCGGGCGGGCAAGAAAACCCGCATCGGCCCCGTAGGCTTTCGACATCAGTGACGGCAACCAGGGCAAACCAACGCTGGCGCCCGCACCGAGCAATACAAGGCGCCGAGAAACTTCATTCGATGCCATAGGGGGATCCTCCGCCCAAAAGCATCAGTGACCGGGGGTGCAAAAGCACCAGTGAGAACCCTGGCTGTCGTTGGATTCGGCCGAAGTCGTACCTCAAGGCGGAAAGCCCACGCTCAGCTGGCCTTTTGCTTTGCCACCTGTGAATCCACTGAAAACTGGCTCGTGGCGTCTTCCATCATCAAGCGCGTCACGTCGGCGACCGCATGTTGCGCTTGCCATCCCAGCAACCGCGCCGCCTTACTAGCGTTGCCTTGGCTACGCAGAATGTCACTTGGCCGAAGCAGCGATTCATCGACGTTCACGTGGCTTTCCCAACGCAGCCCCACGTGAGCGAAGACTTGGGCCACGTACGCTTTGAGTGATGAAGTTTGGCCCGTGGCGATCACGAAATCACTTGGGATCGGCTGTGCCAACATCAAGCGCATGGCTTCCACGTACTCGGGCGCCCACCCCCAATCGCGCTCGATGTCGAGGTTGCCAAGCCTTAGCGTTTCGGCGCTGCCGTTGGCAATGCGCCGCGCGGCTTGCACCACCTTCTTTGTGACGAAACGCTCTGGCCGCAGCGGTGATTCGTGATTGAACAGAATCCCCGAGCAGGCCCAAATACCGTACGCGTCGCGGTAGTTCGCCACCGTCCAGTAGGCCGTCGCTTTGGCCACGCCATACGGGCTGCGGGGCGCAAAAGGTGTTTGCTCTGTGGCACCGCCGGGCGGAGTTTCCCCAAAGCACTCGCTTGAGCACGCGTTATAAAAGCGTGCGTTTGCCTTGAGCAAGCGCAACGCCTCCAAAATGTTCAACGTGCCGGTCGCGATGCTCTCCAGCGTTTCCACCGGCTGCTCGAACGATAAGCTCACCGAGGACTGCCCGCCCAAGTTGTAGATCTCATCGGGCTGCACATCCAACAGCGTTTGGATCACGCTGCGAAAGTCTGTGAGCGCCATCGACACGCAGCGCACCCGTTCGGCAATGCCCAGCGCTTTGAGGTTGGCAAAGCCACACGACTGAGCGTCACGTGACGTACCCACCACATCGTATCCCCGGTCCAGCAGGCTGCGGGCAAGGTAAGCGCCATCTTGGCCGGAGATCCCGCTAATCAAGGCGCGTTTGTTGGGCACAGCTTTCCCCTCAAGGATGTCGACACGGGCCGATGAGCCGTTAAGGGCGCCGGTGCGGATTGTTTCGGCGCGCGTGCGTTACCCACATGCGCCCACGAGCGCCTCCGCCAGCAAAAGCTTATGCTGAAGCACGTCATGGGTTGGCTCGACCGGATTGCTTCCAAGATCAACGCAGAGCTGCAGCCGCAAACGCTGAGCGAAGACGAACGCGGGCAGTTGGCGCTGGCCCTTGCCTATTTGGATCGCGGTGACTTGAAAGACGCCGAAGATCGTTTGAGGCCCCTGCTGGCGCAACACCCTCGTCGGGCAGACGTGTTGATGGCGGCGGGCCGGTTGGCCTGGGCACAAAATGACCTTGAGCAGGCCGTGGTGTTGTTTGGCCGCGCCGTGGATGGGGCGCCTGAAACCACCAACGCGTGGCTCTCGCTTTGCGAGCTGCTGCTATTGCTCCGCCGGTATGAGCCTGCGCTTGATGCTGCACGGAAGGTGATGCTGTTGGCAGAAAACGCCACCACCTTGGCGCGCGCGCATTGGCGAGGGCAAGCGCTGTGGCTGCAAGGCCGCGTGGCCTTGGCGCAAGAGCGGATGCAAGACGCGCGACGCTTGCTGGAGGAAGCGCGCGCCCACGGTGTGGCCGATGCGGATGTGGCGGCTGACCTTGCACGGGCGCTGCTGGCGCAGAACGCAAAGGACGCGGCCTCGTGGTTCTTGTTGGCTGCGAAGCAACCCGGTGCGAGCGTTGACCTCGTGTTGCAGGCCGCGCGTTTGCAAACAGATGCGCTTGTGGCGATTGACGTTTTGCGATCTGCGATCTCACGTTCACAAGCGCCGCAGGATCTGCTCAGGCTGCATGGTTGTTTGGCGTATAAGTGCGTCTTGCGTGGCGACGACGAAGCGGCCGCGGCGTCACTCGATGTGCTTCCCGCCGCTGACCTTGATGCGGTGGATCACGCGTCGAGCGCAGAGTTGGCCTATGCGTATGCCCATCTTGGCCGTTATGCGCAGGCGTTGGCATGGGCGGCGCGCGCCGGCACAAAGATCAATGCCGACCTGCAGTTGCTGTGGGCGCTTGGCAACCAAGACAAGACGGCGTTGGGCGAATTTGCAATTCGCATCGAAGCACAACAACCAACACTCGCCGCCTTGTTGTCTTCTGCGTTTGCCAATCCACCCAACATCGATTCGCTATTGCACATCTTGGCAAAGGCGCCCGCAAACACACGCCGGTTCTGGGCAAACCATGTAGCGCCGCCGGCGCCCGCCGACACGCATGCCGCCGCTCTATTGCAATCCTTCATTGAAACGATAAAGCCATTGGTAGGGGCAGCGGATCTGGCGTGGGCGGCCACCCGCGCTTTGGCGCAAATCGATCGCCCCTTGGTGGTCGCCCTGTTGGGAGAGTTCAACGCGGGCAAGTCCACGTTGGTGAACCAGCTGGTAGGCGAAAGCTTGGCACCCGTGGGTGTAAAGCCCACCACAGCCACGCTCAATACATTCCGGCACGGCATCGGCGGAGCGCATGTGCTTTACCGTGGTGCCACCGGCCGTAAAACACGCCACCTTACGACGGCGCAAGTGCAGCCTTTTCTGAGCACGCTGAGCGATGAAGATGCCGCCAACATCGACGTGGTGGAGATCTTCTTGCCCGAACCACATCTGCAACACTTCGAATGGGTTGACACTCCCGGCCTCAACGCCCCCCGCGAGGCGCACGAGCGGCTCACGAAACGTTTCATGAGCAGCGCTGATCTTGTGATCTGGGTGTTGTCGGCGCAGCAAGCGGCCAAGGCTTCGGAAGTGGCAGTCTTATCGGAACTGTTCGAAGCGCACACGCCGGTGCTTGCGTTGCTCAACAAAATTGATCAGGTCGACGACGCCGAGCTGCCAGCGATTCGTGATTCGGTCGCAGAGGCTTTGGGAAAATCGATCATCGCCATCCTGCCCACAAACCTTCGTGATCCCACGGCCGCGCAAGCGGGGCGAGCCCAGGTGCTGCAGACACTGGACGATTATGCTTTACCTCGCATGCTGGCGCTCAAGCAGCGCTCGGCGCTGGCGACATTGCGTAAGTTGATCGCGGAGGCGCAGACCCTTGTGAAAGACTCCGTGCCAGTAGAACCCGCGATACCGCAGCACACGGATGTCGCTAACGACATTCAACGTGCAGGCGCGGGTTTTGATCCCACCCTGTTCGCAGCGATGGGACCGTTGGCGCAATCGCTTGCTGAAGAAAGCAACACCGACCGCGTTATCGAAACCGTGGTCGCAAAGCTGTCGGACGTAATCACAGGCTTTGTTGTGGACTCGTCCATGGTACAGGACGAAGGATTGTTTCGAGACTTAGCGCAACGGTATGTTGCTCAGGCGCGAGGCCGCTTGGAAGGCGGACTCGCCGAACAGTTCGTGCGGCACCGCGACGGGGGCGAACGTCGGCGCGCGCTTGAGTTGGCGCTACCCGACCCCGAACGCTTTTTGTGGGCGCCGTGGCGCCAAGCGCGCCACGATCTTGCGGCCACGCGGGCGGCGGAGCACAAGCGGCGGTTGGACGAAGACGCCGCCCGCAAAACGTTGCTCGAAGCCCGGTTCGCCGCGCCATTGGCAGTTGTGCAAGAGCAGTCGGAGCGTGCGTGGGATGAACTCGTTCGTGTCTCATCCGCGAGCGTGAGCGGGCCGACGGCCCATCCCGCATAGCGCTTTCATTTCACAACGGCGCAAGGGATTCTCCAACCACACCACGTTGCGGCTCTCCTGACCGGCAAGCAGGACGTCAAGGTCGGTGTCGCCGTCCATGTCAACCAGGCGCAGATCGTAGGCGCTTTGAGCGGCGGCTAAATCGTGACAAGAAAAGCGCCCCTGGCCTTCGTTGCGAAACCATTTTGCAGTGGCCGATGTTGTCGTGGCGGTGACAACATCCACATCGCCATCACCGTCGATGTCGCCCAACGCCAATGCATGCGGCCCTTCCAAAGATTCGTCCAAGGAATGGGTTGTTGTGAACGCGGGACCTTCAAACCACAAAACGCCCTTCCCGTGGCCACGAGACGCAACCAGATCGGGGCTGCCGTCGCCGCTGATGTCCGCAATCAGAATGTTCGTTGCACCGGGGTGCAAGCCCGGCAAAAGGTGCTTCTTCCATGGCAGCGCTGGATCGCCGTTGCGTGACCAATATGCGAAGTAGCTACCCAGCTTCGCTCCGGTGGCTATCTCGGGCAATCCGTCAGCATCCAGATCGCCCACACCCAAGTAATGATTGAAACCCGGCGCGTCGCCCGCGGCCACCACCACACGCGGCCACAAACCGCTGCGGCGCGGGTTGCTGGGAACCTTGTAAAAGACCACTGAATCGGAGAGCGGCCCGTCGGGCTGGTTGCTGTTCGAAAAAAGTTCAACACGGCCATCGGCATCAAGATCGGCCACGGTCAGACCGTGAATGCCATGCACGCCTCCGGCGGCCAAGGAATCGATCTCTCGATAGGCCCAAGGTTCATTTAACGGATGTGCCGGGCGTTCAAGCCAAAACATCAACCCGGGCATATACTGGCCACCAACATAATCAGCGTCACCGTCGCCATCCACGTCGAAGCTTGCGCTGTGCATGGCGGTGGCACCTTGGTGCAACGGAATTTCGCGCCAGTCGGGGGCCACGTGCAAGAGCGTGCGCTTGCCGAATCGATCGGACGAGATGACGTCCACAAGCTTATCCCCCGTGAAGTCAGCCGCGATGGCTGTCCAAGCGAACGTGTCCTTCGCGATAACGTGTTTCTTCCAAGGTGCCGTCGTTGATTCGTGCGTCAACCGCGGCGTGGCGATGTGGGGATTACCACCGCACGTGGTTGTAATCGGCAGCAATAAAAAGGGCGTCGCTGCACGCGAGCAACCCCGAAGGACGGTGTAGACGCGTGAACCGATCGCAGACCGAGCTCTTTTCATCGGAAACAATTACACGGCTATGGAAGCACCCAGCCGAACGTAAGATCGCCGAAGCCAGCACCGCCAACGCGAAGCATTTTTGCCAGGGTCGGGCCTACGAAAGCTTGGCCACCGCCTATGCCCACGGTGAGGCCGTTCCCCGAAGCCGCACCTCGATCCTCGGCGCTGCCGGGCACACCACCCATGGTGCTTAGAGTCCACGTCTTTGCGTCGGGTGAATGATCAAAGCGACCAGCCCGGAACAACACGAATTCGCCGTTGATAAAGAAGGCGCCTCGATCACTGCCGGGCACACCACAGTCGGAAAAGGCCACGCCATCTGCGGTAACCTGACACGCCGAGCGGCTGGCCAACACAAACACCCCATTGCCGAAGGCTGCCCCTCGCCATTCAGCGCCGCCGCCGCTGCGAGGCTGCGACCATTTCAAGCCGTCGCTGCTCACCGACGTCATGCCGTTGCCGCCGCTGTCGTGACCCACGGCCAGGAACAACCCGCCGCCCGCCGCCATCCTCCGAAAGTGGCCGCCTACAAAATCACCCACAGGCGTCCAGGTTTTGCCTCCATCGATAGATCGGGCGCGCGCGCCATTGCCGCCCGCCGCGACCCACACGCCGTGGTCGAAAGCCACGTCCCCAAGCCAACCTGTGTTGGGCTTCGGAAACGTGAAGTTCACACCATCAGTGGTGCGCACCACGTAGCCGTTGCCGAAGGCGCCACCCACTCCTATGAAAACGCCGTTTCCATAACCTACGCCACGCACGAGGTCGGCAGCCTCTCCGCCATTGCCGCTGCCAAATGAACGCCACGACTTACCGTCGCTGCTCACGCCATAACGGGCGTTGCTCCCTCCCCCGAAGAACAGCGGCTTGGCACCACTGACGGGCGGCTCATCGTTATCGAGACGCGTTGCCAAGTCTGCTCTCGACGAATCCAACTCACCTGCGTCGACGGGCGACGGCGAAGGGACGTCGCCTTTAGAGCCACCCTGGGGCTCTGGTTCCTCGGCCTGGCCGCCAACGCCCTGTTCGCCGCCAGCGTTCATCTCTTCGTCGGGCGAGACGGCACCGGTCTGGGCTTGGCCACAGCCAACCCCCACAACAAGCGAAAACAGCCACGCGAACTTCATGGTGACCCTCCGAGGCTGGGGTGAATTCTAGGGCAAGGCGCGCAGGTCAACAGTCGTTGAACGACGTAGTGGCTTCGATGGTTCGCGGGGCGCTGCCCCGTGCCCTTCACCAAACCGCGCGTCGCATCATAAAATACCGGGGAGACGAGCCCCTTACCCTGCCCGTCCTTGACTCCACCCGCTTTTCATTCACCCTTATATCCGGATTGACGGATATATCGACCACCCGTGTGCTTGAATGGATGGCCGAGCTTGGCGATCTCACGCGGGTGCGCATGCTGGCCGCGTGCGACCAACACGAGCTCAGCGTGGCGGAGCTGTGTGCGGTGCTGCAGATCCCCCAATCCACGGCGAGCCGCCACTTGAAGGTGTTGTCGGAAAGCCAGTGGCTCACCGCCCGCCGCGACGGCACCAGCCGGTTTTACCAAGTGGATAAAGAGGGCTTGGCTGCCCCCGCCCGCCGCTTGTGGAAATTGATCCAACAGCAAAGCGCCGAGGACGGCACCTTGCGTGGCGATGAGGCGCGGCTTGAGCGCGTGTTGCTTGAACGCCAAAGCCGCAGCGAGGCCTTCTTTGCTTCAAGCGCTGGTCAATGGGACAAGCTGCGCGGCGAGCTGTTCGGTGATCATTTCGATCTCTCTGGGTTTCTCGCGCTTTTGGATCCCGGCGCTGCGGTGGGTGATCTGGGCTGTGGCACAGGCAAAACCGCCGAGATGATGGCTCCGTTTGCCAACAAGGTGGTGGCCGTCGATTCTTCCGCCGCAATGATCAAGGCCGCGCGCCAGCGGTTGCGCCAACACAACAACGTCGAGCTGCATCGGGCACACATTGAGGATCTTCCGCTTGAAGATGCCATGCTCGACGTGGCGTTTGTGAATTTGGTGCTTCATCACATCAGCGATCCGCCGCGCGCCTTGCGTGAAGTGGCGCGTGTGTTGAAGCCGCAGGGGCGATTGGTGGTGCTGGACATGCAGCAACACGAACGCAACGAGTACCGCCAACAAATGGGGCACGTGTGGCTTGGGTTTACGCGTGAACAGATCGAAGCGTGGTGCAAAGGCGCCGCGCTTGACCTCGTTCATTTCGTGAAGTTTCCACCAAACCCGGACGCCAAGGGGCCTGCGTTGTTCGCGGCCACCGGGCAAAAACAGTTTTCATAAGCATCGAAGAAAAGAACAAAGGAAGACACCATGGGACGACCTGCATACAAAGTTGCTGACATTTCTTTGCACGAGCTTGGCCGCAAAGAGTTGCGCTTGGCTGAGCAAGAGATGCCTGGCTTGATGGCTCTGCGCGAGCAATACGGCAAAACAAAGCCGCTCAAGGGCATGAAGATCGCTGGCTCGTTGCACATGACCGTGCAAACGGCCGTGTTGATCGAAACGTTGGTTGAACTTGGCGCTGACGTGCGCTGGGCTTCATGCAACATCTTCAGCACACAAGATTCCGCCGCCGCCGCGGTTGTTGTGGGCCCCACGGGCACCCCCACGGCGCCGAAAGGCGTGCCCGTGTTCGCTTGGAAGGGCGAAACGTTGGAAGAGTACTGGTGGTGCACGAATGAGATGCTCACGTGGCCCGATGGCAGCGGCCCCGAGCAGATCGTGGACGACGGTGGCGACGCCACGTTGTTGTTGGTCAAGGGCGCTGAGTTCGAACGCGCCGGCAAGATCCCCGACTTCGACGCCGCCAATGAGCCCGAGGAATGGGGCGAGATCCTGAAGCTGTTGCGCCAAACCTTTGCGGAGAACCCCAAGAAGTGGAGCACCTTCGCTGAGTTCTGCCGCGGCGTCAGCGAAGAGACGACCACGGGTGTTCACCGCCTTTACGAAATGCAAAAGGCCGGCAAGTTGCCGTTCCCTGCAATCAACGTCAACGACTGCGTTACCAAGAGCAAGTTCGACAACCTCTATGGTTGCCGCCACTCGTTGATTGACGGCATCAACCGCGCCTCGGACGTCATGATGGCCGGCAAAGTGGCTGTGGTGTTCGGTTACGGCGACGTGGGCAAAGGCTGTGCACAATCGCTGCGTGGCCAAGGCTGCCGCGTGATTGTGACCGAGATCGATCCCATCTGCGCGCTGCAGGCCGTGATGGAAGGCTACCAAGTGCTGCGTCTTGAGGACGTGGTGTCTACCGCCGACATCTTCATCACCGCCACGGGCAACCAAAATATCATCACGCCCGCTGACATGGCGAAGATGAAAGACAAGGCGATCGTGGGCAACATCGGCCACTTCGATAACGAAATCGATATGGCAGGTTTGGCCAAGGTGCCTGGCATCGAGCGCATCAAGATCAAGCCACAATACGACGAGTGGAAGTTCCCCGATGGCCACAGCGTGTTGGTGTTGGCCGAAGGCCGCTTGTTGAACCTGGGCTGCGCCACAGGCCACCCAAGCTTCGTGATGAGCACCTCGTTCACCAACCAAGTGTTGGCGCAGATCGAGTTGAAGCAAAAGCGCAGCGAGTACAAGAACCAGGTCTACGTGCTTCCAAAGAAGCTTGACGAAATGGTGGCACGTTTGCACTTGGGCAAGTTGGGCGTCCGCCTCACCGAGCTCTCGAAGGTGCAGGCCGATTACATCGGCGTGCCCGTGGAAGGCCCTTACAAGCCTGATCACTACCGCTACTAAGCAAATCGATCGTTTAGCTCAGGCGCCTCTTTCCTCACGGGAAGGGGCGCTTTCGTTTTTGTCAGACGTGGGACACGCGTCGCCGGCTTACTTACCGCCTGCGGCGATGATGCTCATCGAATCGTTAAATGAGGCATCGCAGATGCTGCGCGTAATTCCACCGAAAGCGTCGGCGAAC
The DNA here is from genome assembly GCA_033763315.1 of Deltaproteobacteria bacterium. GTDB lineage: Bacteria > Myxococcota_A > Polyangia > Fen-1088 > Fen-1088 > JAGTJU01. The sequence continues at coordinate 150,577 of JANRKS010000024.1, forward strand.
GCACGCAGGCGCAACGCAGGCGTAGCTGTGCCGTTGAGCGCGGTGCACACCGGCTCGGCGTCCAATAGGTCCGCCTGCGGCGCGCTTACAAAGGCGTATTCTGGGGGCGACTGGCCTGCCGTTACCACGCCCCCCAACACCATCACTTCAATGGCGCCAAGAGGTTTGCGTGACCGGACGTTCGCCACCAACTCGTCGATTGGCAGTAGACCGCGAGGCGAAGGATTCGCCACGCAGTTGGCAAGCGGCGCTGAGAACGTGCTCAACGGCGGTTTGGCTCCGTTGCAAAGATGCCCTTCGATCGAACAGCGTAACGATCCACCGGTGCCCGGATACTCATCGGAAGCAAAAAGCGGGGAATCAGGCGGTCCCGAGCAATCATCCTCATCCGTCAACAGAACGAGCGTGAGGCGCGCGTCGTTACGAACAAAGCCCGCGTTGTTAGGCGTTAAAACGGGATCGAGCGCAAGCCGAATCGATTGCAGCTGGTGCTCGAAGCCGCACCCCTGAGTTCCAAACTGTGCCAAACAGCCGATGACCTGCGAGAGCTCGCCGGTGAAATTCTTCTCCAACCCTTGCTGGCTGTAGCTCACAAATTTGCCGGTCTCGAGGCCACAACCTGCAAGCACCTGGAGCTCGCCGCGATCACCTCCTGGCCGGTTGCACGCTGGGCTCCCCGCGATGAAGGTGGCGCCGGCTCCCACATCCGATGTTATAAAACCAACGTGAAGATCCAAGCTGGCACCAAAGCGCGTTTGCAATCCCGTGATGAAGGTGGGCATCGCGGCGCGAAGAAGGTTTTGCTCCTCTCGCATAGAGCCGGAGTTATCAATCATAAACAGCACGTCGACCTTGTTGGGCGAAAGCGGCGTCTGTGGCGATGGATCTGCATCAGCGCTTGATGAATCTTTTAGCGACGCGCCCGCGTCCAACGCCGGACGGCGTATGCAGCTGCCTGCTTCGCAGGCATAGTTGGCGCCAAGTGTAAGGCACGCAGATGAATCCTTGCACGGCACGTTGCAAATGCCTTGCGTTGCCGCTTTGGTGCCGCAGATACCGTCAACGTTGACGCCGCAGGTGGCTCCCGGGCTTAAACCACTGCACATTTGTGCCGACTCACACGGCAAGGTGCAGACACCGCACAGGCATTGCAGGCCATCGCCACATGAAGTGGCGCATGTCTCGAGGAAGTGCGACTCGCCATCGCTTCGCGGTGAATCCTCTTTGTGACACGCTCCCAATAGCCATGAAGCGACCGCACAACCGAAGGCTGCAAACACTAGAATGTTCTTGGCATGCTTATTCATCTGTTTTCTCCTCGGAAAGCTCGGTCACACATTGCCCGGCGTAAACTGTGACTTTCATGCGCTCCTGTGGCACGGGGGCCTGCTTGTTGTAGGCCTGCACCTTCGCACGCAGGTTTGAATGGCGGGCGCGAAAGTCTTCCAGCGTTTGTAGAACTTCGGCTTCATAGGGATGGCCGGGCCAAACGTTGAACGCGTAGGTGCTTCCGCCCACCCGGTCGCGCAAGTGGCTTACGGCCCCTTGTTCAAGCTTCGTGCAAATGGTTTGCACCACTGAGTGGAAGTGATCGTAGACCGACGCCTCCCAACCCTGCGCAGCCCCCGCGGGCACCACAAATGACGCCGCGGTAAAATGCGCGGGCTCATCCGCTTTCGCTGGCAAACGGCTCACGCGCCCATCCGCTTGCAGGCGGGCCAGCACACCATCGAGCTGCTTCGCCACGCCCGGAAAGTTTTCGATGAGCGCAGGCTCGCTGATGGGCCCCTCGCGAAACACGAGGGCCCACACCAACTCATCAAGGCCACCATCCACCGTCGGCACAGCGTCGGCGGCGACGGCGGCTTCAGCCAAGCGATAGCGCGTGGCCACGCCCTGTCCCGTCTTGAACACCAAACCCGTTTCGCAAAGATCGGCCAACACGCCCCGGATGACCGTCGGGTCGTCGGCGCGAAATTTGTCGAGGATCTCGCCCTGAGGGATCTCACGATCATGGGGGATGGCAGAATAGACAGCCTCCCAGAGCGATCGGCCCCGAAAGGTGCAGCTTTCCTCCAGCCGGCGCAACTTCCGTTGGTAGCTACGCAAGGCAAGGCCGAACATGTCCGCGCTGACCTTACGGCTCACGCCCTGCGCTTCGAGTTCCTTGGCCAACTCTAAAAACACCTGGTTCGCGAGGTGCGCCAACGGCGCACGCACACCGCCACGTGTCGCAAGCTGCGCGATCAAGACGGTTGTCTGGCGGACGATGGCGTCGATCAGCAATTGAACATTCAAGGCATCACCTCAATCTTGCCGCGACGGCGGCTCAAGGAAGATTGCCCTTAGGCGCCGGGGCGCGAAAGCGACAAAAAGTCACCCCACACCTCCGGACGAGGTCCCCGCCCGGCAAAGAACAGCCAGCCGGTGTCAGGGCGACGATGGATCAAGCGTGAAGCTAAGTTCGGCCGCCGCAAACCCGTCCAGCCATTGAACCTCAACCCAACCGGGCCCGCTGCCGCGCACTGGCACCATTTTGCCGTTCAGAGTTGCGTGTGTGGCGCCCAAAGCAGGAACGCGGACGACCATGTCTCGCGACCGGGGCCTGAACTTTCCTTCGCAAGCCGAGACGGCCACCGAGATCTGACGCGAGCGGCGCACACTGCGAAATGATCGTGAGCAATACCCACCCTTGGCGTAAGCCATCGTTTCACCGTCGTCTTCGTAAAACGTGCGTGTCGACTCCACGTTCGATGGATACACGGTCACCTGCAGCGGCTGCCCAGGCAGTTGCCCCGTGTGCTGCACAACAGGATGCGAGAACACCACACCACCCGGGCGCACGTAAACCGGCAACGTGGAAAGGCTGACCGGCACACTGATAGTTTGCCCCACCGTTTGCGACAGCGCCGTTTCATCCCCGGCTTTGGCAGCGGCGGGCTTGGCGGCCGCAATCAAAGCACCCGTGGCAAACTCATACCAATCGCCAGGCGGCAAATACACTTCGCGATCCACCGCCACTTCTTTGAGCACCGGTGCCACCAGGATGTCTTGGCCCCACATGAATTCGTCATCGCGATCCCACGTGGCTGCATCTTCGGGAAATTCTAAAAACAACGGCCGCATGGCGGGCACGCCCGTCGCGCTGGCCTTCTGCATTTCGTTGTAGATGGTGGGCAGCAAGCGGTACCGCAGCTCGATGATCTTGCGGTTCTCAATTTCGTTGACCACGCCATAAGACCACGGCTCTTGATCCAAGCTGCGGCGCGTGGTGTGCGCGCGCATGAATGGGAAAAACACGGCGGCCTGCGCCCAGCGCGTGAACAGAGTGGGCGTGGGCGAATCCACAAAGCCACCCACGTCGTTGCCCACAAATGAAAAACCGGACAGGCCCATGCCCAACAACATGGGAATGCCACCTCGAAGATGCGCCCAGTCGCTTTGGTTGTCGCCCGTCCACACAGCGCTCCACTTTTGCCCGCCTGCAAAGCTGGCCCGGGTCAACACGAACGGTCGCTGGTTTGGCTTGGCGGCGCGAATGCCGTCGAACGTTGCGCGCGACATCTGCTGGCCATACACGTTGTGCACTTCACGGTGATCGCTGGGTTGGCCGTCGTTGTCGTGGCGCACGTCAAACGGCATCGTGCCATTGGGCTGATCGCCCACGGCCGGTTCGTTCATGTCATTCCAAATGCCTGCCACGCCCATGTCGAGAAAGGGTTTGTATAGGCCCGCCCACCACTGCCTTGCGCTCGGCTTTGTGAAGTCTGGATACACGCTTCGGCGTGGTGGTGTGGCGCGCATCGGCCACACAGCGCCCGTGAACAAGGAGCCATCGGCGCTGCGAATGAAGTGCCCACCTGATGCCCCTTGATCGAAAACGGAATAGCCCTTTTGCTCAGGCGGGTGGGGATCCACGATCGTGATCACGCGAAACCCTTGCTGCCCCAATTCCTTCAGCATGCGCGGCGGATCCGGAAAGCGGGTTTTGTCCCACGTGAATGGCTTAAAGCCATCTTGATAGTCGATGTCCAACCACAGCACGTCGGCCGGGATCTTTTTTTCGCGAAAGCTGTTGGCCACCAAGCGAAGGCGCGACTCAGGCCAATAGCCCCAGCGTGACTGATGAAAACCAAGCGCCCATTGGGGCGGCAAGGTGATGCGCCCCGTAAGTTCGGTGTATCGGGCCACCACGTCCTTTGGATGCGGCCCCGCAATCACGTAATAGTTGAGCTCACCCGCTTCGGCGCCGAACGACAGCAAGCGCTGCGATTCATGGCCCACGTCAAACGAGCTGCGGAAGGTATTGTCTAGAAACACACCGTGCGCGCGCGCTTTGCGCATCACCATGAAGAACGGCACGGATACATAAATGGGATCCGTATCGCTGTCATAGGCGAACGTATCGTTGTTCCACATCGTATATGTGGTGCCACCCAAGTTGCGGCCGCGCTTATCCAAACGGCCACCCTTTTCACCCAGACCATACACGTGCGCATCGTCTGGCAGTGTTTTCCACACGCGCGTGGTGGTGCCGGTGAACGCAATGCCGCGATCGGCGTCGTCTTCGTCAATGATTGTGCCGGTGGCGTCGCGAAACGTGAGCCGCAACGGCTTGTGGTTGATCGTCACGCTGAGGCCGGGCACCTTCACCACAGACTGCGTTTCCCCCACTTGCACAACAGGCGCCTGCGCTTGCGGGCGCGGGGACGTCAACGCGTAGGAGTGATCGCGCCCCAACGAGGCACGCGGCGCGAACCGCACCCGCAACACCTGATCGTTTTCGGCGCCCACCCACAAGGTGCCCTGATCGCTGTGAAACAGCAGTCCCTTGGCCTGTGGCGTGGGTCGGGGCATGTCGCCCAACGAGGCCCATCCGGCCACAGCTTGACGGTCAGCGGCGAGGCCAGCGACCACGCAGCCAACGACGAACACCAGCGAAAAAGACCTACGAAAACGCATGCCGCGTACCCTAAAGGCACCGGCTGGCGGGGGCAAGGGCAGGGCGTGCGCGAAGTGCAACACGCGTTCGAACGCAAAACGCCCCGACAGGCCGGGGCGTTTTACTCAAGCGCGGGCGCCCGTTATTTCTTGGCGGGGGCCGCGGCAGGTGCCGCCGCTGGTTTGGCAACGGGGGGCTTATCAGGAGCCGCACCAGGCGCTGCAGGCGCGGCAACGGCGGGCTTTTCCACCAGTTCGAGATCCACCTGGATCTTCACTTCGTCACCCACCACAACACCACCGGCGTCGAGGGCCTTGTTCCAGTTCACGTTGAAGTCTTTGCGGTTCACTTTGCCCGACACGCTCACGCCACGGACAACCATGCCCCAGGGGTTCTTGATGGGCGCTGTGGGACCAGCGACATCGAAGGTCTGTGACTTGGTCACGCCACGCATGGTGAGATCACCCGTGACCTTGAACTTGTCTTTGCCGGCCTTCTTGATCGCGGTCGACTTGAAGGTGATCTTAGGGTTCGCGGCTGCATCGAAGAAATCGGGCGATTTCAGGTGTTCGTCACGCTTCGGATCGCGGGTGTCGATCGAGGCCACGTCCAAGTTGATCACAACGGTGCTCTTGGTCGGGTCTTTGTCGTCGAGGTTAACGACGCCGTCGATCTTGCGAAAGGCGCCTCGGACGTCCGTGACCATCATGTGTCGCACAGTAAAATCAGCGGAGCTGTGAGAGGCATCGACAGCCCATTCACTGGCCGAAGCCGAAGCCATGCCCACCAAAGACCCCATCCCCAAAACCGACGCCACCATCAAAGACTGCAAAGATTTCATTGAGTTCCTCCAATAACGTTTCGCAAACAACCCGGGTTAGATGCGCCTGCCGCCACCTGGTTGCAGCGTTTATCGGAAAAGATGCAGCTAAAGCGGGTGCCGGGATCGCCCCACGCGACGGCTCATATACGCCACGGCAGCCTTCTCCAACAGCAGCACACCCTTTTTGGTGGCCATCGGCTGTTGCAATGGGCGCCCCTCGGCCGCCCTGCGCTCGAGGGCGTCGGCCAACTGCCCCGCGAAGCCGACGTCGTTGACGTACAGGTTCACTTCATCGTAAATGCCATGCGAGAGGCTGGTGAAGTTTGCTGATCCAATGTCGCTTTGACGTCGGTCGATCACGATCGCCTTGGCGTGCACCACACGCGGGTGAAGACGCACGATCAAATTGCCAGGCCCCGCGGCTCGTCGAAGCAGCGTGTTGCACGTGGCGCGGTTGATGTTGCCCATCACATCGGCCCGCGCCGACGTCACCAACGTGACATCCACTCCGCGAGCGACCGCTGCCAGCAGAGATTGGGTGAAGCGAGAATCGCCAAGATACGCCATGCCGATGTGCAAAGACTTTCGCGCAGACGCAATCAACTGCAAACGCGATTGCAGCATGGGGCACAAACGAATTCCCTGTTTGGCGCGGTTGTGCAGCAAGAAATCAAACGTGCGGTCGGCGTCGAACTCGGCCTCAGTCTGCAGGCGTGCATTCAACCGCTCAACGGCTTCTCTGCCCTCCACTTCAACCATGAAGTCCACCCATTCGTGGTGGTGATCGTCGCCAATGCCCATGCCGCCTAGGATCAACGCGGCCTCATCGAACACCCAGACCTTGGCGTGATCAAAACGCTTGTGGGCGTGCTCGATCGTGACGCGCGGGTGGGCGCATAAGGCATCGGCTTCTTCACAACGCTGCTGGGCCAGGGGGCCCCGCACAGCGTAGGCCCGATCCAAGAACCAGGTTTGCATCCGCTGGCCGAGCTTGATGTTCTTGTGAAACAAACTCTGCCGTGTGCCCCCGTGGTACTCGTAGCTGGCCGCCACGCGATCTTTGCGGATCACCACGTCCACACCACGTTCAGCCGCCGCCAACAGAGCACGCGCCACGGAACGGCCTGTGTCGTCGTCACGCCACACGAACGCGCGCACCTCAATGCGCCGTGTGGCAGACCCGATGCGCGCCAGGATGCGCCTATAAGCGTCGCGCCCGTCCGCAAAGATCCGGTAGCCACCGAGGCCCGCGTGAGGTTTTGCGAAATTGTGACTTGCTGCGCCGCCCGCCGCCCGTCGCTCCTCAGCCAGCCTTCGCTGCGAAGGCTCATATTCTGGCGGCAGCGGTGTCCATCCCTCCATACGAGCCGCAAGGCTTACCTCATCTCGACATCGGCGGCAATTCCGGCTAGGAAAGTCCGGTGAAGCTGAAGGATTACGTCACTTTAGGCAACCTGTTGGGTGGCTTCGCCGCCGTCATCGCCCTGTTCGCAGGCTCCTTTGACTGGGCTTGCTACTTTATCTACATCGCATACGTGTTCGACGTGCTGGACGGCCCCGTGGCTCGTTTGACCAAGCAGTACGACACATTTGGCGGCGTATTCGACGAGGTTTGCGATTACATCACGAACTCGGTGATGGCCAGCTTCGTGGTGTTTTATGCCTTCTGGAAGAACGCCGGGTATCCCATGGCCTTGGCGGCGGTGATTGCGGCCTTCCCACTCACCCTCGGCTCGCTCCGGCAGGCCCGCTCGATGGACAAGCCACTTTCTTACCCGTGTTATTGGCTGGGCCTGCCACGCCCCGTGCTCGCCTTGTTCGTGCTTTCGGTGCTCAACTCAAGCTGGTTCAACATCAAGAGCGAACCGCTCAACGTGATCGCCCCTGCCTCCGTGGCCGTTGCCATCATCGTGGGCAGCTTCTTTCACCTATCGAAGATTCCGTTTCCCAACCACCAAAAGCGCCGCTTCATGGGACCCATGTGGTTTGGGCGGCTGTGGTTCTTGGGCGGCAGCCCGATCCTGTTCGCGGTGTGCATCGCGCTTGGACACACGCGCTGGGTTTACGACTATTTGACGTTCTCGTTTGTGATGTATGTGTTTGTCTCGTGGACGCAAATTCCACCGCAGGACAAGCGACGCATCCGTCATTACATCGCCACCGGCGAGCTTGAAAATCCGTTGGTCCACAAGGACAACACCTGGCGGCCGAGTGGCTGGGTGCCAGCGCTGTCGAAGGAGTGAGCGTTAGTTGACGAGCGTTGCGGCCCGGCTGAAAATGTGCCGGGTTGCCCTCGAACGAAGCGAACGCGTCACGCGGTGCCAGACCGCGAGCCATGCGCCTTTTTGTGTGCGGGCTGTGCCTGGCATTCTTGGCGATATACGCGCGCACGTGGCACGCGGGGTTTGTCTGGGACGATCCCATATGGGTGGTGAACAACCCTCGTTTAACGGAGCCGCTGCTCGCGGGTCTGTCAACCACGCAGCACGCGCACATGGGCGCGGCCGCAACCGATGCGGTTCACCCGGCGTATGAAAGTTATCGACCGCTGGCGTTTGCTTCGGTGTGGCTGGATCACCATTTTTTCGGCGCCAACCCAGCGCCGATGCATGTTGAAAACCTCTTGTGGGGTTTGCTCTATGCACCGCTTGTGCTGTGGGTCGCGCGCGCATTGCTTGTCCGCGAAGTTGCGGCAGCCACAGCGACCGCGATGTTCTTGCTTCACCCCATGCAGGTGGAGGTGTTCGCGTATATCTGCACGCGGGGAGACATCCTTGCGGGCCTGTGCGCCCTGGCGGCGGTGGGTCTGGTTGTTCAGCGAAAGCCGCGGGCATCGATCGCACGGCTTGTTTGTGTGTGTCTATTGTTTTTGTTGTCGCTGCTGGCAAAGGAGTCGGCCATCGGCTTGCCCTTCGCTTTGGCGGCGTTGGGTGTGGCGTGCCGAAGGCTTCGCCTGTGGTTTCCCGGATTGTTGGCGATGCTGGCGGCCATTGGGTTTTACCTGGTGTTGCGCGTGCAATTGGTTGGCGCGGGCAACACATCAGTGTCAAAGGCGGAGGCGCTCACGGCGCTTATCAACCTGCCAGGCATCGCCCTGGCGTACGCGCAAAGCTTTGTCTGGCCGTTCGACCTGTCCATCGCGCGGCCTGTGCATACCGAGTACACGGCCGCCGGCTGGGCACTAACCTTGATCTCTGCGCTGTTCTTGTTGTGGCGCAACCTGCGTAAGCGACTTGATAACCAGCCGATCGATGATCAACCGTCGTTTGCCGCATGGGCGGCGGCGGGATGGCTTTGGCTCGTGTGCTTGGTGGGGCCGTCAGCGGTTGTTGCCATCACACAAAAGGCAGCCGGTGACAGATACGCACACCTTGGCGTCTTGGGGTTGTGCTTGCTGGGCGGCACAGGCGCTGTCTGGGCTTTTGATAGCACCACCAAAGCTTCGCCGTCGTGGCTGCAACGACCTATCGTGCGTCGCCTGGCTCAAGCGGTGGTGGGAGCCTTCGCGATCACTTTGTTGGTTGTCACCTTCATACAGGTATCGTTTTGGCGCAACAACGTCGCCCTTTACCAGCGCGCCTTGCAGCTTGAGCCCCAAAGCGCGTTCGCAAACTATCAGGTGGGTTACCTGTATGCGCAAGCGCGGCGTTGGCCCGAAGCCGCCACGCACTTTGCCACGGCCGTTAAATACGACCCCGAAAACAGCCGAGCACACAATAACCTGGGGGTCGCGTATTTGAACTCAAACAACCTGCCATCCGCGCAAGCGGCATTTCGAGCGTCACTCGCCACGTCAGGCAACGCCAACCACCGCGCGTGGGCGAACCTTGGCACGGCGTTGCTCAAGCAAGGCAATCGGCAAGGCGGGTGCGAGGCCTTGCAACAAGCGCTGCACATTGTTCCGTCTTATTCCACGGCCGTGGCTGCACACGCCAAGCACTGCCGCACAGGAACGCCCTAACGTGCATGCGCAACCATTGGTGAGCGTGGTGATTCCCACGTTTAAGGATCAGGCAACCTTGCGCCAGCAGCTGCCCCTGCTCCTGCAATACCTGCCAACGCTGAACAAAAGCTTCGAGGTCATCTTGGTGGATGATGGCGGCGCGCCCGAAGAAACCGCAGCGCTTGCAAAGAGGATGGGCTGCCGTTTTGAATGCAACCCGCGCAACCTTGGCAAAGGCGCAGCGGTACGGCGTGGGATGCTGGCCGCGCAGGGAGCCTACCGCTTGTTCACCGACGCCGACATTCCTTACGAACTTGATGCCTTCGCCCACGCGCTGTGGTGCCTTGAACACCGTGGGTTCGATATGGTCGCGGGCGATCGCACGTTGCCTGGATCCACGTACCACGAGGAGATCGGGCTTTCGCGCAAGCTGGCGAGCAAGGCGTGTTCGTTCTTTGTGGGTCGTTTTTTAACGGGTGGTTGGTTTGACACGCAATGCGGCTTCAAGGGCTTTCGCGATGTGGTGGCCCAAGACTTGTTCGGTGTCGCACGCGTCGATGGCTTTGCGTTTGACATCGAACTTATCTACACGGCGTTGCACCGTAACTACGACATCAAACGCATACCCGTAAAGTTGCGTTGCCAGGAGGGCTCAAGCGTGCACGTGCTACGTGATGGAACGCGGATGGCACGCGACGTGGTGCGCATTCGTGCGCTGCGCGCGATCGGTGCCTATGGGCAACGGCCTCCCGAGGCAGAGCCTCTTTATGTGCCGTGGCTAAACCATAAGGATCGAATCTAGGTGTCATGGCACACAACGCCCCTGCAAAGGCCGCCCTGCCCGCTGTGTGAGGGCCGCCGCAAGCGCGTTGGCTACTCTCAGGCGTTTGCTCCGTTCGCTTTGGCCACGTGCCTCGATTGCCACTTCGAGTATTTGAGCCCGCGACCCACAGAGCAGGCCATGCGGCAGTTTTACGAAAGCGGCGATTACTATGCTTCGCAGGCGCAGGGCGAAGGGTATGGCAACTACGCTGATCAGCAACAAAGCCTCCGCCTGACCGCGCGGGCGCTGCTTACCGAACTGCAGCACTTACGCCGTGGTGCACGCGGCCGGCTTTTGGAAGTGGGCTGCGGGCTCGGCTATTTCCTGTCCGAGGCCCGGCCGCATTTTGATTGGCTGGAGGCCACCGAGATGTCTGCCGCCGCCGCCGAGCAGGCCAAGGCGTTCGCCGATCGCGTTTTCGTTGGCGATGTGTCCAGCTTGCCCAGCGGTCATCAGCGTTACGACGTGATCGTGGCCTCGCAAGTGGTGGAACACATTTACGCGCCACACAGCTTCGTGGCCTCGCTCACGCAGCGGTTGGCGCCGGGGGGTTGCCTGCTGCTCACAACGCCCGACGCCGGCAGCCCTTGGCGGCGCCTGATGGGATCCAAGTGGCCGTCTTTCAAACTGCCCGAACACGTCACCTACTATGATAGCGCGTCCTTGCAGCGCCTGATGGGCGCCCACCTACCACGCGTGGTGCAGGTGCCCTGCGAACACGCGTTTCCCTTGGCCCTGGTGTTTACGAAACTGGGGCTCGGTCGCTGGTCAGCCCGCCTCGGCGACGCCGCGCTCTTCATGCCTAAGGCGTGCGTCGCGGTGGCTGGCTTCGCGCAGGACGAGTGATCGCGACGCACGCAAAAAACCCCTTGGCGGTTAAGCCTCGGGGTTCGTGCAAGCGGCAGGCTGCTTGATGATTAGCTGGCGGCCACGTCGGTGCCGCTGCGCTTGGCAACGCGGACCAACTTGTCGCCGTCTTTACGGAAGCCAACGCGGGTGCCTTTGGTGGGCTCCTTCGGGTCGGCCAGCATGACGTTCGACACGTGGATGGCGCCTTCGCGCTCACTAATGCCACCACTTTGGTTTTGCTGCGTGGGCTTCGTGTGGCGCTTCTGCATGTTGACCTTTTGGATCACCACGCGATCGGGGCTGTCAAAACGCAAGACCTCACCGGTTTTGCCTTTGTCTTTGCCAGCGGTCACAACAACCGTGTCACCTTTGCGAATCCGAGCGGGCATTACTTCGTCTCCTTATAGTCAACATGCTTACGCGCCTTAGGATCGTATTTCTTGATTTGAATACGATCAGGCGTCGTGCGCTTGTTCTTCGTGGTGGTGTAGCGATGCCCCGTGCCCGCAGAGGACTCGAGTTGGACGATTACGCGGTTGCCTTTAGCCATTTGATAACTCTCCTGCCCGAACAAACAAGGTGACGCAGGCCGAACACGGCTCAACCTCACCCCACGCGCGGGCCGAAGGGAATGCCACGGAAGAGCACAAGGGTCAAGTCCCGTCCTGTGGATAAAGTGGGAGATCCAAGGTCCGGTGGCTGGACCGGCTGTCACTCGCCGCCCAGCATCCGTCGATCGAGCCTGTTTGCTTGACACATAAAGACAATCCTTCGCCGCCCTTTCGCAGGCAATTGACCGCGTTCATGTGGCTCACAACTTTATCCAGCGGTGAGCCCTGGGGTCCAGCAGAGGACGGTCATGTTACGATGGCTACCCATTCATGCGCAAACCCGAGCCGCCCCTCAACGAGCACGAGCGTTTACGAGCGCTGGCCAGCTACGAGGTTCTGGATACGCCGCCTGAAAGCACCTTCGATGCCCTCACAACGATCGCCGCCCAGATCGTTAACACGCCCGTGGCTTTGGTTTCACTGGTGGATGCAGGCAGGCAATGGTTCAAGTCACGCCATGGCCTTGAGGTGGAGTCCACGCCCCGCGACGTCTCGTTCTGCGGCCACGTGGTGCAAGAGGGTGGGGCCTTGGTCGTGGTCGACGCGCTGGCGGACCAAAGGTTTGCCGATAACCCATTGGTGGCGGGCGAATTGGGAATTCGCTTTTACGCGGGCATGCCTTTGCGTGACAGCGAAGGTTTCGTTTTGGGCACGTTGTGCGCCATCGATTTCAAGCCCCGCCAGATCACGGCCGACCAGCGCAAGGCGCTGGAGCTACTTGCGCAGCAAGTGGTCGCGCTGTTGGAATTGCGGCGCAGCACGCGGCTTCTACAGCAAGAGCGATCGCTACTGTTAGCGCGCGATCAAGAGCTCCGTGAAAGCCAAGAGCAGTTACGCGCGTTGTTCGAGGGAATGCAAGAAGGCGTCACCCTGCAGGACAGCGATAGCAAGATCATTGCCGCCAACAGCGCAGCCTTCGAGATTCTTGGTTTGACCAAAGATCAGCTGGAAGGGCGCACGTCTTTGGATCCCAGTTGGCGCTGTGTGCATGAAGACGGATCGCCTTTTCCTGGTGAAACGCATCCGTCGCTTGTCAGTCTGCAGACCGGCAGGCCCGTGACAAACGTCATCATGGGCGTGCATTCCTCCACCCGGCCGTTGGCATGGATCAGCATCAACGCGCGCCCTCTGTGGAAGGAAAATGCCACGCGGCCCCACGCGGTGATTGTGACCTTTCGAGACATCACAGACGAGCGAAACGCGGCCGATCTGGCGGCGCGCTTGGCAACACAGGAGCGGCTGGTCACCACCGGCACGCTGGCCGCAGGCATTGGTCACGAGATCAATTCGCCGTTGACCTACGTGATCTCGAACATCGATTTCGCGCAGGAGGAACTGCGCGGCATGACCGATGGCTCAAGCAGCGTGAACATGGGCCGGCTGCGTGAGTTGGTGGACGTCATCACGGAGGCACGTGAGGGTGCCGAACGCGTGCGACGGATCGTTAGAGGGTTGAAGTCTTTGGCACGCGCGGCCGAGCCGCCACAACCCACCGATCTGCGCAACGTCATCGAAATGGCGATGAACATGTCGATGCATGAATTGCGGCCCAAGGCCACCGTGCTCGTCTCACCCATTTCGGTGCCGGCCGTTTTGGCGGACGAGTCTCGCCTGACGCAGGTGCTTGTGAATCTTTTGGTCAATGCCGCGCAGGCTTTCCCCCAAAGCGATCCCACCTGCAACCGCGTTGAGATCAATGTTGTGCCGTCGGCGTCGCACGTGGCCATCGAAGTGGCTGACAACGGTCCTGGCATCGCTCCCGAGGTGCTGCCTCGAATCTTTGATCCATTCTTCACCACCAAACCCGTGGGCAACGGCACCGGCCTCGGCTTGTCCATCTCGCACTCGATCGTTACGTCGTTGGACGGTGAGTTGACCTGCGTCACGCAGCTTGGGATGGGAACCACGTTCCGGGTCGTGCTGCCGCTGCCAAAAACGCAACCGCCCGTTCGCCCCGCAGATGCGATGCAACCCTCCACGCCCCGCGGCAAAGTGCTGGTGGTTGACGACGACGTGTCGGTTCTGCGTTCCGTGTCCCGCCTGCTGATGGGCGAAAACGACGTTGTGACCATTAGTGATCCGCGAGAGGCGTACCAAGTGCTTCAGAGCGGTCAGCGATTTGACGTGGTGTTCTGCGACTTGATGATGCCGCACATGACAGGCGTCGAACTGTTACGCCTGGTTTCACAAACGATTCCCGGGATGGCGGAACGGTTTGTTCTGATCACCGGTGGCGTCGTCCGAGAGGATATGCAGGAATTTCTGGCTGGGATCAGCAACGAGCGGCTAGAAAAGCCCTTCAGCACGCGGCAGATTCGGGGGGTTGTGCGGCGGTTCGTCTCCGAAGGCCCTGCCGAAGGTCAGCCGCCTCAGGTCATGGTGACCCACAGCCGATGAGATCATCATGGCGCGCCCCGCAGTTGCCAACCCCCACCAAGCAAAGCGGCGTGCCCCCCGCGTGCGGCCAGCCAAGGGCCACCCCATCGAAATCCAAATCATCGGCGGTGAATTCTTGGATATTTTCCACGCCCGCAACATCAGCGAAGGTGGCGTGAAGGTTATGGTGCCCCATCTCTTTGAGGGCTGCGACGTGGACCACGAGGTGGATCTCATTGTCACCCTCCCGGGGGGCCGGCCCTTTAGTACAAGAGGACGCATTCGGCACCGTCAAGATGCGGGCGACGTTCGCGCGTTCGGTGTGCAGTTGATCCGGCTGTCAAACGCCGACCGGGCCAGCGTGGCAGCCTACGTGCAAAAGCGTTTAGCCGAGGGCGGCGAGACCTAAAACGGGACTTCCGGCCCAGTGGGCGGGTCGCTGGCGCGCCTTTCTTCAGGCGACGGCAAACGAAAAGCGGGCCAGAAGTCTTACGCCCGGCTGCTAAGCTCGGGCGGTGTTTTTCGCGGTCCCCCCAGCGCCCTCGTCGCTTGCATTCTTTCACCCAAGGCACCAGGCATGAAGGTAGGCCTATTCATTCCTTGTTACGTGGATCAGCTCTATCCCGACGTGGCCATGGCCACCGTCGAGGTGTTGGAGCGGTTCGGCGTGCACGCCGACTTTCCCACAGCACAAACTTGCTGTGGCCAACCGATGGCCAACTCCGGTTGCACCGGTGACACCCGGCCTTTGGCCGAAGCGTTCTTGCGCATCTTCTCAGGGTACGATTACGTCGTTTGCCCGTCGGGTTCGTGCGTGTCGATGGTTCGCCACCACTACGAAGAATACTTCCACAACAACCCCACGTTCGAGGCGCTTAAAGCGCGCACATTCGAGCTGTGCGAGTTCTTGGTGGATGTGCTCAAGATAAAGAGCGTCGCGGGCAAGTTCCCGCACAAGGTGGGGCTGCATCAAAGCTGCCACGGCCTGCGCGAGCTTCACCTGGGGCCGCCCACCGAGTTGATGAACAAAGGCACGCCCAACAAGGTCAAGCAGTTGCTAGCTGAACTCGACGGCATCGAATTCACGTCGTTGCAGCGGCCCGATGAGTGCTGTGGGTTCGGCGGCACGTTTGCCGTGGCGGAAGAGGCTGTGTCTTGCATGATGGGCCAGGATCGCTTGGCCGATCACCAGCAGGCGGGCACGCATGTGTTAACCGCTGCGGATATGTCGTGCTTGATGCATCTTGAAGGGCTGCTGCGCCGCCAGGGCAAAGACGTGGCTGTGATGCACGTCGCGCAGATCTTGGCGGGGCGCGAACCACAGTTTGCGAGCCAACGAGGAGGCACCTCATCATGAGCCACCCATCCGCCCAACCTCACAGCGCGGGCCACCCGGCCGCCGCCGACGCCTTCGTGGCGAACGAACCGCGCGCGCATTGGCACGACAAAGCCCTGTGGTTTATCCGCGAGAAGCGTGACCGCGCGGCAGCGTCATTGCCGGAATGGGAGACGTTGCGTGACCGCGCGGCTCAGATCAAGGCGCACACGATCGCAAACCTGCCGCACTACCTTGAAGAATTTGAGGCCAACGCGCAGCGCATGGGCGTCAAGGTGCATTGGGCCGCCGACGCCAAAGAGCACAACAAGATCGTGCTCGGCATCCTGCAACAACACAACGCCAAGAAGGTTGTGAAGAGCAAGTCGATGCTCACAGAGGAATGCCACCTCAATCCCTTCCTCGAACAACATGGCATCGAGGTGGTGGACACGGATCTTGGCGAACGCATTGTGCAGCTGCGCGAGGAGCCACCCAGCCACATCGTGTTGCCTGCGATCCACTTGAAGAAGCAGGACGTGGGCGACACCTTCGCCACTCACTTGGGCACCACGCCGGGCGCTGACGATCCGCAATACCTCACGGAGGCCGCGCGCGGGCACCTGCGTGAAAAATTTGTGGCGGCCGATGTGGGCATCACCGGTGTGAATTTCGCGGTTGCCGAAACGGGCGGCATCGTGGTGTGTACGAATGAAGGCAACGCTGATCTCGGTGTAGCGCTGCCGTCTGTGCACATCGCCTGCATGGGCATCGAGAAGCTGCTGCCGCGCGCCGCCGACTTGGCCGTGTTCGTGCGCTTGTTGGCACGCTCTGCCACGGGGCAGCCCATCACCACATACACATCACACTTTCACGGGCCGCGCCCCGGCTGTGAGCTGCACATTGTGATGGTGGACAATGGCCGCAGCGACATCCGCGCCAGTGACGACTTTCGGCGATCGCTTAACTGCATTCGCTGTGGCGCGTGCATGAACACGTGCCCCGTTTACCGCCGCAGTGGTGGCCACAGCTACGGCAGCACGGTGCCCGGCCCCATCGGTTCGATTCTTTCGCCAGCGATGGAGCCGGAAAAACACAAATCATTGCCGTTCGCGTGCAGCTTGTGCGGCTCGTGCACAGACGTGTGCCCGGTGAAGATCGATCTGCACCACCAGTTGCTGACGTTCCGCCGCGAGTTGGCGCTCAAGAACCTGATCCCGCTGTCAAAGCGCGTCTCGATGAAGCTGCTGTCGTTCGTTCTCTCTCGCACGTGGCTGTTCGCCGTGGGCGGCAAAGTTATGCGGTGGGTGATGCCGAAGCTGCCGCGTTTCATGGTTTACAACCGCATGAACGCCTGGGGCAAACAACGCGAGCTGCCACCGATGCCGCCCCAATCCTTCCGCGAGCTTTACGCCATCCGCAAACACATGGTGAACAAGCCCAACGGGGAGGCCTCCAGCCATTCCACAAAGGGCGCGGCATGAACGCGCGCGAGAAAATCCTTACGAAGCTTCGGCAACAAGTGTTGCCCGTGCCGCCGTTGCCCGGCCCGGACGGACCGTGGATAACGTACGCCGATAGGGCCGCGCAGTTTTCGGCGGCGTTGGCCACGGTGGGGGGGCAAGCCGTGCGGGTGGCCTCGCAAGCCGAAGCCTTGTCGCATCTGGCGCAGTTGCCCGTGATGGCGAAGGCCAAACGTGTGGCCTCGTTTTTACCCGACGTTGACCGCGCGAACGTGGATCTGAACCTCGTCACAGATCCCCACACGCTCGAAGACGTGGACGTCACTTTGGTGCAGGGGCAATTCGGTGTCGCGGAAAACGCGGCCGTGTGGATCCAGGAAAACAGCGCCCCGCTGCGCGCGAGTTTGTTCATCTGCCAGCACCTGGTGATCTTGCTGCCCGAGCGGGATCTCATCGACAACATGCACCAGGCCTATGAACGCATCGGCCGCTTCGGCCCGGGATTCGGCGTCTTTGTGTCAGGACCGTCTAAAACCGCGGACATCGAGCAGTCGCTGGTCATCGGCGCGCACGGCGCCCGGTCGGCAACCCTTTACCTTCTGCAAAACGATCGATAGCCTGCGGGTTATGTCGCTTCCCCCTTTGAGCCGAAGGAACCTGCTGTGGTCCGCCGCCGCAGGCGTTGCTGCCAGCCAGCTTAGCCACCCCGTCCGTGCCGAAGAGCCTGCCGGTCCGCCACCGGTGCTGCCGCGCACGAAAGGCCCCAAGAACGCCCTGTTCGTTTACGGTGGATGGGACGGGCATCAACCGGAAAAATGCCGTGACATTTTTGTGCCGTGGCTGAAGAAGCAAGGCTTCAAGGTTACGGTGTCCAACAATTTGGACCCATACGCCGACCTCAAGCTCATGTCATCGCTCGATCTCATCGTGCAGATCTGGACGATGGGCACGATCAAGAAGGAACAATTGAGCGGCCTGCTCAATGCCGTTCGTGGCGGCGTGGGCATCGCCGGGTGGCACGGCGGCCTAGGTGATGCCTTCCGACAAGAAACCGAATACCAATTCATGATTGGCGGCCAATGGGTGGCTCACCCGGGTGGCGTCATCGGATACAAGGTGAATGTGACGGAGCATGAAGATCCGATCACGCGCGGCGTGCCCGACTTCGACCTCAAGTCGGAGCAATATTACATGCACGTCGATCCGAACAACAAAGTGTTGGCCACCACCAGGTTCACCGCTGAGCACGCGTCATGGATTGAAGACGCGGTGATGCCCGTGGCATGGAAGAAGGTGTATGGCAAAGGCCGCGTGTTTTACACGTCCATGGGCCACAACGTGGATGTCTTCGATCGCCCCGAAGCTTTGGGCATCACCCAACGCGGAATTCTGTGGGCCAGCGACAGCCGCCGCGAAGACACGCAGAACTTGATCTCGCCCGCTTACCCTTCTCGCTGAACGCCGTCATGAACATTCGCCTCTACAACACGCTCACGAGCCAAAAAGAAGTTTTGGCGCCGCTCAACCCCGGGCATTACCGCATGTACGTGTGCGGCCCCACGGTTTACGATCTTGCACACATCGGCCATGCGCGCTGCTACGTCATCTACGACGTGCTCGCGCGGCACCTGCGCGCGCGCGGGCTGCAGGTCACCTACGTTCGCAACGTTACAGACGTGGATGATAAGATCATCAACCGTGCCCGTGAGCTGGGCGAAGATCCGGTGGCGCTCGCGGCACGCGTGAGCGTGGCCTATGAGGAAGATTTCGCGGCGCTGTTCATCTTGCCGCCCGACATCGAGCCACGCGTAAGCCAACATCTGGATGAGATTCGCGGCTTCATCACGAAGCTGATTGATCGCGGCGTGGCTTATGAATCAGATGGCGACGTGTATTTTCACGTGCCGGCTTTTCCCGCTTACGGCAAGCTCTCCCACCGCAAAATGGATGAGCTGGCGATGGGCGCCAGCGGCCGCACGGAAGATGAAGAGGCAGCACGCAAACGCAACCCCGCCGATTTTGCGCTGTGGAAGAAGGCGCATCCAGGTGAGGTAAGTTGGCCGAGCCCCTGGGGCCCAGGCCGCCCGGGGTGGCACATCGAATGTTCAGCGATGAGCGGCAAACACCTGGGTGAATCGTTTGACTTGCAC
Source organism: Deltaproteobacteria bacterium (assembly GCA_033763315.1). Lineage (GTDB taxonomy): Bacteria > Myxococcota_A > Polyangia > Fen-1088 > Fen-1088 > JAGTJU01. The sequence continues at coordinate 169,872 of JANRKS010000024.1, forward strand.
GGCGGTGGCTTGGATCTTGTGTTCCCGCACCACGAGAACGAGATTGCGCAAACCGAAGCGTGCACCGGCCACGCCATGGCCACGCTGTGGATGCACAACGGCTTTGTGCAGGTGAACAAAGAAAAGATGTCGAAGAGCCTCGGCAACTTCTTCGGTTGCCGCGATGTCTTCGCGAAGGCCGAACCAGAAGCCGTGCGCTTTGGCATGTTCACGGTGCATTACCGCTCGCCGTTGAACCTCGACTGGACGCAAGACGAGTCGGGCAAGGTCACGGGCTTCCCTTTGTTCGAGGAGGCCGAGCGACGTCTTGAATATCTTTACGAAGCGCGGCTGCGCGTGGCCGGCATTCCCGATAAGCGCATCGGCGGCAAAGAAGAAGCGCCACCGCCTGAGCTTGGCATGTTCGCAGAACGTCTGGCGGAAAGCCTGGACGACGATCTGAACATGCCGGTGGCCTTGGCACACACGAACGATTTCCTGCGTGCAGCGAATGAGCTGTGCGATCGGGCGCTGGGCAAGGGCGGGCAGGTGCCGGCGTCGTGGCTTGCCGCCGCGCAAGGGGGCTTTTCGGCGTTGGCCCAGCACCTGGGCGTGGGCACGCAAGATCCCGAATTGTTCTTACGGCGCGTGCGCGACCGACGCGCCAAGACGGCCGGCATTGAGCCCGCCTGGGTCGATGAACAACTGGTGGCGCGCGCCAACGCCCGCAAGGACAAAAACTTCGCGCTTTCGGACCAGGTTCGTGACGTTTTGGCCGCCAAAGGCGTCAAAATTCTGGATACGCCTGCAGGCACCACCTGGAAGCTGGCCTAAAAGGATCAGGAAACGTTCCGCCATTGACGAATGTCGTTCATTTGTCTGTGAGCTGCGGCAGACTCGAGGTTACCTGGGAGGGTAACCTTTGCCGCAAGCAGTTCTACGCGGATGTGTATTGGTTCTTTGGGGCTTTGTGGCCTGTGCACCCGCCGGCGAACCGGACGTTGCCGATTCGGACGATCCCGATGCCGGCAGCGCACAGGGGGGCGCCGATGAACCGGCACAAAGTGGCGGCTCGGGTGGCGAGCGGGCGTTGGACGCCGGCGCCCTGGGTGGGCAAGGGCAAGCGGGCAAGGGCGGCGGCGGTGGCGACACGAAACTCGACGCGGCGCTTTCTACCGATGCAAGCGGCGGTCAGCCCGCGGCGGCTGGTGCCTGCAAAGCCCTGTTCTGCGAAGATTTTGAGGCCGCCGATACGATCAACACCAAAGTGTGGACCGTCCGCAACGACAACGGCAACAGCGTCACGCTGGACAAGGGAATGGTGGCGCACGGTCAACGATCGGCGAAGTTCCACGCCGCGGCGAACTCACGCCTCTCGATGATCTTCGCCAAGCTCACGCCGCTGGCAGTCCGTCAGCATCTGTGGGGTCGCGCCTATTTCTATGTGACGCCTGAACCCCCGGAGGGCCATACGGCATTCGTCACAGCAGGCACGATGGACGGCTATTCGAATAGCGACGATCACCAGGAGATCGCTGGCTACCAAAACTCTTGGCAGCTCGGCTTCTGGGGCAATGGCGAGATCATCTCGGCGGGCGGCAAGATTCCACTCAAACGCTGGGCATGCATCGAGTGGGAGATGAACAACGAGGTGGGCAACATGACAGTGTATGTCGACGGCGCCAAAAGCCACGCCGGCGCCGGCTACGGCAAAAACAAAATCGCCAGTGGTTTCACGGATGTGGCTTTTGGTTTTCGCAGCTGGCACCCCGCGAACTACGTGGTCGATATTTGGATGGACGACATAGCGATCAGTGACCAGCGCGTGGGCTGCCTTTAGACGCCTGCTTGGCTAAGTGCGAACCGCACTGATGAGAGGAGTGAATTATGTGACGCAAGGATGAACGTCCGCAATACAAGGGCCCGGCTTTCGCGCAGGCTCTGTAAGTGCGTCTTAGGACGAGAGCCCGTACCATTGATGAATGCTTGGCAAGCAATGTGTTGTTCTATTGCTGTCTGCCGCCGCCTGTACAGGCCAAGTTGGCAACGTCGAAGTGACTTCGGATCCCGGCCCGACAGGCGGGGGCTCGCAGGGCGGCGCCGGCGGCGTCACACCCAGCGCCGTTGTCCTTCCCGCCGCAGGCGTGTTTCGTCTCACCGCTGCTCAGTACAAGGCCACCCTGCGTGATCTGTTAGGTGACGAGGTTCCGATGCCCACGCTGGAACGTGACATCGTGCTCAAGGGTTTTGCGGCCGTGGGCGCTGCAGGCGCGGGCATTGCGGAATCGGCTGCCGAGTCATTTGAGGGCGGCGGATCCGTCGCCGCGGCTTTCGCGTTTGGGGCCAAAGGCAGCAAGCGTTCACTTCTGACGTGTGCGGGCCAGATGGGACCGGACGAAGCGTGCGTGAAGACATTCGTGCAGTCGTTTGGCCGCAAAGTTTTTCGGCGGCCGTTAGAGTCAGCAGAGCAAGACAATTATGTGAAGGTATGGAAGGACGCGGCCGCGCTTGAGAAAAGCAGTTGGCGCGGTGTGGAGCTGCTGGTTGCAGCGATGCTGCAATCTCCGAATTTTCTATTTCGTGTGCAGGAGGGCGAAGTGGATCCCGGCAATCGCGCACGCCGCCGCTACCGAAGTTTTGAGATGGCCGATAGGTTGTCGTACTTCTTGTGGGGGTCCACACCTGACGATGCCCTTTTGAATGCAGCTGAATCAGGAGCGCTGCTGAGCGCCGCGGGCGTGGCTGCGCAAGCAAAGCGGTTGGCCGCCTCGCCGCGAGCGCGTGCCGCGTTGGCCAACTTCGTGGCCGAGAAATTGGATCTGGGACAGCTTGACCTCATCAGTAAAGACGCCGTTGCGTTTCCGCGCTTCTCACCGGCCTTGGCAGCCACCATGAAAGCTTCCACACAGCGGTTGATTGATTTCGTTCTGTTCGAGAAATCTGGCGATTTCCTCGACCTCATCGATACGCGCACAACGTTCGTTAACAAGGAACTCGCCGCCATATACAACATCCCCAACATCACGTCTGACACTTTGGTGCAAGCAACCGCAGAACCGCTGCGGGTTGGCATCCTGGGGCAAGCGTCCTTCTTGGCAGTGAAATCCCACGCAGTGAAAACATCGCCCACGCAGCGAGGAAAATTCGTGATGGAACGCCTGCTTTGTAATGAAATTCCGGCGCCGGATGCGAGCGTTGACACCACGGTACCCGCCGATGCAAACCTTTCGATGCGCGATTTCTTGGAAGAGCACCGCAAGAATCCAACATGCGCCAGCTGTCATAAGCTGATGGATCCAATCGGCGTGGCGTTCGAGAATTTTGATGCGATTGGTGCGTTTCGCACCAAGGATGCGGGACGCGAGATCGATGCCAGTGGGGCGATTGAGGGTAAGGCATATAGGAACCTTCCGGAGCTTGCAGCCGTATTGCGCTCATCGCCCGAGGTCGCCATGTGCGTGGTGAAAGACTTGCTTCGGTACGCCACAGCTGACAGCGCCGCTGAGCAAGACCCAGAGGTCATCGCCGAATTGACGAAGACGTTCGAGGCCAATGGTAGGCAGCTTCGCGATCTGGCAGCGGCGATTGCGACGAGCGACAGTTTTCGGTTCGCCAGTTCGTTTTAGCCATTCACAAGCACGAGGGCATCTGCACATGCAGCGGAACAACAACAGGTTTTCTCGTCGGACAATTCTACGTGGCGTACTTTACGGAAGCGCGGTTCAAGTAGGCTTGCCGCTGTTCGAAGAGATGCTGAACGGCCATGGCGACGCGCTGGCAGATGGAACTCCCATCCCGCGCAAATTCGGCGTTTGGTATTTCGGAGATGGCGTGCGCAATGAGTTCTGGACGCCAAAGGCCAGAGGTGCCAATTGGGACGTCACTGAAGAACTTGCACCGATCGTCAATGCAGCACCAGGAATCAAAGAATATGTGTCGGTGATCTCCGGCATGGACGCAAAGGGTGATCCTTACGTACACGCAGGCCCTGCGTCAGCTGCGCTCACGGGCACGGGCCTCGACCACCCGGGCGGAGACAATGGCACGCCACAGGGGCCTTCGATCGACGTGCTCGTCGCCAAAGAGATTGGCAGCGGCACACCATTTGCGACCGTGCAATCGGGGCTCTACAACTTCTTGGCCAACGGCTCTGCTTATCACGCGATCTCGCACAACGGTCCCGACGCGCCCAATTACCCTGAGCTTGACGCGCGCAAGATTTACAACCGGCTGTTCGGCGCTGGCAGCCCAGGTGAACGGCTTGCTGGGAACGCCACGACGCCCGTGGCCGACAACACAGTGGCCTTACGCAAGAGCGCCCTTGATGCCGTGCTGGCCGATTGCAACAGACTTAAATCACAGGTGAGCTCGGCTTCCAAACAGCGCATCGAACAGCATTGCGAATCGATCCGCAAAATCGAAAGTCGCTTGGTGTCTTTGCCCGCGTCCGTGGTCGCATGCACCAAGCCGATGTCGCCCACGAACATCACCGACGCGAAAGCGGGCCAGGGCCTCTATGGCAGTTCCAAGGATTACAAAGAGGTGAACGAAACCATGAGTCTGCTTTTGGCTCACGCGTTGGTCTGCGATCTCACGCGGGTCTTCACCCATTGCTACACGAATCCAGCGGCACACTGGATCTACGATAAAAGCCTCGTGGGCGGCGGCGTTCCCGGCAGCTTCCACGAATTGACTCACACAGAAGGCGGCACGCAGCCGAATGTCCACAAGGGCGTCGTTCTTCAGATGGGTCACTTGGGCAACACCGTGAAGGTCTTCAAATCAACGCCGCTTGGCACCGGCAACCTCCTCGACTACATGGCGATGATGGTGACTTCCGACTGCTCGCGCGGCCAGAACCACGATCCCAAGGACATGCCATTTCTGGTCATCGGAAAAGCAGGTGGCGCACTCAAGGGCAACGTTCACTATCGTGGCACGGGTGAAAGCGTTACGAAGGCCACGTTTACAGCCGCAAAGGCCGCAGCACCTCAATTGGCTGCGTTCGGCCAAGGTGGCCAACGCGTCACGGATGTTTTGACCGACGTGATGGCGTAGCGACTAAGGCACCAAAAGGGTGCGGGTCACACCAAACGGCGATTCGTTGGCGGCCGTTTCGGTCGCGCGATACGCGATGAATGCCCCTGCGGCGGCCAGGACCACCGCGCCCCCTGCCAACCAAATCCAGTTTCGTTTGATCCATGGTTTTGCCGTGGGCGCTGGGATAGCTGCGGCGGTGGTCACAGTCGTGACGGTCGCAGCTGGTGCCGTCACACGCGCAACCAACGAAGGCGTGACCTCCACAGTTTTGCGTTGCTCGCACTCGATGCTTTCAATCCACGGCTCGTACCCGGCGTTGCGCCACTCAACCACGTGGCGGCCCGGGTTTAATCGTTTTTCATACACGCGGTTGCGTTCGGGGCTCGCCACCACGATTCCATCGATCCGCAACTCACCACCTGAAACAGTGGGGTGCATTCGCAGAAGGCCTGTGTAACTTCGTACGTCATCGGCCAATGCTTCGGCTTCCTGCAATTGCGCCGGTGCCAACACACCAAAGTCGTTGTTCATCAAGCGTTCAAGCGTTTGCAGTGCGGACGCAGCGTCGGCCATGCGATGAGACGTAACAGCCAAGTTGAACGCGGTGGCTGGATGCGGCTGCAGACGAAGCGACGCCTCGAACAGCGCGCGCGCCTGAGCATAAGCGGCACGCTGCAACGCTTGCACCCCTTGGTTGAACAACGCCATAGCCTCTGGCTCTTTCGTGGCGGCCACGGGCGGCGGCGCTGGGTCCGCCGCAGCTCGTGTGGCGAAGGATGCGCATGACAAGACGCAGACGAGCAACGTGCCTCGGACAACCGAACGCATCTTCAACGCCACTGCCACAACCTCAGTTTTTCAGTGGTTTTGCGGTTGCTGCGCTTGCTTGTTTTTGTCGCCGGTTTTGCCACTTTCGGTGAAGCCACAACTTCTGCTGGAGGCTTGGGTGCTGATACAGCGGGGGCCGCAACGGGCGGGTTGGCCGCGGGTGGTGGAACGGGAGGGGACGCGTGCGTTGGAAGCACAGCGGGTTCATTGCGATCTGCATTCGCTCTGATGACAAACAGCACGGCCAACCCCAACATCAATACGCCCACCAGCGCCCAAACGCCACGCATGTGAGCTGAACGCGCGCGAACGGGCACGGTTTGCTCTGTGGAATGAGACGCCGCCAACGCCACCCGGACTTGATCGTTGCGCACGGCTTTCAAAGCAGCAAACCCCGCTTCCATGAACGCCGCCATATCAAAGTTTTCCCCCTCTTGCACAAAAGCGTCCAACACCGTTTGCAACCGTCGTGCGACGTCATCGGCCGTCTGCGGTCGCAGGTTCGGATCCTTCGCCAACAATTCGAACATGAGCTCCACCACGGCGGAGGGAACGTCGTCGCGCTCCATGCCAATGTCGGGGGGCCCTTCGTTGAGGATCTTGCGCGCGGTTTCATCGCCCTCAGCAGCGCCAAACAACCGACGCCCAGACAACATTTCCCAAAAAACCACGCCCAACGCGTAAATATCCGCTTTGCGGTCGAAGGGTTCAAAGCGCAGCCGCTCCGGCGCCATGTAGCTCAACTTGCCCTTAAGCACGCCAGTGCGCGTTTGCGATCCGCTGTCCATGGCCCGTGCCACGCCGAAGTCAGTGAGCCGCGCATTTCCGTCAAAGCCCACAAGGATGTTCTGCGGCGACACGTCCCGGTGGATGATGCCCAAGGCGTTGCCATGCATGTCGCGTAATTCATGGGCGGCGTGCAACCCTTCGGCCACCTGCATCGCGATCCTGCATGCGGCGGGCACGGGCAACGGCCCTTGCGCCACCAATTGCGACAGCGGCACCCCGTCGATGTAATCCATGACCAGGAACGGTCCCAGCTGGTCTTGCCCCACATCGACCACGCCCACCACATTCGGGTGGTGGATGAGCCCGGCCAGGCGCGCTTCATCAAGGAACATCTCGCGAATGCCAGCGTCATCGGCCAAGTGAGGATGCAAACGCTTCAACGCGAACAGACGCACAAAACGCACGTCCTCACGCGCCGCCAAATCCACCCGCCCCATGCCCCCGCGCGCAAGCTCGAACAACGTTCGGTAACGAGAGGGAGAACCTGTCGCGGCAACACTCATCGGCGGCACGTTCAAATATAACGCTTCCGCGACCCAACGATGTTGCACTTCCCGTGAATCACGCAGAAAATCATCAGACCGTTCATGAGCACCTTTGGATTTGCGGCCCTGCGGCACATCGAACAAGGTGACATCAACAAAGGGCTGCACGCATTGAACGCCATGGCCTCCGGCCCGCAGCGCGACGCATGGGAGCTGGCGCTTGGCGCGCATACGTCGTTGGCGTCGCCCGAACATTTCGTGCCCCCGAGCCTCACCACGCTTGCTGGCATCGCCACCCGTGACCCTGACGTTCACAGCGCGCTGGCCGCGGCGTGCACCGCACTTGAGAAACGCGCCGTCATTGGGCTCGACACCCATGGGTTCGCACAAACGTGGGCATTGCATCAACAGCTTCAATGTGGCGAGGGCAAACCCGAAACACGTCTGAGCCTTTATGTGTCTCGCGCGTGGGCCAAATACCTCGACATCGAGCCGCAGGACTTCGACGTGACGATGGCGCAATTGGAATCTGTGCGTCGCGAAGCGGCTGACCATCAACTGTCGGCCTTGTTGATCGAAGCCACTGTGTTGAGTGGACTGCTCGCGCTCAAGCATGATCAGCACCCAATCGTGCGAGGCTTCGTTCGCCGTGCCGCGCTCATGGCACAAAGCGAAGGCTTGCCCCAGTCGCAGTATCTTGCACACGCAGCGCTTGCTAGGTTTCGTCGCTACGAACGCAGACCACATCTGGCCGTGCGCATCTTGGCGTCGTTACGGTCGGTCGCGCCAACCTGTTGGCGCCCATGGCTCGATTGGGAATGTGTGATGACGGGCATCAGCCGCGTCAACAATGAGACGGCGCCCGTCGCTGTCGATGTCGCGCAGAATCTAGAGCGCTATTTGCTGGCGGTGTCGAGCGGCGCGCCCGGCGCCAGCGCAGCCGAGCTGGCGCTCATGAAAACAAAGCTTCAAGGCCGCACCGATTTGCTACGAGAAGCGCGGGCGCTTGAAGGTTGCGTGGATCCCTCGTTGCCGCTGAGCCAGCTGCCACCCGACGTGCTTGCATGGGCACAAGGGACTACGGATGTTGTTCCGTGTGGCGTCGATGGTGTTTTGTTCGGTCGTAGTGAACACAGCAACGCCATGGCAAGTGTTTACGTTGCACCCCACAAGCCACCGCGGCGCCTGCTTTCGATCGCTGCGCCGCTCTTGGCCGCGCAAGAGGCCTTGCCGCGCGTGCAACGTCACAACGCGCGCATCGAAACCGCCGCGGCCACGCTGGCGCTGACGGGCGCCTCCGGCGTGACAGAAGAAGAGTTCTGGCGGCGCGTTTACGGTTTTGTTTTTGTTCCCGCTTTGCACAAAAGCACGCTTGATGTTCTCCTGCACCGTTTGCGCGAACGATTTGATGGGACCGCTGAGATCGTGAGGCACGAAGGCCGGCTTCGCTTTGAGCCTTTGCGGCCAATGTTTCTCGTTGATCCGCGAGGTATGCCAGGCGTCGACGCTTTGCTACTGAAGATGCTCTCTGAGCGCGGTTCCGCCAGCGCGCGCACGGCCGCAGAGACTTTGGCGGTCCCCCTGCGCACCGTGCAGTCGGCGCTCGCAGATTTGGTGGCCGAGGGCCACTTGAAGATTGAGGGCAAAGGCCGCAACGTGGCCTATGTGGTGGAGGATACCGTGTTTGCTGAGCCCACGCGCGGCGCTTGATCTAAGGACGCGACGACGACAGCAATGTCAATGTGATGTCATCTATGGCCGTCACCCAGCCCGCGTTTGCATTGCCGCGAACGCTGATCAACAAGCTGTCATTGCGCCCAAACGGCACCGATGGCAAATCAACGTTTACACTTGCATTGGCGCCGTCAAAGGGCGCTGTGGTGCGCAGCAGCTCCTCGAACTTTGGCGCCGTTGGTCGCACCGCCACAAGCGCAACGTCCGCTGGAGGTGAATTGCCACCGGCTTGCTGCGCCAGCAGGCCAATGCGTCCGCGAATGCTTACGTTCACTGTCAGGCCAGTGGGATTCTGCCAACGCATGACCGGTATCACGGGATCGGCCGCGAGGTGGTCAAAGTATGTGATGTTGGCAGCGGGCGCCTGATCGTCTCCCACCGCCCAGGAGCCATCGTTGCCGAAGAACGAAGCATCCCAGATCATCAAGCGACGTTGTTGCGCGTACCAGGGCGCGGCCGCGTTGCCGGTGACGCTTTCGAAAGTCCAGGCGGGTCTTCCCGCTGCATCCTTCGAAGGGTTACCTAGTGTGCGCCCCGCGAGTGTGCCCTTGCCCCAATCGATTGCGCGCTTCCAAGTGAAGCCCACAGGGTAGGGCGACGGTTCATGGCAAGGCGGTGCAAGGCACGCCGTGACGGGATCGCAAGGCAGCACCGAGGATTCCACAGGGGCCTCCGCGGCTGTCACACACACACCGTCCGCGCACGTTTCAGTGGCCTCGCAAATCACTTGCTCGTTGCACAGGCTGGAAAACGTGCGTGCAACGTTGAGGGCTTCACCCCGCACATAGCCGCCGTTGATGCGTTGCCACGCAAGCCGTTGTTGGCTGGCAGCGAACAGTTCGGCCAACACGCCAAAGCGTCGAGTCGCATCGTCACCTGCGGGCTCGAGCGGAATCGTTAGCGGAAAGCGAACGTCGCCGCCAACCATGACTGTCTTATCCAAAGCGAGTTTATCGCCCTGAGCGCACACCCGAACTCTTAACGCTTTTCCCGGCGCCTCCAGCGCGGGTGCGGTGGCAAGCTCAACGGTGGTGGTGGAGCTTGGATCACAAGCTCCGACGAAGACAACCGCCGTGCACAGAGCGCTGCATAAGCATCGACGCTTGGTCATGGGCTTCCTTGGCTTCGACGGCGCTAATGGACGCGCTGGCCGGGCTTCGCGCCGCTGTCCGGCGACAACACAAACACCTCTTTGCCGCCTGGCCCGGCCGCAATCACCATGCCTTCGCTCATGCCGAACTTCATTTTGCGCGGCTTGAGGTTGGCCACAATCACCACCAACTTACCCACCAACGCGGCCGGTTCGTAGGCGCTCTTTATGCCAGCGAAGATCTGCCGGCGGTGCGCGCCGCCCAAGCTCACGGATAACTTCAACAGCTTGTCGGACCCTTCAACCGCCTCGGCGCTAAGCACGCGCGCCACGCGCAGATCCACCTTCGCAAAATCATCGATGCTGCATTCGGCGGCCAACGGCTCCGCAGCAAAGGCGGCATCATCGTCTGCACTCGAAGCCGCGGGCGCGGGCGCCGCTTGACCATCGGGCGCCACCACCGATGATTCGATCACCTTCTGCACCGCCGCCACGTCAAGGCGCTGCATCAAGTGTTTGTAAGGTCGCAACTGTGCGCCCACTTGCGCTTGCTTCGCTTCCGCCCACGCCGCCAATGGCGCGTTCAAAAGCTCGGCGCTGTCACACGCCAATTGCGGCAGCACAGGCGACAAGTAAATCGCGAGCTGCCGGTACAGATTGATCGCCACCGTGCAGATGTCTTGCACGTCCTGCGCGCGCGCCGGATCTTTGCGCAGTTTCCAAGGCTCTTTGCGATCGAAATATTCATTCGCGGCGTCAGCCAACGCCATGATCAACCGCTGCGCTTTGTTGTATTCCCAGCCATCATAGGCCGCGGCAATTTCATCGCCCGCCGCCGCCGCTTTGGCAAACAAACCTTCGTCGTCCGGATACTGCGCCGACAGGCCCGTGGTTTCCAAGAACTTGGCGCTGCGGCTGGCCAGGTTCACAACCTTGTTCACCAGCTCACCATTCACCTTGCGCGTGAACTCTTCCAGATCAAGATCGAGATCATCTGGGCGCACGCCCAATTTGCTTGCGTAGTAGTAACGCAACGATTGCGGATCCACATGCTGCGCAAAAGTCTCGGCGGTGATGTACGTGCCTTTGCTCTTCGACATTTTCTCGCCGTTGACGGTGAGGAAACCGTGAATCTGCACGCGCTTGGGCAAGGTGAACCCCGCCACCTTCAGCATCACTGGCCAAAACAGCGTGTGAAAGTACGTGATGTCTTTGCCAATGAAGTGATAGACCTCCGTGGCATCTGACTTCCACCAGTCCGCAAAATTGCGGCTGGTCTTCTCGCACCACTCAAGCGTCGCCGCCAAATACCCTATCGGCGCGTCGAACCACACGTACCAGAAGTGCCCTGGGGCATCGGGGATCTCGAAGCCAAAGTACGGCGCCGGACGTGACACATCCCAATCGCGCAAAGCCTCCGTCAAGAAGTGCCCCTTAAGGTAATTGGCGATGCTTGGGTGCAAGTGATCACCGCCCTGGGTCCATTCCTCAAGGAACGCGCGTTCGCTTTCAATGTTCACGAACAAATGCGTCGCCGAACGAATCTCAGGTGTGGCGCCCGACAACGTGCTGACCGGATCTTTCAGATCCGTTGGACTATAGGTGCTGCCACACACGTCACAGCTATCGCCATTCTGGTTGGGAGAGGCACACTTGGGACAGGTGCCTTTCACAAACCGATCGGCCAAAAACACGCCGGCCGTGGGGTCGAACAGTTGCGAAACCTCGCGTTCGGCCACCAAGCCCTTGTTCCGAAACGCCTGCCAAAATTCGTGGCACAAACGCCGGTTGGCCTCTGAGTTGGTGCTGCCATAGTGATCAAAAGAAACCGCGAATTTCGCGAAGTCACGTTGGTGCGCGGCATTCGTCTCGGCCAACAACGCTTCTTCGGATCGGCCTTCGCGTCGCGCCCGCATCATGATGGATGTGCCGTGCGTGTCATCCGCGCACAGGTAGGCCACGTCGTGGCCGAGCATCCGTTGAAAACGCACCCAAATATCGGTTTGGATGTACTCCACCAAGTGGCCCATGTGAATGGGGCCGTTGGCGTAGGGCAAAGCGCTGGTCACAAGAATGCGGCGGGGAGTCATGCGGCCGACTAATTTGCCACACATGGGGCCGCGCGGCACGAAAGGCGATGCTGCTAATACAGCCGGCGTACCTGGCTGCCCGTGTAGTAGTGACCGAGAATGTCTTTGTAACTGTGCCCGGCCTCGGCCATGCCCATCGCCCCCGATTGGCACATACCCACGCCGTGGCCAAAGCCCGCGCCCAAGAATTCAAACGCCGTTGGGGCTTTGGGGTCACCCACCGGCGTGACCACAAATAAGGCGCTTTTGAGGCCGCCCAGCAACCGGCGGATGTGCAAATCCCCGCGCGCCACAACAGTGCCCTTGGCGCCCGTCAATTTGACCGCGCCGAGACGCCCGGAAAACCCACGCTCAAGGGTCTCGATGGCACGCACGCTGCCCACTTGCGGGTAAACGTCGGCCACCAAACGGTTCATCTCGCTTGATGTCACGGTTTGTTGCCAGCGCATTTGCTTGGCACCGATGGCTGTGCGGCCCGCGTACGCGCTTTCGGGTGACAAACGCAAAAACGCAGCGACGTTGCCGGCATTCACGCCCTGAGCGAAGGGCTTCCACTGGGTGCTTTTGGCAGCCAACGCGTCCAAGCGTCCCCGCAGCGCCGGATCGGCAGCCCCGCCCCAGATCCATTCGTTGTTCTCAGAAATGCCGCCGGAATTGGCGCTGTAACGCGCGTCAACCAGTTTGCCGTCCGCACGAAACAACACTTGCCCACGCGTGTCGCGCACGGCTTTGGTGGTGCGTGGGTTTGATTTGCCCGCCCCCGAATACACCTGGCACTGCTGGGTGGAGCACACCAAAAAAGGCTCGGCTTGGTGGCGCATGCCTAGACTCGCCAACAGCGCGGTTCGTGCCGCCACAGCTTGCGTCTTCAGCGCCTCCTCGTGGCTGTTGGCGTAGATCTCCGAAGGTACCAAACCTTCGAGCAAGCGTTCGGCGTCCACGGCGTTCACGGCCACCAAACTGCCGTCGTTGCCCACAGTCACATAGACCTTGCCGTAGTACTGCCGCGTTTCTTTTTTCACGGCCCCCAATTGCGAGCCCCCGCCGCCGTGCTCGACATCCATCACAGTGAGCGTGGCCTCGTTTTGCTTCGGCGCGAACCACACCACCGAAGAGTTGCGAACAACCACCCCCGAAGCGTGTTTGGCCACCACCAGCCCACGCGGGCGTTCAACAAGTTCACGGTAAACCGACGTCTCGATGCCGTGCTTTTTCGCCAAAGCCTCCGCCGTCTTCTTGCCGAGCGGCGGCTTTTCAGGGGCGATGGCCACCAAGGTTTTGCGGCTATCGAACACGGTGCCTTCAACGCCGAACACCGTGCCCACCTCAAAGCCGCGCGGTGTATAACCGCGCTCCTTCCACAGCGCGATCTGCGCGCGCACATCCGTGCCGCCGCCCGAGGGCACCTCGGCAACCACCGTCCATTCCCGAATCACGGCGTTGGTGGGCTTTTCCACACTCACCGTCCATACGCCGGGCCCCGCATCGATCGCCGCGCCGCCTTCGCCATCGGGCAGCACCAACGTGACGTCACTGCCCCCCACCCGCACCTGGGGCTGGTTGCTCATCAGTTCCACAGTGACCAATGGCAAACCGTCGGCGTTAAACGTAAATCCATTGCTGTAAAGGATGCGCAGCTTGTCTTGGCTCGAGGTTTCATCCGCTTGCGCTAGCGCCATATGAGGAACGCTGGTGAGGCCAGCCCATAACGTGAGGCAAACCGCGCAAACACGCGTGGCCATCAAACGACCTTTATGGAGCCTTTGCGCAAACCTGGTTGATGCCGCAATCATTGGTACACCTGGGCTTCATCTTGTGGTGAGATTCGCCTTATGTCACTTCGAGAGCTGGTTTTGTTTGGCACTTCATCTTTGGGCTCATCGCCACGCACGCTGCGCGCCGGCCTGCTTTCGGCCGTGCTCGAAGATGGTCAGCTGCGCCGCATCTGTTGGGCGGGCCGCGAGGCCATCCGCGGCATTGCGTTCTTGATCCGCAACGACAATTGGGGAACGTATCCCGCCAAGCTCAACAACCTGCACGTCGAGGAGAGTGAAACGGGCTTCCGCATCACCTACAACGGTCACTGCAGCGACGATCGTCAAGCGCTGGATTATAGCGCGGAGATCACGGGGGATGCACAAGGTGCCCTCAGCTTCCGCTGCCACCTGCGCCCGACCACCGATTTTTCCACCAACCGCGCGGGCTTCGTGGTGTTGCATCCTTTGAACGGCGTGGCCGGCGAACCAGTCACGGTGCTGCATACTGACGGCAGCACAACCCAAAGCCACTTTCCCAAACACATCGCACCTTCACAACCGTTGTTCGACATTCGTGCGTTGACCCACGAGGTTTCGCCCGGCATCACCGTGACCTGCACGATGGAAGGCGACGCTTTTGAGATGGAGGATCAGCGCAACTGGTCCGACGCGTCCTTCAAAACGTACGTGCGGCCGCTCGCCAAACCATTCCCCTACGTTCTGCCCGCGTTGCAAGAACAAACGCAAGCTGTGTCGTTGCGGTTCTCACAAACGTCACCCGCGCCGCGCATCGCCGTCGACGGGCCACAGCAACAAACGCTGCGGCTTGGACCCCAAACGGGGCGGATGCCGGCGTTGGCGCTCACGCTGGCGGGCGAAAGTGCAAATCAAGCGCTCGGCCACGTGCAAGGGCCGTTGCGTTTGTTGGAGCCGCAGTGGCTCGTGGGTCGGTTGACCATGGATGTGCGCGCCGACGAATTGCGCGCTTTGGCGGCGGCACAGCGGCTCACACAAGCACAACTGTGGCTGGAAGTGGTGGTGCCCTGCCGAAGCGCGCCCCACGAAGAACTGCACCAATTGGCGCGGGCCGCGCGTGAGGCTGGGTTGCAAGTGTCTGCCGTGACGATCACGCCTGAGGCGTTGCTGAAGACCGTGCCCGCGGGCTTCACGGTGCCTGGGCTGGCCGGTGGCATGCCCGCCTTGTTGCAAAACGCGCGACGCGAATTTGCGGGCGCGTTGATCGGCGCCGGCTCCGCAGCCTATTTCACCGAGCTCAACCGCAATCCGCCGCCGATGGGCGCATATGATTTCGTCACGCACACCACGTGCCCCATCATTCACGCCGCCGATGACGATTCGGTCATGGAGACCCTGCAGGCGTTGCCGTGGATCTTCGAATCAACGCGGCAGCTGTCGGCCGCCGCACCTTATTGGCTGGGGCCCACGACCATCGGCATGCGCCACAATCCTTACGGCGCGGCGCCAGCACAGAATGCCGCGCACCTGCGGATGGCGATGGCGAAAGAGGATCCACGCCAACGGGGTTTGTTCGGCGCTGCCTTCTATACGGCGTATGCCGCCGCGGCGGCCCGCGCTGGTTTGACGGTGATGGCGTTTTGTGATCCCACGGGCCCGTTCGGGCTCATCAACACAGAGCCGCAGCCACAGGTGTTCCCTGCCTACCACGTGTTTAAATGGTTCGCCCAGGCCGCGGGTCGGCCCTGTTTGGCGGTGGACAACAACCCCGCAGGCGCCATAGAAAGCGTGGCTTACGCAGAAGGCAGCCAACGCGTGTTGTTGTTGTCCAACACGACCGCACAACCACAAACCATCCACCTCGCCGATGTGCAAGCTGTGAGCGTGGCTATGCTCGACGAAACGTCCGTGGGCGCAGCGGCCGACGCCACGTGGTCTCTGCGTCCAGGCGTGACCGACAGGGCCGCGAAAATCACGTTGCAGCCTTACGCTGTGGCACGCGCCATTTTGCCCTAGCGCCCGCGCAGGCCTAGACTCGTGCCATGATCAAAACGCTTCATCACGAGGATGTGCGCGAACTCCAATTGGATCGCCCACCCGTCAACGCCTTGGACCCCGCCTTGATCCAAGCCTTGCGGCAAGCGTTGGCCGCCGCCCGCCATGATGGTGTCAACGGCTTGGTGTTATCAGGGGCGCAGGCGCGCTTCTCGGGCGGCCTGGATGTGCCTGCGTTGCTCACGCTTTCGCGGGACGAACTGCGCGAGACGTGGATCGACTTTTTCGGTCTGCTTTCGGATCTCGCACATCTGCCGATGCCTTGGGCCGCCGCGCTCACAGGTCACAGCCCCGCAGGTGGCACAGTGCTCGCGCTTTACGCCGATCACCGCATCATGGCTGAAGGCAAATACGTGATCGGTCTCAACGAGGTGCAGGTGGGGTTGCCGGTGCCCGAGTTTCTCTATCAGGCGCTCACACATGTTGTGGGCACCCGCGAAGCGCACAGGATGGCGATGACGGGCATCTTGATCGATCCAGCGGAGGCATTGCGCGTTCACTTGGTGGATCATTTGGCTGTGGGTGATCAAGTGATTCCGCAGGCCGTGAGCTGGGTGCAAGACGTTCTTAAAAAGCCACGCAAGGCGATGTTGCAAACACGCGCGCTGGCACGTCGCCCGTTGCATGAATCGTTCAAACTGGTGAGCACCACTTTGATCAACGAGATTGTTGATCAGTGGTTCTCCGAAGAGACCCAAACCACGCTCAAGAAACTGGCCGCGCGTTTGGGTAAGGTGCCCGCCGCTTAAGTAAGCGATCACAACAAGGTCAACGCAGACGCGTTGGCGGAGCCGCGTGATCCAAGCCGGTTGTGAAATTCATACGCGTCGCCGCGGTAGATGGTGTGTTCCCACCACAGGGGCGCATCGCCTTGCAGAAAACCAACCGCTGTGACCGACAAACACGCGGCGCCCTTTTTCACCCGCAACCGCTCCGCCGCCACCGCGTTGGCGGCCACGGCTCGAATGCTTTGTTCGGCGCCCGAAATGCGCAGGTTGAACGTTTTGGTCCACAGCGTGTAAAGCGACCCACTGGCGCTTTGTTCATCAAGGGCGGGGCAGTGGCGCGCCACGACGATGCGATGCTCGAAGATCACCGGCACACCTTCGGCCAAGCGCAGGCGTTCCATATCAATCAGCGTTTCATCGCCGGCCACACCGAGGCGCGCTGCCACGGCGGGATCGATGTCTGCAGCAGGCACGCGCGACAAACGTAGAACCTGGGTGCTGGGCGTTTGCCCTTTCGCGGCCGCGCGCGCCGTGAAGCTGACCAAAAGCCCCAGGTCAACGTCAATCACGCTTGGCTGCACGAAGGTGCCAAGGCCTTTGCGAAACTCAAGCAGGCGCTCTGAAACCAAGTTCGACAACGCCTTGTTGGCGGTGGCACGACTCACTTCAAACCGTTCGGCGATCTGGCGCTCGGTTAAGAAACGCTCGCCGGTTTTGAATTCCCCGGTGCGGATCAGTTCGCGCAAAACGTCGTTGAGCTGCTGGTAAACGGGCGCTTTGACGAGTTTGGTAACCATAGTAAAGGCGGCTAAGCCACCCTATACGCCATTCGGGTGCCGCCACAAGAGTTACAAAACATGTTCGACCTCGAAACCAGTACGCGCGACGAAACCCGAATCAGCAGTGAGCAAGAGCTGACCATGCGCCTACACCTTGGGCGTCGTGCTCGGCGCTAGGGAACCACCGAGACGTTGGTCTTCACCGAATTTGCGATGAAGCACTGATCATGAGCGCGGTGGTGCAGTTGTTCCAACTGCTCCCCGTGCGGCTCTTTGCCACCGGCGAATTCAATTTTGGGATGCAACTCAACGTCACTGATCCAGGGCACGCCACGCTCATTCTTCGTGAGCATCCCGACCGCGTTGTCTTCGTACCGAAGCACTTCAAAGCCGGCCTTGGCGGCCACGAACAGAAACGTCAGCATGTGGCAGCTGGACAAAGAGGCAACGAAGGCTTCTTCCGGATCCACCGCCGCAGGGTTGGACCAGGGAGCGGGGACCACGGCCGGCGTTGGGGACGCTGCCACGGTGATGCCGCCATCAAACGACCACGTGTGCTCCCGGGAATACCTGCCCTTGGTGAACTCTCCGCCTTGAAACTGCCAGACCACTTTCGCCAAATGCGTGCTCATAGCGGCGGAGCCTAGGACACAGACGGCCAGGCAGCACCGATCCCTGAGAAAATCCCCGCAATTCCCGTCTTCTCTCGCGCTGAGCCGGAACGCTCCAGGCGATCTTGCCTGGGATGGCTAGCCCCAGGTCGTGGGGTAGGTTAAGATGCGCCTCAATGATTAGAAGCGAAGGAATGTTTGGTTCACCTGGGAAGGTGCATTGGTGAAGTCTTTGTTTGCACCAATCTTGGATAAACCGCACCAATCACGCCTCAACCTAGGGGCGAGCCTCAGCCAGGGGGCACAACGATGAACCGCAATCCTGGCCAAAACAAACGGCAGCGCGAAGCCGAGCGCGACAAGAAGAAGAAGGAAAAGGCCGCGCGTTTGCAACGAAACCGCGATCTTCGCGCCAAGGGCATCGACCCGGACATGGAAGAGGGCGATCCTGAAGTGCTGCCCGAGATCAGCCTCGAGGACATCATGAACGCGGGCGTCTCTGGTGTGGCTGCGCGCCCGCCACGCAGCGAACGTGGCCCCACAAAGTTGTTCGTGGGTGGCCTGAGCTGGGAAACCAGCAACGAAGAGCTCACGCAGGCGTTTTCCAAGTTCGGCCCGCTTGTGGAAGCCACGATCATCACGGATCGCGCCACGGGCAACCCGCGCGGCTTCGGTTTCGTAACCTTCGAGACCGCTGGCGCCGCCGCGGAAGCCATCAAACAGATGAACGGCGCCGAACTCGACGGGCGCACCTTGAAGGTGAACCCAGCCGACCGCGGTTAAACCCGCTTCCTGCTCCAGCCGGCACGGCAACAGCCTGTCGGCCGGTGGCAGCCTAACACCACCATCAAAGGCGACGTCAGGCCGCCACCTTGGACGCTAGGGTGCCTTTTCTTCAACGAAGTATGCGGTTCGGTGGCGCGCGCCCGGTAAGTGCGAATCCCAGCACGACGACGAGCAAAACACCAACTTGACGCGACCGTTGTTGCAGGTCGAAACCGAACAACGAATCAAGGTCTTGCCGCGGGCGATCGGCTTGCGGCACATCGAACACACCAACGAGGCGGACGTTTCAACCATCCGCCCATTGTAGCCAACGCCGCGCCCCTGCGCGCGCCGAAGGCAACGAATGCCGGGGCGCTCAGCTTTTTCCCAGGCCGCCGGCCACCTTGGTGGCTTCTTCAACCGCGCGCGCCAGCACCGAACGGATGCGCCCATCTTCAAGCGTTAAAAGGCCCGCGATCGTGCAGCCGCCAGGTGTGGTGACCTGATCTTTGAGAGCCGCCGGATGCATGCCGGTTTCGAGCACCATACGCGCTGA
This sequence comes from Deltaproteobacteria bacterium, assembly GCA_033763315.1. Taxonomy (GTDB): domain Bacteria; phylum Myxococcota_A; class Polyangia; order Fen-1088; family Fen-1088; genus JAGTJU01. The sequence goes on from JANRKS010000024.1 coordinate 189,134, forward strand.
GCCCTGGATCATCTGAGCAGCCATTGTGAAAGCGACGTCGCGGCGCATGCCCATCATGACTGCGCCGTCCGCCAACGATTCGAGGATGAGGTAAGCGAACGCCGGCCCGCTGCCGTTGAGCGCGGTGACCACGTCCATGTTCTTTTCGTCGATCTCCACGCAGCGCCCGCAGGCCTGGAAGATCTCCATCGCCACAGCCAATTGTGAGTCAGTGACAGAAGCCTCGCGTGCCAGTGCCGTCATGCCTTCACCGATGAGCGCCGGGGTGTTTGGCATGGCACGGATGATCGCAATGCCCGGCAACCAGGCCGCGATTTGCTCGAGACGAACGCCGGCCGCCACGCTGATCACAAGCTTGCCCGCCAAGGCCTTCCGCATTTCATCGCTGTCGAGCGCGGCCTTCATCGTTTGTGGCTTTACGGCCACGACCACCACCGCCGCGGCTTTCGCAACCTCGCCGGCATCCGTGGTGGTGTTGACGCCATGGCGTTCACCCACGGCGTCGGCTGTGCTCTTATAGCGATCGGCTCCCATCACTTGGGCGGGCGGCAGCTTCCCCGAACGCAGCACGCCGCGCATGATGGCTTCGCCCATCGTTCCGCATCCGATGAAACCTAGGATCTTGTTGCCTTCGAGCATGGGGCGCCAATCGTGGCCGATCCACAGCGCTTCGTAAAGGCCGGCCACCAAAATCAACGGCGGCAGGTTAAGGTTTGCGGCTCCAATCGATGAACAGGGCCCGGCCCGGCGGTTGGCAATGCGGGCAAAAATCTGAGTCCGCGGCACCCACCCGCACTTTGCGCAGCGTGGTCTTACAGCGCGGACAGGGCTGGCCGGCGCGGCCCCGCACCATCAAGAAATCGCGCAACTTCTCATCAACGGCCGGCCCTTCACGCGCAATGTGCTCGCTTGCCCCGGTAAGTACGCTGCGAACGGCGTTGAACAACACTTCCACCGCATGCGGCTGCAGCTGATAGCAAAACGTTTTGGGGTGAATGCCGGCTGCAAATAGGATCTCGTCGGCGTAGGCGTTCCCGATGGAAGCAAGCGCACCTTTATCCATCAAGAAGTTGCGCACCTGATCGCGCCGGCCACGTATGAGTTCAGCAAACACCGGCAAAGTGAACGCGTGCGACATCACGTCCACGCCCAAGGTTGCATAAGACGGGATCGTGTTCTCTTGCGCAGGTCGGGCCACGTAAATTTTGCCCATACGCTTGGCATCCAGGTAGCGAAGCTCCTTGCCATTGTCGAAGCTCAACGCCAACACGAGGCTTTTGGGATCAGCCTTTGGATCAGCCGCGGCCGGGACCATGGCATAGCGGCCGGCCAGCATCGCGTTGACCACCAAGACAACGTCTTCAGTGAACGCAAAGCGCATGAAGTGGCCCCGGCGCTCAACCGCCGTGAGAGTGCGCCCCAGGAGCAGGTCGGGTATCTTGGCGTCAATCATGACGCGAAATGGCACCGGATCGCCCACCCTCAGCCCAATAATCCGTGCGCCCACGAACACGGGGGCCAGCTGCGATTCCACATGCAAAAGGTCAGGAAGTTCAGGCATATGCGCTCCTTTTAGCGGCTTGAGGCACGACCGGCGCGAGGCCCAACACAACGCAACGCGTCCTAATAAACCCCTTTGTGCGACCACCGATGTGACGAGATCCCATTTGCGTCCTCAGGGTAGATGGGCGCACAATGCTTGCTGCTACCTAGAGAGATTAATTCATCGTGAAGGAGTGTGTGATGGCGCAACTTAGAACCATGGCTTCGTTGGCTCCGTGGATTGCGGGCGCTGGTTTGTCATTGGCCGCTTGCTCAGGCAGCAGTGCGCCCTTGCCTGCGCCAGGTGACCCCATAACCACGCCCGACGGGCCAAACTCCCCACCAGGCACCATACCTGCGGATGGAACGCCCTTGGCAGGCACGGCGAAAAGTCTGGAAACGCCGCCGCCCCCGCTGGCGGGTGGCACACTGCTTATGTTGCGCGACGGACGCACGGCCGTGGCGTCCGATCCGGATCGCGACATGATCTTCGTCGCCGACGTCCAAAAGAAGACGGTTGTGGCCTCTGTTCCTACCAAGGCGGGCGCACAACCCGGCCGCGCCATAGAAGACAGCGATGGCAACGTGCACGTGGTGCTTCGCGAACAAGGCTCGGTCCTTTCGCTCAAAGCGGGATCGTGGTCGGTCATGGCCGAACAGAAAGTGTGTCCGGCCCCTCGTGGCATCGCCTTCGATGGCAGCCGCGTGTGGGTGGCCTGTGCGGGCGGGGAATTGGTTCAAGCGGGCAGCGGGGGCAAATCATTCACGCTGGATCGAGATTTGCGCGACGTTGTTTTCACCAACGGCCGTTTGCTCGTCACACAGTTCCGCTCGGCGAAAGTGCTCACCGTGTCGCCTGAAGACGGCAGCGTGCTGAGCCGGACATCGCCTCCCGGCAGCCGGGAATCTCAACAACTTAATTTCAAGATGGCGCCCCCGCCGAATGGCACCGACGCACCCTCTCGCGCCGCGGATCCCGTGGTGGCGTGGCGTATGCGCTTAGCCCCCAATGGCGGCGCGGTTGTGATGCATCAAGAGGCCACAACAAGCCCCTTGGGCCTCGAGCAAGGCGGCTACGGTGGCGGTCCGTGCAAGGGCGGAGCGATTTCTGCGGCCGTCACCACCATCAGCAAAGATGGCAGCGTCTCGACCTCGGGCTCATTCTCCTTCGCCACCTTGCCAGTCGACATCGACGTGTCGCCAGATGGCCGCCGCCTGGCGATGATCTTTGCCGGCAACAACGGCCAAACACCCACCGGTCCGGTCGCGGTTATGAGCGCGCAGAGCGTTGAACAGGGACAATGTATATTCCCTCACATCGAGAACCCACCGCCGCCCGATTTTGGCGGTACCGGTGGCGGCAGCGGGATGGGTGGCCAAGGTGGCGGCAACGTTGGTGGCGCGGGTGGCGCCGAGGAAGAACTGCCGCCGCCGGACATCATCAACGCAGATTTTCGCAACAAGCAACCGGTGGCCGTGGCGTTCGCTCGTGACGGCAACGTGATCGTCCAATCGCGCGAGCCAGCGGTCCTGACTGTGTTGGGGCGCAATGGCGGTGACATCACCTTGTCCAAGTTGAGCCGCGAAGACAGTGGTCAGCGCGTGTTCCACATGAGCACGTCGGCGGGGTTGGCGTGTGCTTCCTGCCATCCTGAAGGAGGCGACGACGGCCGCGTTTGGGAGTTCCAGAAGATCGGCAGCCGACGCACTCAAAACCTGCGCGGTGGCATCGTGAATCTTGCGCCGTTTCACTGGGATGGCGACATGAAGGATCTTGGCACGCTGATGACCGAGGTGTTCGGTGGTCGCATGCAAGGCCCACGCGTTGATGGGCCTCACCTCAAGGCGTTGGCGCACTTCATGGACAACATCAAAGAGCTGCCGGCGCAAACGGTTGCCGATAAAGCTGCCGTCGATCGCGGCCGCCTGTTGTTCAATGACAGCAAAGTGGGATGCGCCACTTGCCACACAGGGCCCATGTTCACCAACAACGCCACCGTTGATGTCGGCACAGGCAAAGCCTTCCAAGTGCCCACGCTCAAAGGCCTCGCAGGGCGCGCACCTTATATGCACACGGGCTGCGCAAAAACCTTGGGCGATCGCTTTACTGCATCATGCGGCGGCGGCGACAAGCACGGTGTGACGTCCCACCTCAGCACGGCACAACTTGCCGATCTGACGGCCTTCTTAGAGACGCTTTAAAAGACGGCCTGGCATCAGCGAACGGTCGGCTCAGGCAATGGCCCTGTGCCGGCCGTTTTTATTTGTGGCCACAGCAACCAGCTGCAGGTGAACAGACCGAAGACGAACCACAGGCACAAAACCACACCCATGCCACCGCGCGCTTGCTGCCAAAATTCGATTGGCCACCAATCAAACCGAACGCGTGCGTAGGACCGTTCGATGTCGAGTGGCTTTCTCGTATAGCGAGACCATGGCGCATCGTGCGCGGCAACTTGCCAGTCATCGCCTCGGATGGCGTGTTTGAGCATCCAGTAGTGGCCTTCCACGGGGACAAACGCTGGCAACCACTGCAGTTGATGAACGTCTTCAAAGCAAGCGCCACACAAACCGTCCACTGTGGGTGTGGGCGCCCCCGATCGATCTGGAACGCCAAGCCACGCGTCACGCGCGTCCTGTGTGATGCGAATGTAATGGTCCCAGTAAAATGCGGCGCCCAGCAAGGTGACAACCAGGCCGGTCGCACACACACCAACAAACAAGAGCAGTCGTGTGCGTGCCCACCAGCGTTGTGCCGTTGCACGTGCGGACCACAGATCGTCAAGCCACACGGCGGCGGGCAACATGAACACCGGCACGGCGAAGGTTAGATACCGCGGCCCCCACGCGTAGTCCCCGCTCCAATACAGCATCTTGCCGTAAAGCAAAACAACGGGCCCCGCCAGCAAGAGGAGCAAACAGGCCATGCGCTTGTGCCGTCGCCAAAACCGCGGCAGAGCAAACAACGACAGCACAAGCGGCGGGCAATAGAGCAGCAGGCTTTTGCCCGGTGAAAGAAACAGGCCCCACAGGCCCAGCGGCAAGCGCTCCTCGAACACGGGGATGGTGAAGTCGTATCCCTCGTGCCAAGGCGATCCCCAACGCGCCCAGTTGTAAAACGGGATCAGCGCACACACAGGCACAAACCCAAGCAGACCCCACAGCACAAGGGTTTTCAGCACCGGCCACCGTCGCCAGTGCGTCGCCACCAAAAACGCTGCCGCCCCCAAGGTCGCCAACGCGAGCACCGTCTTCGCGTCGACCAACAGGCCCGCCGTGATGCCAAGCACCACCGCGCCCCGGCGCGTGGGTTTTTCGGCGACCTTCGCCGTCTGAAGCAAAAAGGCCGTGAAGCAAGCCGTTTGCAGTGCCTCCGCGTAGGGGGAGCGCGCATACACCCACAACATGGTGCACGTGGCCAACACCAAGCCGCTGCACAGGCTCACGCCTAACCCCAACCCCAGCCATTGGCACAACAGTATGAACGTCACGACCGCAAACGCGGCCAAGGCGGCCGGACCAATGTGGGCGGCAAAAGGCAATGAAAGCTCGTTCGTGCCGGGCCAAATCTTCATCAACCCGTGCCGCACCAGCACGCCAGGAACGTGTTGCAGCGATTGCAGCAGCGGCGCGATCGCGAACGTCTTGCCACCGCGGCCGGGATGAAGATCGACGGGCCAAGGCGTCGCAATGTTGAATTCGCCGCGGTTGACCAGGGCTTCCGCCACCTCGAACATGGGCGTGGCATCCGACCACGGGCGCTCGCGGCTGCCCGTGAGCATGAAGAAGCAAAACAGCACGCCCCCCAACAGCCACTGGGCGCGCCTCGTGAGGATAAACCGCGGATGCATGGCCTGCCGCAGACTATCCGATCGCCCTGCGTTGTCACCAAAGCACGCACATCCAAGGCGGCGGCAAACGCTGGGCGGCGACAGAACCACCGCGTCAGGACGGTTTTTTCACCACGCGCTTTCAGATTCCGCCGATGGCTGTGTCTACATCTGCAAGGAGACACACTGACCATGCGATATCTATATGTGGCGTTTTTAACTTCTGCTTTGGCCACCGCCGCGGGGTGCCGCGTCGAGGATGGGGATGCAGGCGATGAATACCGAAAAGGCATCCCAAACCAGGCGACCGTCGAAGTGCAGGTGCCCGGCACCAGCGGACAGGCATTGAGCGTCGCCGGTGAAGGCAAGGTGTCCGAATATTATCGGTTGACCCGCGTGGTTAGCCGCGACGTCAACGCTGGGGTTTACCTCGTGCTGAACCTGGTGCGCGACGTTGTGCGCTACCCACCCACGGCCGTCACCGCCAACGCAGCGGTATGGGGCCCGTTCTCGGAGGCGCTTGATCCCATCGCGTGGAAAGTCACCGTTACCCGCACAACACCGAACGAGTACGCCTATAAGTTCGAAGGGCAAGCCAAAGCCAACCCAGCGTCAGCCTTCATCACGGTCCTGTCAGGCGTTCATCGACCTGCGCTCGGTACCGACGGCGCACCCATGGAGGGCTTCGGAGAAGGCAATTTCCTGTTGGACTTTGAGGCGCGCAACCGGCTGCCCATGCCACAGCGGGACATCGGATCGGCCGCCGTCACCTATTCGCGTCCTAACTTAGCGACGCCCGTTCAGATCACGGCGAAATTCACGGCCGTCAAAGACGACGAACGCCCCAACCACACGGTGGACGTGGATTACCGCTACAAGCGCAACGCCGGTGGCAGTGGCGAGCTTGAATTCACCTACAAGCCCGACCGCACCTTGACCGACCCAGGCCAAGTTGCCGTGATGAGCCGCTGGAACGAAACCGGCGCCGGCCGCGCCGACGTTAAAGCAAAAGGTGGTGCCTTGCCGGCCAACATCGAGGCCACGGCCAATGAATGTTGGAGCAACACCTTCACAAGCGTGTTCGTGCAAACGAGTTGGGATCCGAGCCTGACTTACGGCACAGAAGCCATGTGTGCCTTCCCCAACGCCACGTACGCAACGTTGATGCTGTAATACTCTCTAACGGAGGTGGCGCACCGAAACGCCACCTCCAAGAAGACTCTAACGTGACATTGCGGCTCATACACAAAGAAACGCAACAGCAGCAAAGGCCTGCATTGCGTGAGCTGTACGAAAACTACGGCGGCTCTGTGTATGGCCGCTGCGTTTACCTTCTGCGCGACAAAGCCAAAGCCGAGGACGCCATGCAGGATGTATTTGCGAAGGCACTCGAGAACTACAGCCACTTTCGCTCCGAATCCTCGCCGCTCACGTGGCTCATGCAAATCGCGACGCACCATTGTTTGAATCTTTTGCGCAGCGAACGTGCGCCATGGCGTTCGCGCTTTCGTCGCGAGCAGACCGCAAGGAGTGAAGCGCAAGGAGGTCCCGCCGTGCTTGAGGCGCGCGATTTCGTGCGTCGGGTGCTGATGCGTTTTGACGCTGAAACACAAACGGTGGCGGTTCTTTATTACGTTGATGAAATGACGTTGGACGAAGTGGCACAGGCCGTGGGCCGGTCCGTGCCCACCGTTCGCAAACGTTTAGAGGCGTTCGCTTTGGCCATGCGCAACGAGGCAGGCGCGTCATCTTAGGAGTTTCACGTGAACAACTCAGAAGCACGCAAAGATACGTATAGCGAGATCACCTTGCGGCGGTACCGTGCGGGTGAGCTCTCAGCCGACGAGCGACAAGCGATAGCGAACGCCGCCGCGCGCGACACTGAACTACGTTTACGTCTGCGTGCACTCGCGGATGAACAAAGTGCGTTCGAAGCCGCGGTGCCATTTGAACGCTTCGTGGGGGGGGTCAGCCGCGCACAGCGCGAACAGCAGCGCCGGCTGTCAAAGCGCGCTCCGTTGTGGGCGGCGTCCGCAGCAACGATGGCGTTGGCCGCGGCTGCCATGGTGGTGATGGTGATTGCACCTATGCAACAAACACCAAGCACGCGCACCAAAGGCAGCCATGACGCCTTCACAAGCCACGTGCGCGTCGCCAGCGACAATGGTGAACAGCGCGTAGCGATGCCCGGTAAGCTGACGTCGCTGCGCAAAGGCGACCGCGTGCGCGTGGGTGTTCAACTTAAAGCCGGGGCAACGTATTTTGCCGCCGTCAGTGTCGAGCCCTCGGGCGCCACAACAGCGATCTATCCTGAAGGCAACTCGGCTTTGCACATCGTCCCCACCAAGGAGCCCATGTACATGCCCGACAGCGTGGAGTTTACGGGGCATGGCGATGAAACGTTGTTTATCCTAACTGCGCCGCAAGCATTTGATGTGGCCGCCGCCGCAGACGCATTAAAAGCGTTGCCCCACACGAACGAACCAGCAACGCTTGAGCGCCTCGGCGCAAAGATCCCGGGGTTGGTGGCCATCCCCTACCCATTGCGTAAACCCTGATGCTATTGCGATCCTTCGTCTTGCGGCTGACATGTGCGGCGCTGATCGGCGCCAGCATGGCTCCCTCGCGCGTGGTGTGTGCCGCGGATGAACGACGTTTCGCCGTTGTGATCGGCAATGATTTGGGCGGCAACGATACCCAGCCACTGCTCTACGCGCGCCAAGACGCTCGCCGCATGAAAGACGTGTTGCTTCGGGTGGGTGCCGTCAAAGACGAAAACGCCATCAGCTTGTTGGGCGCAGACGCGGCCGCGGTGAGAGCGGCGCTTGCCGACGTGGAGCGACGGGTTCGCCTGGCCACGAACCAAGGCTTACGAACCGCACTCATCGTGTATTACTCGGGCCACGCCAAAAACGGCGATTTGCGCCTAGGCACCTCACGCCTACCACTTGATGAACTTCGCGCGCGCGTCAGCCACAGTGGCGCCACCATTCGACTCGGGATCATCGATGCTTGTCGCTCAGGCGCCGTGACCCGCAGCAAGGGTGCGCGCAGGGCGCCTGCCTTCGAGATTGAAGCCACCTCCAACGCGCAGGCCGAGGGCACTGTGTTTTTGTCATCCAGCAGCTTCGATGAAGACGCTCAAGAATCGGATCACCTCGAAGGCAGCTTCTTCTCGCATCACTTCGTTAACGGGCTGCAAGGCGCCGCCGATCGTTCGGGCGACGGGCGCGTCACTTTATCCGAAGCCTATGCACACGCGTATGCTCAAACCGTTGCCAGCACAGCGGACAGCGCAGCGGGACCACAACACCCGACCTTCGGTTACGACCTTAAAGGCAATGGCGATTTCGTCCTCTCGGAATACGCGCGTCGCAACGAAGGCTTGCTGTTTCCAGCCGCGGCACCCGCAGGCACATACTTCGTGATCGATAACCAAGGCGTCATCGCCGCAGAAGTTGATAAGCCGATCAATGAAGTGCGGCGCATCGCGGTTCGACCGGGGCGTTACATCGTTAAGCGCCGCCTCGAAGATCGGCTACGCATTGGCAATATAACGGTAGCCGCGAACCAACTAAGCACGGTGCAAGACGCCAATTTGGCGGACGCGCCATTTTCAGACGATCCAGTCAAGGGCGCCGCACGCGATGTGGCCGGCATCTGGTCTTTGAACGTGGGGCTCACATCGCAGGCGTTTTTCGATCAGCCCACGCGCGAGGGGCTGTTTCCCAACAGTGGCTTGCTTGCCGCTGAACTCAGCGTGGCCAATTTTTTCCGTCGTCATTGGGTGGCGAGCTTCGACGTCGCTGCGGGCGGCGGCAATGGAGAGGTCGCGCACTTTGCGAGCGCCGTTCCGTTTCGCACGAACCAGTTGAACCTCGGCACCAGCTTGTGGACCGAGTGGCCTTATTTCGATGGCGATTTGTCGCTGTTCGCTGGCGCGCGCGTCGCGTTTTTGTTTTTGAACCGGCGCTTCGAGGACGACGTTCTGCCTGCGCAACATTTTTCAACATTCAGCCCGGGCTTGTTGGCGGGTGCCCGCTACAAGCTGACCCGCGCGGTGACGGCCATGGTGCGGACACGGGTGCATTACTTGCTCTACAACGTGGACGAGAACCGCTCGCTTGGCTTCATGGAGCTGGGCGCGGCCTTCGAGTACGGCTTTTAGGAACATGCGATGATAAAGACACACCCCCTTCGCGCTGTGACACTGTTGACCCTGGTCGGCCTGACAGCCTGTGGCGGCAACTATTCAAACGACGACATCGAATATCAAACGTCTGTTCCGCAAGCGGAAGATCTGACGCCAAACATTGCCGCTCAGCTTGTGGCCAACAGCGCGGAAACGTATCGGTTCACCTACGGCATGGTGGGCTCTTACAGAGCCATACTCGGATTTGTGGCATCGTTGCTTGATCACGTCCGACAGAACCCAGCCACACAACGGCTTGCCAATGGTCGCGTCTGGGGGCCGTTTCCCGATCGTGAACACCCGGGTTTTGAAGTAAAGGTGATGATTACGCGCGGTGGTGATGCAGCGGCACCGCAGTTCACGTACAGCGTTGATTTTGCATCCGCACGCACGCGGATGTTTGTGCCTGTCATTTTCGGCACCTTCGATCCCCGCGGTGCCATCGGTGACGGCAGCGGACAGGTGACGCTGGATTTCGCAGGGTTACGGTCCACCGGCTTTCCCGGCGATCGCGACACCACAAACATCATGAAGATCGAGATGGTCCACGGTCGCAAAGATGGATCGCGTACGCTTGAAGTTCACCAAACCAACACCGAGGCTGCCGACAACCGGCGCACGGACTTGACTTACGCCGAGGCCCCCGACGGCGCTGCCCGCACTCACTTCGTGATGGCGGTGACCAACAATCTGTGGGCGCAAGAGCTGGATGTTGTGAGTGCGTGGCGCAGCGACGGCGCCGGCCGCGGCGAGCTGAAGGTGACGCAAGGATTGGCCACGGGCCTTCTGGGCATCGACTGTTGGGGCCCATCGACGGTGGCCACATATGTGAGGCGCGATTGGAATGAGGCCGTCAACGCGGGTGACGTCAACACGTGCGTGTTGCCTGCTCTGCGTTAGCCACGGCTCAGCGGCGTTTTTGGCAGCTCGCACAGAAGAAGGTGGATCGCCCCGCGTCCACCCGCCTGTGCACCTTCGCTCCGCAACGCAAACACGCTTCGCCTTCGCGCCCATAAACTTTTAGCGAGAACTGATTGCTTCCCGCAAAGCCAGTGCCATCCACATAATCGCGCAACGTGGTGCCTCGGTTTTCAAGGCCACGGTTGAGCACCAACTGCACGGCTTGCAGCAAGGTGGTTGCGTGTCGCTTGAGCTTGCAAGCCTGTGTCGCTGGATGAATCTTTGCCTCAAACAGGGCTTCGCTGACATAGATGTTGCCCAACCCCGCCACGCGTCGCTGATCAAGGAGGAACGATTTGATCGGCGCGCGGCTTGTGGCCAAGGAATCGCGCAGCACCTCTTCGGTGAGATCTTGCAACGGCTCGGGCCCCATGCCTGCCAGCTCCGTAAGGTCACCTTCTTTGGTCGCAACCTTGAACTGCCCAAAGCGGCGAGGATCGATGAACCGCAGCTCGTCAGCACCAGAAAGAGAGAGAACCACGTGCGTGTGAATGTGACGCGGCTCTTCGCGCTTGCTCACACGCAATTTGCCGCTCATGCCTAAATGAACCAGCGCCACGGCCTCCGTCTTTGCGCCGTGTACATCAATCAAGATGTATTTGCCGCGCCTTCGGATTGCCTTGATGCGGCCCGCGCGCAGCAAGCGGCGCAGCGCTGCCTCGTCCACCTGCTTTTGCATGTGCAGCGGCAAGCCGCTGGTCCACACGCTTTCGATTGTGCGCTCACGCAAGAGCGGCGACAACGATCGCACCACCGTTTCGACTTCAGGCAACTCAGGCATCGTCGCTCACATCATCTTTGTAAGCGCCACCTGTGCCCGCCAGAGGCGCTCCCGCCGCAGCCATGGCATTGGTCAAAGCACCGAACTCTGCCACGGACAACGTTTCGGCCCGACGTGTTTCGTCGATGCCCGCACCCGCCAACCCAGCGGCCACAACCGCCGAACCAAAGCCAGCGTCGAGCGCCCGCCGCAACATCTTTCGACGCGCGCCGAATGCATGCCGCACAACGGACGCGAACAAAGCGTCGCTCACAACCTCTGCCAGCGGCTGGCTTCGAGGCGTCAAGGCAAACACCGTCGACACCACTTGGGGCTGCGGCAAAAACGCATGCGGTGGCACACGAAACAAGCTCTTCACCTCAGCCACTTGTTGCACCATGACCGACAGGCGACCGTAGACTTTCGAATCGGGGGCCGCCGCCAAGCGGTCAGCCACTTCCTTTTGCACCATGAACACCGCACGGCTCACCACCGCACCCCGTGCGGCTTGAGACAAAACGTGAAACAAGATCGGCGTGGTGATTTGGTACGGCAAGTTGCCCGCCACGCGCAAGGCGCTTCCCGCGGTGGCTGCGGCTGCGGCGAAATCAAAGTCCAACGCGTCGATCGCTTGCACATCAACACGTGCGTTGTTGGCAAACACCTCGCGCAACACGGCAATCATGTCCGGATCGCGATCCACAGCGATCACACGCCTCGAGCGTTCCGCCAACGCTTCCGTGATCGCTCCCAGGCCTGCACCGATCTCCACCACAGTGTGATCCGGCCCGGCTTCCAGGGCGTTCACGATCTTGTGCTTGATGTTGTCGTCGATCAGGAAGTTCTGCCCCCAACTCTTCTTGGGGCGCAGGTTGAACCGGTTAAGCAATTCCTTCGCGGTGGCCAAAATCGTTTCCTTAGACCAATGGCAAACCTGGATCAACCGTCAGATCAAAACCCGCGCGCACGCCTCGCACCAGAAGGCGTGTGCCTGCGGCGGCAATCATGGCGGCGTTGTCCGTGCAGTAGCGAGCTGGTGGTATGTGCAGGCGAAAACCATCTTCAACGGCAGCCGCGCGCAGCGCTTGTCGCAAACCCTGGTTCGCAGCAACGCCACCGCACACCAGTAGATCCTGCAACCCCTGTTGCAGCAAGGCGCGCCGTGATTTGCGCACAAGCACGTCCACAACGGCGGCCTGAAAACTCGCGCACACATCCGCCAACGCCTGGCCTGTGGGCAAGGGCTTGCCCGCCAAAAAGGTCGACACAGCCGTCTTGAGGCCCGAAAAGCTAAACTCGATGTCGTCACGGCCCGCGAAGGCCCGAGGAAAGGCAAACGCGCGCGCATCGCCGCCGGTGGCCAGTCGATCAATCACGACACCGCCCGGATAGCCCAAGCCCAAAAGCTTCGCCGTTTTGTCGAACGCCTCGCCGGCCGCGTCGTCACGCGTGGCAGACAGCAATTGCGCGCGCGCACCATCCGCGCTCACCCGCACCAAGGCTGTGTGGCCGCCCGACACGAGCAGCGCCACGTGATCGGCGCGGGGGCCGGGTTCACTCTCTTCGGCATGCGCCAAGAACGCCGCCGCCATGTGACCTGCGTGGTGATGAACACCAACCAGCGGCTTGTTCGTGGCGTAGGCCAAAGCCTTCGCCGTTTCCACGCCAACCAACAACGCACCCACAAGGCCGGGGCCACACGTCACGGCAATCCCATCCAGATCGTTCCACGTGGCGCCCGCGTCAGCCAGCGCCTTGTTCAAAGTGGGGACGATGGTTTCGAGATGATGGCGCGACGCCACCTCCGGCACCACCCCGCCGTAAACCGCGTGAACCGCCGCCTGTGAAGCCACCACGTCCGAAAGCACGCGGCGGCCGTCGGCCACAATGGCAGCGGCCGTTTCGTCGCACGAACTTTCCAGTCCTAGCACCAGCAAGCGGGATCTCCGCAACCACTTTAGCAGCTGCGTCGCGGACGCCCGGACTACAAGTTCTTCACGATAACCCGGAGGTCCGCCGCGTATTTTCCTGAGGGAGCCAGCTCCAGATATTTGGCGTAGGCCGCCTTCGCCGCCGCTTTGTGCCCTAACTCTTGCTCCACTTCGCCGATGAACACGTAAGCGTCCGCCAGCTTGGGATTGGCCGAGACGGCGCTTTTGGCCCATTTGAGCGCTGCCGGGCTGTGGCCGCGATCCAACTCGGCGTGGGCCATCATGACCATCACTTGCGCCTCCTGCGGATGGTCAGCCAAGGCCTGGCCACAGGCTTCCATGATGGGCTTGTATTTCTCGCTCGCATAAGCCTTCTTGCAAGCCTCAAGCGATGCCTGCGCGTCCGCTTCCGTGCGTGCTGCCACCACTTCAGGCGGTTTGGCCGCAGGCACGGGTGCGGGCGCTGGTTTCGCAACGGGCGCCGGGGCGGCCGCAGCAACGGGCCCTGGATCGGCAGGCCGAGGGGCGTCGGCAGGCAATTGAACTTTGGGCAGGCCAAGTGGTTCAGGCGTCGCGACCGGTGCAGGAGCCGCGGGTGTCGGAGCAGAGTTTGGAGCGGCGGCCGCGGGCGTGGGCGGAGCGACAGCCTCGACCTTCACTGTGGGACCATGCGGTTTCTTCAGCGCCACCCACATCACCACGCCGCCCACCAGGACGGACATGATGAACATGACGGCAATCTTGCCTTTGTTCGATGGCAGCTCATCGACAAAGGGCTCCGGCTCATCGTCACGACGCGCCGACCCCGAACGGCGGGTTTTCGGCTCGGGCGGTTCACCCAGCGCCTCTGTGGCGGAAGGGGTGTTCGCCTCCAGCAGCGCCGTGCCTCCCGAGGCCGAAGGTGTGTCGGGGAAAGGTTCAGCCTCAGCCGTCAGGTGTGCCGGATCGTCTGGCGACTCATCCTGATCCTGGGTGGGCTCCACCTCGCGTTCTGGCGATTCGGCGCTTTCGGCGTTCTCCTGCCGCTCGAGCTCAGAATACGGAATGACCGGCGTGGGATCGTCGGCCTGCCCTCCTAAGATTTCGGCCAACGAAGCGATCTCTTCAGCCGTAGCGAGATCGCTGTGCGACGCCTCAGCCGCAAACGCCGCCAGCTCCTCATCGTCTTGAGCGGCGGTATCGAGAGCGTCGTCGTCGCCCTCCTGAGACTCATCGCTTACCGGTTCGTCCTCTTCGTCCCCCTCAAGCAACGCCGCGCGCGTGGCATCATCAATCGAGCTTTGCGCCGTAACAGGCTCTTGCGCCTCACGCCCCACAGGCGCCAGATCTTGCAAAGTTTCGTCATCCACTGATTCATCGTCAGACTCAGCTGCAAGGGAGTCTTCGTTCGAGGACTCCACGGCACCTTCATCATCAGCTTCCGGCTCATCGGGCGCGCTCTGCATCTCTTCGATGGGCTGCGCGCCCATGCCAAGCGGCGAGGGTGTGCGGTCGGGATCCAGGCTCGTCTGCGTCGGCACAGGGCTGTCCATCGCAGCTCGTTCGTCCGGCTCAGGCGCCGGCGTCACACGCACCGGTGCAAAGCCGTGCAGTGTTTTGCCGACCGGCACAGAGCGCAGGTCAACAAGCTCCTCGCTTACCACCGCCATGCCCGGCTTCGTGGTGGAAATCCGTCCCGGGGGCAGATCCTCAACGTCTTGAGTGGTGGTAAAGCCGGTCAGCGTCGTGCGTTCCTCAGATCCCGTTTCTGCGAGGTTCGTGTCTACGGGTGAAGGCGTGCGCTCGCCCTTGGCCCACGGCGATTCGGAGAGCCAGCGTTCAAGACGACCCATGCGCGTTTGCCGTGGTTCCGAATGCGCGGGCTTATCGCCTTGCGCTTCATAAATCACGCGATCCGCATGCAAACGGCCAACGATTGAAATGGCTTCTAGATCCGGAAAGTCACTGTCTTCGATGACCTGCAAGAGTGAGCGACGTCCATCCAACAAGCGCAAGATGGTGTTCACTTCATCAGGAATGTCTGCCAGCCGTTCGGCCAAGACGTAGTAATCGACTTCGAACACTGTCTCAAGGGGTGGCAGCGAATCCAACAAGCGCGTCCACTCATCCAGCCGACGCATGCCCTCCATCAAGAGCGCTTGCCCGGAAAGTTCGATGACATCGCGTCGACGTATGTTTTTGAACTCAACCTCGAAGCTACCGTCGTTCCACGAAAACAAGCGGTAAACCGCTTCAACACCCGTGAGCCGTCCAGCTTCCGCATCGATCACGCGGCCATCGCGAAAGTAGATCGCGCCGCGACGTCCATCAGCGTTCGAGATGTGCACGATGCCTGACTTGCGGTTGACTTCGATGGTCTGCACCAAGTCGACGATGCCGATGTCGGCAAGCTCGCCCGCAAATCGTGTGCGCGTGTCTCGGCGCGATTCCAAACGCTCGCGCTCCCTCCGTTGCAGCAGCATGCGCACGCGCGTGGTGATCTCCTTGATGTAGACGGGCTTGATGAGGTAGTCCTCAACGCCGATCTCAAGGCCGCGAATTTTGTCCTCAATGGTCTTGCGACTGGACAAAAAGATAAACGGGATGCGGGCCCAGTCCTGCCGTTCTTTGATCCGACGACAGAGCTCGAAGCCGTCCATCTGGGGCATATGAGTGTCGGAAATGACAAGATCGATGGGGGTGTCAGCCAGAACCGCCAGGGCCTCCACGCCGCTGTGGGCGGTCACCACGTCGTAACCGGCTTTCTTCAGGCTGACGTCCAAAACCCGAAGGCTTTGAGGATCGGCATCCACCAACAAAAGACTTTGTCTCGCCCCAGGATTCATGCCGATTTGCCCGGCCTCGGATTGTATCCCTTGCGTCAACGACCCGCAAAGGTGCCGCTAAGGTTTAGCGACCTAAGCCTCTTAAACGTTCAGTTCCGGTACATGCCGAGCGAGCACCTGGTGCAGATCCTTGTAGTCCGGCAGGTTCGCCAAGGCATGGCCCACGTAGGACAATGACAAGGGAATGCTGGGCAAGAAGTTCGGATTGCCCCGTTGCCGATCGATAAAGACGAAGCGCCCCGCGTCCTTGAGTTTGCGTTGGGCTGTTTGCAGATGGAAGAGCCGCCGCGTTTGGTCGAGCTCCAGGCCCCACTGCACAGAGAAATTATCAATAAAATTAAATACTTGTGTGTTGTCTAGCGGGACATACGAGTCTCGCAGGAGGGCGACCAGGTCGTAAACTTGCGAGCCCATAAGAGCGTCCTGAAAGTCAATCACCCGAATCTGGCCAGAGGACTCGACCATGAGATTGCGGCTTTGGAAATCGCGGTGAACCAACACTTGGGGTGCAGCCGCCAGCTCGGTGGCCATCCGGTCGAATGCAGATTCGACCGCCGCAGAGTCTGACCCGTTAAGCTGGATGCCCCTTCCTTCCTGAAGCAGCCATTGCCGAAAGTGGTCTAGCTCCCAGCGCAGGAGTTTGAAATCGAAGCGGCGGCCGAAGGCGAGACAATCCGGGTCGGGCGGCAGCTTCTGTAGAGCACCAATGAGTGAAACCGCCGCTGCATATAGCGAGTGGCTTTGGGAAGGCGGCCGCGCACGAAAGGCCAATTCGAGGGTCTCGTCGCCCAAGTCTTCAAGAACAATCATTCCGCCGGCGAGATCCTGCCGCAAAACCTGCGGAACGGGGTACCGATGCCCGTGGAGGTAGGCGTGGACGTTGAGGAAGGGGTAAGCCGCTGGTTCGAGCGCCCGATCTTCGGGTGGCACCACCATCACAACCACGCTGGTGGGCCGGCCGGTGGTTCGCACGCGGTAATAGCGGCGGGTCGAAGCCTGGCCGGCCAGGAGGTCGACCTTTATGCAGTCCCCTTGGACGACGGCTGCCACGAGCGCGGACATTTCTTGAGGGGGTGTGGCGGCGACTTCCATGTTGTCCTGAACTATAAAGGCCACAGTGAGCGACATCCAAGTTTCCGACACCGCCGGCGTCGCGGCTTTCCTTGAAGATCTGCAGCAGCCTCTGTCCCTACTCGAGCTGCCCAACATCGCCCCAGGAGAGCCCGCGGCCGCCCGTTTGTTGGCCTTCTGCCAGCTGCTGCTGAAGTGGAACGCCAGTTTGAACCTCACTGGGGCCCGGAACCTGGCAGACCTAGTCCATGACCATCTGGCGGACGCCTTCGTGTTGGGCGCTAAGGTTCCATTGGGGACCCAGGTTGTGGACGTGGGCAGCGGCGGCGGTCTGCCCGCTTTGCCGCTTGCGGTCCTGCGGCCGGATCTGAAGATGACTTTGGTTGAGCCCAGGACGAAACGGGTGGCCTTCCTTCGGACGGCCATCAGGGAACTGGGACTCAATGCGGTCGTGCATGCGGGCAAGGTGGAAGATTGGTCGGGATCCCCCGATGTGGCGGTCTCAAGGGCAACCTTTGCGCCGGAAGTCTGGGTATCGATGGCCCTCGGTCTGGTGCGACCTCAAGGGGTCGCTTACGCGCTGCTCAATGATCATTGGAACCAGGCGACGGTCCCGCAACAACAGCCCACAGGCGTTCACACATACCGATTGGTTCGGGGGCAAACGCGGACACTCGCTTGGTTTGCCAAGGGCTAATGTTCCACGTGGAACGTCCAGCGGGCATGCAGGCCATGACACTGTTCCACGTGGAACCCCTTTGACAGCCGATGGTGAAGGGCTAAAGGTTCGTCATGGTTCAAGCGTGGGAGCAGATGCTCTCAGAGGAGCTTTCTGAGTTGCGGCGCCGCAGCCGCCTCCGCGCGTGTCCCGCGTTTGACGGGAGCAGACGGGCGCGGGACGTCACGATTGACGGCCGACCCGTTAAGTTGTGTTTTTCGTCAAATGATTACTTGGGCTTGTCCGCCCACCCGGCCCTCGCGGAAGCCGCCCGCCAAGGCCTCGCCACTTCGGGAGCGGGGGCAAGCGCTTCCCGTTTGGTCAGCGGCGACCTCCCGCAACATCGCGAACTTGAATTCGCCCTCGCCGAATTCGCGGACGCTGAAGCGTGCCTGCTGTTTCCCACCGGCTACCAGGCCAATCTGGGGGTGATCTCCTCCCTGGCTGGCCCTCAGGACCTGGTGGTGTCAGACGCCCTAAACCACGCCAGTCTCATCGACGGTTGCCGCCTCTCGCGTGCGACGGTAAAGGTCTACCCCCACGCTGACGTGTCGGCTGCCGGGTTGGCGCTTGCCACAGATACGAACCCCGTTGGCGAACCATTTCGGCGGAAGTTGCTTGTGACGGAGTCGGTCTTCAGCATGGACGGCGATGTGGCGCCCTTGTCCCAGCTTTCCGCGCTGTGCAGGCAAAACCACGCGGCCTTGGTGGTCGACGAGGCTCATTCGATGGGCGTACTCGGCCCCGGCGGCAAGGGTTTGTGTATCGAACAAGGAATCAATGCCGACGTTCGGATTGGGACGCTCGGGAAAGCCTTCGGCACGGCCGGGGGGTTTGTTCTGGGCTCGCGTGTCCTGCGCGACTATTTGGTGAACCGGGCGAGGACCTTCATCTACACCACGGCTTCGCCGCCGTCGGTGGCTGCGGCGGCGCTGGCGGCGCTGAACCTGGTCCGCGGGGCCGAAGGAGACACCCGGCGGCTGCGTTTGAGCGCACGAATTCGAGAGCTTCACCACGCCCTGGCGATCACGCGCGCTCCGACGCCAATCACACCCATTGTGCTCGGCGCAGACGCGTCCGCGCTCGCAGCCTCTGCAGCGCTTTTGGCGCGGGGCATCCATGTCCAAGCCATTCGGCCTCCGACGGTTCCCGAAGGCACGGCTCGCCTGCGGGTCACGCTCTCGGCCGATCACGAGGATGAGGACATCGAAGCTTTGGTTCGCGTCCTCCTCGAAACCGGCGGGAAAACATCCACATGAAATCGATTACACAGCTGCAAAATGCGCAAAGATCGGGTTTTTTTGTGGTTGGCACAGACACCGGGGTTGGCAAGACGACTTTCACGCGCGGCTTGCTGCGCGCTCTACGTGGCAACGGACACCAGCCCGTTCCCTATAAGCCCGTGGAAACGGGGGTTGGCGAGCCCGAGGGGACCGACGCCGCCGATTTGGCCCGGGCCGCCCAGACACCTTTACACCTTCGCCAGATCTGCCCGTTTTCTTTTCCCTTGCCCGTCGCCCCCGTGGTGGCCGCCGCAGAGCAGGGCATCGCGCTTTCCGTTCGTGCCTTACAGAACGCCACGCCCCCAGGATCGCCCTTGGTTGTGGAATCGGCAGGTGGGCTGCTATCGCCGCTTTCCGCCCGGCAAACCAATGCCGACGTTGCCGAAGCGTTCGGCCTGCCTGTTATTTTGGTGGCGCGCAATAGCTTAGGCACCATCAATCATTGCGCGCTCGCGCTTGCCGAGCTCCGAAGACGCCAATTGCCCGTGTTCGCGCTGGTGCTGGTCAATGTGGCGCCCCCAGGGCCGGACGGCGGCACCAACGCGCGCTGTATAGAGGACCTCTGCGGAGTGCGACCACGACTGACATTGCCGTTCGCCCCCACCGCCACCGACGACGACTTGGCCTCGTTTGTGGCGGATGCGGGTCCCTGGCTCTAAGCCACCCTACTCAGCAGCGGCCGAGGCGGGCCGGCGCCCACCGGTCGGGAAGATCACCACGCGACGGGCGGGTCCTTCTCCCTCCGACTCTGTTCGCACCTGATCGTGCTCGGCCAAAGCGTTATGAACGATACGACGGTCAGCCGGACTCATCGGTTCGGCGGCGACAGGCCGGCCTGAACGGATGGCCTTCTCTGCCAATTTACGCGCCAAATCCGATAGAGAATCTTCGCGGCGGCCCCGGTATCCCTCAGCATCAACCACGATCGAAGGCCCTGTTCCAGGCCTCTTGAAAACAATGCGGTTCACCAGGTATTGCAGAGCATCCAATGTGGCGCCCTTTTTCCCAATGATGATGCCGGACTCAGGACCATGAGCGTCGAGGATCACGCGTTCACCGTCATCAAACGCACTGACCTCGGCTTCCATGCCCATGCGTTCAAGAATCTCACGCAAAACGCGTGCGGCCTCTTCCCTCTGCTCCGCCAATCCGCTGCTCGTGCTCATGAAAAACCGATTCCTTTTCTAAACCATCGAAACTAAAGCTTAAATGTCGCCAATGGCGTTGGCAAAGGAGGCGGTGGCCCCCGATCGTCGGCCTTCGCTGGCGCCCCAGACGGCCGGGATGGCGCTTTCGCGGCACCTTTGCCCGGTTGCGATGGCTGCTTCTTTCGCTCGAGTGTTTCCCGTTCGGGCGCACCGTCGGCTGCGGATGTATCCGCTAAAGGGGCACCTGCCGGGGCACCTACCGCTTTCGAGTCCGCTTTCGCCATTGCCGTCCGTGACTTAGGGCCATTGAAGTTACGGTGACCATCCCAGTCCTGTCAACAAGCCACGAGGGGTTTGGAAAAGACCCCCGTTCCTTGCTCTGCCTCGGGACCGCGGTTACCCTCGTTCCGTGACGGTGCAAATCAGTCGGTCGAAGCGTTTGATTCTTGAAAACACGGCCTCTTGTTTAGCCGTTGCCTGTGACGAAGGCGAAGCGGGCGACGTGTTCGCCCCCGGACCGCTCAGCGACCTGGATGCCGCCCTTGGCGGCGAGCTACGCAAACTAGCGACGGCTGAAAAATTTAAAGGCAAGAAGGGCCAGACGTTGTCGTTGACGACGCTGGGTAAGATTCCCTCCCAACGTTTGCTCCTGCTGGGAGTGGGGCCCCGCGCGGATGTGTTGGCCCACGATCTGCGCGCCCTTGCGGGGCGCGCCGTCAAATCTGCCAATGGTTTTGGGTGCCCATCGCTTGCGCTGGTGGCGCCCACGTCGCTATCCACCGGTGCCAATGCGATGGATGGCCTGCAAGCCGCGGCCGAAGGCGCCCTGCTCGGTGGGTATCGTTTCGATAAGTACCTTGCTGAAGACAAGCGTACGGCAGCCACGCTCGCCCAAATCGACCTGGTTGGTTTCGAAGGTGACGACGCTGCCAGCGAGGCCGCCCTGGCACGCGCGCGCAACACAGCCACCGCTGTGGCGCGTGCCCGTGATCTGGTGAACGAACCCGCCGTGGCGATGACACCCACCATCTTGGCAAACGTCGCCGAAGGCCTAGCCAAAGCGGCTGCGATCGACATCACTGTGCTGGGACTCGAAGAGTGCCGCAAAGAAAACATGGGCCTGTTTCTTGCGGTTGCCCAAGGCAGCGCCGAGCCTCCACGCTTCATTCATATGGCGTATAAGCCCGCCAACGCGAAGAAGCGTATCGTGCTCGTGGGCAAAGGCGTGACGTTCGATTCGGGTGGCTTATCGCTCAAGCCGAACGAAGGCATGCTCGACATGAAGGTTGATATGGCGGGCTCCGCCGCCGTCATTTCAGCCATCGCGGCGGTGGCCGCTGAAAAGCTGCCCATTGAAGTGCACGCGCTCGCGGCCTGCACCGAAAACATGCCTTCGGGCACGGCTTACCGGTTGGGCGATGTGTTGCGATCAAAAGCGGGAAAAACCGTAGAGATCAACAACACCGACGCCGAAGGCCGCCTGACGCTCGCCGACGCCATCACTTATGGCCTGGCGCTTAAGCCCGACCAGATCTTCGACTTCGCCACTTTGACAGGTGCGTGCGTGGTCGCGCTGGGGCCCCACATCGCTGGGGTGATGAGCAACAACAAACCTTTGGCCGACGCCTGGCTTGACGCCGCCAAAGCGGCGGGCGAAGAGATGTGGCCTTTGCCGTTGCCCGAACGGCTCACAGACATGCTTCGTTCCGAAGTGGCCGACATGCGCAACACGGGCGAACGCTGGGGCGGCGCACTCACCGCGGGGCTCTTCCTCAAGACGTTCGTGGGCGACACGCCTTGGGTTCACGTCGACATCGCGGGCCCGGCCACCGCAGACAAGGATGCAGGGCACACGTCTAAAGGTGGAACAGGCTTCGCGGTCTCAACCATCCTGACGTACCTGCGCCGTATCGCCTCCGTCTGACGATCCTAAGTCGTTACGCTGCATTAGCGTCCAACGACTGGCCTAGAACGGGCGCCGTGGGGCGCTTTTCCGCCCGGCGCGGGGCCTATTTTCGGTCCACACTTAATGAAGGCGCGCCAAATCGAAAAAAAAGAAAAAACATCAACAGATTCAAGAGCCTTGACGAAGCTTTTGTTTAGTGGTCTTTCTAGCTTGCCCGAACTATACCCTCATGGTAGATTCCGGCCCGCCTTGAAGCTGAGGGCAAGAGGCAAACCACTCAATTTTAGGAGTGTCTTTTAATGGAGCCGAATTTTCACGTAGGTGATTTGGCGGTGTACCCAGCCCACGGCGTTGCCGAGGTTATGGGAATCGAAACCCGCGAGATTGCTTCTTCCAAGCAAACTTTCTACATCCTGAAGATCTTAGACAATGGGATGAAAGTCATGATTCCCACCCGCAATGCCAGCGCTGTTGGTTTGCGAGAACTCATCAGGGAAGACGAAGTGGAAGAAGTGTTTGAGATCCTCAAGAGCCGCGAAATTGCGGTTGAGGGTCAAACCTGGAACCGTCGCTACCGCGAGTACATGGAGAAAATCAAGACGGGTTCCGTTTTTGAAATCGCCGAAGTGCTTCGCGATCTGCAACGCTTGAAGTCCGATAAAGAACTGTCGTTCGGTGAACGCAAAATGCTCGACACGGCTCGCACCCTGTTGGTCAAAGAAATCGCCGTGGCGACAAAATCAAACGAAGTGAACATCGAAGAGAAGTTGAACAACATCTTCTCCTGTTGATTCTGGTTTATCCGGAATGAAAGAACCCCAGGGGCTCTCGCCACTGGGGTTCTTGATTTTGTGGCCGATGAACCTGCGCTCCTGCCATTGAAAGCAAGCGCGCGGTTGAAACACAATCATCAGATGTCGAGGTTACGCACGCTCAATGCGTTGGCCGCGATGAATTCGCGACGTGGTTCAACCAAATCGCCCATCAGCGTCGAGAACAACTTATCGGACTCGAACGCGTCTTCCACGCGCACCTGCAAAAGTGTGCGCTTGGCGGGATCCATGGTGGTTTCCCACAGCTGTTCGGGATTCATCTCACCCAGGCCTTTGTAGCGTTGGATGGCCAAGCCCTTCTTGCCCACTTCGCCCAGGCGCTCACCCAGTTCGTCCAGTTTGGCCAAGGGAGCCTCCATCGACTCGGACGTGATGACAAACGGCCCTTCGCCAACGGTGCTGAGCTGTTGCCACAGACGTTTGAGATCGGCGAATTCCGTGCTGTCGAACAGCTCGTAACCAAGCAAGGTTGGTTTACGCACGCTGCCTGGGCGCACGGCGGCTTCTAAACCGAAGGCCCCGTGCTCTTCGTCCACTTTGATCGAAAGGCCAACATCGGGCAGGTCCGATTCAACGGTGGCCAGGTGCCGCCGCACGGGCTCCATCGCTTGCTCGACCACTGCGCGATCCTTGACCGTTTGTTTGTCGAGCGACGTGGTCTTCACCACGGCGTCCACCACGCGGCTATCAAGCTTCCGGTCCAACAACCGCAAGACGCGTCGGTAATGGCTCGCGGCGCGCGCCAGCTTCACCAAGGCTTCGCCGGTCACCGGCTCTCCTGTGCTGCCCTTGAGAACAATGTTTTCAACGGCGCCTTCGAGCAGATACTCCTCGAGCGCTTGTTCGTTCTTGAGGTACAGTTCTTTTTTGCCCTTCTTCACGCGGAACAACGGCGGCTGCGCGATATAGAGATATCCGTGCTCGATGATCTCGGGGTAATGCCGGTAAAAGAACGTTAACAGCAACGTTCTGATGTGGCTGCCGTCCACGTCAGCGTCCGTCATGATGATGATGCGATGGTAGCGAAGCTTTTCGATGAGCTTTTCTTGCTCCACACCGCAGCCCAGCGCCGTGATCAGCGTGACGATCTCCGCCGACGACAACATCTTGTCTAAGCGCGCTTTTTCCACATTCAAGATCTTGCCGCGCAACGGAAGCACAGCTTGATCCTTGCGGTTGCGGCCCTGTTTGGCAGAGCCACCGGCGCTGTCACCCTCGACGATGTAAAGCTCGGAATGCGCCGGATCGCGCTCTTGGCAGTCAGCCAATTTCCCCGGCAGTGACGAAAAGTCCAACGCGCCTTTGCGCTGCACCAGTTCACGTGCTTTGCGGGCCGCGTCGCGTGCGCGGGCGGCGAGCACCGCCTTCTCGATCACTTGTTTAGACTCTTTGGGATGCTCCTCAAAGAAGCGGGCCAAGCGCTCATTCACGATGCGCTCAACGATGCCTTTGACCTCCGACGAAACCAACTTGTCCTTGGGTTGGTTTGAAAACTTTGGATCCGGGTGCTTTACCGACACAACGGCGGTCAAGCCTTCAGTGATGTCATCGCCACCCAAACCGGCTTTGAGATCCTTGAGCAATCCGTGCTCTTGCGCGTACGTGTTCACGGTACGGGTAAGTGCCGCTTTGAAACCCGTGAGGTGCGTGCCGCCATCTTTGTTCTTGATGTTGTTCGTAAAGCAGAACACGGCCGGCTGATAGGAATCGTTCCACTGCAAAGCGATCTCAACCACGGTGCCATCCACTTGCCCCTCGATCATGATGGGCGAATCGTGAACCGTGGTTTTTGACTTGTTGAGCTCTTTGACGAATTCGGCGATGCCGCCTTCGAAACGAAACTCTTGCAGCTTGCCTGATCGATCGTCACTTAGCACGATCGCCAAACCACGGTTCAGATAAGAAAGCTCGCGCAAACGCTGCGAAAGAATATCGAAGCTGAACTCGACCATCTTGAAGATGGTGCCATCGGGCTTAAACGTGATCTTTGTGCCGCTGCGGGTGGACTTCCCGATGACTTCCAACACCGTGGCCGGGTCGCCTTGACGGTACTCCTGCAAGTAGGTTTGGCCATCACGTCGGATCTCAAGCTTCAGCCATTCCGACAAGCCATTGACCACGGACACGCCAACGCCGTGCAAACCGCCCGAGACCTTGTAGTTGTTCTGGTTGAACTTGCCACCGGCGTGAAGCACGGTCATGACCACCTCGGCCGTGGGGCGCTTTTCGGTGGGGTGCTCGCCCACGGGGATGCCGCGGCCGTTGTCTTCCACGGAAACCGATCCATCCAAATGGATGACGACCTCAATGCGATCGCAGTGCCCGGCCAGCGATTCGTCCACAGAGTTATCCACCACCTCGTAGACCATGTGGTGAAGCCCAGTGCCATCATCGGTGTCGCCGATGTACATACCGGGGCGCTTGCGCACGGCCTCGAGCCCCTTGAGGACCTGAATACTGCCTTCGTTGTACTCAGAAGGGGCCTCTTGTGCTGGCCCCGTGGAGGACGTCTCCTCGCCTTCGCTCATAGCTTAATCACTCACCTTCAGGGCGCACGCGGCGCTAGGTCTTGCCGTCCCTGGTGACCAAAAAGTGGCCCACCCGGTGTTCTGTTTGAATCCAGAAAAAACAAGAGTTTTTCGATATCTACCACAGTTCCAATTAAGTTGGTAAAGGAAAACACGAACCCGAGCTCACCCAAGCAGGAGCTGGCCCGCATCGACGCGAACGTCCGTGCGCGATGGCAGCTGGGGCAAAAACTCAGGGTCGGTGACGGTGATCAGGGTTTGTCCGTCCAAAGCAGCGATCGTCTCGAACAGCCGCCGCCGCCGTTGCCCGTCAAGTTCACTCGCGACGTCGTCAAGGAGCAGCAAAGGGGCCTCACCCAAGGTTTCGCCCAGCAAGGCCAGCTCGGCCAGCTTCAAAGACAGCACGAGCGACCGCAGCTGCCCCTGGGAGCCATGATCCTTGGCCAAGTGGCCCTTGAGCCCCAGTTCAAGATCGTCAGCGTGCGGCCCGTATCCCGTGAAGCCCCGTCGCAGGTCGAGGTCTCGGCGTTCGCGCAGGCCGCTCTCGATGGCCGAAGCGAGGTCGGATTCGGTGTGAACGTCGGCAAGGCTTGGGTGGCCCCGGTAGGCGAGGGTGGCGTCGAGGTCAGCGTGGATCTCGGTGAATAGGGCTTGGAACCGGGGCAGCAGCCGGGCGCACACCTGGCGACGGCGGGTCACCAAACGCGCTCCCGCGCCCCCCAGTTGCTGATCGTAGCTGTCGAGGAGTGTGGGGTTGCCACCGCGCTTTAGCGCCACGTTGCGGCTCTTGAGGAGCTTGGCGTAGGTGGCAGCCTCCCGGTAATAACCTCGATCTTGTCCAAAGATGGCCAGATCCAAGAAGCGCCGCCGGGCCGACGGAGGGGACTTGGGCAGCAACAGATCTTCTGGCACGAACAAGACCATGCCGAAAGGCGCCAAGGCGGGGCTGTCGCGGCGAATGGTTTTGCCGTCGAGTTTGAAGGACCGGCGTTCCGGAAGGATCTCGGCCTGCAGCAGCCGTTGCAAACCCGCTCCCTCGAGTTCCGCTTCGAGCTTGGCGCCCGGCGCTTCCCATGCCCACAGATCCGCGGCCGTGGACGTGCGGAACGAACGAAATGCCAGAAGGTAATACACAGCCTCAACGACATTCGTTTTGCCCTGGCCGTTGTCGCCCGAGATAACCGTGGCGCGCGGTCCCGGTCTAAACACGGTGGGTGCGAGGTTTCGCCAGCCGCGGGCGCGCAAGAGGTTAAGGCGCATGAGATGACGTTGAGGCCCCGGTGCGGGACGCGCGGTTCCGGGGCCGTCAGAGGTGTCAGCGGAAGGTTTTAAAGCCGCATAGGCATAACGACACCGAGGTAATCAGTGTTGTCCGACGGGCGAACCACCGCCGGGTCAAGCTCGCCTGCCAGTTCGAGCTGCACTTCGGGGCTGCCCATTTCGTTGAGCAGTTCGATGAAGTACCGGGCGTTGAATCCCACTTGAACGGGCGCGCCCTTGTATTCAACCTCGATGCGCTCGCGCGCGTTTCCAAGATCGGGGCTGTCAGCTTCAATCGACAACCATCCCTTATCAAGCGACAAGCGGACGCCCCAGGTCTTGTCCGAAGCCATGATGGCCACGCGTCGCAAGGCCTCTAGGAAGCCGTCTCGCGGCACGAAGACCTTCCGGTCGTTCTCTGCGGGGATCACCTGCTGGTAGGGCGGGAATTGGCTGTCAGAGAGTTTTACAGCCAGGCCAATCTCGTCGGCCTTAACCACGAGCTGCCCATCCTTGACGCCGATGCCTACGGGCGATTGGCGGCCTTCCACCACGCGGCGCAGTTCCATCACGCCTTTGCGAGGGATTAGGATCCCCTGGGCCAACACCGGGCCCCCTTCAAGCTTGCGTTCAACCTTGGACAAGCGATGGCCGTCCGTCGAGACCATCCGGCCAATCTTGCCGTCGCACTCAAACAACACACCGGCTAAATGCTGACGCGTTTCATCCGAAGAGACAGAGAAGATCGTCTTGCCAATCATTTCCGACAACGCGTGCGGGTCCACGTTTACGGTTTGCACTTCACTGATGGGCGGAAGCTTCGGGAAATCTTTGTCGGCCATGCCCACGACTTTGAACTCAGCACGACCCGATCGGATCTCGGCCCAATTCTGTTCGGTGCGGCGCAGATGCACTTCATCGCCCGACAAGCCCTTGATGATGTCGTGGATCTGTTTGGCCCCCAGGGTGAGCCCACCTTCTTGTTCCACGCGCGCAGGTAAGTCGGCGACCAACGCCACGTGCAAATCCGTGGCAGCGCAGATCAAACGATCCTTGCCATTCGTCTTGAACAACACGTTTGCCAATATAGGCAACGTGCCTTTGCGATCTGCGATCCCTGATGCCAGGTGCAGCCCTTTGAGTAATTGCGCTCGATCAATCTTGAAGTCCACGGACACCCTCTGTTGAAGGCGTACCCTACATTAATTTTTAGGTAAATAGATCAGATCTTAGAGGTCATTAGTAGGGCCTGTGGGAACCTTGAAGACGTTGATCTTGCCCAGCTTTACCTGTGGTTTGTCCTGTGGGTGGTTCTGGAGCGATCGTTGATAACCCACAAAAGGCGCGGTGCGCGGAGTTGCCCAGTGTGCGTCCACACCTTCCCCACACCCCGGCCAACAGGGATATCCACACCTTCATCCACAGCGCAACGGATGCGGGTGACCACGGAAAACCCCTACGAATGAGCCTGAAACACGTTCTTCCCGCTTCGTGCGGACCCAAATGCAAAAAGCCCGCCGGCGTGAAGCGGGCGGGCTTTTCATGGCGAACAAAAGCTCAAATGTCGCGTAGGTGAGACTCGAGCGTGGTGACAATGCTCCGTTGAGCCGCATCGTCTTTCACCATGCGCTCGATCTTCCGTACCGCGCTGATAACCGTCGAGTGGTCCTTGCCGCCAAAACGGCTGCCAATCTCGGGGTAACTCATGGCTGTGAGTTTGCGGGCCAGATACATCGCGATGGCGCGCGGATGAGCCACGGCACGATGGCGTTTTGGCCCTTTAAGATCCGCCAGTTTCACACTGAAATACGTTGAGACCTCGCGTTGCACGGCCTCGATGGTGAGGCCGACGGGAGAGCTGGCAACGATGTTTTTCAGGGCGTCTTGTGCAAGCTCGAGCGTCAGCGGACGGCTTTCGAAAGACGCGCGGGCGCTCACACGCGCCAATGCGCCTTCAAGGTCGCGCACGTTGGTTTTGATGGCGGTGCCGATAAACAACGCGACTTCGTCGGGCAGGTCGATGCGATCAAGCTCCGCCTTTCGTTTCACAATGGCAACGCGCGTTTCGAGATCAGGCGTACCAACCTCCGCGATCAATCCCCACGTAAAACGGCTGCGCAAGCGGTCTTCAAGGCCGGCCACTTCGCTCGGCAATTTGTCGCAGGTCATGACGATCTGCTTGTGGGCGTAGTGAAGCGCGTTAAATGTGTGAAAGAACTCGTCTTGCGAACTGTCTTTGTTCGACAAAAACTGGATGTCGTCGATCAACAGCACGTCGGGAAACTCGCGGTAGCGGGCGCGAAACTCCTCCATCTGGTTGGCGCCGCCGCCGCGGTTCATCAAGGAGCTGATGAAGTCTGTGACGAAACGCTCGCACGTGACGAACACGACGTTCCATTCGGGGTGCTGACGATAGATTTCGTGTCCAATGGCCTGCAGGAGGTGGGTCTTGCCTACGCCCACGCCACCGTAGATGAACAACGGGTTGTACTTTTCCCCAGGCGACTCAGCGACGCTTTGGGACGCTGAGTAAGCGAACCGGTTCGTGGGCCCGACGACGAACTTCTCGAAGGCGTACCGCGATAGCAGGCTGGGTGGCTTGGCGTGCGCAGGCAGTTCCATGCGCGTGGCGCTGGCCACGGGCATATCCCCCGAACGCTGAGACACCCCTGCAGGGCGCGGCTCTTCTTCGATCTCGAACTCGACTGTGAAAGTCTGCAGGGTGCGGTTTTCCAGGTCGCGGAGAATGGACGGGAGGAAGTGATCTTCAAACCACTCCTTGTGGTAACGGTTGGGGGCGCGGAGTCGGATCTTTCCTTCAACGATTGAAATGCACTCGATCGGCCGAAGCCACAGATTGCGGTGAGCCGGCTTTACCATTGGCTCGATTGAACGGACGGCTTCTCCCCAAAGTTCGATCATGTTTTCCACAGGTCAGGGCACAGAAATACATGAATAGATCCAGGGCCTTCGAATACACGATCCCCAGAGTATCCACAGAAAAGCCCCGCGCCTTATCGCCCCGTCGGTTCACCCATGAAGAGGGTCAATCGCCGTGGGTGAGACTGCTTTGGCGCTGCGAGCGAGGAACTCTCTAGCAGAGCGATTTCCGGCGCAGCAAGCGTGAGAAAGCGCAAAGCCGTAAGCTCGCGAAGATCCGAGGGGTTTTTGTCCACAAACAATTTTGCAATCTGTATCTTGACGTGCCCATTTCGCCGGGGGGTGTGGATAACTTTCGGATCTCACACAGCTTTTTAGCCGCGCCGGAGAGGCCGCGGCGGCGTCCCCAGTATTTTGCAGGACATGTTGGATGACCTTTCGGCAAATTCCCATTCCATGGGCTCTGCAGCGATCGTGGTCGGACGCGCAGCCGTTTTTTGGGCGTCAGCCGAAACGCGGGTGTCACGAACCTGTCACCCGTGGGCGTTTTCGTTCCCAAGGCTGCGAATCACGCATTTTTCCGCGCTTCACGCGGCTGATCGGTCAAAGCTTACGACCAGGCGGCCGAAGGGCGGCCGAAGGGCCCTTGCCGGGTCAGATCCGGGCCCCCTGCGCGATCTGGGCCATGGCGCCAAGGGGCCTGTGGAAAACTCCCCAGAGAAGAAGAGCGTTTCATTGACACTGATTTTCGCCAGTGCTACTTAGTCGCTCCCACGCGGTTCGGAACCGGAGGACATTATGAAGAGGACATATCAGCCGTCCCGTGTTAGCCGGAAACGGACACACGGATTTCGCAAGCGAATGAAAACCAAAGCCGGGCGCGAGGTATTGCGCCGCCGCCGTCGACGCGGCCGCAAGCAGCTCGTGGTAACCGTTCCTAAAAAGTAGTTTGTTGCGTGGCGTGGCTTCGGCCGCGCCCAGTTGACATTTGCGACGTTGAAACGGTGGAACGTTTATATGACGGTCGGCCCACCAACTCGCGGTTTAACCAGTGATGACAGCGGTCGTCGCCATGTCCAACGGTTTCCGCGGAAGCTGCGCGTCCGAAAGCGGACAGAGTTTCTGCGGATTCAAAGCAGCTCCACCAAGGCCTCGGGAAAGAACTACACCCTGATGGCGTCCCCCGCCGAGACAGCGACCGGGGTCTTTAGGCTCGGCATCACCGTTAGCCGCAAGGTGGGCAACGCCGTTGTACGCAACCGAGTGAAGCGATGGTTGCGCGAAAGTTTTCGTCGGCATGCGGCAGCGCTCGCCGCACCGGCGAAGGGGACGGATCTTGTGGTCATAGCCCGACCCAGCGCCGCCGCTTCCCGTTTCATTGAGACCCACAGTGAACTTGGGCGCTTGATGGATCGGCTTGTGGGCCGTCGTGGCTAGGGCCGTCCTCATGCCAGACTCCCCACGCGAGTTACAGAGCTTGCCTTTTGCCTCGCGTGCGCTCGTGGCCGCTCTGCGGATCTATCAGATTGCTCTATCGCCCCTGTTCGGCAGAGCTTGCCGATTCGAGCCGACGTGTTCAGCCTACGCGGTGCAGAGCATACGAATCCATGGAGCCTGGTTCGGTTTGTGGTATGCCCTGCGGCGCCTGGCTCGTTGCCACCCGTTTTGTGCGGGCGGGTTCGATCCGGTACCGCCTGCGCGGGTGTCCGAGCAAAACAAAACAGAAAGCCACTAGGGGCGCCGCCGGCGTCCCACTAGGTCGTTCATGGAAAACCGGAAGAACCTGATCATCGCCGTCGTCTTGTGTGTGGGCATTCTGCTCGTTTGGGAGCGGTTCATCATGCCGAAGCCACAGCCGGTCGAGGCGCCTCGTGGCAGCAACGCGACCGCTGTGGCTACGAACAACGCCCAACCCTCGGCAGCCCTCGCAGCCCCCGCAGCCCCTTCAGGCAGCGAACGCGGAAAAGAAGAGATTGTGTCGCTCGACACACCAGACGCCACGTTCGATCTGAGCTCGTGGGGCGCCTCGCTGTTGGCGGTTCACTTGAAGACGGAGAAATTTCGCACGGGTGGCAAAGGCGAGCCGTTGGAGATCATTCGCGCCCGCACGGGTGATGAAGCGCCGTTTTCGGTGGGGATAGCCAACGCTGCCTTCAGCATACCTGCCAATGCCAAGTGGACCGTGGTGTCGAAGGCTGCGGATCGCGTTGCGTTTGCGACCGAGATCAACGGCAACACCATCACCAAGACGTTTTCGGCGTCGGCGGAACGTTATCGGTTGCGTTTGGAAGTGGCCGTGAAGAACGGCACCGCGGCACCGCTTTCGCATCAATTGACGATTGCGGTTTCGGGTCAGCAGGATGCGGCCAAAAAAGGCGGCGGCATGTTCAGCTATGCCGTGGCCAGCGTCGAAGAGATGGTTTGCCACGTCAATGGCAAGGTGGAACGCCACGACCTTGATAACTTGAAAAAGGAAGCTTTCGCCGCTGAGGGCATGGTGCGCTGGATCGCCGCTGATGAACGCTTCTTCACAGTTGCTGCGGTGCCACCTTTGCAACCGGCGCAATCCAGCAGCAAATGCCAGCAACAGGCAAGCAACGATCGGGGACACGCCACGTTGACGTTGCCGACCCAGACGATCAAGGCGGGAGAGTCTTTGACATACCCGTTCGAGATCTACGCGGGCCCTAAGTATTCGGAGCTGCTGTCGGCGGTGGCGCCTGGCGTGATCTCGGGGGGCACACCGGCCACCGGTCCCATGGTGGAGGGAGACGCGGAGCTTGACCGCAGCGTCAACGTCACGTTCGCGTTCTTGTCGCGCCCGATGATGGCCACTTTGAAGGCGTTTCACAAAGTGATCGGGAACTGGGGCCTGTCCATCATCTTGCTGACGCTCTTGGTGAAATTGATCACCTTCTATCCGGCCCACAAGGCACTGCTTTCGGGCAAGCGGATGGCCAAGCTGGCACCCAAGATTGCGGAGCTCAAAGAAAAGTATGGCAACGATCGTGAGCGGTTGGGCCGCGAAACGATGGCGCTTTATAAGTCGCAGGGCGTAAATGTGTTGGGTGGCTGTTTGCCATCGCTGATTCAGATGCCGATCTGGATCGCGCTTTACTCCACTCTTAGCTACTCCGTGGAGCTCTATCGTTCAGCTTTTGTTGGTTACATCCATGATCTCTCGGCGCCCGATCCCTACTACATCCTGCCGCTGGTGATGGGCGTGACGATGTTCATTCAGATGCGCATGGCTCCGGCCGGCACCGACCCGCAACAGCAAAAGATCATGTCGATCATGATGCCGATCATGTTCACGGGCTTTCAGATCTTCTTGCCCGCAGGCTTGGCGGTGTACGTGTTAACCAATTATCTGTTGGGCATTGTTCACCAGATGGTCATCAATCGTCTGGAGCGAGGCCCCGTTCCCCCGTCTCCGCTCAAGGCTGCCAAAGCCACCTGACCACGTGCCACGCCGTCATCCGTCCCGCCATGGCTCTGCTTGTGGTAGTCTCCTTCCGCGTGAGGGGTCGTTACCGGACTGGGGAACGTGAATGACTGAGAGGCTTTCAGATCTCGAGGAAAAGCTCCGAAGCTCGAAAAGCAAGCTAGAGGCTTTGGCCGAGCGGGCGGCCCAGCTGCGTTCAAAGTTAGAAGCCGATACGGCGCTGGTTTCCTCGATGGAGAAATTGGCCGAACTATCGAAACGCGCCCCCAACCCTGTTCTTCAAGAGGATTACCGTGAGGATGACGGTTATTACCTTTCTGACGGTTGGGAGATTGAGCTTGCGAACGAAGAGGGTAAATAACGCCCTCGTCTCATGTCATCGCGTCGCATCCGCCACCACGTAAACCCGCTGCGTTCAACCCTTCTGGCCATCAGCCAGGTGGACATGATTGTGCCGCCGGCGGATGGTCTGCCTGTCGAAGTGGAGTTGGGTTCAGGCGAAGCCTATTTCTTGATGGAGCGCGCGGTTGAGACACCAGGGCGACACTATGTGGGTGTTGAGATTCGCCGCGAGATGGTGGCGTGGGCCAATGAAGACGCGGTCGCGCGGGGCGTGGCCGACCGGGTGGTGAGTGTGTTTGCGAACATCTCCGTAGACATGCAGCGGCTGTTTCCGCCCGGGCTGGTTTCGCGCTTCTTCATTAACTTTCCTGATCCGTGGTTCAAGGCGAACCAACACAAACGGCGGGTGATTGAACCGTCGCTTGTGAACGAGATGCTGCGGGCCTTACGACCTGACGGCGAGATCTACGTGAACACGGACATCTTCGATCTGGCGCTTGACGCGATGACGGCGATGGAGATGGATGAACGGCTGGTCAACGCGGCGGCGCCATGGACGTTTGTGCGGCAGACGCCGTTTGTGGCGCGCTCGCGACGCGAACGTCAGTGTGAGCTTGAAGAGCGCAAGATCTGGCGCCTGCACTACCGACGCGTGTGAAGCTGTGATCAGGAAAGCTCGACCAGGCGATCCTCAAGCGCTTTGATCTGATCTCGCACCTCGGCGGCCTTCTCGAACTCAAGATCTTCGGCCATGCGAAACATGTCCTTCTTGAGCTGCTCAAGCGCCTTCGGAATCTGCGCGACGGGCACTTGATCCACGCTGGCGCCCTTGCGTTTGCCTTTGCCCTTGGCGCGCGGTACGGCCGTTTTGCCCAAGTCATAGAAATCATCGAGCGGCGTGCCGGCCAGCTCTTCGATGGCTTTGATCACGGTCATCGGCGTGATGCCGTGCGCTTCGTTGTAGGCGTGCTGAATGGCACGACGCCGGTTTGTTTCGTCGATCGCCTTCTTCATCGAAGCCGTTTCGCGATCGGCGTACATGATCACGCGCCCGCGCACGTTGCGAGCGGCGCGGCCAATCGTTTGAATGAGCGATCGTTCGGCGCGCAGGAAGCCCTCTTTGTCGGCATCCAAAATTGCGACGAGCGACACTTCGGGCAAATCCAGGCCTTCGCGCAAAAGGTTGATGCCGACGAGCACGTCATATTCACCTAAACGCAAATCACGCAATATCTCGATGCGTTCAAGCGTCTCGATGTCTGAGTGCAGGTAGCGCACGCGAATGCCGAGCTCCGATAGATACTCGGTGAGATCCTCAGCCATGCGTTTGGTGAGGGTGGTGACCAGAACGCGATCCTTCATCTCAACCCGCTTGCGGATCTCGCCCACGAGATCGTCCACTTGGTTGCCCACCGGCCGCACTTCAATCACGGGATCCAAAAGCCCCGTGGGGCGGATGATCTGCTCCACGACCACGCCTTGAGACTGCTCGACCTCGTAGGTGCCGGGTGTGGCTGATACGTAGATCGCTTGCGGCACGCGTTGTTTCCATTCCTCGAACATCAGCGGGCGGTTGTCCATCGCCGAAGGCAAACGGAAGCCGAATTCCACGAGCGTTTCTTTGCGTGCCCGATCGCCTTTGTACATCGATCCGATCTGCGGAATGGTTTGGTGGGATTCATCCACCACCACCAGGAAATCCTTGGGAAAGTAATCGATGAGTGTGGGCGGCGGCTCGCCGGAAGCGCGGCCTGACAAGTGGTGCGAATAATTCTCGATGCCTTTGCAGCGGCCCATCTGCTCAAGCATTTCGAGATCGTACATCGTGCGTTGTTCAAGGCGCTGGGCTTCCACGAGCTTGTTTTCGGCGCGCAGCACGGTAAGGCGCTCACGCAGCTCTTCACGAATGCCGCGCATCGCGCGCGTCAGTTGCTCGGCCGGCGTGACATAGTGCGAGCCAGGAAAGATAGACACCTCGTCAAGCTTGCGCAGCACTTTGCCGCGCAGCGGATCGACCTCACTGATGGATTCAATCTCGTCGCCCCACCATTCGATGCGAATGGCTTTTTCGCGTTCATAGGCGGGGAAAACCTCGACAACGTCACCTCGCACACGAAAGGTGCCACGCGAAAAATCCACGTCGTTGCGATCGTACTGAATCTCCACCAAGCGGCGCAACACAGCGTCGCGACGCACCTCCACCCCCGTTTCCAGATCGATTTTCATGCCCAGGTAAGCTTCGGCGGCGCCGATGCCGTAGATGCATGAAACCGACGCGACGATCAACGAATCACGCCGCGTAAGCAGGCCGTAAGTGGCCGCATGCCGCATGCGATCGATCTCTTCGTTGATGAGCGAATCTTTCTCGATGTACGTGTCGGTCGAGGGGACGTAGGCCTCGGGCTGGTAATAATCGTAGTAGCTGACGAAGTAGTGAACGGCGTTGTCGGGAAACAGATTGCGGAACTCGAGGAACAGCTGATGCGCCAATGTTTTGTTGTGCGCGATCACCAACGTGGGCCGCTGCATGGCTGCCACCACGTTGGCCATTGTGAAGGTTTTGCCGCTGCCCGTGATCCCAAGCAGGACCTGCGCTTCATCGTTGCGCTTGACGCCCTCGATGAGTTCCTTGATGGCGCGGGGCTGATCGCCGCGCGGCTCCATTGTGGTGTTAAGTCGAAAGGGGGTGGGCATGGCTTGAACCGTGGCGAACGGGCGCAACGAAGCGCCCGCTGTTAGTGTACGAACATGTTGCGCGGTTTCTATGCGATCTGCGATGTGAACTTGGCCGAGACGGCGTCGGTGGGGCTCAAAGCCAAAGTGATTGCGCGGACAGAGGTGCTGCTGGGGGCGGCGCCATGCATGCTGCAGTTGCGGGCCAAGCACGCTCCGGCGGAAGTGTTGTGGCAATTGGCGGCAGCCGTGAGGCCGTTATGCGCTGAAGCGGGCGTGCCTTTTTGCGTCAACGACCGCCTCGACGTGGCGCTGGCCGTGGGCGCAGACGCCGTGCACCTGGGGCAGGACGACCTGCCTTTGCATGCTGCCATTGCCGTGCGGGATCGAGGTGGACGGCCACTATCGATTGGCATCTCCACGCACAACGAGGCTCAAGCCGCGGCGGCCTGCGCAGGCGGCGCTGATTACATCGGCTTCGGGCCTTTGTTCGCCACGCATACCAAGGAGAACCCCGACCCGGTGGTGGGCCTTGCGCGGTTGGCAGCCGTCGTAAAGGAGGCGACGGTGCCTGTTGTTGGTATCGGTGGCGTAACACTCGAAACGGTGGTGGCGGTGGCGGCCACGGGGGCGGCGGCCGCGGCGGTGATTTCAGCGGTGGCCAAGCACGCGAAACCTGCGGCTGCCGGCGCGCTTGTGAACCGTGCGTTTGGGATCGAAGCCCCCC
>JANRKS010000025.1:0-15258 GCA_033763315.1 Deltaproteobacteria bacterium
TCGTAGCTCCTCCAGCAGCATGTCGCCAGCGCGCACGTAAACCGCGCTGACAGCTCCGCTGCCGCCCACCTCGGCCACGATGTGGCTCAAGCCACCGTGTGTATCAACGACGAAATCCGTCACGACAGCAGCGCCGCCGCCTGCGGGCGTCACCGACGTGCGCACCAACACGCCGTCAACGTCATACGTATTCTGCACCACCGTACCGTCGGCCTTCGTGACCCTCACCAGCCGGTCTTCAAAGTCCCATTCGTACGCATCACCTGTGGGTCGCTGCGTTTGGTTGCCGTTTACATCCCACACGTATGGCTGTGCGTTTTCCGTCAGCAAACGTTGCCGCTCGTCGTAGCTATAAGCCACGTTCGCAGCGCCCGCCCCCGTGGTCACCTGCGAGCTACGGTTGGATACTGCGTCGTAAGCAAACGTCTTCGTGTATTGCGGCCCACTGCCGCCGCTCACACCCTCGCCCACCAAACGCCCCACGTCGTCGTACGCGTACGCCCTCACCGTGCCATCAGCTTCCGTGATGGCATCACGCAAGCCGCTGGCACCCAGTGTGTACGCATAGCTTGCAATCGTGGTGTCTCCCGCCACCTTGAACGTACGAATGTTTGTGAGGCGGCCACGGTTGTCGTGCGTGTAACTCGTCTGCACGCCGTTTGGCCGCACCAACGTTGCCAGCATCCCCTGCGCATTATGGCTCATCGTGAACGCACGGCCCGCTGGGTCGGTGACACCCACCATGCGGCCCGCGCCATCGTAGCCGTACGTGGTGGTGAACACCTCAGCCCCGACCTTCGCCGTCAGCGTTTCCTGACGGCCAGCGGAGTCATACGTGTATTCAACCTTGCGTCCCGCAGGATCTGTCTTCCGCAGCAACCGCTGGCTGTTGTCGTAGTCATACGTCGTGGCGCCCGCGGTGTTCGTTGCCGTCAACCTGCGGCCCATCACGTTGTAGGTGAACGCCACTGACGTGCTATCGGGATACGTACGCAGCGTTTGCCGGTTGTTCACGTCGTACGCATACGTCGTCACACGGCCCTGGAAGTCCTTCCGCGAAGCCACGTTGCCGGCCGCATCGTAGGTGCGCTCTTCAAACGCTCCATCGGGCAGCACGCGCTTTGTCTCGCGGCCCATTCGATCGTATTCGTAGTGTGTCGTGTGATTGGCAGCGTCGGTGGTGGCGATGCGGTTGCCCACTTCGTCGTATGCGTAGCGGGTCACGTTCAAAAGCGGATCCGTCACCGCCGTCAGTCGACCAAGCTCGTCGTACGTATAGGTGGTGGTCTTGCCACGCTCATCCGTTTGCGACACCTCGCGCCCCAAGAAGTCGAACACGCTTGACCGCGTGCTGCCACCCGGATTCGTCACAACCGTGGCGTTGCCCGTTTCATCCAACGTGAACTGAGTGACCCCGCCAAGTGCGTTCGTCTCCGAAACCTTACGCCCCGCCACATCGTAACCCGTCGACACAACCGCCCCCGAAGCATCCGTGCTCGACGTCTGCTGCCCAGCCGCATCGTACGCAAACGTTGTGGTGCCGCGCCCGCTTTGGAACGACGCCACCACCCGTCCTGCCCCGTCGTACGTTGATTCGGAATACGTGCCGTCAGGCCGCGTGGTGCGCAGCAAGCGGCCCACCTTATCGAACGTACTGCTGGTGGTTTGACCCGCCCGATCTTTGCGAGCCACCGCGCGACCTTCGTTGTCGTAGGTTGTCTCGTCAAAGCTCCCGTCTTGATACGTCACCCTCGTCGCGCGGCCGTTGGTGTCATACGTGGTCGTGGTCACGTGGCCAAGTGCATCCGAAGACGTCACGCGGTTGCCAACCGCATCGTACGTGTAGTTGAGCTGCGACCCATCCGCCTGCACCACGCGCGTCTCCCGCCCTTGCCCATCGTACGTGTGCGTGGTCGTCAGCGTTTCGGTGCCCGCAGAAGTGGTGCGCGTGCGCACTTCCGTCAACGGCCGGTTGTTGGCGTCGTACGTGTATGTGGTCACCCGCCCGAGAGCGTCCGTTTCGCTCGTCTTGTTGCCTTGATCGTCGTGCGCGTAGTTCGACACATGCCCCAACGCGTCCGTCATCTGGCGCATGTTGCCCAGGAAGTCGTATAGGTACGACGTTGTTTGACCCGGCCGTGGCCCCACCTGTGTCAGCAGGTTCCCTTGGACTGAATACGTTGACGTCGTCACGTTCCCCAGCGGATCTGTCGTCGTCAACACTTGGCCAAAGCCGTTGTATGTGTGCTCCGTCCGGTGACCCAGCCCATCCACTTCAGCCGTGACGTTGTCACGCGTGTCGTATTCATACTGCCGCGTGCGCCCGCTACCGTCGGTTTCCGAAAGCACGTTGTTAAGACTGTTGTAGGTGCGCAGCGTCTCGTGGCCTTCGCCATCCACCTCGCGCACAACGTTGCCGCGTTCATCGAACCACAAGGTCTTCGTATACCCATTGCGGTCGATCACCGTTTCTTTGCGGTTGTCCAGGTCATGCGACAACGAAATCGCGTGGCCCAGGGAATCCGTGGTGGATATGAGGCGCCCATCAGCATCGTAGTCGTGACGAATCGCGCGCACCCCTCGCGCATCAATGATGTCGCGCAGGTGGTGAATGCGCTGGCTGTCGTAGGCAAACCGCGTTTCATTGCCTTCACGATCTGTGAAGCCGGTCAGGTTGCCATCGGGATCGTATTGGTAAGCGTTTCGCTTGCCCATCGGATCCACAATGCCGGTGATCCGGTTTTCCTCATCGCGTTCAAACGTAATGCTCTTGCCAGATGAATGCGTGATGCCGTGGGCATCGAAGGTCAAAGAATTGCCATTGCGGTCTGTAATGCTTGTGAAGCCATCGAACTGGTCGAACTCAAGTACGCGTCCATCTTGCAATGTCAAGCGATAGCGGCGCGGATCAAACGGCTCGAAATCACCGTCGCTTCCGCTCCACAGCTCATAGCCGCCGCTTTCGCCTGGCTGAACAAACACGTCGCCGCCTGACACCAGCTCAAGCTTTGAGTTTGTTCCAGGTTTGGCAGCGAAACCGATGGTGACGAAATCCGGTGGCGAGAAGTACTCGCACGCATCAGACACCGTGGGCTCAAACTCATGCATCCGGCCTTCCGGCGTGATAACCGTGACCACAAGCTTGCGGGCGGGCTGCACGCAGTAACGCGGCAGGAAGCCTCCCGTGCTGGCAGCGCCGAAACCCTTTCCGAGCACCGCGTTTTCGTAAACCCGCACGCGGTTCACGTCCAGGGTCCATCCGTGACCGAAATCGCCCTTTTGCGTATTGCGGCTGTCATAGCTGCGCAGAATTTGAATCGGCACGCCAGCCATAGGTACGTTGAGATCATCGAATGTGAGTGCCACGTGGCCAAGCTTCATCTGGTCTTTCACCAGCAGCTGCATCAGCGCCTCCGCCGAACGTCCCGCCGTATCGGTGGCCGCCAAGCGAATGTCATAGATGCCATTTTCAAGCAGTGTCGGGTCGAACTTAGCCAGCACACCCGACAACGGCGTTGAACCCGTTGCGAACGTGGACCACTCGGCGCCCGGTGTGGTTGGACGCATCTCCAAACGCCAAGCGCTAAGAGTGCTGCTGGTGACGCTGCCTTCAAGGTTGGTAGGCGCCGTGACCACCGACAAATCCAGCGGCGAGCTGAACGCGACCGTGGGCGCCGCACCTGTGGCGGCTTGACCCGACACAACCACCTGCGTGTCATCAAAGGCGGACTGCTGGCCATCGTGCGCCGTGAGGCGCAGCGTGTACGTGCCCACTTCTTGGAATGTGGCTGTGGTCACCGCAGCCAAAGCGTTCGCGAAGGCGACAGGCCCCGGGCCCGAAACAAGCGACCAGCGAGCCACGGGTGTCGAGCCCGCCGGCTTGCCATCGTCACCGATTGTGCCTGCGAGCAGAGCCGTGCGGCTCGGCAACAACACGGATTGTGATGGGCCAGCGTCGATGATTGGTGCCAGGTTGCCGGGCAAAACGATCACCGTGGTGTCGTCCTGCGATGAAGCGAGGCCGTCTCCCACAACAAGCCTAAAGGTGTACGTTCCAGCAGAAGCGAACGTGACCACGGTGCTAAGCGCGTTAGGTTGAGCGATGGACGCAGGAAACCCGGACGTCTGGGTCCACTGGAAATGCAGCGAGTCTGACGGAATGCCATCATCTGTGGCTGAACCGGCAAGCACGACCTTGCCCGCGCCTGGAACTTCTGTTTGCTTGTCGGGGCCAGCACTGATGACCGGCGGCTGATTGTCGGCGACCACTCGTACGGACACCGTGTCAACGGCCGACGCAAGGGTGTCGCTGACCAACAGCTCGAACACATAATCCCCTTCCAAAGCCAGATCTACCGCTGCTGCTGCAGAGTCGTAGCCCAATACATTGACGAACGTCGGGCCTGAGACTTCACGCCACTGATATCTCAATTCACCTGAGGGCAGCCCGTCATCTAATGCACTCCCGGCAAGCAGGACGTGTGTACCGGGGGATACCGTCACGTCTGCGCCCGCGTTCACAGATGGGGGAACATTCTGGCCGTTGAAGCCAACGAATACGATCACGTCATCGCTCGACGAGGCCTCACCGTCACTGACAGCAAGGCGAAGGATATATGTGCCCGCAACCGGTAGAACGACGCTCGTTGAAAGACCGTTTTCGTTGCCAAAGCGCACGCCTGCGGGGCCGGAAATCACCGACCAGGTGGGTAGCAACGTACCATTTTCGGGCAAGCCATCGTCTGTGGCTCGGCCAACCAAAGTGAGAAGGTTCTGCGGCCAGGAGAGTTGGATATCAGGTCCGGCGGACACCGCGGGAGCTGCGTTTGGCCCGAACGCTTCAAAGACCTGGACCACAGTGTTGTCGCTGCCGAAGCGCTCGCCGTCATCGGCAATCAGCTGCAGAGTATACTGCCCTGGCGAGCTGAACGTCACATCTGTGGCAAGGGACTGAGGTGCACTGAATGTAGCGGTACCCGGGCCCGCAATTTGAACCCAACGAAGCACGAGCCCATTCGGGGGCGTAAGATCGTCTGTGACTGTTCCTGCAAGATGTGCAGTTAGCACAGGTGCTCGCGTGTTGAGGTCGGGCCCCGCGTTAACTACGGGAGCTTCATTGTTGGGTTGAACAACGACCTGAACCGAGTCTGTCGACTCGAGCTCACCATCCGTTGCCGCAAGCGAAAGAACATATGTGCCTGCTTGGGTGAAGATAGCGAGAGGCGAGACATTCGCGGGGTTCGAGAAAGACACCTGGCCAGGCCCCGTCGCCGTCCAGGATTGACTCAAGTAACCCCAAGGAAGGCCGTCGTCGACGACGTACGCGCGATCGAGCGATACAGCCGCTCCGCTGAATGAGAGCCGCACGTCATCAATTTCGAGGTCGTTCACCGGTCCGGTGTTTATATGGCTCTCAACAAATACATTGACCCATCTTGTGAAGCGCGGCACATGCAGACGAACCTTGTACCGCCCCCACCCCTGCGTGTACGCAAGCGGGCTTGAGGTGACCGTCCGTGCCGTTGATGTATTTGCTTCGTAGTTGAACTGGACCGTAACAACCGCGTAGTCGGGGTTCGTTTCGGGAGCCGTCCGCATGACCAACTCCAGATCAACATCAACCAGATCTGCATCGACCAGCTGCGTCTTCTCGCCGATAGGTACACCTTGGAAAAGTGTGCCGTCTCCGCCGTCCGCGATTCTATACACATCGCCATTTCTCAAGGCCTCTGTCGATGGCACCTTGTGCCAGTTGCCCGACACGGAACTCCAACCACGTTGCGATGTCCCCAGTGTCCGAAAAGCATCGACGATTTCATTGGCGCCCAACCGCACTGATATTGCGGGACCTGCTTCAACGTCAGGTGAATGGTTCGGACCTGTGGACGGAAGAACCGTGACAACCAGGTCGTCGAGGCCACGCTCTTGGCCGTCAAAAGCCGCAAGCTGCAGGCGGTAGACACCCGGCGCAGGGAAGATGGCCGTGGTGGCTGGCGCTGTCGGATCAGCAAAGATCACCTTTTCGGGTATCGTCCCGCTCGACCAGCGATAGGTTAGCCCTGTGCCCGGCACGCCATCGTCGGTGGCGACGCCCGCAAGAGCGACGGAGTTATTGGGCAAAGCGATGGTTACATCTGATCCAGCAGATACCACAGGCGCCTCATTGGAAACGGCGCCCACTGATACCGTCGCTTCATCAAAGCGGCTCTCGACGCCGTCAGACGCTGTGAGGCGGAAAACGTATTGGCCCGGTTGAGGAAAGGATATGATGGTTTCAAGTTCGGACGGTTCCTCAATGTTGGCGGTTGCAGGCCCAGATGTTTGAGTCCAAACATGAGTCATCACGCCACTAGGCAACTGATCGTCCACCACGGTGCCAATCAATCTCACCGAGGCGCCTTCGGTTGGCTGATATACACCCATGCGACCGCGAGGCTCCACGTCGTTTAGGAAGCGAAACAAGCGGGAGGCGGGATCAGCGGCATCGACTGCATTCAGCGGCAAAGCACCGCAGAACATGAGCCAGGAAACGGAGTTGAACAGGAAGTGCTGTGATGAGGGCGCAAGCGCCGCGCACGAGCTGCCATAAGTCGACGTGCCGTCGATTTCAAATCCGTACCGCTTGAGAAAGGAACTCCAGACTGATGACTCTTCGGCTGGCGAATAAAACCCAGTCCCCAGGGTCAGGAAGACGTTGCCACCCAAAGCGACGTAGGCATTCAATGTGTCGATATACTGCGCGTCGAGGTCGCCTACGAACAGGCCGTCGTAGGTCAACAGGCTTTCGAGATCTTTGCCAGAGCCATCAGAAGGCGACCATTCGTGCGAGTGCCCCGCCAAAGCCAGGGCCGCATGAAGCTCTTCACCATGGGGCCATTGGGGACCCGTTTGGAAGTCAAGGAATCTGCCACCACCAGCTGGAGCAAAGTAGTTGGCCAGATTCACAGCAAATTCCGCTCCGGATACACCCGGGGAAAAGCCCTGATTTGAAAGAATCCATTCATCCGAGTCGACGACAACTTTTCCCCGCCCCGAAGCGT
Source organism: Deltaproteobacteria bacterium (assembly GCA_033763315.1). Taxonomy (GTDB): domain Bacteria; phylum Myxococcota_A; class Polyangia; order Fen-1088; family Fen-1088; genus JAGTJU01. Next base: position 7,041 of record JANRKS010000025.1, read on the forward strand.
TTCGTACAAAGGCACGTTTATCCACACCCGCATCAACCTGGGGGGGCTGATTGGAAGGAGCCACCTCAATGGTGGCTTCATCAGAAGCTGACGAATAGCCGTCGGTCGCCGTGAGCTTCAAGACGTAGCTCCCAGGTGCAGAAAACGTCACGGTCGTGGCCGGAATAAACGGCTCCGTAATGGTGGCTGTGCCCGGTCCGGAAACAACAGTCCACTGCACAGACGCAAATCCAGCGCTGTTAACTACAGTTCCCGAAACGTTCGCTTGCATTGACGGCGTCACAACGTCAGGTCCGGCGTTGACAAGCAACGGCGGCTTGGCCGTTCCATCTACCGTGAAGCTAACATCGTCGCTCGATGTGAATTCTCCGTCCGAGACCGTCAACCTCAGAACATAAGTGCCCGGGTTTGGGAAACGGACGTTCGAATGGACGTCGTGCGGATTGTCGATGGCTGCGGCATTTGCAGGGCTGACGTCTGCCCATGTAATGGACAAGCTTGCACCGATTGGCTGACCATCATCTCTGGCCACACCTTGCAACTGCGTATTTAAAGCATAGAGGTAACGATCAGCACCGGCGCTTGCGATGGGCGGCGCGTTCATAAATGAGTCGTCGTTCACGATCGTCGCAAAAGCCTCGGACCGAATGAGGCTGGCACCACTAGTCTGTGACAAAAGCAACCCGAAAGATTCGTCGGATTCAATCGCAAAATCAGAATTGATCGTGACCTCAACCGTGGTTTCCCAGGCTCCCGCCACAATCGTCGCCGTCCCGTTTGTCGGGACATAGTCGCTGCCCGCTGTCGCCGTTCCATCTTCAGTGGCGTAGTTGACGGTCACAGGATGAACGCTTGGCGCCGACAAACGAAGGTGAAACACCGCCTTCAACGGCGACGCGCTGTCTTCCACCACTGACACATCGTTCACAGTGAGCGACGGATCGCCTGTTCTAAAGTCGAAAAGGCGCCCGCCATTTTCCGCACCTTGGTTGTCGCGGGCGACCACACGCCAAAAATACCGTGTGTCATCGATGAGAGAGCTGGCATCAAAGTGCGCGCTGGCCGCATTCGCAGACACCGTCGAAAGCGTGCCAATGGCGTTGCCCATCGACCATAGATCGGCCTGCGGCGTTGTGCTTGCTTGGCTGTCCACACCACCAAAGACAAGCAATCGGTTGCGGTTAGCAGAATAGGCCGCCACGTGCCCAAGCCGCTGCGCAGGTGAGGCTTCGCTCGCTGCCTGCACCCTCGTCCACGTGGGTGCAGCCGCATTGTTCAAGTTCAGCAGCCAACTGTCCTTCAGGCCGATGCTGTCATTGTTGACCACGGCGCTGCTGCCACCATGAACCAAAAGCCGCCCAGCTACAGGTTCGAGTGACAATGAATGCCCCCACCGCCCTGCAGGGCCTACGCCGCTGATGTTGAGCTTTTGCCACGTGGGAGTTCCAGAACGACTGGCGGCGCCATTCAAAACCCACACATCAGATAGAACAGTTCCCGTCGCCGATCGACCTCCGAAAAGGTAAAGGCGATCCGCTGCCGCATCGTAAGCCAAGGCCGCGCTCGCTCGTGCTGCAGGCCGGGTGCCTGCCACTGCAAGAGGCTGCCAGCTGGGCGTTCCGCCACCCGCAACGTTGTTGAGCACCCACACATCATTCGTTGGCAAGCTGGCCGCCTCTGGAATGCCACCAAACACGATCAGTTTGTGAGACACCTGATCGTAGGCCGCCGCGTGTTCACGCAAAGCCACGGGAGAGGCGGGCAGCGCGGTCCACGCTGCGGGTCCCATGCTTAGACCTGTCACAACTTTCGCGTCTGCCAGGGATGAAGCGCATGTGCCGGCACAGCCACCATGAATCACGAGCGCCTGCGCCGACTCATCGAAGGCTGCCACCGCGAATTTGCGTGCAGAAAGCGCAGAGCCAGCAGGCACGATCGTTTGCCAGAAGGCGCCTTGTCCCACGGTGGTTGCGTTGTGAAGCACGCGCAGATCGGCCACTGGCCCCGCCGCCGTTTGCCCACCGAAAATGAACGCACGATCCGTGTCGTCATCATACGCCGATGCGGCAAAAGCGCGGCCCACCGGTGCGCCCGTGGCACCACACTGAGGTTGCCACGTTTGCCCATTCGTCGTGACAGCGGTGCCCAACTGCACATCAAAGGTCAGCGGCTGGCTTTCGGGATCAGATGCCGTCCACGCAATCGTGGTTGCGGCAGGCAAACCGGACGAGCCCATGGCAGGCGATCGTGATGATGGCACGCTGGGCGCTTCGTTCGGCTCGTCATCGTCGATGATGAGGCCCGTGGCGTTTGCTTGCCCTAACGTGGCGCCAACAGCTTCTCCCAGTTGAACAAAGAACTGCTTATCTGGTTCGGGCACCAGATCACCAAACACAGGCACGGAGAATGTTTGAACGGTTTGGCCAGGCGCAAAGGTGATCACGGCACCACGACGAAGGTAATCACAACCAGCCACCGCGCTGCCGTCCACCGTTTGCGCGGCCACCGTCACTTCATGATCGGACGCGAGCGAAAGCGACACATTGAAGTTCGCAGTCGTTAGTCCCGTGCTGCCTTCGGCAAGCGTGACATTGCCAACGCTAACCGTAGGACCTGATGGCGCTGTGACAGTGACGGACACGTCAGCAAAAGCAGTAAGCGCAGAATCGCTTACCGTCACGCGGACCACATACGATCCGGCGGCCCGAAAAAAGGCGGAGGTGCTGTTCGCGTTCGGGCTCACAAAGTCAACCACGCCGGGACCACTCACCAAAGACCACGCATAGGCCAACGCCGAGCCGGCTGGCAGCCCGTCATCAGTGGCGGTTGCCGTCAGCAAAACATCGGCACTGACCGCAGCCGTAGAAGGCGTGGCCGTCGCAGTGACGGTCGGCGCAACGTTTGTCGGACAACGTGTTGAGTTCGAAGACGCCGTTGACGTCCGCGGCCCAAGCTTCCACACAAGGTTCGAGCCGTTGAAGGCCACCGTGAACACATCCACGTGTCGCCCCGGCGCAAACAGCACAGGTTGCCCCCGATCGAGCGGCGAAGGAGTGAACTTGTTGTTCGCCCCCACGGGCACGCTCACCGAGTCAGTGACGGTGTTCAAGTATCCGAAGTGCGCCGTGTATTGCCCCGGCCCATCGGCGGTGACGCACTCTAAGATCGGGCGCAGCAGCGACGCATCGGTGAGGAGCGCTTGACTTGAATTAAGGTCCGCGTGATCGGGCGGTTCGCTGCACCCTATGCCTAACGAGGCAAGCGAAATAACACATAGCGCTGAGAAGGCTCTCGACCATTCATGCGCGAAATATTCCGCGCCCGACCGCATCATCACACCAATTGGACTAGCCATACTGGATTCTCCCTGGGTCTAGCGATACTGGAACAACCCAAAAAGAGTCAAAGAAGAAATGCTGTGTCACCTAATATTCACGTCTGGACATGCGCTAAGTCGCCGGGGTCATATATGACTTCTATGACTCGTGGCTATGACCTTTATGACTCCGGCGTATGACTTGTGCTGCGTTGCACCCGTCTCATACGGAAAACATAACGTTGCGCCGGCGCCTCTTGACAACCCGTGATCAACGTCCTCGAACAGCTCGCGGTGGCGGGCACCCACAGACGGGGCCGCCACAAATGTCGCCTTTGCGCGAGACGCCCGAACGGGAGCGATCGATTTGAAAGTCGAACGCCGGGTTGACCCGCATCTCTACGAACTGACGCAGCCTTTAGGTAGTGAGCGCGCTCCAAAGAAGGGCGGCCGTGGCGCCTCCACCAGAGCACGTGCTTTCAGGCTTACTCCTGTGCGGCAAGTGCGGCGTCAAATATCCACTCGGCCAAAGGTCAATCGATGTCGGCAGCACTCTTAGGGCGCGCGGGATAACTCGCCCACAACAAAGTGTGAACGCCCAAACCCTACCATCAGGGTGGCGGGGGAAAGGTCAACGCCAAACTGAGTGCCCTATCTTGCCAAGGAACGAAAGCGCCGTGGACAGATTCGACCAGATGGTCGAATGCTTCACAAAGGCGTCTAGGGAACTGCCCTCGACGATTTGGATTCGCCCATCTGCGCCGCCAGATGGTACGGGTTGGAATCGTGTGTTTGCTTCGCGCGAAGCAGGAGCCCCAGACTGTTCGTTCGTAGCTTTGGGTGCGGCGGCGTTTGGGTCGAGCCGATCGCGGCGGTAGGGAGCAGTCGCAAAAATTTCTTCGTAGCGCGTGTCCGTTACGATGAAAAGATCGTCGGGGAGCTTGTCGTACTCCGATGAAGCATCGGCTTCCGCGAACTGTCGAATACGTTCTATTTCGGAATCGATTCGCACGGCGATAGAAGCGAATGGTGTGTGACCAACTTCAGCGCTGCGGATCCACCTCGCCCATTCGAACCAATCCACCGGATTGTCTACCGGCACCAAGTGCCTAAAACCCAGCCGACATATTCGCTTCGTTGCGCATTGGCCAAGCGTGCATAGCATCACCTGAAGACGTACACCTTGTTCAAGAAGATCTCGCACGTCCCACACGCCCTTCTCAAGGTCAAGAAGCGCGCCCGTCGTTGAATCCCGAATCAGGGCGGGATGATAGTGCAGGAACAGCTTGAAATAAGCGTTCAACGCGCTTTTAAACTCTTCGATCCGAGAGAGAACAAGGCGGCTTTGTTCAGACAGAGGGGTATCAGTGCTGCCGTGCGATGATTCCGAGGGCATGGCTAGATCCTCGTACCAATGGAGGTCCAGTGCAAGCACCTTTTGGCGGTGATTTTGAAGCATCACCAACTTCTTGAGTTGCTGGTTCTTTGTCTTTGCGCCTGTTGTCCAAAATCAAATCCGCCAAACGCCTTCGCTACCCGAGGCAAATTGGTTGAAGGCACTTTCGTGCCGCCAGCGGCACCTGCCGTCGCACCTGCGTGAAACGTTTCGGGCAAGGCCAATTTGAAGCGGGCGAGTGAACGAGCAATCATCGATCACATGAAGGCCGCCCGCTTGAGTCCAGAACTTCAGGCTTCGTTGCGCGACGCCATTGTGGCGGAGAGAAATGCCGACGCGGCGCTTGATGCGCGACGTGCACACGTGGATCGTCTGCTTCAAGAGATGCGATCGAATGGCGTCTCATTTGATCGCATTGCGATCGAAGCGTTTAAGGCGCGGCGTGGACGGCCGCCGCGTGCAAAGGAACGATTGCGCGAGCGTGCACGCCTTCGCCAACGCTACTGTCGCATGAAGGTGAAGCTGGGCGTGACGTGCGGTCACCGAGATCCTCTGGCGACCACCGGTCAATCGCCGTCGGTTCACGTAGCCTTGGCAAGCAAGGAGTTAGCGAACATGAACGACCCACGATTGATAAAGCGGACAACGATCGAAGAGACTTACACCACGTCAAGCAAGGCCAGCTTGGGCGACGCCGATCTTGGCGACGACGAACTGGACGATGTGGACGACGACGAGGACGAGGACGAGAGCTAAGTCGATGGGCCGCTCCGTAAGCAAAGCAACGGGGGCGTGGGTTATGAAGGAACCGACCAATGCCTGCGCCACCGTTGCTTGGGCCCGCACACTCATCGAGGCCGGCTACCGCTACCCAAGGTCGAACAAGTGTTTGCTTGCATTGGGCTTGGTGGCGTCCACGATGCCGGCATTGGGTGACGGTGCGGCGTACACGCGAGCCGAACGGCGGGCGCGTCGAAAGGGCTGCGCGAATGCCGTGGTTGCAGGCGCGCAGGAGGCGGCGGCCTTGCTGAGCCATGCGTGCGGCAGGCCCAAGCGCCCCAAAGCTAAACGATAGGCAGTCTATCAGGGCGGGAGGACCCTTCCGCAGGGGGGAGCTTTTGGCGGCCCCGCAGGCCAGGCGCATGGGGGAAACGATAGCGCCGCACCCTGCGCCCGCAGGGGGTGGACGCCCACGCCCGCAGTGTGCGCTCGTGTTGCAAGGTCGCCGAAGCCGCAGCCTACGCAGGGGCCAACAGCGACCGAGAAAGTGGTCAGAGATGAACCCAACTACAACCACAATGATCTTTGGCTGGCCCAGTATCGCCAAGACCCTGGGGCTTTCGGTCCGTCGGGCGCGCGAGATCGTCAGTGCGCGCGGCCTTATTGCCGAACGGCGCAACGACGGCGCCGTTGGCGTGCCTGCGCAAGCATTGCGCGCATTGGCAGAAGAGCTGGGTGACTGCCGTCGCGAAGATGGGGCTGTGATCGAAGGCGTTGCCGAGCCCCATCCTGAACATACGCCGACCTTGGAGGGCGATTTAGAACCGTCAGCCGAAGTTAGCCCACCAGCACTTGATGCCCGGTTGGCCAACGGAGGGTGTGACATTGACGACGAGGGCGAACGTGCACGCGACTTGAGTGCAGAACTTGATCGCCAATACTTGCTTATGGAACAGCTTGACGTTCGCATCCAAGGTGTTGCTCAACACAGTTCCACCGTGACAGCACGTGTAAATCAAACGGAGTCGCTGCTGTGGCAACAAAAGCAAAGCGCCGCTCGCGATCGTCAGTGGTTATGGGCGCTGAAAGCCGAAGTGCAACAGTTGCGCCGGCAAGTTGAAGCCTTGGAAGGCGCGCTAAGAGCCATGCCGATGGCGTTGGTGTCCACGGGCCACAAATGCGGGGCGTGTGGTGCCAAAGCACTGATGAGCCCGGTGGGTTGTGGCGCTTGTGGCCTTGGTATCGGACCAGGTCGATAGGCTCCTTCAGGATCTGAACTACTTGCGGGCAGCCAACCGTTGAGCGACAAGCAGCAACGCTTTGACATCTGCGGCAGGCAGATTGAGCGCGATTTCTGCGAGGCGCTCCGCATCGTTAGCTGAACGCTTTTCGTCCGCTGTCAGGCGCGAGTCCGAAAACAGCTTCCACATCGGCTCGTCCAAAGCGCCGGCAATCCGCTCCAGCACTTCCAACCTTGCCTGGCGGGCGCCACCTTCGATCTTGACGAGGTAGCTCACTCCCAGTTCGGCGTGCTCTGCAAGCTGAAGCTGCGTCATGTCGTGCTGTAAGCGTAACTCCTGGATGCGCTTGCCAAGTCGCGTATTTAGGTTGGGTTTGGCCACTACCACCTGGGTAACAAGTTGGCCCTGCTAGGGGAAGCGACTGCCTGGGTCATCTATTGCACTGCCAGTGCTATACGTGTATTCTTCGCGGCAAGGTGGAGGTGGCGATGGAACGGGAGCAAGCGACCGCGGGCAAGTCGCAAAAACCTGACGATTTTCGCTTGAGGCAATGGATCGTTGCCATCGAAAGCGTGCTTGGCATCCGATCAGAAGTCCTTGAGCATCTCTGCCAACGTGACCCCGAAGTCCTTGGCCAGGCGGACGAGGGTCGTTAGTTTCGGGTCGATAACACCGCGTTCCAGTTTTTGGTAGTGGCTCAAATTCCACCCGTGGTCCCGAACCAGATCCATCTGCGATAGGCCCATTTCCGCCCTTAACGCGCGAAGGCGTTTGGCAAGGCGTTGTTCGATGGAGGGTTTGGGGGCCATGTCGGCACCCACGAATCTGAAGAATTACGTCACCCCGCCATACGTCACGCTTGAGGTAGGCAACAGAACGAGCAACAATGCGTTCGGAATGGCTTCTTGGTGTCTTGGGATTGGTTTCTTGGTAGTCACTTCGGGCTTGCTAGCGTTGCAGGGCATCAACGCTCTGGCCGATGAAACGCAGGTCGGTGCCAAGACGGCTGCTGCGGCGAGACCCGCGGATAAGGCCTCAGCGAAGGTGGCATTTGAGGCGGCCAAGAAGGCCTACGCTGAAAAGCGATATGCCGAGGCTGCTTCCTTGTTTTCCTACAGTTATGACCTCAGCGGCAATCCCGATCTGCTCTTCAACGTAGCGCAGGCATTGAGGCTCTCAGGCGATTTGAAGAAGGCCCTTGCAACGTATCGTTTGTTTCTGAAGGAGCGGCCCGATTCTGAGAATGCAAGGTTGGCCCAGATCAAGATTGACGAGATCGACATTGCGCTCTTGCCGGTGCCGTCAAGGAAGCGCGCTGCACGCGAAGATCAAGCGGCGTCGATACCAGTGCCAGCACTCGAAACACACTTGGTCTTTGAGGATCCTCCTGTCCAGCGCCAACGTACATTGCCCACGTGGGCACTCAAGGCCGGCGCGATCACTACCGGAACATTTGCATTTGCAGCCATTGCCACAGGCCTTTCGGCGAGCAGCAAATTTAGCGACCTCAAAGACTCATGTGGTCAAACACCACAGGGTTGTACT
>JANRKS010000026.1:0-154820 GCA_033763315.1 Deltaproteobacteria bacterium
GCGACCGTTCACTCGCCCGAAGGCCTCAATCAGCAGGTATACAACCGCTGTGTCGGCACGCGCTACTGCGCCAACAACTGTCCCACCAAGGTGAGACGCTTTAACTGGTTTGACTATCGTCACGACGAGCCGCTGGAACGCATGGTGCTCAATCCTGACGTGGTCGTCCGAACCCGGGGCGTCATGGAGAAATGTTCGATGTGCGTTCAGCGAATCGAGACGGCCCGCAAGGACTCCCACAAGCAGGGCAGAGGTTTGGCCGACGGAGACGTTCAGACTGCCTGTCAGCAAAGTTGTCCAACGCAGGCGATCGTCTTTGGCGACCTCAACGATCCAAAGAGCAAGGTGTCCGTGGCAACGCACGACAGGCGCGCCTATCGAATCCTTGAAGATCTGAACATCGGCGCGGTCGTCACGTACCTGTCTCGCGTGCAAGGGGAGGTCGACGATGGCACATAACCCTGTCTCCAGTTTGAGGCGGCCGCTCATCGAGGGTCGACGCTCTCTGCGTCAGCTCACCGACGATATCATGCGGCCACTGACCGAAGGCGTGACCCGTCGATGGTGGATTGCGTTTTTCGGTTCGCTGATCGTGTTGCTGATCGGCGCGTGCGCGATCGGCTATCAAGTGTCGACTGGCATCGGTGTGTGGGGCCTCAATCGTACGGTCGGTTGGGCCTTCGATATCACCAACTTCGTGTTTTGGGTGGGCATTGGCCACGCGGGCACGTTGATCTCCGCCATCCTGTTTTTGTTCCGACAAAAGTGGCGCACAAGCATCAACCGTTCCGCTGAAGCCATGACGTTGTTCGCGGTTATGTGCGCGGGCGTTTTTCCGATCATTCACATGGGGCGCCCTTGGGTGGGTTTCTGGTTCCTGCCTTATCCCAACAGCCGTGGCCCGTTGTGGGTGAATTTCCGTTCGCCGTTGCTGTGGGACGTGTTCGCCATCAGCACGTACTTCACCGTATCAGCTGTGTTTTGGTACGTGGGCCTTGTGCCCGACTTGGCCACCATTCGTGACCGACTCAAAAACGGTCTCAAACGCACAATCTTTAAGGTACTTGCGTTTGGCTGGACGGGCTCGAACCGCACGTGGTCGCGCTATGAAACGCTTTACCTCTTGCTGGCTGGTCTCGCCACGCCGCTTGTGCTTTCGGTGCACACGATCGTGTCGATGGATTTCGCCACGTCGGTCATTCCGGGTTGGCACACCACGATCTTCCCGCCATACTTCGTCGCCGGCGCTGTGTTCAGCGGGTTCGCGATGGTGCTCACGCTGTTGATCATTGCCCGCGTGGTGATGGGTTTCGAGCACATCATCACAATCCGCCATTTGGAAAACATGGCGAAGGTGATCATCGTGACCGGCAGCTTGGTGGGTTTGGCCTATGGCACCGAGTTTTTCATCGCGTGGTTCTCGGGCAGCAAGTACGAGCGGTTCACCTTCATCAACCGCGCCTTCGGACCGTTCGCTTGGGCCTATTGGATCATGGTTTCGTGCAACGTGATCTCGCCGCAATTGCTTTGGTTCAAGAAGCTGCGCACGTCGCCCTTGGCCTTGTTCGCGCTTTCCTTGGTGGTGAACGTGGGCATGTGGTTCGAACGGTTCGTTATCATCGTCACATCGCTGCACCGCGATTTCCTTCCTTCCAGCTGGGCCACGTATTCACCCACCAAGATTGAAGTCTTCACGTTCATAGGCAGCTTTGGGCTGTTCTTCACGCTGTTTTTGTTGTTCGTGCGCGTGTTGCCTGTGATCTCGATTGGAGAGGTCAAAGGCGTGCTGTCGTTCGGACGCGGGCACGCCCAGACAGACCACGGAGCCAAATCATGAGCACACAAGTGATCGGCTACTTCGATTCTGAGGAAGGCCTGTTGCACGCCACTCGCGACGCGCGGCGAGCGGGCTTGACCATTGTGGACGCATTCACACCTTACGCCGTACACGGCCTGGACGACGCCATGGGTCTGAGACGCTCACGCCTACCTTGGGTGTGCTTTTTGGCTGGCATCACGGGGGGCACGTTCGCGATGAGCTTTCAGATTTGGAGCTCGGCTTCGAGTTGGGCCTTGAACGTAGGTGGCAAGCCGTTTGCCAGCTTGCCTGCCTTCGTACCTGTGACGTTTGAGGTCACCGTGCTGTCCGCCGCATTGGCAAGCGCCTTCGCGTTCTTCGCGCGCTCGCGGCTGTTTCCAGGCAAAACGGCTGCGGTGTTGCAGCGGGTCACCGATGATCGCTTCGCGCTCGTGCTGGGGTCCGAAGACAACCGCGCCGCTGCGTTTTTGAAGCATGCCGGTGCCCTGGAGGTGCAAGTTCCATGAAGGCCGCTTCTTTGCTTACGTTGTGCGTGGCTTTCGCCGGCTGCGAAAACGATCCCAGCCTGCCCAACCGCGAATACATGCCCGACATGGTGACGTCTTCCGCCTACGAGGCGTTCTCACCCAACCCGCTGACAAAAGATGGGCGCACCATGATGGCACCACCCGCCGGCACGATAGCACGCAGCCAAGAGCCGTTCGCGTTTGGTGTGGGCCCAGAGGAGGCCGCCCGCGCCGGCCGCAGCTTGGACAACCCCATTCCGGAAAACGACATCGTTCACAAGCGCGGTGCGATCGCGTTTGCGCGGTGGTGCGGACCGTGTCACGGACTGCTCGGCCAAGGCGATGGGCCGATCACGCGCTTGTTTCCGCGGCCACCTTCGCTCACCGCCACGCACGCGCAAGATCTGGCGGATGGTCAACTGTTTCACATCATGACGCTGGGGCAAGGCGTGATGCCTGCCTACGCGCAACAGATTGAACCGCGCGATCGGTGGATCATCGTTCACCACATTCGCAAGCTGCAATACGACGCTCAAGTGCAGCTTGCGCAAATGCAACCTCAACCTGCGGCGATCCCGCCGGCCCCAGCCCCCGCTGACAAAGACGGCAAAGAAGCGAAGAAGGTCACTCCATGAACGCGCTGGCTCGTTTTCAAAAACTATCGTTGGCCGCCGCAATTTCCGGTTTTGTGGCGTTAGGCTTAGGTTGCGCGCTGGCCCCCACGCGCGGGTTCACCGCCCTGCTCGCGGGCGCCATCATGATCGTTGGCTTGGGCGTGGGCGGCACGGCCTTGATGTCATTGAACCTTGTGGCCAAGTCCGGTTGGTACGTGGTCATCAAACGCATCTGGGAAGGCTTTTCCGCGAGCCTCTTGGCCGGTGCCGCCATCCTGGTTGTAGCCACGGGGTTAGGCTTGCGTTGGCTCTACGAATGGGCTCGCCCTGAAGCCGCGCACGATCATTTGTTGCACCTAAAGGCCGGGTACTTGAACGTGCCGTTCTTCTTCGCCCGCATGGCGTTCATCTTGGGTGTGTGGCTGTTGTTCTCCACACGGTTGCGACGGATCTCCACGGCGCAGGACAGCGCCACGGCCGACGGCGCCGTGGCCCTCGCCCGCAAAGCTGTGAGCTGGGGCGCAGGCTTTTTGGTGCTGGGCGCGATCACCATCTGCCTGGGCGCTTTTGATTGGTTGATGACCATCGAAGCACGTTGGTTCAGCACCATCTTTGGCTTCTACAACATCGCTGGCATCCTTTGCTCCACTGTGACCGCAACCACAGTGGCGGCCATTTTGCTTTCGCGTGCCGGCTTGCTGCCACAACTCACCGAACACCATTTGCACAACCTCGGCAAGTTCATGTTCGGCTTTTGCACCTTCTGGGCTTACCAATGGTTCAGCCAGTTCATGCTCATTTGGTATTCGAATTTGCCCGAGGAAACGCAATATTTCGAGCTGCGTTGGCAGGGCGGGTGGATGCCGATCTTTCTCTTGGTGCCGCTGCTGAACTGGGCACTGCCGTTCTTCCTGTTGCTGCCGGCCAAAGCCAAACACACACCCAAACACCTTTTGGTTGTGAGCGCGATCTTGCTCGTGGGACGTTGGCTTGATCTGTGGCTGATGGCGGCGCCCGGCAATATCCCCGTGCGGCCTTGGTTGGGCGTGGTGGAGTTGGCCGGCTTCGTAGGGCCGTTGGGCCTGTTCGCCTTCGTTGTGTCCCGGCAGTTTGGCCGCGTGCCCTTGCTGGCCGCCAAGGACCCCTATGTGATGGAAAGCGTTCATCACCACGGTTAATCTTTTTACGCGCTCGCGTCGCAGGTGCAGGCAATGGTAAATCTGGCAAGCCACCATGAAGCACCTCCTCAGTCTCGTTCTTACAACAGTTGTATTCGGTTGCGCGCCTTTGATCGCCCGCGCGGCAGAGACGCCCGCCGCTGATGTGCCTAAGCCGGAGGCCTTGTGGCCCAAAGGCGCGCCGGGCGCGTTAGGAAAGGAAGCGCAAGACGCCCCCACGGTGCAAGTGTTCTTGCCGCCTGAGGGGACGCCCAAAACCGCCACGGGCGTGGTGGTGCTGCCCGGCGGCGGGTATTGGACGGTGGCCATCGATCACGAAGGTTATGCGGTGGCGCGTTTTCTAAATTCGTTGGGCGTGGCCGCGTTCGTGGTGAACTACCGCCATTCACCGCGCTATCAACACCCCGCGCCGATCAACGATGCGCAACGCGCCTTGCGTTTGGTGCGCAGCCGCGCGCAACAGTACAAGCTTTCGCCCGATCGCATCGGCGTCATGGGTTTCTCCGCAGGAGGGCACCTGGCGGCAACGGCGTCCACCCGCTTCGACGCGGGAAACCCCGCGGCCGCTGATCTCATCGACCGCGTGAGCTGCCGCCCGGACTTCACAGTTCTGGGTTATCCCGTGGTTTCATTCGTGGCACCCTTTTCACACACGGGCTCCTCCGAAGGCTTGCTTGGCAAAAACCCAAACCCGCAGATGCTTGAAGATCTTTCGGCCGAAAAACGCGTGACCATTTTGACACCACCCGCGTTTATGTTTCACACCAGCGAAGACAACGGCGTGCCCGCCGAAAATTCGATTGCCTACTACCAGGCGCTGCGCGTATTCCACATTCCTGCCGAGCTGCACATCTATGAAAAGGGCAAACACGGCGTGGGCCTGGCGCCCAACGATCCGATCCTTTCAAGCTGGTCACAACGTTTGACCGATTGGCTCAAAACGCGCGAGTTGCTCACACCGCCGGCCGCGTGCAAAACCGCAACGAAAGGCAATTCACCTGTGGCGCTCGCGTGCGCCAGTGCAGGCATTCCCGCCGCCAAGGCCGTCATGCGCGATATGATCGCCGCCGCCAAACGCAGAGGCCAAGGCTTTGAATGCGATTCGTGCCACACCAAAGACGGCATGGCCCCCGGCACCGACAAGCGTTTTGCGCAGCTGCTGAAGCTATTCGCTGGCAAATGAAGCATTAAGTTGCCGAAACGAAACGCGGCCTGGCGGCCTCACACCGGCTCTCAAGCCCCCCGCCGGCTCAGCCGATGACTGCCAAGCCGTGCAAGCGCCACCGTCTCCACCGGACGAAACCTCTCGCCTCGCCGCGCTGAGAGCCCTCGGGCTACTCGACACGCAGGCCGAGGAGCGATTCGATCGACTCACACGACTGGCGCAAAGGCTATTGGGCGTGCCCATCGCCCTTATAAGCCTCGTCGACGAACGACGGCAGTGGTTTAAGTCACGTCAGGGTCTTGATGTTTCTGAGACTGACCGCGCGCTTTCATTTTGCGGCCACGCGATCTTGTCCGACGACATATTTTTAGTGCCGGATGCCACCGCTGACGAGCGCTTCTCGGATAACCCGATGGTGGTGGGAGCGCCGAACATTCGCTTCTACGCGGGGCGACCTTTGCATGATGCCAACAGCCACCGCGTTGGAACCCTTTGCCTCATCGACAGCCGCCCGCGGCAGCTCTCGCAGGAGCATCGCCAGCTCTTAGAGGACTTGGCCGCGCTTGTGGAAGAGCAGATTCAAGACGTGCGTACGCGTCGTCTACTGGCGCAGGTTCAAGAGCAAGAAGCGCGCTTTCGCATGTTGGCGTCGCTGTCGCCCGTCGGCATTTTCGAAACGGATGCTGAAGGACGATGCGTATACACCAACAAGCGGTGGCAAGACATGACGGGCTTGCGCGCCGAGGCCGCGCTTGGCGAAGGGTGGGCCACGGCGATCTTTTCCGACGATCGCGAGGCGGCGTTTGCAGAGTGGAAAGCGGCGGCCCAAACCGGTTGCTACCAAAGTGTGTTTCGCTTTCAACGTCCCGACGGCAGCTTATGTTGGGTGAGCGCACGAGCAGCGGCGATCCGCAACGAGGACGGCGCAATCATAGGTTGGGTGGGCACGGATGAAGACATCACAACCCATCGATTGGCGGAGGAACAGCTAAGAGCAAGCGAAGCCATGTTCCGTGATCAAGCCACCACTGACACGCTCACAGGCTTGGCCAACGGACGCAAGTTGCGCGATCAACTTGAGCACGAGCTCGCACGGTCACGACGTCATCACAATCCCGTCAGCTTTGCGCTGCTCGACATCGATCGCTTCAAGAGTGTCAATGATGGTTACGGGCACGACGCGGGAGACGCTGCGCTGATTCACGTCGCAAAGTTGATGAAGGCACGACTGCGTGCGACGGATCTGCCGGCGCGGATCGGCGGCGACGAGCTGTGCGTCCTGTTGCCAGACACCACGAAAGACCAAGCCGTGCTCGTGGTCGAACAGTTGCGGGTGTTGATTGAAGCATCAACCGTGGCGCTGCCCACAGGAGGAACGTTTCGCATCACGGTGAGCGCGGGCGTGGCGCAGTTCGATTACGTGTCCAACGATGACGCCACCCGACTCATGAAACGCGCCGACGAGGCGTTGTACCGCGCGAAGGCCGCCGGCCGGAACGGCGTGAGCTTGTAAGAAGATCGTCGAACGCACTTCACCTTGGGGTGAAACCGTAACAATTCACTCTGTGAGCCTGCAACAATAACCGCGAGCCGCGGCCATCAGGTGAAAACAGCTGGGGGCCCATCCGTTCCTCCGCTAACCTGCGTTCGATGTCGGTGCGAACGCGTAACAATGTGCAGGTGAGCGGCAGTGGTTTGGCGACGATGTTTTTCGCGCATGGCTTTGGCTGCGATCAAAACATGTGGCGACTTCTGGCGCCCGCTTATAGCACCCGTTACCGAACCGTCAGCTTCGACTTGGTGGGCAGCGGAGGTTCAGATCTGTCCGCGTGGAGCCCCACCAAATACGCAACGTTGCAAGGCTATGCGAGCGACGTGGTTGAGATCGTGCGTGAGTTTGGCGAGGGGCCGGCGATCTTCGTGGGGCACTCGGTGAGCGCCATGATCGGCCTGCTCGCCGACCTGGAGGCGCCCGGGCTGTTTGGAGCGCAAATCATGATCGGCCCCTCTCCGTGTTACATCAACGATGGCGATTACGTGGGAGGATTCACTCGTAAGGACATCGATTCTCTGCTCGAAGCGCTTGATAGCAATTATCTCGGATGGGCCAGCAACATGGCCCCCGCGATCATGGGGGCGCCCGGCCAACCTGCCCTCGGTGACGAGCTCACCAACAGCTTCTGTCGGACCGACCCCGAGATCGCGAAACACTTCGCGCGGGTCACGTTTCTTTCTGACGTGCGCTCGGAGCTCCCGCGGCTTGCCACGCCCACACTCATTCTCCAATGCGACGACGATATGATTGCACCCATCACGGTTGGTGAATACCTTCATCGCGCGCTTGCGCAGAGCACGTTGACTATCGTGAACAACGTGGGGCATTGCCCTCATTTGAGCGCCCCAAGCGCGAGCGGGGCCGCCATCGATCGCTTTTTGATGGAACAGGGCCTCTAGGTGGCTGCGTTGCCCACGGACTCGAACACGCCGCTCGACGAAGTGGCGTGCGGGCTGATGCGAACGGCCGAAGATGGCACGATTTTGCGGATCAACCGCATCTTCAGCGAATGGGTGGGCCAGCCGCCCGGGGCACTCCTTCAGCGGCGTCGGTTTCAGGATTTGCTGACGATGGGTGGTCGCATCTTCCACCAAACACATTGGGCCCCCCTGCTGCGCATGCAAGGCTCGATTTCGGAAGTGAAATTGGAGTTGGCGCGGGACGAAGCGCCGCCGATCCCGATCGTCATCAATGCGATACGGCACGAGAAAGAAGGCGTGGCCTATCACGAGATCGCCGCCTTCGTGGCCCGTGACAGGGATAAGTATGAGCGCGAACTCGTTCTATCGCGCAAGCGCCTTGAAGAGTTGGTGACAGAAGCCACAAGGCTGCAAGAGGAGGCAAAAGATCGTGCGTTGTTTGCCGAACAAATGATCGGCATCGTGAGCCACGACTTACGCAACCCCTTGTCAGGAATTGCCATGGGAGCGGCGCTGCTCACGAGGGGTCAGCTTTCGGAGGGCCAACAACGCACACTCAACCGCATTCTGCGGTCCGCGGATCGTGCCCACGCGCTGATCGCCGATTTGTTGGATCTAACGCAGGCACGGCTCGGAGGTGGCCTTAGCGTTTCGCTTCAAAGCGTTGATCTGCACCACACGATCTCCGAGGCGCTTGATGAGCTTTCGTTGGTCCATCAAGGCCGCCCCCTTCATCACAAAACCGTTGGTTCTGGCGAATGCACGGCTGATCGCAACCGCTTGGTTCAACTGCTGGGCAACCTCGTATCGAATGCGGTTGCCTATGGCACGCCGGGCCGGCCTGTGACGGTGACTTCAGGCATGGGATCGCAGTGTTTCATTGCCGTTCACAACGAAGGGGTGGCGATTCCACCTGAAAAGCAAGAGCTGATCTTTAAGCCCATGACCCGCGGTGCGCAAAACAGCGCGGGCCGCAGCGTCGGCCTGGGACTGTTTATTGTTCGTGAAATTGCAAAGGCCCATGGGGGCGAAGCACGCGTGGATTCAACGGCAGACGGGGGCACAACCTTCACCGTGGCGTTTCCTCGACGCTGACGCGCTGGCCACCACGCTTTCGTGCGACAAAAGCAAGATCGAGAGTAAGCTTGCAGCGTGCTTGCTGTGATACCGCTTTTCTCTGTAGCGGTGGCGGTGACGGGAACAGGCGACTGTCCCGCGCCGCAGACCGTGGAAGCGGCGCTTGCCGCGCTTGCGCAACCTGGGCGGCAAGCCATGCATGGTGTGGCGGTGCATGTCGCCGGCGATCGCTTGACCGTGACCGTGCACGGCGAAGATGGCTCGGTGCTTTCCAGCAAGACGTTCGTCGAGCCCTACACCTGCGCCGAACGCGCGCAAGTGGCGGCCGTTTATGCAACCACTTGGGACGTGGCTACAACCCTAGATTCCCCGTTGGCCGATGTGCAAGCGCCACCGCCGGCCGCGCGCGCGACACAGGTCAAAACCGCCGTCGTAAGGCCTGCGGCGACGCCTGCCGCTAGCGTCGCTCCCTCGCGCACGGTGTTGCGTTTGGGTGCAGGTGTGGCTGGCGTCGCGGGCGCGGCTTTGCAATCCGATAGCGCCGGGTATGGTGTGTTTCTTGAAAGCACATGGCGCCCGCGCAGCGCATGGGGTCTCAAAGCCGAAGTCGTAGGCTTGCCGGAGCGCTCGTTTGCGCTGGACGTGGGACAAGCCGCGTTGAGCCGCTGGGGCGGTGCGTTCGCCTATGTGCGCCGCTGGCCCGTGACGTGGGGCGCCTGGGCGGCTGATGCGGGGGCCTTGCTAACGAAAACCAACGTGCGGGGCGAAGGATTTCCGAGCGCCACAAGCGAAAGCGCCTGGGTGCCGGGGGCAGGCTTAGGCGCGGGCTTCGATGCTCCGCTTGGCTTTGCCCAACTGCACGCGGCGCTGCAAGCAGGCCTGGTGGTGTGGGCGCGCGCCGAGCGTGTGGAAGCACAATCGCCCACCGTCGCATCCCTCGCCTTGCCTCAAGCCGAATTTCTGCTCAGGCTTTGTGTGGCCTGGGAATCGCGGCCGTGAGGCCGTGAAACCTCCTTGTTTATTTCTGTGAGATCGCTGTAAGGCTGGCACCGGCCAAGGCAAGGGCTTCTCAGGTTCGCAAAGTGCTTATGAGCGTCAAAAGCGTTGCCCCGGGATCCACGGCGCCGGCTCTCGCCCCGGACGCCAACGATTTTTCCCAGGTGTTTCGGCACTTTGCGCCCCGCGTGTCGCGTTGGGTGAAGCGGCTCGGCGGCCCTGAAGTGGATGCCGAAGACCTCACGCAGGAGGTTTTCGCTGTTGTGCTGCGCCGCCTCAAAGATTTCGATCCTGAACGCGCCGAGCTCGGGGCTTGGCTTTACGGAATCACGGTGAAGGTTGTGCAAGCGACGCGCCGCCGCCGCCGCATGCGTCAGTTCCTGAGCAAAATGTTTGGCGCCCACGGCACGGTCGAACCGGCATCTCACGAGCCCGATCCAGAAGCGCAGGCGGCGCGCGGGCAGGCCCGCAGCCTGCTTTACCAACTGCTGGACACTTTGCCTGAAACCCATCGAACGGCGTTCATCTTGTACGAAGTGGAAGAACTCGACGGCCCAGCGATTGCTGAACTCACTGGAACCTCCGTGGCAAACGTATGGGTGCGCGTCCACCGTGCCCGCCGCATGTTGGAAGCGGCAGCGCAAGGAAGGGAGCAAGCGTGATGAGCCACAAGCCCGGTGAGTCGCAGCGATTTACGAGCGCCGATGGCCCGGCACGCTTGCGCAGGGACCCCTTGACGGCACCTGTTGTGACGAAGCTTGTGAAGGCTCTGCCACAAGAACAAGAGCTTTCTGAATTTCAGCTTGCACGCGTGCACCGCAATCTGATGGCCCCGGTGCGCACGGGTCGGGGGCGATTGTATTTCGGCGTGCGCGCCACGGTGCTGGCGTCCTTGTTGATCGTGGGTGCCAGCGTGGGCGCGGCCGCTGCGATGGTGTCGGTGCGGTGGTTTCATCGCAGCGAGACTTTGGTGAAGCCAGCGGCCAGCCCAGCGCGTCCCAGCGGCAAAGCGAAACCGCGGCGATGGGCCAGGGTTGTTGAACCTACGCCGGTTGCCAGCCCCGTCGCAGAACGCGTGGCCACACCGGCGCCCACGGCTGCGGTACCAGTGACGCGCAGCAAGCCACCTGAAGTCGTGGTCCCGCAAGAGCCGCAAGTCCCTTCACGTGGCAGCTCTGCTTTTGCAACCAAATTGGGTCGCCCCGTCCCCGGGCTCGCTCCGCCCAATGCAACACCATCTGCCGTTGAAGAGGAAGCCGCGGCCATGTCGGGCGCGCTTCGCCTGCTTCGCGCCGGCGATCGCACGGCGGCCATCGAACAGCTGCGGCTTTATGTGCAACGTTTTCCCAAAGGCGCTTTCGCGGAAGAGGCGCAGGTGGCTTTGGTCTCTGCGCTGGTTGAAACAGGTGCGCATACGGAAGCTGAGGCGGCGTTGAACAAGGTCACTGGCGGCGCGTCTGCATCACCGGCTTTGCGATTGTTGCGCGCCGAACTTGAGTTTGCTTCGGTGTGCGCAGCGCCCTTGCGGCTGTTCGAGGATGTGCTTGCCAAAGCGCCCGCTTTGCGCGAACGCGCGCTCTATGGCGCCGCGATGGCAAACGCACGTTGTGGCGATCGCGCGCGCGGCCAGCGGCTGATGCATGAGTTTCTCAAGGCGTTCCCACAGTCGCCGCGCAGGCACAGCGTTGAGAACCACCTTCACTCGATGGATTAAGACAGCATGAAGCCCAACCTCAAACGTTCGATCAAGGCCGCCCTGTGGCTTTGCTGCTTGGCTGCAACGGCGTGCGACGTGACGTACGTGGTGGCCCCCGAAGTTGACGCTGCCAAACCGCCTCTGCCACCCACCGACGCTGGCACCACCGCCCCTGTGCCAACGCGCGATGTGCAAGGCGCAAAAGTGCCATGTTCCGAATGGGGCAAAGGGGCGCCCCTTATCGCCCCCGACCGCGCACTCGCCGCCCTCACAAACGTTTTGTGGAGCGGCGACACAACCGCGCTCAAGGACGCGTTTGACGCCTACGAACCGGTGCTCACGAAGGGCACAACCGGCGACGCCTACTGTGTTGCACTCCAGATGCTTGGCCGCCCCCGGGCAAATGAAGGTGTCAGCGCGTTCTACGTGCGATGGCTGAGCCTCAACAACATCACCCCGAAGGACGTGGCTAAGTACGGAACAACAACCTTCGATGCGGAAATCAAATCCACTCTCACCTTCGCCGTGGACACCACGCTCACCGCCAACAACACGTTTGGGCGGCTGTTCGGGACCCCGAGGGAAATCAAATTTGCGCAGGGTGTGCCCGCGCCTCCGCCCACGTCACTGCCATACCAGGGACTAGCGGGTGCTGGTCTGCTCTCGGATGCGGCGGTCTTGGCAGCCTTCAGCGGCAGCGAAGCGTGGCCGTCACAGCGAGGCGCGGCCGTGCGTCGTGCTTTCCTGTGCGAGGTGCTGCCGCCAGAGCCAAGCCGCGACGTGACGCTCAAACCCGATGCTGCAATTCCCTTTCGGCAGTGGCATGAAAAGACGATGGCCACAGGCCAATGCGTCGGGTGCCACAAACTCATTGATCCCATCGGCTACGTCCTCGATGTGTTCGATGCGGTGGGGCAAGCGCACGACATCGATCGCAACGGACATAAATTCGATCTCAGTGCCAATCTTTTGTTGCCGTCGGGTGAAACCCTACCGATGGCGTCTCCGGCGGAGCTCAGCAAAATCTTGGCCAACTCGCTCGACGCGAAAGCTTGCTACTTACAAAACTGGGTGTCCGCGTTTCACGCCGCCCGTGGTTTACAATTGGCTGTCGATGACGACGTGCTTCGCGCACGGCTCAACCAAGAAGCCAGGACGATCCACATCAAAAGCGACTTCGCTCTTTCAGACACCATCGCCAGCGCGGCACGTCTGTCGTTCGAGCTTGTAACGTCAAGCCCGTAAGCGCGGCCAAGGCCGGTTCGGTGTCCGCCATCAGAACGTGATGGTGACGGCGTCTGCGGAACGTGTAGCGACGCCGTGAAATACCACTTCGATGTTATTGCCGTCTGGATCTGTCACGAAGGCGGCGTAGTAGCCGGGGTGGTAGGGGCGAACGCCAGGAGCACCATTGTCCTTGCCTCCTGCCGCCGTCGCCGCCGCGTGAAACGCTTGAACCATCGCTTCATCTTTGGCCTGAAACGCAAGGTGCGTGCGTCCGGTCAGCTGGCCTTGCGCCGCCACAGACATGGTTGACGAAATGAATAACTCATCGGCCCAGAAAAAGCCTGGACCGTCCCCACCGATGGGGATGTTCAGACAACGGAGCACAGCTTCGTAGAATCGGCGGCTGGCCGCTAGATCCCGCACCACCAGTTGAATGTGGTCAACCAACCGTCCGCGAAAGAGCTTATTCGTTTCCATGGCGGAAGTTTACACGCTCACCCGCTGGGGCTCATCTACAAGTTCCTCGTTCATCCAAGGATCACGGGCCACGGTTCCACGCTTTATCAAACCGGTCTGTCCAGCACACGACGTCTCGACCTGATCTCGGTAAAGCCGTTTCGCAACGGCGCCGTTGCCATGCACTACCGCCGCGCGCGCTGAGACTTGGGGCGGATGCCGTGTTTGCGCCGCTTGGCGTGATCGCGCGCGATAACACGCCGGCCCCACGGGTAGTGAATGTCGAGGCCGCTAAGCATGGCAGCGTAGTGTTTGCGAGACTCGTGCCTCTATCCGCGCTCGGATGGAATGCCTGACATTCGATCACCGCAGCATGAATGGCATCGCGGGGAACGTCTTTGGAGAGACATCCTTCATCCCAATCTTGTAGGGTTGCCTGGAATTGGGAACGTTCGGCACAAAGTCACAGCTGTTCAACCGTTTCGCAAAAACGGGCCCGCTATATAGCTCCCCGCCGTCGAGCACACGCAGAACGCGAGGAAGCAAGAAGCCACCGGGCGCACCCTTAACGGCCATGCGCTCGGGTGTCGCAATGGACAGTTGTGGACCATAGGTCAGCCATACAGGGTTTGTACACGCGGCATCCGCAAACTGCAGATCGACTCCACTCCATCCATAAGGCACGCATCGAACCACATCGTCAGACGTCGTTGCCAGCATGCAAGGCGCGCCAGAAGACGCGGAAGTCACTCGATCGTCTTCGATCCTTGCAGATCCCGCTTTCCAAACCTTTTGAGTCAAACGCCCTTTCGTTTCATCCACCACCTCGACCGAAGCGAACCGGGCCAATGGCAACTCTGTGCCAAACGAAAAGGCCCCCGCCGCCACATCGGATGCAACACAGGTGTCGCCCTGCTTCTCGTAGGTTTGCACAAGTGGTTGACCAATCTCGTGCATCGCTATGACGCCCTCGAATCCTCTGGATTCTATGTAGCGAAAGTCGCCCAAGTTTTGCAGGCATTCTGGTCCCTCTATCGCACCGACTCGCGCTACCTCCTGACCACACGCCGGATCAGCAAACAGGTTGGTCGCACGCTCGGCACGCATCGTGGGTATGCAGCGCAGCCCTTCGCGCGTTTCAGCGGGCGAGCAATCGAAGCCACCTGTGGTGTCACGCAGACCGTATGGCTGCTGTGAGCCGTCTTCGCCTCGCAGGATCACGTCTGCGATCCCAGTCTGCGCAGGATCGACCATAGGCGTTGCCTTCACAAAGTCCTCTAAGTTCGCGGGCAGCACCTTTCGCAGCTGGGGGAGCATTTCTTGTGAAGCAGCCACGCAGGTTTCACCCGGCTTAACGAATCCCGAACCTAACGGAATCGCTGGCCCGACACGAAAATACCCCGTGGTGCGCGAGCAATGAAGATCGAAGATGATTCCTAATGCGCCTTCTTGTGTGGCAGGCGTGCTCGGCAAGGCCTGCTCCTGACAGGTGGCATCGGTGAACCATTGCGGAACAGAGGCGCCTGCGGGAGCCTCCGTAAATAGCGCCGAAGCCCCTCCCAATGGCATGCAACGAATGCCGTTGTCCGTCTCAACGAATTTGCACAGCGTATTGAGTTTGCTGTCGTACCACCCCAAAGACACCGAAATGCCCTCGGCCGACTGTGCCAACATGGCTTTGAGTCGAGCGCCGCCTTTGGCCGCCTTCGCAAGTGGTGTTGTGGTACCGCCCCCGTCCGTCGCTCCGCCATCAGCCACGGCCAACTTGTCGTCCTGGTTGCACGCGGTTGCGAATAGCAACAGGCAGAAGCCCGCGAGGCGAAGGGTGTTCATCGCTCTATGATCACTGAACCCGCGATTTTCACAAGCCTGATGCCGCTCGGCTCCGTGACTTGGTGAGTGGCGAAGACACTACAAACAAAGCGATTACGTTTTCGTTGGACGTTGCAGCGGCCCACCTGCCCGCGTGCGCTCACCATCGCCTCGTACGGTAAAGTACCGAGACAATGATCTTCATCGTGGAGCTTATGGTTGATAGGAACGAGGTAGAAGCTTTTCGGAGATTCGAGCAGGCGGCGCCGTTGATCATGGAGCGACACGGCGGCGTTTTGCAGCGGGCGTTCGCCCGGGAAAGCCCTGCATCGGCACCGCTTGATGAAGTGCACATCGTTTATTTTCCGGATGAAGAAGCGTTTGCCCGCTACCGCGCGGATCCAGAACTTGGCGCCATGCAGCCGTTGCGCGATCGGGCCGTGCTATCGACCAAGATCAGCCGCGGCATCGACGTTCCCCTGGATCCAGCCCGGTCGACGCGTTTGCTGGTAAACATTGATGTGCCCGATGTACAGACGGCCACACGCTTTTATACCGAAGCGTTGGGGTTAACGGTGGGCCGCCGCATGGACAGCGAGTTCGTGGAGCTTCTCGGAGCGGCGGTGCCCATTTACCTGTTGGCGCAAAAGGCTGGTTCGCCTGCCTTTGGTGAAGACAACCTCGGACGGCAGTTCAAGCGGCACTGGACACCACAGCACATGGATTTTGTCGTCCACAACGTTCATGAAGCCGTCGAGCGCGCCGTGCGAGCCGGAGCCGTGCTGGAGCAACCGGCGCACGATACACCGTACGGTCTGCTTGCCGTCCTGGCCGATCCTTTTGGCCACGGCTTTTGTCTCATCGAGTTTCGCGGACGCGGATACGACGAGCTCGTTTGACGACTATTCGAGGGCGGAATCCCGAGCTCATGCAATGATCTTGTCGCTATTGAGATCGGGTATCGCCAACGCCTGCATCGTTCGGTTCGGCGGGAATCTCGACATTGGGGGGATCGAGAATGAAAGGCCGTAACGTGCATCCCATGTACGACATGGGGTTGGGGTTAGGTACCTTTTTGAATGACAGCAGCAAGCTGCGGCCGTCAGTCAGCCCCACCCTCACCATGCAGGGGCCCACTTCGTTGATGTGGCTTGCCACATGCGCCACGGCACATGGAACATCATCCGCCTCAGGCGTGCAGCGTGCATCGACACAGTTGGTGGCCGTCAAGGTCGCAATGAGCGGACGTTGACCGGTGACGCGGATGAATGCGGTGGCAACTTGCGAGGAGTCACAAGAATACTCGGGGCCAGGGCGTCCCCCGGCGCCTGGGATGCCTTGCAAAACACCAACATCCTGCCTACCAACATCAATGAACGACCCAGCATCCTCACCAAGGGCGTCGGAGCGCCGGCCACCCGCGCCGCTTTGTCCCCCCATCGTTCCGGGATCTGAGTCGCTCTCAAGACAGCCGATGCACGTCAAGAGCAGGGAACTGAGAATCAGAGGAGCCGGTCGGCACATGGGCACATTCTATCTGCGTTTGTTGCGAATACCTTGTACGACATCAAACAGCCACACGCCGCGTGGCGCCGTATCCAATGGACCCATTCGCGTGTAAGCTCAGGGTATGCGCTTACTCCCTGGCCTGTGCCTTCTCCCATTGTTCGCCGTTGCCTGTGGAACAGCTCCCTTGGATGCGGAGCCAGGTTCGACACCTCAGGGGGTTGCATCAGAGGAACGTGAAGATGAGGCTGACCGTGCGAGGGGAACCGCCAAAGCCTCAGACGAAATTCCTTTTGTCGATGACGAGCCCGATGCGCCAGCGCCCTCGCCATCGGAACCCGCGGTGCCAAGCGAACCCAAGGATCCAATCGCACCGATCGCCTCGGGAAAAGACGCGTGTTTGTTGTTCGGCTCGCTTGAGCAACCCGTGGTGGGCTTTCAGTCCGCCCGGTGGCAATACCAAGTGAAGGATTGCCAAAGCAGCGCTTGCTGGGACTTCTTTTCACTCGACATCGGGTGCAGCCTTAGCTTCCAGCACGACAACCTCTTGAAGACGTCAAAGTTGGATCCGGCTCTGTGCCGATCGGCCGCGCGCGTTTTCATCAGCCCGCGATTCATTGAAGCCACAAAAGCGTGTCCAATGATTGTGGCGCCCATCAACGAATCGTTCGAGGTCGAAGCTGCAACTCAAGTGCGCCGCAAGTTCAGCTTCTGCGAAACGCCCGACATGCAAGCCGCGCGCGCTTGCCTTCGCTGGGTGGCCGCAACCGCGTTCGGCGGGTGACGCACGGCTGAGCATCTTACTTTCATCGGGGCGAAGACACGCGTGCGCTTTGCCGCATTCCTAAATGCGTTCCAAACACAGCGCGAACGCGTTCCGGCGTGCCCAGATCCACCCATCCACAATCGGGCAGCCTGGCCACCAACAGATCCGGCAACCGCGCCAGAACAGCGCGACTAAAGTCAACGCCTCCAAATGTCACGAACGCAAAGCGAAGCGCATTCCAGCGCCCCAACCTCACAGAGCCCCGCATTGCGTTTGTGGCCTTTGGCAAAGTCTTTCGAAAGGCTTCCATAAAGCCTCGCACCGTTCCCATGGTCACGAAGGTGCTCAACAAACCACCCTTCTTCATCAAGCCGAGCGCGACGCTCTTCGAGGGCTTTTCAACAAATTTCCCAACGGGTGCGAGCAAACCGTGCTCGGCGCTCGCGATGGGCACAATCCATCCAAAGTCGGTTTTGGCGCTTAACGTGGGGGCGCCGAAGAGGACCAAGGCATCGCCCCTGCGAAGGTCGTTGAGGACACCTTCGGTCGCGTCGATGAAACGCCATGGCCGATCGAAATGATGATCTGATGGCATGACCACCACGTCGTCGTCGGGGTGCTGACGCTCAAGCATCGCCATCGGCAACAAAATGCCCATCGCCGTGCCACCACTTAAGGGTTGAACCACCAGCTTCACACCAGGAAAGTCATCGAGCTGAGACGCCGCGAGCTTGCGGTATGACTCACTAACCACAACCATCACACGGTCCGCGGCGGTGAGCCACAGCGCTCGCTTAACCGTGTTCTGTAAGGGCGTCCGGACTCCATCGAGACGCGCGTACTGCTTCGGAAGTGGCTGCCCACTCAGCGCAGCGGTGAGCTGGCCAAGTCGTGTTCCCCGCCCTCCGGCCAGCACAATGACCCAGGGCAGTCGCTTATGCTCGGACGAGGACGTTTCTGTGTTCATGGCGCGCTCCCTACGGTTGAAAGAAATTCATAGAGCGATCTCAGCTCGTTTGACTCAAGAATAGGCGCACCTACAATGCGGTCTATTAGATAAATCACGTGTGATAGTTCGCAAAAGACGATTCCACAAAACGCCGATTTCTGAGGCGAATGCGGAATAAAGACGGACGGCCTTTCGTTATTTCCTCAGAAAGGAGCGATGATATGAACGTGAACGGTTCCCCAATCCGCACCACCACGAAGACCCTTTTGCTCGCCCTCACGATCGGTGTTGCAAGTGCGAGCGCAAGTGCTGCTTTTGCAGACGAGTTGCCCACCGCAACGGTGCAGGACTACGAAGCCAAGGCGCGTGTATTTCACGACAAGGCGAACGGCTACAAATTAGAAGCTGCCGAAAATCGAAAGGTGGCGAAAACGTATCGTGAAGCCACAAACGCCAAAGGGCGACGGTTGAATTCGCCAGAGTATCTGCGCTTGGCTGCGGACCTTGAAAAAATGGCGAAAGACGACGAAGCCTTGGCCAAGGACGCGGAGCGCGTCGCCGCGTTCTATGAACGTCAAGCAGCGAAGCTCAAACAAGAGTCACGCTAATCTTAAGAACGCTGCCTTCCAGCAACGCTTTTGCCGATGGTGCGGCCGGCTGAGTTCGCGGACCCCAGAACTGCCGTTCGGGGTGGGTTCAGTCTCAGTTCGGCCGCGCTGACGTAGGGCCACAGGCTTGTTCAGGCTTTCGACCGCTGCGCATCCAGAATGGACATATCTCAGGAGACGATCTCCCCAAAAAGCGTCCTTCCAACCCTCCTTCCGCGTTTTGCCCCCAGCTTTCCCCGCGCCACAGTGATAACTTACTAGTACTAAATAGTACTTAACGGTACCAGTTGGTATTGCAGGTCAATTGGCGGCGCGCGGCTGCCCGATCCCGAGGAGGTAGTTCGATGGTGACTCAGGGTCTCAAACCAGGCAGGGCGTGCTTGCTTTTAGGCGCGGCGCTCGCAGCTTGCAGTGGCAGCGTTGCGGGACAAGACGGCGCGGGCGGTGGAGGCGGAGGCACCGGTGGCGTCGGCGACCCACCAGATCCGCCCGGTGCGTGTGACACGGTGGGGCCTTCCCCGGTGCGGCGCTTGTCGCAGGCGGAATACCGGGCGACCCTGCGCGATCTGTTCGCTGGCATTGACGTAGGGCAACCGACGCTGACGCCCGACAACGCCGTTAACGGCTTCGAGAATCGTGCCGACAAATTGTTTGCCACAGAAGGCAACATTGGTGATTTTTCGAAAGCGGCGATTGGCGTGGCGGCCAAAGCGATCGCAGCCATGGATAAGCTCTTGCCGTGTGCCGCGCAAGCTGATGAAGCGTGCGGCAAAACCTTCGTGAAGGACTTCGGTGAACGCGCCTTCCGTAGGCCGTTGTCCGCCGATGAACTCACCCGGTACGGGGCCAACTTCGAGACCGTTCGTAAAGACATCGGGTTCAAAGAGGCCACACAGTTAACGATCGAAGCGATGTTGCAATCGGTGAATTTTCTTTACCGGTTGGACCTGGGCGATCCCAATAAAGACGTCAACGGCCGCCGCGGGGTCATCGGTTTCGAGATGGCCAGCCGTTTGTCTTACCTTCTGTGGGGCAGCATGCCGGACGCC
Source organism: Deltaproteobacteria bacterium (assembly GCA_033763315.1). Classification (GTDB taxonomy): domain Bacteria; phylum Myxococcota_A; class Polyangia; order Fen-1088; family Fen-1088; genus JAGTJU01. Next base: position 19,900 of record JANRKS010000026.1, read on the forward strand.
GACCTTTTCAAGGCGGCCCGCGAGGGCAAGCTCACCGACGACGCCGATATTCTGGCGCAAGCCAAGCGCATGCTCAACGACGAGCACATGCGCGGCCAGATGGTGGATTTTCATCGGCAGTGGCTCGATTTCGATCACATCAACCTCGTGTATCAACGTGAGGGTGAAAAAGACGCGACCAAGTATCCAGGCTACACCGCGGAGCTGCGCGCGGCGATGCGGCAGGAAAGTGATCGCTTCACTGAAATGGTGATGGTGGATGGCTCGCATGTTTTTGCCGATATGCTGACCAGCCGAGCCACGTTCGTGAACGCGCCCCTTGCGAAACTTTACGGCCTCAAAGCGCCTCCGAGCGGGTGGGAAAAGGTGGAGCTTCCGCAAGACGAGCGTTCAGGCATTCTTACCCGCGCGGCCTTCTTGGCCAGCCATGGCCACAAATTCTCGGGCTCGCCGCCCCTGCGCGCCGTTTACGTCATGCGCCGCTTGTTGTGCATGCCAGAACTCATTCCCGCAGCGAATGCCAACACAAGTGAACCTGTGCAGAAGGCGGGGGAAGCGCCCAAAACCAACCGGCAGTTGTTTGAAGCGCGGGTTGCCGAAAACAACACGTGCAAGGCTTGCCACCAGTTGATTGATCCCATCGGCTTTCCTTTTGAGAACTACGACGCCATCGGCGGCTACCGCAAACAGGATAATGGCATCGATGTGGACGCCTCGGGCGAGCTGCAATCCACAGACGTGGACGGCCCTGTGGCAAACGCCATTGAGCTTTCATCCAAGCTGGCCGAAAGCGCACAAGTGCAGGCCTGCATGGCACGTCAGTGGTTGGGCTTTGCCACTGGTGTTGAACCTGAAGAAGATGATTGCCGCGTCCAGCGGCTGGCAGACGTGCTTAAAGCGGCCGATGGCGACGTGCACATGTTGTTGTTGTCGTTGGTCAAGTCGCCTGATTTCTTGTCGCGTTCATCCTTTTAGTTTGCGGAGGTCGTTATGAAGTCCAGTGCCACCTCGCCCTTGTTGTCGATGATCGATCGCCGCGCGTTGCTGAACGTTATGGGTTTAAGCGCCGGCTCGTTGTTTTTGCCGTCGTTGTTGGGTGACCGCCGCGCCTATGCGGTTGGGGCGCCCAAGCGCTTGTGGATCTTCCACACGCAACACGGGCCGCATTACCCGCTGTGGAGCATGCGCCGTGGCGGTGCGGACACGGCGGCCGATTGGGATTTTACGTTGGCGGATCTACCGGCTGCCAACTGGAGCTACAGCTTGGCTCCGCTTTACGAGCACCGCAATGAGATCAACATCGTCGACGGTTTGGCCAATGTCGTTGGATTGGTTGACGATCCGGGAAAGAACAACGCGCACGACATCGGCAATGGAACGATTCTCACAGGACAACACATCGTGGCCGGCGGAGGCGACAACCGCGGCGGCGGGCCTTCCATCGATCAAGTCATCGGCAAAGCTGTGGCGCAGCCAGGGAAGCGTTCATCGCTTTATGCCACCACGTGGGGATCGTGGACGCCGGTGTTTTCAGGCCCAGGCCAACCGATCAAAGGTGTGAACGAGCCGGCGCCCTTGTTTGATTCCATCGCAGGCTTTGCCACCGGTGGCGCCACCATGGGCACTCCCAAGCCGATCGATAAATTGGCTTTGCGGCGCGCCAGCCTTCCTGATCTCGTGCGTGAGGACTTTAAAGCGGCCTTGAGCAAAGTGGGCAGTGAAGACAAGCAGAAGCTGCAAAACCACGTAGACCTCATTGATTCGTTGCAAAAGCAGCTCAAAGCCCAAGCCGAAAGCACGGGCGGCGGTACGGGAAGCGTCGTGGATGGAGCGGCTTGCACGTTCGGCACAAAACCAGGCGGCGTGGCACAAGTTGCCGAAAATGCGATGGCTTCGGTCAAAGTGCTTACAGCCGCGCTTGCGTGCGACGTCACCCGCGTGGCGATGCAAGTGCACGGTCAATTTGGTCCCGCGGAGTTCGGCGCCAACGTGGGCGATGTGCACCAGGACATCGCCCACCAAGCGGTGCCCGGCAACCCAGCCGCTATGCAGATGGGCACGTATTACAAAAAACACGCGGAGGAGTTTGCGAAAATCATCGCAGGTCTTAAAGCCATCAAAGAGGGCAACGGAACAATGCTCGACAACACCGTTGTGGTGTGGACCACCGAGCTGGCGAACGGGCCGCACGATCTGAACCGCATTCCGTTCGTCATGGCTGGTGGCTGCGGCGGCTATTTCAAGACCGGTCGTTATCTGAAATACGCCGAGACAGCGAAGGTCAACAACCGCACGGTCGGTCCCGGCCACAACAAGTTGTGGGTATCGGTGATGCAGGCCATGGGCCTGCCGAACAACAGCTTCGGCGCCACCAACACCGGCGGACAAGATCTCACGGGCGTGTTGCCGCGGCTCAAAGCCTAGCGTCGCCTCAGCTGAACAAACCCGCCAGTGGCCCCGTGTTGAACATGGGATCACCGAAGGTCTTATCTTGCGTCCCCATCGCGTTTGCGATCGATAAGAACAAATCGTTGTGTGGCTTATTGCTGAAAGTCAGCAGGCGGTTGCCCTTTAAACCCAGGTTGCGACCGCCCAGCAGCAGGCACGGCAGGTCTTTGAAGGAATGCGTATTACCCACGGCCACTTCGCTGATGGTGAGAATCACGGTGTTATCAAGCAACGTGCCGCCATCGTCGGGCACGGCGTCCAGCTTCTTCGCTAGGTTTGCCAGTTGTTGCATGTACCAGGTTTGCATACGCACAAGCGCCCCCACCGCGGCGTCATCGGTGCGGTGAGACAGGTCGTGGTGCCAGGAAGGAAATTCTCCCGCGAATTTGGGCCACAAGCCCGACTGGGCCGTGGACCACTGCAGGGTCACCACACGTGTGGCGTCACACGATAAGGCACCCACGGCCAAATCAGACATCATGTTGCCTAATACCGGATGCTGCTCATCGCCCGTCAGCTGCACCGTGGCTGGCGGCGCCGCCGGTTTCACGCATGTGCCCAAAGCGCCTCCGGAAGCGGCCAACCGCTTCTCCAACTCAGACACGCTGGCCAAGTGCGTTTGCAGTTTGTCTTTGTCTTCACGACCCACCTCGCTTTGCACGCGCGCCAAGTCGTCGCGAACGAGATCTAAAATGCTCTTCTTACGCGCCAGCAACTTGGCACGCGCCATCGCGTCCGAGTCGCCCGAGGCGAACACCTTTGCGAACACCTTGCGTGGGTCGTCTTCAGATTGTGTGGGCGCGCGAGGGCCGCTGTAACTCAGGTACGAGTAGGGATCGCCCTTGTATTGGCGGTTGGCCTGTACACCTAGCTGCAAGGAGCCAAAAGGCGTGCCCGCAGCCAGTGTATTGCCGATGTGCTGATCAATGCTGATGCCCGCGCCCCACCCGACTGCGCCAAACTCAGTCGACTGCACGTCTTGAAACTTGCGCGCTGTTAAAACGTTGGTCATGCCCACGTTGTGGCTGTTGCCGTTGGTGGCGCGCGCGGTTTCCATGTTGATGCCACGAACCGCTGTTAGCTTTTCTTTCCACGTTTGCAGCGGCGCCAACACGGGGGACAACGAAAGGCCTGTGGCCGATGCCGTTGGCCAGAATTTCTCCTGCGTGACGCCGTTCGAGAAATAAAACACGATGAGCCGCTTGCGGGGCCCGCTGGCAGCGGCGTGTGCGGGGCGAAGCGATGGCAAGAAAGGCAACGCCAACGTTGAACCGGCGGCGCCGCGCAACAGATGGCGGCGAGAGGGCATAGAGATCTTGGCACGTCCGTTCATTGCGCCACGCCTTTCGTTGCAAGCAGCTGCACACTCAATTCCACCAGCAGTTGTTTGAAGTCCCCTCCCGTGCCCTGCAAAGACTGCGTGAGCTTGGCGACCGCACAAGCATCCGATTCGCCTGCCTCACGACCAAAAGTGAAGCGAAACCACTGCGTGGCCACACATGAAGTCACCTCACGGCTGGCGGCCAACTTTGGCAGCAATGGCATCACGCTGTTGTAGGTCCCGTCCAAGTCTTCAGTGCTGGTTAGCTCGCCGCTGGCGTTCACGTCCAGCCCCTGGTCCTTCGTGCGGTGTGCGCCCATACCATCGTAGTGCTCAAACAAGAAGCCCACAGGATCGATCAAACCGTGGCACGACGCACAGCGGGTATCGGACTTATGATCGGAGAAACGTTCGCGCGTGGTTGCGCCGGGCCGCACGATGGGCGGCATGATCTCAATGTCGTTGGGCGGTGACGGCAGGGGTTGGCACAACAAGCGCTCGCGCATGAACTTGCCACGCATGATCGGCGACGATTGGTTTGGGTGACCATGCGCGGCCATCATTCCGCCGGAAGTCAACACGCCCTGCCGTTCCCCCGCCGGCCATTTCACAAGCGCGAAGCCTGCAGCCGAAGGAGCGTTGGCGCCGTAAAACGCCGCGAGCTCCGCGTTCATGAACGTTTGACCAGACAAGAACAACTGCGATAGCGTGTTCTTCTGCTCGAACATCGCAAACTCGACGTCGCGCTCAAGTTGCTGACGAAAGAGCTCGGCAAGCTTCGGCGTGAACGTCGGATAAGTGGCCGTATCCTTGGATAGGCCTGGCAAGGTGTCGTACTCGAGCCACTGCTCAAAGAAGTGTTTCGCCTGGCTGCGGGTGCGCGGATCGTTGAGCATGCGTTGCGCTTGCGCACGCACTTGCGATTCAGTCCCCAGACTCTTCGCGCGGGCTGCTGCAAACAAGTTGGCATCGGGCATGTCGCCCCACAACAGATACGATAGCCGTGAAGCCATGGCCCAATCGTCGGGCCGCACATGACCTCGGCCATCGTCCACAAAGCTTTCACGTTGGTAAAGAAAGCTGGGGCTTTGCAACAAAGCTGCCACGTACATACGCACAGCTTCTTGCGCGCCTGCAGTCATCTTGGCCGCGTCCACGAAGCTCACATGCTTGCCAAGTTGTTCAGCGTTCAAAGGACGCCGAAAAGCGCGTTCGGACAACGTTTGCACAAAACCTCTGAGGCAATTCGCATCTGTGTTCGGATCGCACCCCAAAAGCTTATTCAGATCTTGGCTGGCCTTGGCCGCCACAGTCTCGGCCACCGCATCCCACTGTTCAGCCAATCCCACACTGGCGACCTGGTTCTGCGCAAAACCTTCGAATCCAAACGTCTTGGGCTCGGGCAACAAATCGCCAAGTGGCACGTCGACAGCCAACAGAGATTTGACGGTGGAGGCATATTGCCTGGGCGTGAGGCGCCGCAACGCCGCTGGTGGGGGTGCGCCTGTATCACACGCGTTGGGCGTGGAACCGGCGCCACCAATGGCGGGCGCACCGGCACCGGTGCCACCTGCGCCGCCTAGGCCGTTTGGATCGTCGGGCCCCCCGGCAACGTCGCGCGGCACTTGCCCCGTACAGGCGCTCCACAGGCCAAAGACGGCCAAGCCTAGCCAGGCTCTCGACAAAGAATTGAACTGCATATCTTCACAACTTAGACGGCGTCGGCCAGCCAGTGAGACATGCCTATTTCGCAAGCACCTGATTTAACAGCTATTTTCGCCTATTCGGCAACGCCAGGCCCGCCTGCAGAACGCTGGCCAATTGGCTGCGTAGGGCGCCTATGATTAGCTCTAGCTCCTCATCACCGAGCTTCAGTTCGCGAGCCAGATGAGCCTTGGTGCGGGCCAACACGGTGAGGCGAATAACCTCAAGCCAGCGCGTGATGGTGCGGCGGGTGACGCCGTACATGCGCGCCAACGCATCGCCGCTGACGCCTTCAAGGAAATGAAAGCGCAGCAAGTTGCGATCGCGTGGATCAAGCGAGGAAAGCGCCGAAGCCAACGCGTGCTTCAAATCAGCTGTATAGCGAGACGACAAGATCATCAGTTCAAGGTCGGGGGCGAGGAACGTGGCTGAAAGCGCCTCCACATCTTGCGTGTGCTGCCTGTGAGGATCTTGGCGGGTATCGACGCTCAAGCGAACGGCCACGGCTTTGACCCAGGCCAAAAGGGGACCTTTGCCCGCATACGAAGCGATGCGTGGGCGCTGCCCGCGTGCCGCCACCAAGATCCTTTCCAAGACCAACTGTTTAAGCTCGTCTTTGGGCGTTTTGCCGCGCACCGAGGCCACCGCCACATTCACATAATTGTGCTCAAACACCTCGACGGCTTTCTTGTGATTGTTGGCAAGCGCCAATGCCAAGTAGAGATCGGACAAACACAAGCCCGCTATCCACGCGGCAAATTGGGCCGCCTCGATCTGTGCGTCTTGCCAAACGCTGGCCACCCGCTGGGTTAGAGCTGCAGCGCCGCCCACCTCGAGCGCCGGCCACGCCGCCACGGCAGCTTGCACGGCCGGCACCAATGACATTCGCAGCTGCTGTGCCGTGGGCACGTTGTCGCTTTTGGCGCTGGCTCGAAGAAATTCTCGCTCGATCACGGAAGCATCGCCTTAACACAGCCATCACGGGGTAGCCGCCACACATGCGATCACGGCATACTCGCAAGAATCCAGCCTACGCCATGGCCTGCCTGAGTGAAGAGAAAATTGTGGCTTTCGCCAGCGGGCTGCTGGGGCCGCAAGAACGACGCGAAGCCGAGACACACCTCGACGGCTGTGTGTCATGTCGCGTGACGGTGGCCGAAGTGTCTACGATGCTGACGCTGGGCCCCGAGTTCGACGCAGGCCTCGGTGACGAGTCGTTGCTCGACGCCGAAGGACCCCTGGCCAAAGGTACAGCGATCGGGCGCTACTTGGTGATCCAAGTGGTGGGTGGTGGCGCGGGTGGCGTGGTTTATGAGGCTTACGATCCACAGCTGGGGCGCAAGGTTGGCCTCAAGCTTCTGCGGGTGAAGGCCAAAGGAGACGCGATGTTGAAACGTCTGCTCGCCGAGGCGCAAGCCATGGCACGGCTTTCACATCCAAACGTTGTGGCCGTGTTTGATGCGGGTGTGCACGACGGCTGGGTTTATATCGTGCTTGAGTTCGTCGAAGGCCAAACGTTGACGGCCTGGTTGCAACAGAACCGGCGATCACCGGGAGAGATCATCGAGGTATTCACCGATGTAGCGCAGGGCCTCGCGGCAGCGCACCACGCAGGTGTGATTCATCGTGATGTGAAGCCAGACAACATGATGGTGACCGCTGACGGCGTGGGAAGGCTCACCGATTTTGGCCTGGCACAAAGCGAGGGACACAGCGACGAAATGGCGGTGGCAGGGCGCGGAACGCCCGCGTTCATGGCACCGGAACAACGAGCGTCGGGTGCAACCAGCGCGGCATCCGATCAATTTAGTTTCTGTTTGGCACTCGATTGGGCGCTTCACGGGCGCACGTTGCCTCCCTTGCGTCACGCGAGGAGCAAGGGCGTGCGCCGCCGCGTGCGCAGAGCGTTGGCGCGCGGAATGAGAAACCAACCTGCTGAACGCTGGAAGTCGATGGACGATCTGCTGGCAGCGATTCGGCCGCGCCGCACCCCTTGGGGCTTGCTCGGCATCGCTGCCTTGGCCGTGGTGGCGCTGCTGGGAGGATGGCGCTTATGGTCGGCGCCGCCCCCAAAAACGCGCGTGGAGCTTTACCCCCACTGCCGAGACGCATTGTACGGCGAAGGCGGCCATTGTTTCCTGCAAGAGCAACAGCCGCGCGATTTTGCTGGCGCCCAAGCCTGGTGCGAGGCGCACTCTGGATACTTGGCCACGTGCGTGTCGGTCAACGAATGTAGATCCATCAATCGTGCCATCGCCACCGGCACCGAGTCTTGGATCGGAATGCGGGTGGGCGCCAAGGGCGAGCCGCAATGGTTGACCGATGAAGTGCTCTTGCCGCACGCTCGCATCACGCACAAGCGTCGCGCCGAACAGAACTGTGCGTTTGCCGCAAAGGCAGCGATGGCGACGCAGTGGCAATGGGACGCATGCGAGACTGTTCGAGGCTTTCTTTGCGAAACACCAAGCTTTGCAACAAATCCTGCCAGCAAGCTTTCCTACAGGGTGAACCCGCAACCACTCACACACGAAAACGCTGAGGCCGCGTGCCGCCGCAACGATGGTCGATTGGCGCGCGTGCGCACCGAAGGTGATCAGCTGTTTCTTGAAGCGATGCTGGCATTGGACATCACCACATACCCCGTGCTGTGGTTGGGCGCGCGACGTGCCTCAAACGGCGCGGACCTCTTGTGGAACGATGGCAGCAAGCTTGCTTGGCAAAATTTTGCGTTTCGTCAACCCGACAACTTCGACGGCCAGCAAGGTTGTTTGGCGATTGATATGAAGAGCAAAGGTTGGCACGACAGGTATTGCAGCGCCCGCCACGCGAGCATCTGTGAGTACGAATTGGTGCCCGACGAACGTCAATACGGAGCGCGCTAAGGCAATACCATCCTGGACCCTTGAGCCCCGCTTCATCCGATTGGCCACGAATTCGTTTCACACGTACAATCGCCCCCCATGCACGACGACCCAGAGACGCAGCGCCTGCGCGAGGATGAGCTGCGCGAACGCAACTGGAAACGCTGGGGGCCTTATCTAGCTGAGCGCCAATGGGGCACGGTTCGTGAAGACTACTCGCATAACGGGGAGAGCTGGCACTCATTCACGCACGACCAAGCGAGAAGCCGTGCTTACAGGTGGGGCGAAGATGGTCTGCTTGGCTTTTGCGACAGGCAAGGCCGCATGTGCTTCGCCCTGGCCCTGTGGAACGAACACGATCCGATCTTGAAAGAGCGGCTTTTCGGGCTCACGGGCCCCGAAGGCAACCACGGCGAGGACGTAAAGGAAGCGTACTTTTACCTCGACTCTACGCCCACGCACTCTTACGCCGAAGCTCTGTATAAGTATCCTCAGCAGGCTTATCCATACGCCGAGCTGGTGCAAAAGAATGCCGCACGCGGAAGGGCCGAGCCTGAGCTTGAGTTAAGCGATCTGGGCGCGTTCGACGGCGAGCAATACTTCGATGTGTACGTTCGGTACGCGAAGGCCGCGCCCGAGGATCTGCTCATCGAGATCAAGATCAGGAACCCTTCATCGCAGATGGCTCGGCTGCATGTGCTGCCCAGCCTGTGGTTCCGCAACACGTGGTCATGGGGTCGTGGTGGCGAAGGCTATTGGCGGCGCCCCGTCATCTCACGTCATGAAGCAGGGTTGAAGGCCGAGCATGAAGCGCTCGGCACCTACTTCCTGCACTTGGACACCACGACGTTTGCCGGCAACGTTGAGTGTTTGTTCACCGAAAACGAAACCAACAACCAGAAGCTGTGGGGCGTGCCTAACGCGCAGCCATACGTCAAAGATGCCTTTCACCGCTATGTTGTGAACGGCGATGGGTCAGCCATCAATCCGTCCCAAAGAGGCACGAAGGCCGCGTTTCGCTGCGCCGTGGAGGTTACGGCACAGGGGGAATGTGTTCTGCGACTTCGGTTGCATGCGGCCGCAACGGTATCAACGCTGCAGCCGGCCTTTCCGTTTGGCGATTTCGATGAAATCATGCAACGGCGACGCACCGAAGCGGATCTGTTCTACGCAAGCCGAATGCACCCTGGCCTCACCCGCGACGAAAACCGCGTGACAAGGCAAGCGTATGCCGGCTTGCTGTGGACGAAGCAGTTCTATTTTTACGATGTGCAAGCATGGCTCGATGGCGACCCGGCCCACCCCACGCCGCCTGAGTCGCGCAAGCGGGGCCGCAACGCCGATTGGAAGCACCTTTACAACCGCGACATTCTTTCAATGCCGGACAAGTGGGAATACCCGTGGTTTGCCGCTTGGGACTCCGCCTTTCACATGATCCCTTTCGCGCGCATCGATCCGTTCTTTGCCAAAGAGCAATTGCTGCTGTTTTTGCGCGAGTGGTATATGCATCCCAATGGGCAAATGCCCGCGTATGAATATGGCTTTGACGACGTGAATCCGCCCGTTCATGCGTGGGCCTCGTGGCGCATTTACAAACTGGCCGTCGACACTGATGGCCAGCGCGACAGGCACTTTTTGGCGAAAGTGTTCCAAAAGCTGCTGCTAAATTTCACGTGGTGGGTGAACCGAAAAGACGCTCACGGGCGCAACCTATTCTCCGGAGGGTTCTTAGGGCTCGATAACATTGGCGTGTTCGACAGATCGAAACCCTTGCCCATGGGTGGGCATCTTGAACAGGCGGATGGCACCGCGTGGATGGCCTTTTATGCGGCCACCATGCTGTCTATAGCGCTCGAATTGGCCAGTTTTGAGCCTGCATACGAGGATATGGCATCGAAGTTTTTCGAGCACTTCGTTGCCATCGCTTCCGCGATCAATCACCTGGGCGGCTCTGGCCTGTGGGATGATGAAGACGGTTTCTATTACGACAAGTTGCACGCCGGCGAAGCCACGTTCCCTATGCGCGTGCGTTCAATGGTGGGTCTTTTGCCGCTGATTGCGGTCGAGATCCTTGATGAATCGATGTTGGCACGGTTGCCACGCTTTCGCCGACGCATGCAGTGGTTCATCGATAACCGCCCGCTGCTGGGAAAGCTTGTGACAAAAGCCAACAATGATTCGGGGCTGCTGCTGCTGGCAATTCCAAGCCAAACGCAGTTGGCGAAGATTCTTTCCTACGTGTTGGATGAAACTGAGTTCCTGTCACCCCACGGCGTGCGTTCACTTTCAAAACATCATGAGCGTGAACCCTATCGTTTCGTGCACGGCCGCGATTCCTTTTCAGTAAAGTACGTGCCCGGCGATTCGGATACCGGGCTTTTCGGCGGTAACTCAAATTGGCGCGGCCCCGTGTGGTTGCCCGTCAACTATCTGCTGACTGAAGCTTTGGAGCGTTACCACAAATTCTACGGCAACGATTTCACCATCGAGTGCCCCACGGGCTCGGGTCAAAGGTTCACGCTGGTGCAAGTCGCAGAGGAGATCGAGCGCCGTGTGGCATCCCTGTTCCTATTGAACGAGGAAGGCCGTCGGCCATGCCATGGCACCGATGAGCATTTCGCCAACGCCTGGCGCGACCTTGTGTTGTTTCACGAATACTTTCACGCCGAAGATGGTCGCGGGCTTGGCGCCAGCCACCAAACGGGCTGGACAGCACTCGCCATTCGCTTCATCGAGGACGCAGCGCGCACGCGGAAATAGCCGTCAGTTGACGTATGGACCACACGCGCGTTTGCCGTGACACGTATACATGTTTTCCATCGGGCAGTCGCTCGCCAGCTTGCACGCACACTGTTCGATCCGCACGCAAGGCCCCCAGCAGCTTTCATGCACCGAAGGAACTTCATTGGCCTTGCAGGTGGGTGGCAAAGACTTGCACAACACCTTTTTGGGATCACAACTGATCTCGTCACAGGCGCCCTTGGCCAAATACGCTTTGCCCGCGCACGTTGAACTGCCTTCAAATGTTTTACCGTCACAACCGCAATAGGAGACGATGTCAGCGGTACATGCGACCTCGGTCACACACTTCCACAAACCACTGCACGATGATCCTTCGCAGCGCCCCAGGCACGTTTGCGTAAGGCAGGCACCTGTCTGTGCCACGCCCCCGGCCCCGCCCGCGTGACCGCCCGACGCTCCGGCGTTTCCTCCGGCACCGCCGCTTGTGCCACCACCTCCTGGGGTGCCCCCCATCGTCGCCGCGTCGACGGTTGCCGCCACGCCGCCGTCACTGCTGCGGCTGTCGCCACCACGGCCACCGCTGGGCCCATCCGTGCTGTCACCATCCTCGTTGCTGCAGGCCACATACGCCGCGGCACTAATGAAGACCATGAGTAGGAGAGCCTGTGTTCCAGTGCGCCGCTGCATTTAGATTGATTTTGCGCCCGCCGTCCCGTGTTTGTCATCCAGCAAAAGCCACGACGATGGCTGACGCAGGAAAATTGATCGCGTGGGCCGTGCCCACTTAAGCAGCCACGCGGTTTATAACCAGAGGACAAGGACGCTGACATTCAGTCAGTGCGTTCGCCAAAGATCCACGTTCAGCTGGAGAGCACATTGGTTCGTGATTCAAACCGCGGCGCACACCGCCACCGTTGGGGCACAGCATCTTGGGCGCCTTGTTATTTTGCGATCGCTTTGGGAGCGTTCACCCTTGCCAACTGCGCGACAAGCGGCCGCGACCAAGGGGGCGAAGACGCGAGCGAAGGAGGCGAGTCCGGACGCGCCACGGGTGGTGGGTCGCCAAGTCAAAGCGGGGGCGCCGCTGGGCTCGGCGGCGCGGCATCGGGCGGCAGGGCCGGAAGCGCTGGTGCCAACGCAGCGGGCGGCACAGCCGGAAGCGCTGGTGCCAATGCAGCGGGCGGGACAGCCGGAAGCGCCAACGCAGCAGGCGGCACAGGGGGCAACGCGGCTGGCGGGGTGCTGTTCTCCGACGGATTCGAAGCTGGCACGGCGGGGCAACAGCCTGCCGGTTGGGACAACTTCATTTCGTATGTTCGCAACAACAAGAATCCAAACGGCCAAGTTTCGGCTTTGGTTGACACAACGCGCGCGCACAGCGGTAGCAAATCAATTCGCTTCGCGGGCGGCGCTCAGCCGGCGATGCTTACACGATCGTTGCCAGCAAACACAAACAAGCTTTATGTACGTGCATTTTTCTGGCTGACGCGGCAGCTTGGCATGAACCCTGGCGCCAACCACGAGACTCTGATCGGCATTCGCAAACTTCCCGATGGTGCCAACGACGAAGTTCGGTTTGGTGAGATCAAAGGCGCCATCGGCACCAATGAAGTGCCCAGCGACAACATATCGCCAAAGCAAGATCTGTGGGGCAAAGGCCCGGTCATTGCGGCAAATAGCTGGCAGTGCATCGAGGTCGCTTTCTTGGCGAACGAGCCAACACACAAACTATTCGCCTGGAACGGCGACACCTTGGTTCACTCGATCACGGCACCAGATCAATGGAACAACGGCGCGCTCAACGCCGCTTGGATGAGTGGAAAGTTTGTGAATATGATCGTGGGCTGGCACAGCTTCAGCGGGATCAACACAGAGTTGTGGATGGACGACCTGGTGGTTTCCACCGAACGTGTGGGGTGTCCAAAGTAGGCCGAAGGCCGCCGGCCCCCGTGAACCTTCCAACTGGGAGACGACGTCCCTCCAAGCAAGGGCCCCGCTACCAAATATATTCGGGCACCGCACCCAAGGCAGGTCTGTAAGAGAGCACCAAGTCATTGGCTAGGGTGGGTGGCTATGCACGCCTTTCGCTACCCCACCGTTCTTCACGTCCTTCTCATCGCCAGTTGTGCAAAAACCGCGCAGCTGGCCTCACCGCCCGCCGCACAGTTCGCGTCACCAATCCACATAGACCTTGGCGCCAACGAGCCATGGCAAGACGGCGATGTGCAGTGGTCACGCGACACGCTCGGCACCCACAAACGCATCACCGCCGCAAACAAGCGTCTGTTTGGCACCCGGCGGCCCCACGTCTACAGCACAGCCATTGCGGATGTGCGCGAGCTGGCGCTGCCTTTGCAAAACGGTGCGTACACCGTGGTGCTGCATTTTGCTGAGCTTGATGAGTCCGTTACGGCCGCAGGTCAACGCGTGTTCACCGTGGACGTCGAAGGGCAAAGCCTTGGTAACATCGACTTATGGGACCAAGCGGGTGGCGTGCGCGTACCGCTGGTCAAGAGCGTGCCTGTGGTTGTGCAAGACGGAGCGCTATCACTCGCATTTACGTGGCAGGGCCAACGAGGCTCACTGCTAAACGCAATGCAAGTGTGGCCAGCCGCAGCGGTGACGAAAGAAGCGGCACCAGCGGCCATCACACCCCTTGAGTCCTTCGACAACGTGCCTGATCAAGAGGGCCTGCAAAAGCTCATCGCGTGGGACGGCACCAACAACCGATCCACCGTAAGCCTGGCGGCGCCGGCCCCACACACAGGCAGCGTTGTACGATGGGATTACACCATCGACACATCAATCGGCTACGGCGATCGCACGGCCATCACGATGGACAAGTTCAAAGCCGAGCCCATCGACGTGAGCCAAGCCAGCGTGAACGCGTTTCGGTTCTGGTGGCAACCCGACGGTTCGGGCCGCCACTTCTCCGTGCAATTGCGCGGCAAAGGTGTGTGGTGGAATTACGATCTTCGCATGAACGACGCCACCGCCCGCTGGGTCACCATTCCCTTCGATGTGTTCGGCCGCGGCAACATGGCCTTCAGCAGCCGCCCCGGCCCTGTGGTGGGCAACATCACGGGCATCGGATTTTTCATCCAATACATTCCTGGCAGTGAGCTGGGCAGCGGCAGCGTTTACCTCGACAACCTGCAATTCGTTAAAACGCAAACGCCAAACACGTTGTCCGCGGCGTTGCCCACATACTCACCCGCCTTTCATGCGTCGCCGCAAGCATCCGTGTTGGACGATTTCGAATCGTACGAAAGTGACGCTCAGCTGCGTGCCAACTTTGGCAACATCGTTCACGGCCACATGTGCACGCTATCGCTTGATGCCAAAACGCTGGGCGCCGGCAAGCACGCGCTCAGGCTCGACTATGGATTCGGCAAACGCGAATACAGCGGCCTCGTGATGATGCCGCATGTGGATTGGAGCCAGCACAACGCCTTTCGGTTTTGGGTCAAGCCCGACAACTCAAATAACATTTTGCACACCATCATCGTTTCAAATGGCACGTGGGAACATAAGTTGCCGCTCAACGGCACACAGGCACAATGGGTGGAGCTGCCGTTCAATGAGCTGTTCGGCGACGTGGCCAACATGAAGCACGTGGAAGAGATTATGATGCGTGTGCGCAACGAGCGCGGTGGCGCTTCTGAAGGCACGATCTGGCTTGATGAAATCCAAGCCATCCGGTCGGACAAGTACCCCATGACGTTGAAGCCATTGCCACCGCCACCACGATTTTCCGGTGGCAACCCGATTCGCATCGATAGCGGCGCCGCCACAGATCGCGTGGACACGCAAGGCCGGCCGTGGCTTGCCGATCAGGGTTTCATTTGGGGGAACCAAACAGGCGACGTCGTGTGCGGCTATGAGTTTTCATACGCCGACACCCAAGATCCGCTGCTCTACTGCACCGAGCGCGTGGGTTTTCCCGGCTATCGCTTCGCCGTGGAAAACGGCAATTATCTCGTGCGCCTTCACTTCGTGGAGAATTGGGCGCCCATCACGACCCCAGGCCAGCGAGTCTTCGGCCTCACCATCAACGACACCGTTTACCCAGACGTTGATCCGTTTGCGCAAGGCGGGGGCTTACACAAAACTTCGGTGCGCGAAGTGCCTGTCACCGTCAGCAACGGCGAACTTCACATCGGCTTTGCCACCAAGCGCACCCAACCTCGCATCGCTGGGCTGGAGATCTTACCTGTCGCAGCCGAGGCGCCGAAGCCCAGCGCTAAGGCACGCTCAGCTCGAAGTCGTCAAACCAAGCCCAATCCGTAGAGCCCGAATCCGCCTGGCTGAACAGGCCCACGTTCACCGGGCCTTCGTTCTTGATCGCGTCCACATCAAAGTGATGCGTCCAGTCCTTGTCACCGGGGAAGCGGTACGACGTAATGAATTTTTCGCCGTCGTACTGCAGCCTCAGCTCGACTTCGATCTTGCCGACGTGAACATCCTTTTCGCAAATGCCTTTGCAATGGCAAGGCACGCCATCATCCTCGCGCAAGAAGATCACGTGCGTGCCCTTGTTGTACCAATACTCAAGGATGTACTTCGCGTAGCGATCTTTGTCGTAAAACACAACGAAGCCTGCTTGCCCGTAAGGTTTATCCACGTCGAAGCCAACCTTCACCCTCATCTCTAGGCCGCGACGAAACGGAACGGCGGGACGGTACAACACGGGTATTTTCATGTTGATGCCGTAAAAGCCTTTGCCCGGAAAGCGCTTCATATTGAGGCGCTGCCCTTCGATGTTCCAAGCGGCCGGATCTTCGTCGAGCCACACCCAGCCGGGGCCAAGCTTACCCTCGAAACCGTCGCGAACGATCTCCTTTGGCTGGGGCCAAGGTGCCACGGGTTTCGTGGCGGGCTGCGGCGCCGTGCAAGCGCCAAGGAGAATCGCGGTGACCCACAAACAAGCTTTGGTAAGCATCGCTGCTGAAGCTAAGGCCCAGGTTACCCAGCGCCCACCTGAAGATCGCTCACAAAGAAGCCCGAAGAAGCTCGGGGCACCCTTCTAAAGTGGCCCCCACATTCGATGCAAAATTTGCTTGCCTTCCAGGCTCGCCGCCTTTACCTTCACCAACCATGAGCTTTGCACCCTTCCATACGCGACCGTTTGTCGCAACCGCCGCCCACAGCGGCGATGGTCGGGTACTCTGAGCGTCACCACCACGAAGCTCAGTGTGTGAATCAACCCGGCCGAATGTGCCGGGTTTTTTATTGCCCTCGCGTTCGGCCACGTTCGAGGAAAGTTATGCAAACGCACGAATCAGAAGCGCAACCGTTGGCCGCAGGGGTAGGCGCCGCCGCCAAGCCACAGGGCATGTGGTCATTGATGAAAGAAGCCGTCGCGGGCTCACGACGCGATTTCACCACCGAAGATCTGGGCCGCGCCGTCATTTTGTTGGCGGTGCCCATGGTGCTGGAGATGGTGATGGAATCCATCTTCGCGGTGGTCGATATC
This sequence comes from Deltaproteobacteria bacterium, assembly GCA_033763315.1. Lineage (GTDB taxonomy): Bacteria > Myxococcota_A > Polyangia > Fen-1088 > Fen-1088 > JAGTJU01. Next base: position 36,452 of record JANRKS010000026.1, read on the forward strand.
TTTTGGGTCTCGAAGCTGGGCCCCGAGGCCGTGGCTTCGGTGGGCCTCACCGAATCGTTGTTGAATCTGCTTTACGCTTTGGCGATCGGACTTTCGATGGGCGCCGCAGCGGTGGTGTCGAGGCGCATCGGTGAAAAAGATCCGGAGGGCGCCGCGCGTGCGGCGTTTCAAGCCATTCTGCTGGGCGGCGGCTTATCCGTTGTGATCGGCGTGGGTGGCGCGGTGGCGGCGCCACAGTTGTTGCAACTCATGGGTGCGTCGGCCGAGACCACGCGCGTGGGCGTCAATTACACGCGGGTGATGTTAGGCGGCAGCGCCACCGTTGTGATGCTGTTCTTGATCAACGCCATCTTCCGTGGCGCAGGTGATGCGGCCGTGGCAATGCGCACGTTGTGGTTGGCCAACGGCATCAACATCGTGCTCGGCCCCTTCTTAGTGTTCGGCTGGGGCCCGTTTCCTAAGTGGGGCGTGGCCGGCGCGGCGGTGGCCACCACGATTGGCCGCGGCACGGGCGTGCTTTACCAGCTTTACAAACTCACGCGTCCAACATCACGCGTGGCGCTCAAGCGGCGTCACTTAATCTTCGAAGCCGACGTGATGAAAACGATCATACGCATCGCCCGCAGTGGTGTGTTCCAGGTGTTGGTGGGCAGCGCCAGCTGGATCGCGCTTGTGCGCGTGCTGGCAAACTTTGGCAGCACCGCCGTGGCGGGCTACACAATCGCCATAAGGGTCGTTCTGTTCGCGCTCTTGCCCTCGTGGGGGATGGCGAATGCGGCCGCCACGTTGGTGGGGCAAAACCTCGGCGCCAAACAGCCCGACCGCGCCGAACAAGCCGTTTGGCGCGCGGCCATTTACAACCTTTACTTCCTTGGCACAGTGGGGGTGATCTTCTTCATCTTCGCGGGCAACATCGCTGCTTTGTTCGCGCCCGATCCCGAAGTCGTCGCCTATGCCACAAGGTGTTTGCGGATCGTCAGCGCCGGCTTCTTGTTCTATGCCGTGGGTATGGTGGTCACCCAGGCTTTCAACGGCGCAGGCGACACAAAAACGCCCACATGGATCAACATCATCTGCTTTTGGCTGTGGGAGATCCCCTTGGCCTACGCGCTGTCGCACTTCACCAAGCTTGGGCCCACGGGTGTGTTTACCGCCATCATGACGGCGTTTTCGTTGGTGGCTGTGTTGAGCGTGGTGTTGTTTAAGCGCGGCACATGGAAAGTCATTCGCGTATGAGCCGCGCGGCGTTTCTGGTTCGAGGAAGCGTTAAGGCAACTGCCGCGATGAGCAACGCGGTACCCGCAACCGCGGGCTGCAACCCTGATACGAAACCAATGATGAGAACCTGAGCCACGATCCAACCGATCAAAACGGCTGCCGCGAACAGCGCCCACAGCCGAGCGCTATTCGCGCCAGCAAACACCGCCCACGCCGCTGTCCCGCATACGCCGCCAACGCCGAAGCACAGGATGAGGCTGGGAATGAAGTAGTTCGTGAAGAAGCTGCCCTGCAGCCAGGCGGTGGGCACACCTTCCGCCCCTGCCATGCCGTAGATGCCACCACCAACGGCATTGAGGCACACAAAACCGAGGAGCCCGCCCAGCATGAGGCTCGGCCATCGTGATGCAAAAGACGTTTTCGCCTTCGCCATTTGATCGCCTTTTACCACATGGTCGACCTTTCCCCGAGGACAGGCCGCTGCGAGCAGCGCAAGGACATGTTCCTAAAGCGTAGACAGCCAGAATGCACAGTCGTCAGTCCGCACACCGTCCGCCACCACGATCGGCGAATCGAGGCGCAGGCTCTTCTTTACACCTGCACCGTAACCTGGCCACAGCGGGGCTTCCCCACCATTGGGATCACCCGTGGCGGCGAAACGTGACCAATATCCCAGCATCGCGTTGGCCAGCGAACTTTCAGTGGGCGTTGCCATTTTCAGGGTCTGGAACAGATACGCAATTTCAACGCCGTGGTAAGCGCCCAGCAAAGCGGCGGCGGGCGACACATCGCGGGCCTTCGAGAACAAGTAGTGAAACACAGTGGGCGATCCACCAATCACAGCCGCGTCCGCATAGAACACCGACGGGCAAATGAAACGGTAGTCAGACGTCACCGCCACGGCCGCTTCGCGTGGTGATGTGAACCGCGACACGGGATATTGCTTCAACACACGCGCTGCGAGCGTAGGACCAAATAGATCGCCAAGCCAAGCCACATACTCCAACGCCGTCTTGGGCCCCGCGCCGATCATGAGATTCGTTTCGTCGGCATTCGCGCCAAACACGATGGGAACTTTGTTGTGGCGGCCAGAGCGGATCGCCGCCAAGGGCACCTCCTTCAACACGAAGCCGTCCACAACCGAGCCATACTCGCCGGCCCCCTGTTTCAAACCCAACGAAAGGTTCTTCGGCCCCGCATCGATGATCTCTTGAGCCGTCTTGGCTCGCAAGCAAGCGGCAACATCGCTGGTGGTGCACCCCGCCTTCGAGCCAAGCGCCAAACCTTCTGCTTCACCTTCGGCCAACGAAGCATTGCCGACGCAACCTCCGCTTTGCACAAGCGCACGATGAAAGAGGCCCGCTGCCAGTGGCGAAGCCACAAGCGTGCAGGTGTTGACGCCGCCCGCAGATTCACCAAACACCAGCACGCGGTTTGGATCGCCACCAAAGGCTGCGATGTTGCGCTTGACCCACTTTAGAACCGCGAGCTGATCCAATACCCCGTAGTTTCCTGAAACCTTCTCGTCGCGTTCTGCCGAAAGCGCAGGGTGCGACAGAAAGCCTAAGGCCCCCAAACGATAGTTGAACGTCACAACAACCACGCCGCCTTTTTCGCTCAGCGCCGTGCCATCGTAAAAAGGTTCAGAGCCAGCCCCCTGCATATTGCCGCCGCCGTGAATAAACAGCATCACGGGCTTGGGTGCGGTTGTTGACTGCAAGCGCGTCCAAACGTTAAGCGTCAAGCAGTCTTCATTGCCTTGCAAAGCGGCGTTCGGATCCCCGGGCTTGCCCTGCTCAACTGGACGCTGCGGGCAGATAGGGCCAAAGTCCGTGGCTTCACGAACGCCCGACCAACAGGCAGCAGCCGCCGGTGGGCGAAACCGACGCTCGCCCGTGGGAGGAGCCGCGTAAGGAATGCCTAGAAACGCTGTGACGGCGCTATCGGCGGCCGCGGCCTTGCCTCGCACCGCGCCCGTATCAATGAACACCACGCCTGGTGCCGCAGGTGGTAGTGAGCAGCTGTTCCCGGATGCGTCGACCATGGGGCTTGCCCCATCGTCCTGCCCTCCGCCGTCTGCCCCCGCGTCAGTGACGCCCTGAGATTCATCCGCGTCAGAACAAGCGACCACCCCTATCAGAAGGGCAACGATGAGACTACGTGTCATGGCGCTATGGACACAACCCAGCGCCAAAAGTGAAAGCCGATTTCGAAGAAATGTGATGGCTCCCACCGGAGCTACGCTTTCATCTAGCCCAGCGGCTTTGTGCTTTGCGACCCAATGGCCATCCTTTAATCACGGCGTCACTTCGCGAGGCCGCCCGTGGGTTACCGCTGATTCGGCTTTTCGAATTTCACGGCCACGCTCATCGCAATAAAATCGGCCCGGGTGCCAAAGAAGCGGCCCGAGATCGGCATGACAGCTCGTGGGTGGTTGCTCACGCCAATTGAAACATGTTTGTGGCTTACCTCATCGCCCAACGTGGGATCAAAGCCGCTCCAGCCATGAGCCGGCAGATACGCCTCCATCCACGCGTGGGTGGACGCGCGGCCGGCTTCTGAAGCGGCGCAATCAAGGTAACCGCTGCAAAACCGCGCCGCAAAACCTAGCGCGCGGCACGCCTCCATCAGCAGCGTGGCCATGTCACGACATGAACCCGATTGCTTCTGCAGGGTCTCTGCCGGTGTTTGCACGCCCTTTTCCTCGCGGCGCGCATACCGAATGGTTTCTTTGATTTCTCGATTGAGCGTCGCCACAATGGCGAACGCATTGTTTTGATCGGCCTTCGCGATGACCGCGGGCAGCCAAGCCTGCAAGGACGGCAGGTCCCCCGGGTAAATCGGGGTCTTGTAGGCATTGGCCACCAAAGCCTCTTCGTCATCGTAGGCCACCGGATAGGCCATCACGCTTTGATCGGCCTCCTCAAGGCGAGGCAACGCGTGCAAGTTGACCTTCACGCAGGAGACAATGCGCAGCTCGTCGCAAGGCTGCTGAAAATCAACCGTCGCCACGCTGTTGCCAAAGACATCGCGGCTCCAACGAACGGTATGCGCGGGCGTGATGTCGAGGTCCATCGAAACCACCTGCAAATCGTGGCCTTCGCGTGGGCGCAACACAAGCCGGTGCTGGCCCAACTCAACGGGTACGCGGTATCGATACACGGTTTCGTGTGTGATGATGAGCTGCGACAACACGGCAACACCTTTACGGCCGGCGCTTAAGCGGCGTCCAAGGAAAATCCGCGGTCACGCAGGTCGGTACGCCGCAAAGCTTTAAACCCAGCTTCTGTGGGTTGACAGTCAACCGTCATCTTCCGTGTGGTAACGGCACCAAAGATCGTGGCCACTGCAGCATCCGCTGCGTCGCGGCCCGTGGCGATGCGCACAAGGCCATTAAGCGGCGCCAGCCGTGTGGCATCAAACAGCAGCCAACGTTCGCCAATATACGCCTCAAAGCATGCGTGGAAATCTGGAGGCTCAAGCTGGTGAGCGTATCCCGTGAAATACCGTGCGGGAATCGTCAAAGCGCGACAAAGCGCAATGCCCAAATGAGCAAAATCCCGGCACACACCTGAGCGTTCGGTGATCGTATCAAACGCCGACGTTTGGGCATCCGTGCTGCCGCGCACGTACTCAACGTTATCGAAAATCCAATCTGAAACCGCGGCCACACGATCGTACGTGTCTGCGATCTCACCAAACATCTTCCAAGCCAAACGGTTGAGCTTGTCGGATTGGCAATAACGGCTTGGGAACAAGAACGGAATGACAGAGCTATCCATGCGCTTCACAGCCACCGGCGTAAGCTTCTGATGCTCAATCAACTCGTGCTCGCGCTCCACCAAAGCTTCGTACCTGATCACGACCTCCTTGGCTTTGCCTGTGTTCAGGCGAACGAAACGGTTTTCTCCACTTTGCGACTCGAACTCTTCGTAGGGAAGCTTCGGCTCAAGTGTCAGCGTCTCTTTGAGAACGGCTTGCGACGGCGTTCGCAACGCGTGCACGTTCAGGATGATTGTGCTTGGCGCTTGCACGTCGTAGTGAAGTTCGCTGAAGACGCGGAATTTCATTTCACTTGGACCCTACCAAGCGTCAGTGGTGTGTAAAGCCAGTGGGCTTGAAGGAGATCTTGTTTCCATCACACTTTGTTGCCGGCAGGTAAAACAAAGCGTTCCCTGCGCCACACAGCTCTGTTGGCACATCGGGCGTGTGATCCTCGCTTGCCGGGAGGTGGAGGGCGGGAGTACAAACGCGGCCGATCGACGGTCGCTCGACCTCCGCGGCATCTCCGGGTGAAGTCACGGCTCTCGCGGCCACCATTCAGTTTGAAGTCGAGCGGCTGCGGTCGGTGACAAAGTTGCCGGATGATGTTGACCGCGAGGCGGCCCGCGACCCGGCAGCCGCTGCAGATGGAGCCGCGTCTTCGAGTCGGAGTATGATGCGCTATGGCCGCTCCACATCATGATCGTTTTCGGGCCTATGCTCTAGACGGGTCCGCCCATTATTTTCACCCCCGCACGGGCACGCACGTCCGGGTGGCGAGCCCCGAGACCCCGCCCCACCCCGAACAACTTTACTAAAATATGTCACTTTACCGAAAAGTGAAGCTGGTATATTTAGTAAAGTATGGTCTTCAGCCATGTTAGGCCTAGCGAGAAAAGCCTCGTTGCGGAACTCCCCGCGATGTTGGCCAGGCTGCTCGCGATACCTCAGAAGGCCGTTACTCTTCGACGGGGTACCAACGCCGACTTGTTCGTGAAGGCGGCCGATCATGCCTTTGCGGTCAAGGTTCTGGTGCACGCATCGCCAGGTGCCTTGGTGGCCCATTCCGCGCAGGTGTCGGAAGCGGCCCGTCGCTACGGTCGGAAGGTCGTGCCGCTCATGGCAGTGCCACATATGACGGAGGCTGGCCGCCGGGTATGCCAAGACGCTGGCATCTCGTGGTTCGATTTCAGCGGCAATGCGCATATCGTGGCACCAGGGCTCCGGATCATCGTCGATGGTTGCCCGAACCGCTTCCGCGGGCCTGGTCGGCCATCGAGCATCTTCGCGCCCAAGAGCGCGCGAGTTGTGCGGTGGCTGCTAATTAACGAAGGGCGCGCGCTCACTCAGCGCGATATCGCGCGCGCCACTGACATGACCGAAGGCTTCGTGAGCCGTATCGTTTCTCGTCTGCAGAGCGAGACCTATATCGTCCGCGAGACAGGAGGTGCGATCCGCGTGAAAGACCCGCAGGTTCTCCTTGAGGCATGGCGTGACGAGTACCGCTTCGACCAGCACTTGATCCTACAAGGGCATGTCGCCGCCCGTTCGGGCGCTGCGCTCACTCGCTTCGTGAGCGAGAATTTGGCGGCCGCTTCGGTCGAGCATGCAGCCACGGGCCTCGCAGCGGCTTGGCAGATGATGCACTTTGTTGGCTTTCGCATCGCCAGCTTTTTTCTCGCAGAGCCTCCCGCTCCCGAGTTGCAGGCGAAACTGGGGTTCCGAGAGGACGAACGCGGTGCAAACCTGTGGCTAGTGATCCCGAAGGATGAAGGCGTGTTCCAGGGATCCGGAACCCGGGACGGCGTACGCTGCGTTCATCCGGTACAGGCCTACGTGGATCTAAAGGCGCATCCCGAGCGCTCGACGGAGGCAGCCGAGGGGCTCCGAAGTGAGCTTCTTCGCTGGAGGCACGATGGCTGACAAACCCAAACGCGCCTCGGAGTACAAAGGCGAGCAGGTTGAACTCGTCCGTGCGACGTGCCTTTACGTCGCGACGAAGCTCGGCGACATGATGCAGGACCTGGTGATAGTTGGCGGCCTAGTGCCGTCCCTCATCATCGACCAGGAGAACCTCGCTGAGGGCGTGGAACCACACGCAGGCACGATGGATCTCGACGTGGGCCTTCAGGTCGCACTGCTCCACGAGGGCCGATATCGTCAGCTTACCGAACGCCTGCGCGACGCCGGCTTTGAGATGGACAAGAACGACGTTGGGAAGCCCACCCGTCAGCGTTGGGTGATCTCGAATGCGAAGGGTGTAACGATCGACTTCCTTATCCAACCGACGTTGGAAAGCGACCGCGGCGGCAGGCTGCGCGACCTCGAACCTGACTTCGCAGCCATCATTGCCCCGGGGCTCCGCTGCGCATTCCGAAATCACAAGCAGGTTACCCTCAAAGGCAAGACCATGTTCGGCGAGAGCGCGACGAGAGATGTCTGGGTGTGTGATGCTGGGGCGTACGTGGTGCTCAAGGCGCTCGCGTTCGACAGCCGTGGGGAGAACAAGGACGCGTACGACCTGTTTTATGTCCTGAGAAACTATGGCTTGGGGCCTGCTGACGTTGCTGCCAAGTTGCAGCCTTTACTCGACGAAGCAGATGCGCAGCGCGCTCTCGACATCCTGAAGCGCGACTTCACCGAGGTCAGTGGTGTGGGCCCAATGCGTGTCGCAGCCTTCAGCACGGGCGGTCCGGATGACCAAATACAGGCCGATGTCGTCGGCTTCGTGAATCAGCTCCTGGCGCTGGTGAAGCTGCCCTGAATGCCGAAAGTGCTCAAAGACAGCCTTACTCAACCGTGGTTCTCGAGCCAATCCCCAACTTAGCTGCACCCAGGAAGAACGTGAGCACCTGGGTGCACTTGGCTCTGGCGGGCGAGGTTATACCGGTGGTGTTTGCGTCGGGGGTTCACTGAACCTACCCCGAAAGCAACTCCTGCACAGGACCTTGCACGTACTTCGGATCGGCAAAGTCGTTTAGGTCCGTGAAGCCCATGGCCTGCGCGATGGTGAGCAACACTTCGTGCAGACGTCTGTTCTTCGGATTCGCCAAAGCACCGTCGCGCGGGCCTGGCACCGACGGCATCTTCACGTATTGGCCCATCTTCAGTTTTCGATTTGGTGTGCCGCCGAAAAGATAGATGGGAAGGTTGTCGTGATCGTGCTCCACGGGCGTCCAAGAAATGTCCGACGACCACACGATGGTGGTGTTATCGAGCACGGTGCCGTCGCCTTCGGGGTATTTTGAAAGCTCGTCGAGCAGCGTCTTCACACGGTTGCCGTAGTACGTATCGAACGCACGGTAATGCCCAACAGCGCCATCATCGTGCAGGTGATGACCTCCGGATGATCCAGGCACCCTCATGCCCGCACGCAAACCTGCCATGACATAAACGCCCACGCTGGTGCGTCCGCACGCAAGGCCGGCCGCCAGGACACGGCTTTGTAGATCGTGTTGGCGCATGTAACTCTCCGTGGGCAAGCCGGCTGTGACATCTTCATATTTTCCCACCAAGCACTTGGCTTCAGCCGCAATGTCGGGGGCGGTGGCGCTCACCGTTTGCAAGGCATCAGCCAGATGGCTTTCGTAGGCTTGCAGCTGCTGACGTTCTTGTGCCCCCAACCGTTGCGAGAACGCCTGCATATGCTCCCGCGACAGGCCAAGCACATCCTTTTCCCACATACGTTGCTTCTGGCGCGCCGCCAGATCTGTGCTGTTCACAGCAGGCGCGGCGTTGCCTGCAAACAATGAGGCAAACACTTTGTCGGGATCATGCACAGGCAATTGAACTTGCTTGGGCCCACTCCAACTGGCCGCCAAAGATCCATTGTCGTTGTCACGATCACTGCCGCCCACCACCACGTTCTTTACGGGATCGGCGCGGCCGATGCGGTCAGCCAGCAAATGATCAAATGTGCGTTGCGAGCCTTCGGACAGTCCGCCGCCAGAATTGCCTGGCCGCTGCAAGGGGGCCTTGCCGCCCAAAAGGCAATGCAACGACGCCCAGTGTGCATTGAGCTGGTAACCGAAGTTCACGCCCGTGAATCCTTCAAGCAAGCACATCTTGCTTTTGTAGGGTTCAAACATGCTCATCGTGGGGCCCAGCTTGAAATTTGGTCCCGGTGTGCCCGTTCGCCATGACGGCTCGCGCCCCGAAGGCGTGTAGATGAATATAAAGCGTGGCCGCCCCACCCCCTGTGCGGAAGCGGTTCGCTGCAAGCGTGTGCAAAGCAGTCCCAAAGCCGTGGCAGACGCAGAGCCGGTGAGAAATGTTCGTCGATTCATGTTCATCTCCTGCTTGCGCCTAAAGTGCACCGCTGCGGGTTCGGTAAAGAAACAGATCCGAGGTGGCAATGTCGGCCAGCAACTGCGAAAACTGGCCGCCTTTCTCAAACCGCTTCGCCACGTCATTCAACGCGCAGTTGTCCACCCCATCGGGAAGAGCATCGGCCAACACATACTCCATGGCGCGCGACGCGAAGCAAGCCCGCGCTCTTGGCGAGCCGGCCAGCCACCTGGTGAGTGCAGCCACGCCATCAAGATCTTCGGCGCCCTCATACTGCGCTTCATCAAAGAAAGCGGGGACGCTGGCCCTGGCATTGATGGGCCTGCCCTTCTCTTGGCTGCGATAGCGTCCCAACTGATCATAGTGCTCGAAGAGATAGCCGGGCGGATTGATTACCTGGTGGCAGCCTCCGCACTGTGGCGCTTGCGCCAGCGCATCGAAACGTTCGCGCGTTTGCATGTCTGGCGTTGTGGTCACGCGGCTAAAGTCGGCGTTGGCAACGGGCGGTGGCATCGGCTCACACAACAAAGCGATGCGTATCAACAGCCCGCGCTTGACGGGATCGCTGCCTGTGGGGCTGGCATGCGCAGCCAACACAGCTGGCAAAGTGAGAAACCCCACCCGCTCTTTTGGATCAGCGGCACTGTAAAGCGGTTGGAGGCCCGTTTGATTGCGATCGGCGGGTGCTGTGAAAAGCTTTTCGAATGAACCGTCCTTGTTCAACATGGTCTCTTCAAAAAACGATAGGGCTTGATCGCGCATCGCTTGCTTTAGCGCGGGCGAAAAATCGGTTCCGTCGCGCTCCAGTTCGGGCAAATGCGCAATACCCATCCAACTCTCTGCCCAACCCTTCATGCGTGCGCGGAAGGACGGCGATTCGGACCACTCGGCCACGCGACCTGCGAGCTCCGTGCGAAACGTGTCGTCAGGCAGACTTGCGAAGTGCGAAAGGCTCTCAGCATCCGGCATGCTGCCAGTAAAAGCCAAAGCCGCCTGGCTCAGAGCTTCGGTGTTCGACAGGCGAAAGACTTCTTGTTCACCGCCGGCACCGCGCTCCGCTTGAAACAGCGTTTGTGGTGCCATAAGCGCAGCGGCCACGCTGCCCTCAAATCCCTCCTTCGCGCCATAGGTCGCCACCAATGTTTTGTGCCCTGCGCGAACGCGTTGCCAGTCCTCTTCCGCAAGCTCGCCATGAAACAAGTCCATGACGACCTTGCGCAATGGTCCGTCCGCGCATTGTTCAACGCGGGATGAATCCAGGCAGGGTGACGTTGCCGGCAAAGCCGCCGCGTGGGTTTTCGCTGCGGCCAGCATGGCGCCGCGATACGCAGCGAACCCGGCAGAGCTAAGCGTTCGCTGCGACGCCGCTTCGCGCGGCGAGCCTCCGAGAGTGAAGTTCGCCGCCGTCTTATCTTTGGCATCCAGGGACAAGCTTTGTCTGATCAGCGTTTTGAGATCCTCGTCGGGCAACCTCATCACGCGCGCCTTAAGCAACGCATTGGACTCACATCGCTCGCTCAAGACAAGCGGTGGCTCATCAACCGAGTGATCAACATCGCTTGGCGTCGCCGACGTTCCCACCATACCTGAGCATCCACTTAACGCTGTGCCCAACGCCACAAGCAGCGCTCCCTCAACTTTGGATCGCACACGGGAACTGAACTTCATTGTTCCTCCTCACAGATTCACGGTGGCCGGAAGCAGCCTTAAGCATGCGCGCAAGCGGCGCGAAATGTTTACGCCACAATGCCTACCCGTTTCTGTCAGAAAGACCTTCGTCTCATAAGAGCCACCCCGCCCGTCATCCCGCCCCTGGTCCATGGGGCGTGAATCAATGCATTTAAGTGGCTCCGCTCAATCTCCCTAGGGAATACGCCCTATGGCCACGTCCACCAGGCTGCCACGGACGTTCTTAAACGTGGCGCCGTTGTTGGTGGACACCTGAATCTGCCCGCCGTTGTTTCGCACGACCACATTGTCCACTTGGTTCACGTCGCCAGGATAATTGCCGCCTGGGATCCAATTTCCTACACCATCTTTGGTGTGGTACACGGGGCTGCCTGGATCGCCGCTGGTCCAGAACTCGCCGTTGGCAAACGTGACGCGACGTAAATGGCCGCCACCTGCGTTGGCAATTCTGGTCCATGTCACACCATCAAGTGACTTTGCCGCTTGGCCCAAGCCGCCGGCGGCGATGAACATTCCATTGCCCCACGCCACGCCACCTTGCCATTGGCCGTGAGGGTTCTTGTGTTCCGTCCATTTAAGTCCATCTGTGGAACTTAAAAACTTCCACCCCACAACCACCAAACGTCCGGCGCCAACAGCGGCGCCACGCAACAGATATTGATCGTCGCCGCCGCCGCCTAAGGTTTGCTCGCCCACCCATGTGGCACCAAGATCAAAACTGACGATGCGTCGACCGGCGTACCCCGCCGCCACGATCGCAATTCGGCCGGTTTGTGGTTCAGATGCACCCGCGTCGCCCACGGTCCCCGCGTCTTGATTGGTGGGGAGGCCTGCGTCCTGCGGGGCCCCCGCTGAGCCCGCGTTACCGCCGTTTGAAGCGGCCACGCCTCCGCCTCCGCCCTCCCCATCACCTCCACCCTCCTGCATGCCATTGCCCGATTGGCCGCCAGGGGCGTTATCGTCGTTGGCCATCCCGAGTTCGTCGGCCGCTCCACAACCTGAGACAACAAGAGCCACCACTGAAAAGAACGCACGCGAGCACTTCATGGGATCGCCTTTCCTGAAACAGCATCGAAAGGAACCTCCACATTAGGAGGGGGCTTAAAAGGCTAGTGCGATCCCACGGGCGGAGCAAGAACGTTCCACCACGTCCGCCCGTTACCAAAGGTATTTACACAGGTCAGACACGCTGGCGGATGGCCGCCGTTATCCGCAATCAAAAGCGTGAGTCGTTAGGCGCCAAAGTGATACGCAGAAATACTCAGCTCAAGGATCGTGCCCTTGTACCCCAGGGTGCCTTGATCCTCACCTGCGGCGCCAGCGATCACCATCAGCGGAAGCAAGTGTTCTTCACGCGGATGAGATTGACGAGCGGCGGGCGCCTTCGCCCAGTGCAACAGCTGCTTGTTGCGCTCTTCGGCGGGTGCCGTGGCCGCTTGTCGCAACCACGCGTCGAACGCTTCTGAAACCTCTTTTGCCCCCCGGTGAAAAGATCGCAGGTTGTGATACGTCATGCCGCTGCCCACGATGAACACGCCTTCATCGCGCAACGGCGAAAGCGCTTTCCCAATGTTCAGGTGTTCTTGTGGATCTAAGCCACGCTTGAGCGAAAGCTGCAGCGTGGGCACATCCGCTTTCGGGTACGCCAACTTCAAAGGCACGAACGTTCCGTGGTCAAAACCACGTTCGGGATCCACCTCGGTTGCAAAGCCCGCTTTGGCAAGCAGCGATTGCACACGTGGCGCCAACTGCGGCGCGCCCGGCGCAGGCCATGTGATGGTGTATGACTCGGGCGGAAAGCCGTAGTAGTCGTAAAACATCGGTGGCTTGGCAGCCGTCATCAACGTGGGCACATCTTCTTCCCAATGTGCGGAAACCACGAGCAGCGCTTTAGGGGGCGTGGCAGGCAAAGCGGCCACATTGCGGAGGTATGTGGCCAAGGCGTCCAGCTCGAGGGGGCTGCCAAAGGGCAACTTCACGAACGGCCAAGGGCCCCCACCATGGGGAAGAAAAACTGTGGGCATTCTCGATGACATGACTGTTCCTTTGATGCCACGGCGGCCGCTACGTTACCTCGCGGCGGATCAGGCGAAATACACCGTAAAACGCAGCTAGTAACGCGAGGTAAACAAGCGCCACGGCTGCATTAAAATAGATCATGGCCGCCAAAGCCACAGCGGCGCCCCCCAGCGCAAAACCGGGCAGCCACGGATAAAGCGGCGCGGCGAACGGTCGCGCCATGTGCGGCTCCACCCGGCGCAGTTTAAACAACGCCGCCATGCTCACGATGTACATCGTCAACGCCCCAAACACAGACAGTGTCACCAACGCCGCGGTGAGACTCTGCCCCCGGAACTGAATGAGGCTGTCGCTCAAGATCGCAGTGATGCCCACGGCGCCACCACTGAGGATCGCCCAATGGGGCGTGGCAAAGCGGGGATGCAGCCGCGCCAAGAACGCGGGCAGATATCCCTCGCGCGCTTGCGCAAACATTTGCCGTGAATATCCCAAGATGATGCCGTGAAATGAAGCCACAAGCCCGAACAAGCCCAACCACACCAACATGTGCAGCCAGCCACTGCTCCTGCCCACAACCATCTTCATCGCTTGCGGGAGCGGATCATTGATATTCGCCAGTTGCCGCCAATCGCCCACGCCCCCCGCGAAGATCATCACGCCGAGGGCCAGGGCCACCAACGTCGCAATCCCAGCGATGTAAGCCACGGGGATGGACCGTTTTGCATCCTTGGCTTCCTCGGCCGCCATGGCCACGCCTTCGATCGCCAAGAAGAACCAGATCGCAAACGGTATTGAGGCAAACATGCCTGGCAAAGCCGCGATAGAAAAGTGTTCCGCTCCAGCCCACCCACCCTTAGCGAAGTGAGCGAACGAGAAACCAGGAGCCACCACGCCCATGAACACGAGCAGCTCCGCGATCGCCAACAACGTGACCACAAGCTCAAACGTGGCCGCGATGTGCACGCCGGCGATGTTGAGGCCCATGAACAACACATAGGCGCCTATGGCAGCGAACTTCGGATCAAGGGATGGCCACTGCACGTTCAGATACGCGCCAATCGCCAACGCGATCGCAGGTGGCGCAAACAAAAACTCGATGAGCGTTGCCACACCCGCGAGGCAGCCGCCGGTGGACCCAAACGCCAGCCGCGCGTAAGCGAAAGGGCCTCCGGCGCGCGGGATGCTGCACGTGAGCTCCGTGAAGCTAAAGATGAACGCGGCATACATCGCAGCCACCGCCAACGCCGTGACCATGAACCCCAACGTGCCGGCCGACGCCCACCCGTAGCTCCAGCCGAAGTACTCGCCCGAAATGACCAGCCCCACGGCGATGCCCCACAATTGGAATGTGCCCAATGTGCGAACCAACGCAGGGCCCGGCTGTGGCTGACTCATGAGGTTTAGTAGAAACCAGGCGACGCCAAAGGTACAGGCAGCATCGCCCAATTGGACGTTCTACACATCGCCGTATGATGGCGTCTATGTTGCGCGTTTGTGAATTGTTTGCCGACTTGTTTGCGCCTATTGCGCTTAGGTGTACCGTGTCGGTCTCATGTCTTGGATTGGGTTACGTCGTAATCAAGGTGTCAAGGCAGCGATCGCTGCCGTCTTGGGTTTGCTTTCGGCTTGCCAAACCTCCGCTGTGGGCTTGCGCGACACGGCTGAGGCCGAAGATCAGCTTGCACGCGAGGGGGACGTGGGCGTAGGCCAGTTGCGATTCGAGACCTCTCAAACCCAATTGCCAAACGGACTAAAGGTCGAGTTCGATTCAGCTCAAACGCGAGGGATGGTGGGCATCTACCTCACGATCGGCGTCGGATCGGGTGCAGACCCAGCGGGTAAAGAAGGCTTGGCTCATCTCGTGGAACATCTGGCCTTCCGTTCAAGGTCTGCCCAGTTTAACGGGCGCAGCTTGGAGGAGCATCTGCAATGGTTAGGCGGCACGTTGATGAACGCTACCACGCGCGCCGGGGATACCACCTATCACGTGTACGGCCCGAAAGCCGCCTTTCCGCAGCTCATGCAAGCCATGGCGTTGGTCTTGGATGCGCCACTTGCGGGCATCGACGCCAGGGCCGTGTCGCTGGAAGCCTCCATCGCCGCCAACGAGGTAACAGGGGCAGACGAAACGGGCTTGATGACGCCGTTGATCAACCGCGTCTATGCGCTCTTCATGCCGGACGGCAAGGGGTGGCACAGGCACGCGGCTGATACACCCGAGACCTACAAACGTTTGAGCCTTGTGGATGCCGAGTCTTTCGTAAACCAGCACTACTATCCAGCCAACGCGACCTTGCTGGTTGTCTCGGATGCTGCGCCCAAAACACTTTTGTCAAGACTGCCGCGTGGGTGGGCAAGCCGCGGCGTGAAGCCTTTGCCAACTGTTGACGTGCCGGCGAAGAACTCACCTCAACGGGTGACCGCCCAATCGATGCCGATCGAAGGGCCATTCGACAAAGCGGGAGTTGCAGTCGTGTTCACGTTACCCAGCCTCTACGGAGATCAAGGGCATTTGAGCCGGCTCGTTACCTCACCCGACGTGGCGGACTGGTACAAGTACGAACTTGAGCAACTCGCTGACATTGACGAAGCACACGTGCTCACGATTCCAGCGAAAGAGGCCACGGGTCTGGCAGTCTTTCTTCTGACAAAGGGGACGCCCGACGAATCGCAACTCCGTCGTTCAACCAGCGGCGTGTTGTCCCGCGCTTTCTCGGCTCACATGCCGGCGCAGCCCAGTTACTTGTCGATGCGGGACGTAGCAGCGATCGAAAAGCGCAGATTGGGATTGATGCGGGTCTTAGCCACGGCCCAGGTGCTACTTGATGATGAAAGCTTCGTAGATCGTTCGGAACGTCGCGCTCGCGCGTTTCACATGACGGGCGACGCTGGTTTCGCAAATGGCGTTATCACTCGACTTTCAAGCGCTCAGTCCGAGGACGTCGAAAGGTTTTGTGCAGGTCAATTTGCTTTCGATCAATCAAAGTCGTTCGCCTTTCGGGCAAAGCAGCCACGGGGACAGGCCGCAGCAGCCAAGGGCCCAGCAGCATCCGACGCCGTGGCACACGCGCCATCGAACGCGGCTGACGAAAGCTTGCCCGCCGTCGCGGTAAAGGCGGCTCCTGCGCTCACTGATTTGCACCGTTTTCACTTGGCTAATGGATTGGACGTGGTGATCGTGCCTTACCACGACTATCCCACCGTCACAGTTGCGATGGGCTTTAGAGGAGGCAACGCAGGCAGTCCCTCGCCGGCGGTGGCAGATCTTCTGCGTCGTATTCAACGAGTCGTTGATACAGACGGCGTGGCCAACGGCATCACCGCCGTACAGGTGGATCAGCCTGACATGGCCATCGACGTGGTTAGGGCCGGAAAGAACGCGTTGCCGAACGCGTTACTGGTTCTTGCTCAACGTATTTCGATGTCCGATGCCAATGAAGTGTGGGCGCGCCACTTCCGCACCGGACTCAGCCAACCGTCTAAGGATGCGAAGGCAAGCACCATCGTACGTGCGAAACTCATGTCGGCGCTTTACCCTAAACATCCTTATGGCCACGTGATCGAAGCCGCGGACTACGAAAAGGTCACCGATGCCGAGCTGCGAGCTTATCTACCGATGATGCACCGGCCGGATAACACAACACTCGTGATTGCAGGTGACGTGGACGTCGCACAAACCGAAAAGCTGGTTCGCCGTCGATTTGGCAGTTGGAAGGGAGACGACCAGGCCAAGCCGCCCCGGATCCCTGCGGCGCCCGAGCCCTCACCCGGACCAAGTGCACCCATTGTCGTCTCAAAGGACGGCAGCTTGCAGGTTGACGTCACCGTCGGTTGTCGGCTGCCCGCCGCGAACGATCCATTAACGGCGGCCCGCACACTCGTGATCAAGTCGATCATCTTTTCGGCCTACTGGAAGTCGTTGCGCAGCGAACTTGGCCTTTCTTACGGTACACACGTGCAACCGACGCTATCGCAAGGCGGGAGCCACCTATTGGCTGAAACAAGCATTGATACAGACCGGTTCGCGGAAGCCTGGCCCGTGCTTGAATCGCTGTGGCACAGGTTAAAGATGGGAGAGCTGACAGACGGCGAATTGCGGGAAGCTCAACGTCTGGCGTTGGCGGCCAACAATTTGCAGGTCACGGGAAGCACTTCTTTGGCGTGGGAGGTCCTCTCAGCGATCCGCAACAAGTGGGATCCGCAGACATACGATCAGTTTGGTTCACTCATAAACGCAGCCAACAGCAAGGCGATTCGGCGCGATCTTGCGGTATGTGCCAACTCGCGCGTAACAAGCTTGGTTGGCAGTCCAGCGGCCCTCAAGTCTGTCAGGCTCACACAGTAGGGTCACCATGGACACGAATATCACCGTCGATGCCTTCATGACCCGCGCCAAAGCCTGGAAGGGCGAAATGCTGAAGCTGCGAGGAATCTTGCTTGATTGCGGGCTCGACGAAGCCCTGAAGTGGGGCAAGCCGTGTTACGCCTTCGAGGGCGCGAACGTGGCAATCATCCAGCCCTTTAAGGAGCAATGTGCGCTTATGTTTTTCAAGGGCGTTTTGCTCAAGGACACCCACAAGCGCCTTCGCAGCCAAGGAGAAAACAGCCAGTCCGCCATGCGCCTGGAGTTCACGAGCGAAGCCGACATCACGGCCGCGTTGGTGAAGTCATACGTGAAGCAGGCGATCGCGGTGGAAAAGGCGGGGCTCAAAGTCGAGTTTAAGGCCAAGCAGGAGATCGATCTGCCGGAAGAGCTGACCCAGGTGTTCAAGAAGAACCGCAGCTTCGCCAAAGCCTTTGAAGCTTTGACGCCCGGGCGCCAGCGCGCCTACGTCCTGCACTTCAACGGAGCCAAACAATCACAGACGCGCACGGCCCGCATCGAAAAGTGCATGCCCCGGATCCTAGCGGGACTGGGCATGAACGATCGTTAGCGGATGTCACCGAGCGCGTCAGTTCGAATCTCCGCAGATGAACGACAGACCGAAGTCAGCGCTCGTGTCCTTTGCACACTTACCGTTCACACAGGCGCCGCCCACAGGTTGAATTTTGGTGCACGCACCGGTTTTGCCGGAGCAGCTTAGGCCATCAGCCACATGGCATAAAAACACCTTAAGCAGGACATCATCGGATTGCGTGCCACGCCATAAGTGAGGTTGCCGTCCACGGTTCCGGCGCACGGGGGCAAAGGCTAGGACACTACGGTCCGCCCGCTCTTTGCCGCGCAAGCTCGGCTTCAAGCTCACCGATGCGTTTGTCTCGCATCGCCAAAGCCGCATTCACATCCGCCGCCTCTAAGCGGATAGGGATGTGCTGTGGGCAATTCGAATCCCATGCCTTCACCGTAAACAAGATGGCTCGCTCGGGCTTGGCCTCGTATCCCTGTGGCATCAACGAAGCCACAAGATCGGGATCGTCCTCAACCACTTTCGCGACGCCCCAGATCTTTACACGCCTTTGGTGCGTGTAATCCATCAGGAACAGATGTGCTTTGGGGTTCTCCGCCAAGTTGCCCAACGAGATGTACTGCCGGTTGCCGCGAAAGTCCGCGAAGCCCAGCGTGTGTTCGTCGATGACGCGCAGAAATCCCTTGGGGCCGCCTCGGTGTTGAATGTACGGCTGCCCAAGCGCGTTCGCCGTGGCGAGGTAAACGCTGGTCTGCTCAAAGATAAAAGCTGCAAGATCTTCGGTGATCGTGGTTTCCCACCCTTCCCCTTGCTCCATCCGCGCGTAAGCGTGCCGCGAGCCTTTGCTCTTCTGGATGGCCTTGACCGTGTCAGTGAAGGCGATGTCGCTGGGAACAATCTTGTGTGCCGTCATGTCTGCCCCCTTTGCGGCGCGAGAGCTTACAACCCCAACGCCGTCAGGCCCGGGTGATCCTCCGGACGTGGCCCGAGCGGCCAATGAAACAAACGTTCATCCGCACGGATGCGTACGTCATTGATGCTGGCTTCGCGCCGGCGCATCAAGCCGTGCTCATCAAACTCCCACTGCTCGTTGCCGTGCGCGCGCGTCCAAACGCCGCTTTCATCGTGACATTCATAAACGAAGCGAACGGCAATGCGGTTATCGGCGAACGCCCACACTTCTTTGATGAGGCGGTAGTCGAGTTCGGTTTGCCACTTGCGCACCAAGAAGGCTTCGATGGCGGCACGGCCGGAAAAGAACTGTGAGCGGTTACGCCAGCGGCTATCTGGTGTGTACGCCGCGGCCACCCGCGCAGGATCGCGGGTGTTCCATGCGTTCTCGGCCATACGCGCCTTTTGCGCGGCAGTGTGGGCAGTGAAAGGTGGCAGCGGCGGTCGGTCCATGTGTTGATCCTTGTGAGTGTTATCGATGGTGGTGCGCAACGACGGGAAAATCTATTTCGGTCCCGGCCACCACATTGACGTAGTTGGTAAGCGTATTCAAAGCGACATGCAAAACGATCTCAATGATCTGAGCGTCGTTGTAGCCTGCGTCCTTGACCGCCTGCACGTCGGCATCTGTCACATGACCGCGGGCGCGCACGACTTTGCCAGCGAAATTTAGAGCCGCCGCCGCTTTGGCGTCAGTGGAACCACCCTCGCGATTGGCCTGCATTTCCGCATCGTCCAGCTTTGTGGCGTGCTTGCCAAGGTACGTGTGCGCGGATAGGCAATAATCGCAGCCATTGGTCTCGGCCACAACCAAAGCCAAGCGCGCCCGCGTTCGCGCATCCAAATGGCCTTTGCCGAGGGCCCCACTGAGCCCCAAGTAGCCTTCAAGCGCTGCGGGGCTGTTGCCCACAACGCGAAACAAGTTGGGTACAGAACCCAATTGCTTCTTCACCGCTTCAAGCAGCGGCTGCGAAGCTGCAGGTGAAGACTCAACGGACGACGGCGTGGCGATGCGTGACATGAGTGATCCTTTGGTAGGGGGCCACCGCACTGGCGGCCCGATGCTCAAAAGGATGCGTCATTGCATATGGAACAACAATAATCGCATGGTGCAAGTCACTATTGCGTATAGTGCAACAATCTAAATGGACCGTCTGGATGCGATGACAGTGTTTGTGGCGGTGGCCGAGCAGCGCGGGTTCGCCCCTGCCGCTCGGCGTCTCCGTATTTCAGCGTCGGCAGCCACCCGCATGGTGGCGGGCCTTGAAGATAAACTTGGCATCCGGCTGCTCACGCGCACCACGCGGTCCGTAACGCTAACAAGCGCAGGGTCTCGCTTCTTGGAACGCGCACGGCAGATCCTGTCTGATGTCGCTGAAGCTGAGAACGCCGCGCAGCAAGAACGAACAACACCCACGGGCCGCTTCGTGGTGGCGGCGCCGCTGATGTTTGGGCGCATGCACGTCGCGCCGTTGATGTGCACCTATCTTTCTAAATACCCTCGCGTGCGCGGCGAGCTGACGCTTGCCGATCGTTTGGTGAATCTTGTGGACGATGGCATTGACGCCGCGATTCGCATCGGCATTTTAGAAGACTCAAGCCTCGTGGCCCGCCTCGTTGGCGCCACCAGACGCGTTGTCGTTGCGTCACCTGCCTACCTTGAAAGGCACCGCAAGATCCACAAGCCGAACGATTTGACCGCGCACAAACTCATTCAATGCACGGCGCTCGCATCCAACCCAGAATGGCGTTTCTTTGACGGTGACAAGGAGACGCGCGTTGGGTTCGCACCAAGCTACATCACGAACAGCGCCGATGCGGCGATAGCGCATGCCGCAGCCTCAGGTGGGCTCACGATGGCGCTGTCTTACCAGGTGAGGGAAGCTGTAAAGGCGCGGAAACTGCGGATCGTACTGGCAACATTTGAACCGCCACCTTTGCCCATCCACGTCGTGTACCCGACCACTCGGTTGTTATCGGCCAAGGTGAGAGCCTTCACGGATCTTGTGGCAACGCTCGACTGGCAATTCGTGAGCCTCTAGCCAAGTGTGGCTCTTTCGCGGGTGTGAGGCCAATGTCATGCTCCGTGCCATGAAGAACTGGAAGCTTTTGTCGATGCTCGGAATGTTCGCCACGATTGGTGGCTTCGTGGCCTGTTCAGACGACGGTGAAGATGCCGTGGCTCTCTGCAACAAAACGTGTGACAAGGTCGTCGCGTGCACCCCTGAGGCAAAGCCTTTTTTGGCTACCTGCAAAGACGCGTGCAAAGAGCCCGCGAAAGGCAACGGGACGTGCACAAACGAATCCGCGATCGTTTCGAAGGTCAAAACGTGTTTGTCTGAAAGCTGCACGACGTTCCAGACTTGTTTGGAACAAGTGCCCGAATGCGTAGGTGCGGGCACTGGCGGCACGAGTGGCAGCGGCGGTTCCACGGGCGCGGGCGGGAGCACGGGTTCTGGCGGCACGCTCGGCAGCGGCGGCTCTACCGGCACAGGGGGCACAAGCGGCAGCGCCGATTGCAGCGTGTGTGCGAAGGCGGACACCTGCTGCGCGGCATTGAGAACACAGGGCGGCGATCCCGGCGATTGCGACTTCAAAACCTCGTGCGATGAGCAGAAGAATAACCCGCAAGGGCTTTCGGCGATCGTGCAAGCGTGCAACCTCCTGCTCTCGACGGGCAGCTCCGCCGGCGTGCAAGCCTGCAAGTAATAGTGCCCCCCCTTATGCAACAAAGCCCCGCAGCGCTGCGCGCGACGGGGCTTTGTACGCTCTACACCTGGGCTTAGTGCTCGGCCTTCTTCGCCAAGCGCGCGCCTTTGGGTTGATCGATCGCGCTTAACAGCTCGCCAAACCAAGGCGCATCAATGTCGAAGGGTTTGCCGCCCTTGATGCGGGTGAATTCAATGGCGCGCAGACGTCCACCGCGATCTTCATCGTGGCCCACAACGCCCGATTCGCCGCGCAGACCGCACTCCACAGCGTGGTCCACCATGCTTTGAATCAAACGCAGGTCATCGGCATTGGCCGCCGCCGCACGCGCAAAGTAGCCAGACTTTTGCACCAAGGTTTTCTCGGCGCCCACGAGCTTCGAGAATTGTTCAGAGAACCATTTGCCCACGTTCACTGTATCAAGCTTCGGATGGCCAAAGGCATCGCGTGGCACCGATTGCCCACGTGATTCCATCTCACGGATGATCTGATCCACGCATGCACCTTCGGAGACGAAGATGTTCACGCAGTCTTGCGTGTCCATGACCTTGCGCAAGCGCGCCGCCTCGCTGTCGAGATCCACATTCATCTCGGGCACGAACACAGCATCGATGTCCAGGTGTGAACGATCCAGATTGAAGCCCACGGGGAACGCGCGACGCTGCAAGCGCTCGCGGTAGACCTTCGCGGTGTAAGCCGTTAACCAGCCACAGTTGCGGCCCATCACCTCGTGAATGATCAACGTACGTGGGTTGGCCGATTGCTCGTTCACCAGGTTCTCGAAGTAAATCGCGCCCTGTTCGGCGGCGGTCCACGCACCCAACGATTGTTTGATGGGGAAAACGTCGTTGTCGATCGTCTTCGGCAAGCCCACCACGGTCAGCTTGTAACCGTTCTTTTGAAGGTAGGCGGCAAGATCGGCCGCTGTGGTGTTGGTGTCATCGCCACCCACCGTGTGCAAGATGGTGATGCCATCGTTCGCCAGCCGTTGCGCCGCCACTTCCAAGGCATTTTGCCCTGCCTTGATGAGCCCGCGCTTCAAGCAGTCGTCGGTGTTGGTGAGCTTTACGCGGCTGTTGCCGATGGGGCTGCCTCCGTGGCTGTGCAGGATGTGAGCGTTTTGGCGCGTCGCCTCGTTCACCATAACGCTGTTGCCCAGCAACAAACCTTTGTACCCGTGCAGGTAGCAAGCGATTTGAACCTCTGGGGCAAGCTCGGTGTAGCGCCCGATCAACCCGCCCACGGCGGACGAGAGGCAGGGCGCCAGGCCCCCAGCGGTTAAAATGCCAACTTTTTGGTTCGTTACGTTCACGGGGTTCCTCCGAAAAAATGAAGCGCCCTAGGGCGCAGGATCTAAACGCGGTTCAAGAACGAAGCGGGAACGCTGCGGCGTTCGCGCCAGACAATGGCCTTCAAATGTAGCACCAGCGTTTATCGGGGGCGCCCGCATTTCGCAAGGGCCCCCGCAACGCGTTAGTTAAGCTCTACGGCGGCGCTTGTGCGGTGACTGCCACGCACCGCATACCAGATGAGATAGGCGTAGCAAACCATGGGCACCACGAACGACGGGTGCACGCCCACTTTGTCGGCCAACACGCCTTGCAGCAACGGCACAATGGCTCCACCTACAATGGCCATACACAGCAAGCCCGAGCCCTTGGAAGTCAAAGCGCCAAGGCCGTCCAACGCTAAGGTGAAGATCGTGGGGAACATGATCGAGTTGAACAACCCAATGGCCAACACGCTCCACATCGCGACGCTGCCCGATGTGCTCATGGTAACCGCCAGCAAGATCACCACGGCCGTCACGTGGAGGGCCAGAACCTTCGATGGCTTCCACATCCGCAGCGTCACAGTGCCAATGAACCGGCCGACCATGGCGCCGCCCCAATAATAGGAAACCAAGCGTGCGCCGTCGGTTTCGGTAAGGCCACCAATCGCCGGCTCCTTGAAGTAATTCACCAAAAAGCTGCCCACCGACACTTCGCCGCCCACGTAAGCAAAGATGCCAACGGCGCCCCAGATGAGATGACGGTGCGCCAACAGGGCGCCAAAGCCGCTGCTGGTCGTTTCCGAGTGACCCTCTATTTTCGGCAGCTTCACCACCGCCATCAGCACGCCCAACACCAGAAGCGCAATGGCCAAACCAACATAAGGCAACTGCACGGATTGAGCTTCGGCCAAACGATAAGCGTCAGCATCCGCCGTCGGCATACTGGCAAGTTCCGCAGCGCTTTTGCTGGCCACAGCCAAGATCAACGCCGAGCCGAAAAACGGTGCCAGCGTCGTAGCCAACGAATTAAACGCTTGTGCCATGGTCAGCCGCGACGAAGCGGTTTCGGGTGGGCCCAACACCGCAACGAAGGGATTGGCCGACACTTGCAAGATTGTGATGCCGCCAGCCAACACGAATAGCGCACCCAAGAACATTTCATAACTGCGCGCGCTGGCCGCCGGATAGAACCCGAAACAGCCAAGCGCTGCCGTGGCCAAACCAATCACGATGCCCTTGTGGTAACCCACCCGCGACACCAAACGGCCCGCTGGAAGGGACACGATGAAGTACGCGGCGAAGAACACCGTTTGCACCAGCATCGCCTTGGCGTAGCTCAGTGAGAAGGCGGCCTTGAAGTGTGGGATCAAGATGTCGTTCAAGCATGTGAGGAAGCCCCACATGAAAAACAGCGACGTCAACACCGACAACGCGAAACGATGGTTGTCAGTCGCATGCCCGCTGGGGGCAGCGCTAACGGGAAGGGATACGTGTGCTCCGGCCATGGGAATCGCTTTCGAAAGAGGGCGCCTGCACCCGCGCAGGCAAGGCCGGGCATTCTTCGGTGCCTGCGGCTCAATGGCAAGAGGACGGAGGGCCCGCAGACGCATTCAGCGCGCGCCACACCAAAAACGCGGCCGCCAATAAAGGCGCGCCGCGCCTTAGCCAAAGTTCAAGCCGGGGCCACCGCGCCAGCGCGTCCCACTGTGTTTGCACCGCGGCCAAAGCGGGCACGCCTCCCAGGGCGAATGCCCCCATGACGATCGCTCCCAAGGCCAGTGAGCCGGCGCCAACCGCCGCCATGTACCCACCCCACAGCACGCCACAGGGCAAAAAGGGCGTGGCCGCACCCGCGATGGCTCGGCTGTAGAGCGGCGAAAAATGTGCACCCCTTCTTACGAGTGCGTGCGCAACTTGCGCCAGGCTGCGGGGCAAACGCACGCGGCGCCCAAGGTCGCATGCGGCCACCACGAATCCAGCGGCCATCACAAAAGGCAACACGCGCGCCACCGATGACAACCAATGCGCCAGGCTTTGCCCCACAAGGCCAAGCAACGCGCCCACAAACGTATACGCGAACAAGCGACCTGTGTTCCACGCCAAGGCAGCTTGCCACTTCGACAAGCGCTTGCTCCCCAAGCCCGCGCAAGCCAGCGGCCCGCACATCAAGGCGCAGTGGCCACTGGCAGAAAAACCTGCAACCAACGCACCCGCGGCCGCCGAGATCCACAAGCCTGCGTGCAGTTGAAAAAGCGAACTCACAGGCACGCATCATTCAATCGGCATGCCGTTCGCAAAGTGCTTGCCTATGCCGCTGGGCAGCCCCTCACTTCGCGAAAAGCCTGCACCGTCACTGTGCGCTCACTGTGGGCAAGTGGTGCCCGAGGCTTTGCGCAGCACAGGCTTTTGCTGCGCGGGTTGCGACGCTGTTTACCAGCTGCTGCACAATGAGGGGCTCGATCGATACTACGAACTTGCCGGCAAACGCACGTTGCCGGTGGGTGCGGCTCCCGCGCAAGTCACACACACGTGGCTTGAGCCCTTGCTCGCGCAGGCCGAAACCTCGTCCGGCCCCGTGTGCAGCGTTGAATTGGATGTGCAGGGCATTCACTGCGCTGGCTGCGTGTGGTTGATGAATGAAACGTTTCGGCGCACCGACGGCGCTGTGACGATCACCGTGAACCCAACGCTGGGGAAAGTGCGGTTGGTGTGGCACAAGGGCCTGCTTAACCTGCGTGACTGGGTTCGCGGCATCGAGCGATTCGGTTACCGCTTTGGACCAAGCCGCAAGGTCGGTGCACGCAGCACCAGTTCGCTCACGTGGCGGTTGGGCCTGTGTGTGGCGTTGTCGATGAACGTGATGCTGTTCTCGATCAGCTTCTATTTCGGCTTGTCGCGCGACGACGGCGTCATCTACTCGCTCTTCACGTGGTTGTCGCTGGCGCTATCAGCCGCCGTGGTGGTGATCGGCGGCGAAGTGTTTTTCCGCGCCGCTTGGCTCGGCCTGCGCCAGGGGGTTTTGGCAATGGATCTGCCCATCGCTTTGGGCATTGCCCTGGTCTTTGGTGCTTCTGTTACGCAAGTGCTCGCAGGCCGCGGCGGTGAGCTGACCTACTTCGATACCCTCAACACGTTCGTGACGTTGATGCTGCTTGGGCGGTGGTTGCAGCAAAAGGCGATCGAACGCAACCGCACCTTGTTGTTGGAAGACGATGGCGCCGAAGGCATCTTCGTGCGTCGCTTGCAGGCTGGCGGCCCCATCACCGTACGTGCACCGCAATTGAACAAAGGCGATCAGGTCTTGGTGGCGCCCGGCGAACTTGTGCCCGTGGACGCTCGCTTGATAAGCGATAACGCCACCGTCTCCACCGATTGGATCACAGGTGAGCCCACACCCACCACGCTTGCACAATCACAGGTGATCGGAGCGGGCAGCTTCAACGCGGGCAACGCCCCTTTCATTGCACAAGCCTCCACTGACTTTGCTGAATCACCTTTATGTGCGTTGCTGCGGGCACCGCTCGCGCGCCGGGAAGCCGGCAAGGTTGTATTGTGGGACCGGCTGGCACGTTGGTGGTCCGCGTCCGTTTTGCTGCTGGCCACCGCGGGGTTCGCGCTGTGGTGGTTCATCGATGCGGGCCGCGCGCTTGATGTGGCCACGGCACTCCTGGTGATCACGTGCCCGTGTGCCTTAGGCATCTCGCTGCCCTTGGCGCGTGAGCTGGTGCATCTGCGTTTACGAAAGCAAGGCTTTTTCCCGCGTGATCCGGCTCTGCTTGAAAAGCTGGTGACCACCCGCAAATTGATCTTCGACAAAACCGGCACGCTGACGCTCGGCCACCTCGAGCTCGACGACGCTGGTGCCCTGGCGGCCTTGCCCGCGCGCACGCGTGACATCGCGTACACCATGGCGGCTCAAAGCGCTCACCCTGTGTCGGCATGCCTCGCAAAAGCACTCAAGAAGGCGGGCGCGCACTGGCTTCCCGATGTGAAAGTGCAAGAACAACCCGGCGCGGGCCTGATGGGCGTGGCGGCCGACGGCGAATGGCGGCTAGGCAAAAGCACCTTTGCGGTAGGTGGCCACGACGACAACGAAGGCGGGATCGTTCTCGCGTGCAAAGGCACACTGGCGGCACGATTTTCCACACGTGAGGTTTTGCGCGCCGATGCCGCCTCGCATGTGCGAGCGCTTGTAGCACAAGGCTACGCGATTCACCTCATGTCGGGCGATCGCCAAGAGCGCGTGGCCGCCTTGGCCGTGCGTCTTGGCATCCCCGCGCATCAGGCCTCAGGTGGCCTCAGTCCTGACGATAAGGGCACACGTGTGGCTGCGCTCGATGCCAACGACACGTTGTTTTTAGGCGACGGCGTCAACGACACACGCGCCTTCGATCGCGCAAGCGTTGCCGGCACCGTGGCGGTGGATCGGCCTGTTTTACCCGGCAAATCACATTTCTTTCTTTTGGGTGAGGGATTGAGCGGGTTAACAGCCGCGCTTGCAGCCGCGCAACACTTGCGCCGGGTAACGCTGCGTGTGCTGTTGATTTCGCTTTCCTACAATGTGTTGGCGGTCACCGCGTGCTTGCTTGGCGCGATGACACCGTTGCGCGCGGCTTTGACCATGCCAGCCAGCTCGTTGGTTCTGCTCAGCATTACTTTGTGGTCCATCGAACGGAAACCACAAGCCGATAAACCCTTGGTTCTTGCGGAGGTGACGCCTTGATCGTGGTGGCTTTGCAGTTGTTGGTGAGCTTGCTGTTGGTTGGCGGCTCATTGGTCTTGTTTGTGCATAGCGTGCGGCAACGAGACTTCGATCACGCCGATCGATTGTCCTTGGCCCCACTTGAAGACGACACCCACAGCTCCACGCAGAAGCAGCGCTGAAAGCCGACATCACATGCAGACGCAGACAATCGAATACAACGACAAGGTCGTTCGCCAATTCATCTTCGCCTCCGTTGTTTTCGGCATCGTGGGCATGCTGGTGGGCGTATTGGCAGCCGTGCAGCTCACGTGGTGGCAGGCGAACTTTCAGATCCCTTATCTCACGTTTTCGCGCATTCGCCCCCTGCACACGAACGCCGTCATCTTTGCGTTCGTCGGCAACATGATGTTCGCGGGCGTTTATTACTCAACCCAGCGCCTGCTCAAGGCACGCATGGCGTCCGAGGTGCTGTCACGGGTTCACTTTTGGGGTTGGCAGCTCATCATCGTTGCCGCCGCGGTCACCTTGCCCTTGGGCATCACGACCTCGAAAGAATACGCCGAGCTTGAATGGCCGATCGACATTGCCATCGCGCTTATATGGGTTGTGTTCGCCATCAACTTTTTTTGGACGCTGGCCAAACGGCGCGAAAAGCATTTGTATGTCGCGATCTGGTTCTACATCGCCACGATCATCACGGTGGCAGTGCTGCACATCGTGAACAGCTTGGCGCTGCCGCTGTCACCGTTCAAAAGCTATTCGGTGTTCTCAGGCGTACAAGACGCATTGGTGCAGTGGTGGTACGGGCACAACGCGGTGGCATTCTTTCTCACCACGCCCATCCTCGGCATCATGTATTACTTTCTGCCGAAGGCGGCCGAGCGCCCCGTTTACTCCTATCGCCTGTCGGTGATTCACTTTTGGGCGCTGGTGTTCATCTACATCTGGGCGGGGCCACACCACTTGCTGAACACGGCGTTGCCCGATTGGGCACAATCGCTGGGCATGGTGTTCTCGGTGATGTTGTGGGCACCCTCATGGGGCGGCATGCTCAATGGCTTGCTCACGCTTAAGGGAGCGTGGAACAAGTTGCGCGAAGATCCCGTGCTGAAGTTCTTCGCAGCCGCCGTGACATTTTACGGCATGGCCACCTTCGAGGGCCCGTTGCTTTCGATCAAATCGGTGTCTGCCTTGGCTCACTACACCGACTGGATCGTCGGCCACGTGCACTCGGGCGCGCTGGGCTGGAACGGCTTGATGGCGGCCGGCATGTTCTATTGGTTGGTGCCACGCCTTTACGGCACGAAGCTGCGTTCGGTGAAGGCGGCGGAGCTGCACTTCTGGTTGGCCACCATTGGCATCGTGCTTTACATGGTTTCGATGTGGATCGCTGGCGTGAACCAGGGACTCATGTGGAAGGCCACCAACCCCGACGGCACGCTCGTTTATCCCAGTTTCGTGGAAAGCTTGCTGGCCATCCGCCCGATGTACATGGTGCGCGCGCTCGGCGGCACAATGTATCTGGTGGGCTTTGTGATGATGGCGTGGAACCTGTTGGCCACCGCGCGATCGGGCAAGCCCGTCACCGTAACTGTGGAAGTGGAAGTGCCAGAAGCAGAGCCCGCCGGCCCTGGCATCGGCGCGGTGTTGGCAGGGCGCCCCCTGTGGTTCGCCTTGGTGGCCATTGTGGCGTTGGTGTTGTTAGGTGTGGCGCGGCCCATGCGCGCGGTGGTGCTCATCGGCTTCATCTTGCTGCTGGGAGAACTGGCCTGGATCCTCGCCCGCCGCGACAAGGAGCTTGGCAAGCCATCGTGGTTCAACGTCATCGAACACCGGCCTTTGGCGTTCACCGTATTGACTCTGATCGCGGTATTGATCGGCGGCGTGGCGGAATTGCTGCCCACCATCTTGGTGAAGCAAGCGGTGCCCGCGCACACGGCGAATGCACAGAAGCCCTACACGCCGCTTGAGCTTGAAGGCCGCGACATATACCTGCGCGAGGGTTGCTACACGTGCCATTCACAGATGGTGCGCCCGTTGCTCGGCGACACAGCACGCTTTGGCGCTTACTCAAAACCCGAGGAGTTCATCTACGACCATCCCTTTCAGTGGGGCAGCAAGCGCACAGGCCCTGATCTTCACCGCGTGGGCGGCCGCTATCCGAACCTGTGGCACTACAGCCACCTCAGCGATCCCCGCAGCACGAGCCCGGGCAGCAACATGCCATCGTACGTGTGGCTTGAACGGCGTCACATTGATGCCAAAGCCACAAACCAAAAGCTACACCTAATGCAAAAGCTCGGTGTGCCTTACACGAACGCGATGGTTGACAGTGCCTTTGCCGACACCAAGGGACAGGCGGCCACAATCGTGAGTGATTTGGCCGCCCAGGGCGTGGAGTTGCCGTGGGATTCGGAAATGGTGGCGATGATCGCATACCTGCAACGCCTGGGGCGCGATGAAGGCGTCAAAGCCGCGCCGCAACCCGACACCTTGACCATGGTGCCGCACCAAGGAGCGCGCTGATGTATCACAAATTCTATGAGGGCATGAACTACGCGGACCTTCCGTTGTTTGCACTGCTGTTGTTTCTAAGCACCTTTGCGGCGGTGGTTTTGCGCGTGACGGTGATGAAGAAGCGGCAAGATTTCGATCGGGTGTCGCGGCTGCCTCTCGACGAGTGATGACCATGAATTCCAATCCAACCTCTAAGGCACACACAGAAGCCATGACCTCACGCGATCAGCAGCCTCCGGTTCATCACGTTTTCGATGACATCGAAGAACAGGACAACCACCTGCCCAACTGGTGGCTGGCCATCTTGTTCGCAAGCATCGTGTTTGCATTTGGGTATTGGTTTGTGTTCGAAACCACCGCGTCGGCGCCATCGCCCTTGACGGCGTATCTGCGTGAAATGGCCGCCATCGCGAAGCAACGCGCTTCTGTTGGCCCTGTCACCGATGAATCCTTAGCGATCATGGCCAAGGACGGCAGCACGGTAAACGACGGAAAGCACACGTTCGGACAGATGTGCGCGCCATGCCACGGCCCCAATGGCCAGGGCAACGCGGGCCCGAACCTCACCGATAAGTTCTGGTTGCACGGCGCCAAACCCACCGACGTGCACAAATCGATCACCAACGGCTTTCCAGACAAAGGCATGCCAGCGTGGGGGCCGATGCTGGGCGATGCACGCGTGCGCGCCTTGTCTGCGTACGTTGTTTCCTTGCGCAACACCAACGTGCCGGGCGGCAAGGCGCCCCAGGGCGATCCGGTCGAATGAAGAGGTCGTTGCCCATCCTCCAAGACTCGGCGCCTTCGTCCATCCGCGCGGATGGTAGGCGTGTGCCGATCTTTCCTTTGGATGTGAAGGGCAAATTCATCACCGCGCGCCGTATTGTGTTTGCGCTGTTGATCGCGCTTTATGCCGGAGCACCGCTTGTTCACGTTGGCGGCCATCCAGCCATTCATCTTGACGTCGCGAAGCGGCAGTTCTTCTTGATGGGCGGCACCTTCAACGCGCAGGATTTTTGGATCGTGCTGTTGTTGGCCACGGCGGCCGCGTTTGCCTTGTTGTTCATCACAGCGTGGCGTGGCCGCATGTGGTGTGGCTGGGCGTGCCCGCAAACGGTCTTTCTTGAAGGCGTGTTTCGCCCCATTGAACGTTTGTTGGAAGGCCCGCGTTCACGACGGCTGAAAATGCAGCGTGCCCCCTGGACTGCGCTGCGGCTGCTTCGCACCACAACCAAGCACGTGCTGTATCTGGTGGCGGCGGCCGGCGTGGCCCACATCGCATTGGCGCTGTTTGTGTCGCTCGACGATCTGTGGGGCATGATCAAAGACGGCCCCGTGGGTCACGCGGCGCCGTTGGCCTGGGCCATCGCCATCACGGCGGTGCTCTATTTCAACTTCGCGTGGTTCCGTGAGCAGTTCTGCGTGGTGCTGTGCCCCTACGGCCGCATGCAGTCGGTGCTGCATGATCAAGATTCGATCGTGGTGGCGTATGACCCCGGTCGCGGTGAACCACGCGGCCCGCTCAAGAAAGCGGCGCTTGCAGAGCCGACCGGCCATTGCGTGGATTGCAAAAAGTGCGTTCACGTGTGCCCCACGGCCATCGACATCCGCAACGGTTTGCAAATGGAATGTTTGGCGTGCGCGCAATGCATCGACGTGTGCGACGAAGTGATGGAGAAGATCGGCCGCCCCAAGGGTCTCATTCGGTTCGCTTCTTTAAACGAATTGCTGGGCAAAGGCCGTCGCGTGATGCGCCCGCGCTTGTTGCTCTACGCTGTTTTGTGCCTTCTGTGCAGCACGGGGTTTGCCGTGGCCGTGGTGGGCCGCACACCGTTTGAAGCCAACATCTTGCGCGCGCCCGGCGTGCCCTGGGTGCTTGAAGGCGCAAACGTGCGAAACCAGGTGGACATCCACTTGGTCAACAAGCATGCACAGCAGGCGTCGTTCAGCATCTCGGTGCAAAGCGATTTCCCTGCCAGCGTACAGCTTGGCCAACGCGTCGTGGTTTTGGATTCGTTGGCGGGCACACGCGTCCCTGTGGTCGTCACCGTCGCCCGCAAAGACTTGCACGCGGGCAGCGAGCTGACCCTGCGCATTGAAGATCTGCAGACGGGGCAGGTCAAAAACCGCCAATTGCGCCTCCTGGCCCCCGGCGTGCACTGAACCAGCGTGTCCGGGCGGCGCGACACATGTCCGTGCTTCCCGGTCACACCGTGACAGTTTGGCCATACACCGGACAGTTTGAAGGGCGATGTTCGCGTGCGGGACGATGGTAACTCATTGAAATTTCACAACCGGGGGCCACGCATGGGATTGGCACAACCTTTGAAGAAGGAAGGGCAAACCCAACAAGGAAACGCTTATGGCTGGCTTCGTGGCACGTGTATCTTTAGGACTGTTTGTTTGCTCGTTTGTGGGCACCGCCAAAGCGCCGCCTACGAAGACGAACAACGTCCACCACGCCGCCCCAGTCAAAGCCTCTCCTGACATCAAGCGCGCGCCCACGGTTTCTTTGCGCTAGCGTCGGATCGCTTCGGATCGTCGTTTCGGTTAGACCACCGCGGCCCGCGCCGATGCACGCAAACGTCACGCGTGTTTCACCACGCCAAGCGGCGGCGTTCTACGAAACCGTGTGATTTGCGGGCGTTGCGCTAAACCGCGGCCGCCCCGGACACAAGGCACCGGGATTGCTCTCACGTTCAGCGTCGCCGCAAGCGACGAAGAAAGAGGAGCGTCATGAAAACAAATGCTTTGGTTGCGAGTGTATTCGGGCTCGCGGCGTTCACGGCCACAACCGCGGTGGCCCCCGTGGCGAGCGCGACGGATGAATCGATTGCCGTTTATGTGGAAGGGATGGGTGGATCGCAAACAAACAACGCGGGTGATTCGGCAGGCGCCTTAGGCGTGCAAGCGGGTGTGCAACTGTTCTTCCTCGAGGCCTACGCCAGCCAAACGGCCTTCTCAGGCAGCGCCAGCGTCACACGCGCTGTGCTTGGGCCCTTCTTCGACATTGACGTCGGCAAGTGGGAACTCTCGCTTCACCTGGGCGTCGGCGGCATCCGCGACAGTGGCGGCGTTCTGCTGGGCAACGACTTTTCAGGCCCACAAACAGGCGGCGTGGCGCGGTTGGGCCTGGCATTGGATCGCGACCTAGGCGATTTCTTCGCCATCGGCGCCAGCCTTTATACGGAAGGCTATGCCGTGCGAAACGAAGACACGAAGGAAGATTGGACGCGCGGATCCAGCGTGCTTTTGTCGGGTCATCTGCGTTTTGAGTTGGGCATCTAGCTTCACCAGCCCGCAGCGCCGCAAATATCTTCCACGCATGGCAACGGCTCGCGGGGCAGTTCCCGCCGGGACTTATTGCACATCGCCCAACTATCATCCGCCGCACCCTTATCGAAGCCCACGCACACCAATTTGCCCACAGAAACCTGGGCATGCGAATGCCCTGTGGCGCCTGTATAGGCGTCCTTCCACAGGCTAAATATTCCGGCATCTTCCATTCCGATTTTGCCGAGCGTCTCCGTAATTGGTCCAGAGCCACATGTGCCGCCGGGCGACACGCGGGTACCGCCTTGCACTGACAACGGCGCCTGATCAGAGCCTAGATCTAGAACTGTGTATCCAAGATAGCGGTTTTGAACACCAAAGCCTTTGCCTCCCACCACATCTGCTCGACACCAGCCGCCAAAATCCGGATTGTCGGCGCTGTGATCCTCGGTCTCCCAAAGGCCTTTCCATCTCCCAACCTCAACCGTGATCTTGCCAACGCGCCGCCCGGCTCGCGAGTTGCGAAGCGTGTACGTCAAAGTATATTTGCCTGGCTTGTTGGCTTGAAACGAAGCATTGGGCTTGGCGGTGCCGCGATCACGCACGAACGAGACCGGTTGTTGTGGCTCCCGGGAGGCTTGCACCCATTCAAGGCTGGCGGCCGATTCGGGCTGCACCTTGAGAATCAACTTTCCGTCAATGATCAGATTTCGGACCACGGGCACCTGAAGCTTCACGGTGGCGGCGTCTTCATCACCTTCGGAAACCCACATGTTGAAGTACCAATCATCATCAGAGGCAACAGCGCCAAGCACGGGCATCACCACCGGGCGTCCCACGCCCGTGTAATAGGTCTGCGGCTCTAGCGTCGGGCACGAATCGTCCTCGGGATAAAGGATTGAAGGCGCTTGGCCATCGGGGCATGGTTTCACTTCGAGACAACTCGTTAAGTTCCGGTTCTTCGGCACGAACAATAGATCAAAAGTGTTGTCGCTTTCGTTCGCGCCGTCCTGGGTCCACAGCCGCACCACGTCTTCATACTGCTTCCACCTTGGGCTTATGCGGCTTGCGTCTGCTTCGGCACTGGGCCGACCCCAGTTGTCTCCGTCAACCCAAAGATGATCCGGCACACCGTCAGGGCGCTGGTTTCGGTTGTTGATCACTGACTGACGCGACAAATGATCCAGAACCTTAAGCGCCATTTGGTCGTTGTGACTTACGTACGCCCCGGTGGTCGGCAGACAAATATCTTTGACGACGTCAACGGCGATTGGTCCTTCTGTTCCCAGGAACAACTTTTGATGAGCGGTCGCGATGCCTATGTGGCTAAAGCAATCGTAGCCGTACATGTCCACCAGCGTGAACGGAATGACGGGAAAGTTGTTCGCGCGCAAATTCGCCGCCCAAGGAAATGAAAAGCCTGGCGCATACGCGATGAAAGGCGCGTCTGCCGGATAGACAACGTCGGTGCGAGGCAATTCGCAACCTTCACAGTCGCCGGTCACGGTGCGTTTGGTGTCGGCGCTTCTAAGGGTGGCGTTGAAGGCAGGTGTGAAGGTTTTCCAGCCATTTTCACGAATGTGAACGTCGCTGAGCAGCGGGTCATCCGGCGCGCCGAACACGACCTTGACACTGCATTGCGAACGACTTGTGCCCTTGCCGGCTGGAATGTGCCACTCGCTGTCATACGAATAAACCAGGCGCGCAAACGAGCCCGCCACGGGCGTCCCGGTGAGAGTGACGTGCAGCAAGCCGTTTTGGCTGAACGTTGCCGGGAGCCCTGGCGAACGCTCTACGACGTTGCTTTCGCCGATCAATGCTGCGGGCAACCCGCGATCCGCGCGAACGCTAAAGTCGTTGCGCGCAAAATCAACTTCGAACACGTCGATGTTGTTGGGAACGAAAACCAGATCGTCCTGACACACAGGCGGCGCGGCGTCGCCCGCCAACATCGAACGCAGCGAATTCGTTGGATCGATGTAACCCTGGCCATGCACGTTCATGGCGGTGCGGCTCTTGCGATCGTTGAACCAAAGGGCGGATTGCGGCTCTATGCCTGCAAAGTCCTCGGGGTCAATCTTCAAGAACGAGTTCTCCGCGCCTAACCTGATGAGTCCCACCAGGCCCTGTGCGAGATCTGCGGCCAACCACGAAAGCGCGGCAACGCCGTTTAACTGCGATGCGTTCATCCACGCCCACTCAGCGTCCGCCGTTCCTAACGTGGGCACCGCGTCTGTTTCGACCGTTACGAAACTAAACTGCTGGCCATACGTGGAAGCAGTCACCGCGTTGGCCGTTGCCCAAAATGGCATGGGACGCCCAGCGACACCTATGCCACCACCGAGGGAAATGTCGTGGCTGGCGAGCAGCTTGCCAACTTCAACGAACTTGGTGCGCTGCCACCTTGGCGGCGCAAAAGGAAACAGCGCGGGAAGGGTTTCGCCGTTCAACAGCAGCGGGAGCAACGACGAGATGTTTGAACCTTGGCTATGCCCGGTGAAGAACAAACTGGCGTGGTTGGGAATCTTGCCGCTTTTCACCGCCTGTTCAATGCTGAACGCCACCATCAGCAAATAGGGTGAATTTGCCGCGAAGAGTGCAGATTGATCGAGGAGATTCTCGTTGAGATCGTTGAGGCTGTGATCCCAAGCCGAAGGAATGGAACCGGCGATGGCCATCCAATACTGCGGTCGGCCCGTGTTTCCCGGTGCGTCCGCGCGGTAAAGCTTAATGGCCGCTCCGTCTGCACCACGCCATGGGTAAGCGGAATAGACGATCTCGCGCGTGAAATCCTGCATCGTCTTGACGTTGGCGCGGATCCGGTCTTCGCGAATGGCCGGGTCAATTTGAATGATGTTGCACGACTTCACTGATGACGCGGCGGTGCCTTCGACGGTGCCGATGGTTTTGAAAAAGGGCCAATCTGGTAAAGGCGGATCGGCGGGCACGGGTGGTGGCGTGGCGCCGTCGGCCTTGGCCTCCACAGGTGGCTCGACGGATGGCGGAAGCTCGCTGGTTGGTGGCGAAGTGCCGTTGGCCATCTCGCTCATCGGCGACTTCGGGTGCTCTTTGCATGAAGTCACACCGAGCCAGGCCACCAGGCAGCCCAACAAGGGCAGGCAATGGATCGTATGCAAATGACTACGGGGGTTTCGGTTGGTTGGCATCTGTTTCCCCTCCTGTCGCCCTTCACATGAGCGACGTTCGGTTGTACCAACGCGAATCACCAGCGGCCGTCAAATACCGGCCTCCCTTCGTTCACCTTGCCGCATGACTAGGGTTTTCCCTCTCTAAGCGACCTGGGACCTATCGGCCTTTGTAACAAGACGATGACCGCGCGGATGCTGTCCGCACGCGTCGCCATGGATTCGCGTTGCAGGCCCTTCTCAGCTGCAACGAGTGACACATTTGCATCTAAGCGGGGCTTCTTTTCTTACGCGTTTGCAAACCGAGGCCACAGAGGGCAAAGATGCCCGCACATGAAGCCGCGCCAAATGATCATCGCCCTCTTGGTGGGCACGCTGTCAGGCCTGCTTGTCAATGCATTGGCGGCCGACGCGGCGTGGGTGACCTGGGTGGTCAACAACGTGTCCACGGTGATCGGCCAATTGTTCATCCGGCTGCTGTTTGTGCTGGTGGTGCCGCTGCTGTTCTCAGCGCTGGTGATGGGCATTGCCGAACTGGATCTCAAGGATCTGGGCAAACTGGGCGGCCGCACGCTCGCCTACACGGTTGTGGTTTCGATTATCGCCGTGAGCGTGGGGTTGGTGCTTGTGAATGTGTTGCAACCGGGTGCGGGCGCCGACCCCAACATCCGCACGATGGCCGGGGCCAGCGGCATCAAGGCGGCGCCCCAACCCATGGATACATCTGCCGCCGGCGTCATCTTGAGCATGGTGCCTGAAAACGCCGTGAAGGCAGCTGCCAACGGCGACATGATCGGCATCATCGTTGTGGCCTTCATCTTTGGCATCGCTTTGACCCGAACGCGTACAGCGGCTGCACGGCAGCTGCAGGGGGTGATGGAAGGCATCTACGACGTCACGATGACGTGCATCAACGGTGTGATGCGCTTGGCGCCCATAGGCGTGGGCGCGCTGCTGTTTTCGATGACCGCGCGGGTCGGAGGTGGCCCGCTCAAACAAGTGGTGGCTTACGTGGGCGTGGTGATGCTGGGCCTGGCGTTTCACTGTTTCGTCGTCTACTCGATCTTGTTGCGCACGGTGGGCCGCACCAATCCGATCACATTCTTCCGCGGCGCACGCTTGGCGATGATCACCGCGTTCTCCACCGCGTCGTCCACCGCCACGCTGCCTACCGCTTTGTTGGTGGCCGAGCATCAGCTCAAGATCCCGCGTGGCGTGAGCCGTTTCGTTCTAACCGTGGGCGCAACCATGAACCAAAACGGCACCGCGCTGTTTGAAGGCGTCACGGTGTTGTTCTTGGCGCAGCTTTACGGCGTTCAACTGGCGTTCGGCCAGCAAGCTCTTGTGATGTTCATCTGCGTGTTGGCGGGCATCGGCACCGCCGGCGTTCCCGCAGCGTCGCTGCCCGTGATCGCGATGATTTTGGGGATGTTTAAGATTCCACCCGAAGGCTTGGGCTTCATCTTGGGTTTCGATCGCTTGCTCGACATGAGCCGCACCACTTTGAATGTCACGGGCGATCTGGTGGCCGCCGTATGCGTGGCGCGTGGGGCGCAAGAAGAGCCGTCCGCGCCCGCCCCGAGGGACGATTAATTCACATGGGCAACCGCGCGAGCGCCTCTGCCACCGCGCCGGCTAAACCCATGGCCTGCACGCACGCCTCAAAGCTGCCGCTCAACGGCGCTTGCACATTCAGATACGTCCCGTCCTCACGTGGCAGCGATAAGGCCAACGCGTGCAGTGCCAAGCGATGCAACCCGAAACGCTCTTTGAAGAAGCGGTTGTGTTCGCTTTTGCCATAATTCGCGTCGCCGATCAGCGGACACGATAAATGCTTTAGGTGCCGGCGGATCTGATGCAACCGCCCCGTGCGCGGTTGCGCCAGCACAAGGCCATAACGCTCCCAGAGGCCCAATCGATGCACCTCGGTGACGGCCGGCACGCGCTTGTCGCTGCCTTCTTCATTCGGTATCGCGTGATCTACCACCACGTGCACCGGGGGGTGCCCGCGTACGATGGCGATGTAACTTTTGTGCACGCGTCCCTCGGCAAAAGCCTGCGCGCCCGCATTCGCCGCGGCGCGATCCAAAGCGAACGCCAACACGCCGCTGGCACCGCGATCCAAGCGATGTAACGGGTAAACCTTTTGCCCCAGTTGCTGGCCCAAAAGCTTCACCACGCCGCCTTCGTCCTGCGCCCATCCGGGATGCACAACGATGCCCGACGGCTTATCGACAACCACGTATGCGTCGTCGCGGAACAACACCGCAATGTTCGCGCCTTCACTCACGCGCGCGCCCGTGGCTTGAAAAACACCAGAAAATCCTTCGCACAACAGCCGCCGCAACGCAAGCGATGCACGCGTTGCTCGAAACATGGCGGCCGCATTCCCGCAAAAAACGCTGAGAAACCGCACGATACCAGTGACTTGCACACGCCCCGGCGCGTCGGCATGGGGGCTGCAACGAAGCTGTCACAAAACCACACCCCGCGGAGGACGACATGGACCTAAGCACAAAGTACATGGGCATGGATCTGGGCAGCCCGATTGTTTTGGCCGCGTGTCCCTTGTCTGACGACGTGGACATCGTGAGTCGCTGCGTGGATGCCGGTGCAGGCGCCGTGGTGATGCGCTCGCTGTTTGAAGAGCAGATCACAAAAGAGCAACACCTGCCGCGGCCCACGGGCAACGAAGCCGACGGTGAAGCCACGCAATTTTCGTTCACCGTCAATCGTTACCTTGAGCAGATCGCGCGGATCAAAGACGCACTGGATGTGCCTGTGATCGGATCGATCAACGGCACCACACTGGGAGGCTGGGTGCGCCACGCCGAGATGGTTCAGCGGGCAGGCGCGGACGCGATTGAACTCAACGTCTATTACACCGCCACGGATCCTGACGAAGAGCCTCGCGCCGTGGAGCAGCGTTATACCGACATCGTGGCGGCCGTGCGGGCACGCATCACGGTTCCCCTGGCCGTCAAGCTGTCGCCGTTCTTCTCAGCGCCCGTATATATGGCGCGCAAACTTGATCAGGCAGGGGCAGAAGGCCTGGTGATGTTCAACCGCTTCTACCAGCCCGACATCGATGCCACGAGCCGGAAGGTCACAAGTAGCATCACCTTATCTGACTCCTCATCGTTGCCGTTGCGACTGCGTTGGCTGGCCGCGACGTATGGGAAAGTCAAAGCCTCACTCGCTTGCACAGGCGGCATCCACACGGGCACCGACGCCGTCAAAGCCACTCTCGCGGGTGCCGACGTGGTGCAGATGGCCTCGGCCGTTTTGCGTTCGGGGCCGAACGCAATCCGCAAGGTGCGCGATGAGCTAACGGAATGGATGCGCACCAACCACGTCGAGAACCTGCAAGACATCCGCGGCGAATTAAGCCTTGCGCGCTGCAAAGACCCCGTGGGCCTTTTCCGCGCCAATTACCTTAAGACGCTGCACGAGTGGCATCCGGCCGATTCGCTCTAGCATCGGCATAGGGGCGTCGAGTGATCCCCGACGACCCCTGCCACACTGCCTGGCATCCGGGTCCGCACCAGGCGGTTCAAAGAGAAGACTGCAGGTGGTTGGAACACCACAAAGATCGTGGCAGCCAAGCCGGTGGCGAAACAACCAAAGCCGTAAGGGCGGACCAAAGCCCGCGCGCTACGGATGGATTAGTTCAACTGTCGGGAAGTAGGTGCGGTAGCGGGTGGGGTCTCTTGTGAGGAGACGAAACCGACGCACGGCCGCGTGAGCGCCAATGTAGAAGTCGGGGAGCGGACTCGTTCGCCGTCCGCCTCGACGTCTGTATTGCAGAAAAGCCTTCCCTGCGAGAAAGCCTGCCTCAAAAGGGAGCGGCTCCCTTTGATACACGAACGTAGGCAGGGCGGCTTCGAGATCCTCGATCTTCTTAAATCCAACAGATATCTCGGCATAAATCAGCGGGTTGATCGCCAACGTCGATTCGTTTGCTGCAGCTTCAAGAGCTTGGCAGGACCAGTGACACCAGCGTTTGTCTTCGGTCGCGATGTCCAAAATGACGTTGCTATCGACAAGGACGACGCTCATTTTCCGCTTCTGGTCAGCCGAAGAATCTCGTCCGTGGTCATTTTCACCGTAGCCCTGCCACGAAGGCGCTCAACAGCATCATGCCCTCTACCGCGCGTGGACTTTGCTGGCAACTTGACCAGCCGCACAGTGTTTCCATGAATCTCAAAGTCGACTTCGGTGTTGGGCAATAGTCCCATTTTCTCGCGGACTTCAATGGGGATGGTCACCTGGCCCTTAGACGTAATTCTCATGTATTACTCCTACAAGTAATACTACCTCTGGGACACCGGAGCTGCAAGGCGACGGCACTGGCGTTATTGTCTTGCCCGTGCCCATTGGTGGGTGGCAAAGAATGCCCCTAGCTTCAACCGCCATCATGTAGCGGAATGTGCACTAAACCTTCCCGTCAACGGCCGCAACCGGCCAAGAAGCCAATACGAGATGAAGTTGCAGAGGGAAGTGCTTGAAGATGCCGCACTTCGGTTTCAAAGACGACACGGGCTGCATCGTCCTCACGCGTCTCGCCCGGGGGTGGTGCTGCTCACTCTATCGGGGCAAGACAAAGGTCAGTTCGGAGACGCCGTCTTTGCGGACCTCGCCAGCGATATGTCCCGCTATCGCAGCACGAGCTGTGGCGACGCTTGCACAACTGGGAGATCGCAAAGTTCGCGCTGGCGCTCAAGGCCATCCCAGAAGGTGGGGGCACGATGCTGGACAACACGATAATCGCATCGGCTCCGACATCGCGCATGGCCATACGCACCGCCGCAACACATTAGCGGTAGCATACCGTTGACAATAATGTAATTGAAGTCAATTATTGCTAACTATGCAATATAAAAGGGAATGTCTGTCGAAGCTGAAGACAATTGCCCGCCAATTTCCGGCGGTGGTGGTCACGGGCGCCCGGCAAACCGGCAAAACAACCCTGCTTCGGGAGACGTTCAAAAAACATCGGTACGTCTCACTTGATCTGCCGAGTGCGGCAGAGCTGGCGGAGCGGGAGCCCGAACGCTTCATCGCCCTTAACCCGCCACCTTTGTTGATCGACGAAGTTCAATACGCGCCGGGATTGTTCCGTCATTTGAAGATTGCGATCGACAGCGACCGACATTCACCTGGAGCGTTCGTTTTGACGGGCTCGGAGAAGTTTGTGCTCATGAAGTCGGTGGCAGACAGCCTCGCGGGGCGCTGCGCCTTACTGGAGCTTGAAACACTTTCGCTTGAAGAGATCGCGCAGCACAATCCCTTCCCATCCACAGCGTCTGCGCTTGTCGCACACCTATACCGAGGCGGTTTTCCTGAGCTGTGGCGGGATCCTTCAATTGAACCAAGCCTTTTTTATCGCGGCTACCTCAGCACCTATCTTGAACGCGACGTTCGGCAGATCTTGAATGTCACAAGCCTTCGCGATTTCGAGCGCTTCATTCGAGCGTGCGCCAGCCGAACGGCGCAACTCCTCGACAAAGCGAGTCTTGCACGCGACGTGGGTGTGAGCGCCAAAACCATAAACGAGTGGTTGAGCGTGCTTGAAGCTTCCAACCAAATCCAGCTGCTTGAGCCGTACTTCGAGAATCTAGGCAAACGCATCGTAAAAAGCCCCAAGCTCTATTTCTCAGATACGGGGCTGCTTTGCTACCTATTGGGGCTGGATGAGAGAGCGATCGAGAAGAGCCCCTACCTTGGTGCGATTTGGGAAACAGCCTTGTTCGCGCAGCTTCGCAAGCGGCGAGAACATCGCAGTGATCTGTCGACGATCTGGTTTTATCGAGATGGACAGCAACGGGAAGTGGATTTTGTTATCGCGGCCGGGAACTCCAGGCGTTTGGTCGAAGTCAAATGGACCGAGAACCCTACGGCGCGAGATGCAGACGGCCTCGAGAAGGTCGCTGAAATCATGCGAGCGAACGGCAAAGCGCCCGACGTCAGCACATTCATCGCTTGTCGCACGCCCCACGAATCGATCGTTGCACAATCGACGCGCGTGATTGATGCAAAAGCGATGGCGTCTTTGATCCAATAGGAGGGTGAATGGCTTGGTCCGCCCTTTGCGCATCTCGACTCTGCTGAGCAACAACTCTATGAACGAATAGGTAACGCATGACGAAACCGACGACCTTTGAACAATACGTTGCGCCTTTGCCAGCGGATCAACGACGCGCCTTAGAGACGCTGCGCAAGCAGATCATCGGTGCCGCTCCAGATGTGCAGGAGTACATCGGCTATGGCTTGCCTGGCTTCAAACTGCACGGACGGCCGCTGCTCTACATCGGCGCGGCGAAGAGTCATTGCGCCATATATGGCGCTCGTGCGGAAGGCGCCTTGGTCAAGAAGCTCGCCGCGTTTAAGCAAAGCAAGGGCACGATACAGTTTGTGCCCGCTCATCCGATTCCTGCGGCGGTGGTAAAGGCGATTGTCAAGGCGCGCGTGCAAGCAAACAACGCACGCGCGGCGACCAAAACCAAGGCGTCCGCCAAGCCTGTTCCATCCAAATTGATGGGCAAAGCGGCGCCCGGCGGCGATCTCAAAAGCACTCTTGCTTGGCTCAAGCAAGAGGGAACGAAGAAGACGCTGGACAGCATGGGCCGCTACGGCATCACCGCAACCAAAGCGTTTGGCGTTACGGTGGGCGAGCTGAAAGCCTATGCGAAGGGGCTCGGCAAAAATCACGTGTTGGCAGAGCAACTGTGGGCCTCCGGTTGGTACGAGGCGCGGATGTTGGCAAGCTTTGTTGGTGACCCCAATGCGCTCACCGCAAAACAAATGGACGCGTGGGCCAGCGACTTCGACAGTTGGGCCATTTGCGATTCCATATGTTTTCACCTTTTTGATCGCTCCCCTTTGGCCTTCAGCAAAGTAAAGACCTTTGCCAGCGCCAAACCAGAATTCAAAAAACGCGCGGCCTTTGCGACGTTGTGGGGTCTCACCGTGCACGACAAAAAAGCCGGCAACGACAGCTTCTTGAACTGCTTGCCCCTCATCGAGAAAGCTGCCACAGATGACCGCGCGTTTGTGAAAAAGGGCGTTGACATGGCCTTGCGCGCAATGGGGAAGCGCAACGGAGTTCTTCACGCCGCCGCGTTGGCCCTGGCGAAGAAACTTGCTGTTTCCACGAACGCCTCAAGCGCATGGATCGGCCGCAG
Source organism: Deltaproteobacteria bacterium (assembly GCA_033763315.1). Taxonomy (GTDB): domain Bacteria; phylum Myxococcota_A; class Polyangia; order Fen-1088; family Fen-1088; genus JAGTJU01. The sequence continues at coordinate 80,089 of JANRKS010000026.1, forward strand.
CGCCTCCCGTGAGTTGTCGAAGGTGACGCCGCGAGGTTGATCAATTGCGACCCAATTGGTCCAAGATCTTAAAGTCAAAAGAATGAAGTAGAAACGAACTTCACAAGAAGGGGCAGTTCATCCCTTTCCCAAGTGGCACGCCCGGTAAGAACGTCGCAGGCGCGTGTGCTGAAACAGTTTGCAACGCTATTGGCGTGCCCACTGAGTTTTTGGCGAGCCCGAATACGGCGGCGAGCTGCCGCAGCTCAAGGCATTAGGCGCAAGGCAGCTCGAAGGTGCATCACTTCGCCGCTTCTGTAGTGGCTTCTGGAGCCGGGGGCGCTTTAAGTACGCACGCCAGGCTTACGGTTACCTCCGCTTCGTCACTGATGGATCCCGCCATACCAGTCATGCCAAAACGGCCGCGTGAAAATGGAATCACGGCCTCGAATCCGGCCATGCCACCACCCTTTGCGTCGCGCGTGGCACCCAAGCGTTGCGCCACGAAGCGAATCGGCTGCGAGATACCGCGAAAGCTAAGATCACCGTCAACCGTGAATCGATCACGGCCTGCCTTGCGTATCTGCTTTGATACGAATGTCACCTCAGGAAAGGCACTGACGGCAAAGAGATCGGGATCGCTTTTCAGTTTGTTGTCACGAGCGGAGATGCCCGTATCAAGGCTATCAACGGCAATCGACAGGTTAACTTGACCTTTGACCTTGCCCGCATGTTCAAGCAACTCAACAGTGCCTGAGAACTTGTTGAAGCGGCCGAAGAAGTGGCTGACGCCATTGCGTTTGACCTTGAAGATGAGCGATGAGTGGCCCGTGTCGATCTCATAGTGAAGCGCCTCGCCGGCCGCGGTAACAGCGGACGCGGTTTGTGCGAAGGCGGGTGCCGTGTTCAAACAGACAAACAGAATGGTCCAAGGCCGTGCAATCAACATCATGTGGAACCTATGCCGCAATTGCAGCAGCAATCAAGTCAAGATCCTTTGACATGACGGAGCCAAGCTAGGTCCCGTGAAACACATAGGCGCTTGGCATATTCACAAACATCTTCCCTTGCGTGCACGGCGCTTTGATCTTTACCCTGATTCTGTCGACACCCCCTCCGATGAGGATGCCGAAGGATGATAAGTGCGTAGCGCAAGCCGATCAATCAACAGCGATCGCATCCATCGGCTGCGTGTCAGAAACGGCAGCGTCTCTCGAAGCGTCGACCGTCGAGACCAGGCCGGTGTCGTCAGCCTCACGGGCGTCAGCCGCATCCGCTCCACTGTCTGGGCCTGCATCATCCATCGTTGCCCTCGGCGCTTCCCAGCCTAGAACCGGCGGAGCGCGGTCAGGTCGAGAGGTTGCTACGATCCAAAGTTCTTTGTCATCAACACCAACGAGGATGTCGGGGCGCCGTTCGTAGCAAGCCTTTAGTTCCTCAAAGAGCCCTGGTAGCGATTCTGTATCATCCTCAGCCACACGCACGCGCCACGCAGACACGATTTCGCCAGAGGCCTCGTCGTGAAAGACCGAGAACGTATCTTGAGCGATGTCGGGCAGGAATCTGGGACATACGAACGACCGCACAGCCGACGGCAGCGACTCACGCCAGCGACTTTGCCAAATCCAATTTCCTAGGCTTTCCATCATCATTCGAGTGAATGACGCAGGCAAAACGGGTATCTGCGGCGAAACGCCTTTGAGGCGGTCGTGTTTCGCCAGCCAGGGATGCATGACCTCGCGGGTGCTTGTGGGCATGTGTTGCCAAACCTCGCGGCGTTCGCCGACACGCAAGCGGCTCATGAAGTACGCGCCGTAGCTGTAGGTAAACTGGCTGTAGGCGTCCGTGATGATATTGGGCCCATGACCCGGAAGTCCGCGGGACAAATATGTTGACTCCAGGTCAACGTCGGCCGGGCTCACCCCCTGGGCATCAAGAACCGCCAGATCAGCGATGAGCGTCGCCTCACCTTCGACAACTGCGCGGTTCGCTAGAAATTCGTCGAACGACATTTTCTTAGACATCATTTCCACGTCTGGGACCTGCAGCACGTGGACGAGTTCGTGAAGAAGCACCTTTGTCTTGTCAGCGTCAGTGCTCGAACGGTTGACCAGCAGGACAACTTTGCTGCCATCAAAGTATCCGCCCAGCCGCGAGATATATTCGTTTTCTAGCGTCAAATCCGTCTCGGTATTTCCCTCTAGCCCCATGAGCGCGAATCCTCGACGTTGCACGACCGCTTTGAGGTCGATGGGCGAATCGCGTATCTCGGCTGCCGCCATCTCGGCTTTACTGGCCGACCCGATGATTTCAATGGGTGGCAGAGGCAGTGGCTCGACCTGACGCTGGCACGCCGCCACGGTCATAATGTGTTGCTGGCATTGCAGCTGGTCCACCTTGCAAGCCGACAATCTCGGGCAAACCGTTTTGGGATCACAGCCCGTTGCAAGCAGTGACGTCATGACAGCAAACGCCAAGGCGATCCGTCTTGCGTTCATAATTTCATCCCCGCAGCCACACCAATTGCGAGATGCCACTTTGTTTCGTCGGCATCAAAATACCTGGCGCCATCGAAGCGATATGCCGGGCCAATCGCACCGCGGAGGTACACGTTGCGGGATACGTAGCGCTCGTAACCGAAGTTGACGGACACGGTGTACAGGGTTTTCGTCGACATCTCAGCGGCCCACTGAGCAAGACGTACGCTGCGTTGATGCACATTATCGACGATGCCTTCGGCAATGAGTCTATTGCGGCCACCATAGGCTGCGCCCATGCCTGCCATAAGCCCGTAGGACGTCTTGTCGTCGCTAAACAGCGAGAGTGCGCCTAAGCTGGCGCGGTACGCCCATCGCGAAGGCTTGTACTCGTACCCCCAGTAGCTCCCTGTGGCCTCCGCGAGCGCCACGTACCCCGCGAGCCAACCCGAACGTTGCTCGGGCGGAGCGGCGATTCGTTCAAGTTCCAAATACGAGATTTTCGACAAATCGTGTTGGCGTTGAAATACCGACCGGAAATAGACCACAAGACCGAGCGCGGTGAGTTGAAGGTCTTGAAACAACAGGCCACCCACATACTTCTCCTCGACCTGGTTCAGAGTCAGTAGACTTGCAGCACCGACCCAGAACATTGCCTTGCCGGGCGCTTCCACATCGCCTACCTCGTTCTTTGGCACGTACTCCACAGAACCGTCTTCAGTGGCCAACACATACTCGCCCCGCCGCTCACCCAAGATCTCACCACGCAGCGCCGCTCTGCCCGGACGGCGCAAGGTTGACTCCGTTGAACATCCAAGCCCCATCGCCAAACCCAAAACAAGCCCCGTCGTGACAAAGGCGTTTCGGATCCCGGTAGCCGTATATGTCTCGCGCCGCATTCGAGCGGCGCGGACGTTATCACAGCACAGCGGACCTTGTGCATAGGCCGCGTGGCCTGCAAGGAGAACGGGGTCGAGTTAAGTGCGGCCGAGACCGAGCGGTCGCACTGGAGACGGACCTCTGTTGAATGCGGAAGGCTCAGCGGTTCGACACCTTTGCGTTTCAAGATCCCGAGGCTTACAGTGATAGCCCCACGAGGGCGTAAGACTTCCTTCCAGAAACATCGCCTGGTAGGCCGGGGTCGTGGTTAGAACGGGTTGCAAGCGGCTGACGGTTCGACCCACCCAAATGACAGCCTCCGCAACTCATTGCTGCTGCGCAAGGCGGGCTTGATGGTCGCGCGGGACCGTCGTCTTTCACGGCCAGATGCAAACCTTCGTCGTCACAGAGAGCCTCCACTTCAACCAGGCGTGCCGCGGCATGCTTGGCCACGTTCACCAATGCCTAGCGGTGGGGGGCTTGCACGTTTTGGGCGCCGATGAAAGCGAAAACACCGCGTCGTTTGAAAGTGGTTGGTTCGCGAAGCGCGCTTGGCGATCCACGCGCCAAAGCCCATCGCCACAACCCGCATATAAGGCATCCCCCACAAACGCCAAAGCGCCCACCGCTTGGTGAGGCGTGAACGCGTTGACCATTCCCTGTGGAGTCACATGCGCAAGCCCAGCTTCCATGCCAACCCAAACGCCGCCCTCGGCGTCGGCAACCAGCGCCAAGATCCAACTCTGCGCCAGGCCTTGTGCGGGAACGAACCCGGAAGGCGTTACGTGAAGCAGTTGGGAAGTGCCAACCTTGCGGCCAAGCTGCCGCACGCCCCCCTCCGTGACACCCAACATCCCATCGCCGGTGGCAACCCAGAGCCCGCCATTCGACGCCGCGGCGACAACGCGAGGAACCACGTTGTCACCCAGCGCTACATCAACAAACTTCACTCCATCGAAACGCCGCAAACCTAGCGGCGTGCCCACCCACACAAAACCACGCGCGTCCTGCGTCAGCGTGTGAACCAAGCCGCTGCGCTGCCATATCTCTGGCGTCAACTCTGGGGGCACCGGCGCGGCCGCGGCGGCGTGCAATCTGGCAAGGGTGGCCACCGCGACCAACAGACATGGCTTAACACCGCGACGAGTGGCCGCACCCAAACGCGCGACGCAAGAACGACCGAGGTTGCCCAAGCTTTTACGATAACCGAAAAGCTTCATCTTTGCCTTGCGGGGCGTATGCCGCGATCAACTGCTGGGGCGTGGTTTACAACTTGCCCAGCACACCCGCCATCATCTCGGCGATCGCCGGTCGCGCTTCACGCACCAGGTGCCCGGGGTTACCTGTTTCCACGATGTAGTCGTCACAGGTTCTCACCGTGGGAACAAACGACATGTACAAGGAGCCCGTACGATCGGCTTGTACCACCCGCTGAATCGCTTCGACGGCCGCGGGGTGAACGATTGATGCCATCACGAAGCCATCGCCGCGCGCACATGGTTTGCCTTGGGGCCCGCCGATCACAGGTTGCAAGATCACAACCTTCACACTCGGCAATTTCATCTTCAATGTCACCAGCATCGCTTTGATCTGCGCTTCGATGACCGCGGGATCCGTTTCGCCGCGAAAGCCCTCAGCGCTGAGCAATTCAAACAAGACACGATCGGGTCCCGCGCTATTGCGGGCGCACGGCGATTGCAGCGCCAGGCTCCAACCGTCGAAATTAGGATCGGCCCACGCCCCCACCCCGCGGCCGGTGCGAATCAACATCTGCCAGGCGCCATCTTCCACCAAGCGTTCGAACGTGCCCGGCAGCAGGCTCCATTGCGCAGTGATGCTCATGCCAATGATTTGCGTGCACGTTCCCGCTGGAATGGATGCGGTCTTGGCATCGACAGGCGCCTGCGCATCAGGTGTGATGGAGGCGTCTTGCTTCACAACGGGAGGCACGCCCGCGTCGCGGGCAACACCACCCACCGCTTCGCCGCCGGAGCCACCGGCACGCCCGCCCATATCTTCAGGCGGCCCGCCTGCGGTGCCACCTTGAGCCGCCGCGGCGCCACCGGTTTGGCTGGCTCCGCCGTCACCACCCGCATCGATCTCCTCTTGTTGATCGTCAGCGCCAGCGCAGGCCACGAAAAGCATCAAAACAAATAGCGTCGTCTTTATCATCGCCTTCTCCATGTATGCTGGTGTTACGTCAAACCGGCGAGGCCACCTGGGCCCGACAACGGCTTGCCAAACTGGGCGGTCGTGACGCCCATCAACTGGCACACAGATGTGAGCAACATCGAGCGATCTTTGCCGCCCATGTTCAAGTGCTGACCCTTTTTCAAACCCGAAAGTCCCGCGAGCACTTGGCGAACGTCGTTGGTGCAGCTGTGTGTGTACGAAACAGAAAGATCGGTGGTCCACCAGATCAGCGTGTTATCAAGCAGCGTTCCGTTGCCCTCTTTGACTGACTTGAGTTGCGTGATGATGCTTGCCAGATACCCGGCTTCCCACGCGTGCATTTTGTCGAGCTGGGCCTTTGCCGTGGCATCAAACTCATGCCCCAGGCCGTGATCCAAAGCGTTCACCATCACAGGGTTGAAGTTCATCGAGAAGTCGCCCGTGCCGCCGCCCCCTCGCCCGCACTGAATCACACCCACGCGTGTAAGGTCGCATTGAAACGCCGCCACCATCAGCTTCGCGTGCGCTGCAGCGGTCAACGCGTGGTCATACGTATTTTGCGTGATCGAAGGGACTTGGCACCCTGCTGTGATGGCCGCGGGCTGAGTCACACTCGCTTGCAGTTGTTCAACGGCGCCAAGCTGGCTATCCAAGCGACATCGATCTTCTGATGACAAGGTGGCTTTGACCTTGGCGATGTCACCTTTGACGTAATCCAATATAGCTTTGCGGCGTGCCACGCTGGGATCGGGCGCTGAACCCATGGGCTGCGGCCGCACACCATCGAACACCTGGGTGAACGCCGTGGCCGGGCTAAACACGGGCGGCACCGGATCGCGTGGCCCGGCATAAGACAGGCGCATGCTGCCCACGCCAGCGTCGCGCGGGGCCACACCCAACACAAGCGATCGCAGCTTCGTGGTTTTGCCGATGGCGTTGGCCACGAATTGGTCAACGGAGATGCCGCTTGAAAGCTGATCCGCGGTGATCGGAACGCCCGTCAGCGCGTGGATGTAAGCGCGCGTGTGTTTGTCACCGAGATCTTCATCGCCAAAGCCCGTTCGGCCTTCAACGGATTGGTCACCCACGCCGCTCAGAACAAGAATTTCATTTTTCACGGCTGCCAAAGGGGCAAGCTGCGTCGTCAACGCAAAGCCTGGCCCCGTGGTGGTGGGCTTCCAGCGGCCGTCGTGCCCGCCATTGGGTGTGAATAAGATCAGCAGCCGCTTCGGTGGGGCGGTTTGCCCATAAACCCGGCTCATGTTCAAGAACGGCACCGCCGCGGCGGCCGTGGCCACGCGAGACATCATCTGACGACGCGAAACAAACTTCATTGCGCACATCCTTGGTTGTTGTTTGCAGGGGCCACGGTACGAAATCGAAATGCGTCGGTGCTTGTGAGAGCCACAAACAGCTCAGCCAGATCGAAACCAGATTCTTTGAAGGCCGCGTTCATAACCGCGAGGGTGCAAGCGTCGTCGCCGCTGTCCTCCAGCTGCCGGCTCATGCCGAAGCGAAACCACTGAATCGCCATGCACGTCTTCGCTTGCGCGCTTTGGGCGAGGCGGTTTGCCAATTCCACGGCGCCTGTAAATTCGCCGGCGAGACCTTCGTCGTTTGCGCCCACCACGGCACCGGTGGCGTCGACGGGGGCGTTGCCATCACGCAACCGGTAGGCGCCCACGGCATCGTAATGCTCAAAGCCGAAGCCCAGCGAATCCATCACATTGTGGCAGCCGGCACATTGCGGATCGGCACGATGTTGTGCGAACCGTTCTCGCGTGGAAAGACCAACCACCACCGCCGGCTCTGCCGCCATCACGTTGTCGGGAGGCGCCGGTAGATCCTGGCACATGAACTTGCGCAGCACGAATAGGCCGCGATGAATGGGCGAGCTTTGTTTCGCATACGAATGCGCCGCCAAAATTCCTGGGTCGGTCAAGATCCCCGCACGTTGGCCGGTGGGCAGCGCCATTTTTGTGGCAACGGTGGCCTTCGACGACACGCCAAAGATGTTCGCCGTCTCGGCGTCAACGAAGCCGTGCTGTGAGGTCATCAAAGATCCGAACGTGTGATCGGAAGACCACAACAAATCATCAACGAAAGCCGCGACGCCCTTTTGCAGCGAAGCTGCGGTGCGTGTTGAGAAGCTGGGGAACGCGGTCGGATCTTTCGACAAAGCGCCAATGGCCTCAAAGTCAAGCCATTCCGCGAAAAACGAGGCCAAGCCCACCTTGGCTTTCGGATCCTTGAGCATGCGGCGTGCTTGTGCCGCCACATCTTCGCTGCGGCTAAGTTTGCCAGCGGCCGCCGCTTGGAACAGTTGGCTGTCTGGCATCGATCGCCATAGCAAGTATGAAAGCCGAGACGCCATCTCGAAGCCCTGCACCGGCACCGCATTCGTGCCCGGAAGCGCTTGCCCCCCCGTCTCAAGGCGATAGAAGAATTTTGGTGATTGCAGGATGGCCGCCGCGGCCCACTGCAAACCAGTTGCGAAAGACGTGGTTTTGCCTTGGCTGTAAAGGCTCATCAACGCGGTCACTTCGTCTTCGACCAAGGGGCGGCGCCACGCGCGGGCGCCAAAGCCAGCGATAAACTTGCGTGCACAATCGTCGGTGGCGTTCGTGCAGGCGCTGCCATCCGACCACGCCACCACCTGCGTGGCGACGTCCTTGGTTAATGATTCGGCCGCGCGCATCGCAGCGTCTGCCAATGGCAACGAAAAGCGTGTGCCGGTGGTGAAACTGCCAAAGCTCACATCATCGCCTGGGAACGTATCGGCCAACGCGGCGTCTTGTCCCAGCAGATGCGAGATGGTGTTTCGGTATTCCGTCCGTGTCAGCCGCCGCAACACCGCTGGGCCTGGCCGCGGTGTCTTGGCGTCGCAAACCTGCGTGGGTGTAGGCACATCCACGGGCGATGTAGGTTCACCCTTCGGCGCGTTGCCTGCGTGGCCTCCCGTGGGAACGTCTGTTGATGAGGGGCCAAGGTTACCGGTGCAAGCCGTTGCAAACCAACTTGCAACAAACAAGGGGACCGCGAACCGGCATTGCCAAGAGGGGAACAAAAACATGTGGCCTCCGTAACTGCAAGGCCCGCCGCGAATTGCGTGGGCGTCGCAGGGGCCTATCGCAAGATGTGTGCCCCGCGCACATAGCCCTAAGCGGCCTCAAGTTTCCTAGGCTTTCCGCCGGAGATCTAAGGAACACCTGCGGGTTCGCCGCCCTCTGCCCGTAGGTACGAACCTACAGGCCAACGCTGGCGGCGCGGCTTTACGCTCGGGTTCCCAACAGTTAAGCTCGGCAAGATCTGTGACGCGTTATCAGCTCGTGCGAACCCTCGCCAGCGGCGGGATGGCCCAAGTTTTGGAGGGCTTGGCCATCGGGGCCGAGGGATTCGAACGCCGCGTTGCCATCAAGCGTATCTTGCCCGAGGACGCGGCGGATCCTCAGAAGCGCCAGATGTTCTTGCAAGAGGCGCACGTGGGCAGCCGGCTGCACCACGGTGGCATCGTGCAAATCGTCGACTTCGGCACGTTGGATGGCAACGACTTCCTTGTGATGGAGTTCGTCGACGGCATTGACTGCAAACGCGCCACCCGCCGAATGCACATGCCCGAAGGCGTGGCTCTTCACATCGTGGCCGAGGTGGCGCACGCCCTTCACTACATTCACAACGTAAAGGACGAGCAAGGCCAGCCACTGGGCATCGTTCACCGCGATGTGAGTCCGCAGAACATTCTGTTGTCGTGGGATGGCGACGTGAAGATCTCCGACTTCGGCATCGCCCTTTCCACTTTGCGACGCGAACACACGGCCACAGGCGTGGTCAAAGGCAAGCTGCGCTACATGGCGCCAGAGCAAGCGCGCGCACGGGTGGTGACGGCCGCCGCCGACATCTATGCGTTGGGTGCAACGCTGGATTTCCTGTTGGGCGATACATTTGACGGCGACGTGCCCTTCATGCGTCCCAGCGACAGCCGCTGTGCCGATGCCGTGGCGCGTGGTGTTTCAACCGCGTGTGCACAGCTCATGGGGGACATGACACAGATCGAGGCCGGTTTGCGCCCGAACGCAAGCGATGTAGCACGCCGTGCGGGCACGTTGGCCGCACAGGTGTTGGGGCGCGACGGACGAAGCGCTTTACGACAGTGGCTTGAGCAATGCCGCGCGCAAGAAAAGACCAGCGCTTTGGACGATCTGATGGGTCTGTGCCTCACGCAGCTGCCAGGCGGCGAAGAGCGCGCGTTCACCGTAACGCGCCACACGGCCGTTGAGGCATCTTCATCCACGCGGGCGAGAACCGTGGCGGAACTTTCGCGGGGGCGTCTGCGTGTGCGGCGTCGCGTGGCCGCCGCCTTCGCCGCGGCTGTACCTTTGGTGGCAGCCGCGGCCTTCGCCTGGGTGTCGCAAGGTTCAAAAACGCAGGCGCCCTCGCCACAACAATCCCACGGCCCGCGTGTTGTTGCTTTGCCCACGCCTGCCGCCGAACCTCCCGCCGCGCAGCCACGCACACCGCCCGTGCCTGCCTCCCCTGTTGCGCTCGCCAAACCCAACACCGCACGCGTGCCCCGCAAAGCGACAGAAGCCGTCACCGCTCAAGGTTGGTTCGCTGTGGGAGGGGCCAAGTTCATGGGTGGTGCGGTTTCCTTAGATGGCAAAGTTGTGGGGCACGCGCCCATCCAAGTGCAAGCCAAGGTGGGCAAGCACGTGGTGGCGGTGTTCGATGCAACTTCGCGCAAACTGCTTTTGAAAAAACCGATCGACATTCGCGAGGCAAACACGCGTTTCGTGCCGCTGCGTCTGCTGTCGAACTAACGGCCGGGCAAGGCACCAAAGAAACGCCACGCACGTTCCACAGTCTCCGCCGGCTTTGGATTCTCAATGCCGGCAGCTGTGATGCAGTTGACGAATGGTTCGTTGGCGCAGCCGCTGGCATAAAACTGACAAGTGCCGTCGTTGGTGGGCCACACGGTTGTGTTGGCACTGCATCCGTTGTTCTGTCGTAAGGCCTCCGCAATCATCGCGTTGCGCTGCGGATCCACTTCAGCCGAATTGATCGCCGCTTGAATAAACCCAGCCACAGGTGCCCCGCATGTGGCAATCGAAGTCACGTCAGGCGAGCCAATCCGCGCAAAGCCGCGCACCTGTGATCGCAGCCGGCACGCCACAGCGGTGGCCATCTTCCCACCGGCGCCTCGCCCCACAGCATAAACGCGCGACCTATCGATGCACCGTTTGGCGAGCAGATCGTTCAAATGCGTTTGCACGGCTGCCAGATCAGCCGAGCCGGCTTTGATGTCGTAGTTGCCATCCGCGCCCGCCACGGACGCGGCGATGATCGCGTTGCCCAAGGCATCGGTGAAGCCGAGGTTGAGGTTGCTGCGGCTGCCGTTGTTGGGCAAGCCAAGCGGCTCGTACTCTTGGCCATTGCCTGAGTGAAACACCAGCAGCAGCGGGTACGCGTGTTGTTGATTGTAATCCGTTGGGAAAACATCCACGAAACCGTGCCCCATCACCTGCCCTGCCACGATGCCGCTGGCGCCTGGCACGCCACAGCCCACGCTTGCTGCCGCTGGCACCGTGGTGGCGTCAGGCCTGGTTTCAGGGCGTGCCGCATCGGTCGAGGGCATGGGCGAAGGCACCGCTGCATCCGCGAGCGTCGACCCGCCATCCTTGCCAACGGTTGCTTCACGCGCATCAGGCTCCTCGTCGTCACGCGTATCGCCCGTTGGCGGGGGGATCTCCTCTTCGCTTTGTGCATTTTCGCCTGGACTGCAGCTCCACAAGGCGCAGCAAGCCATAAACACGCTCACAATGAAACCGCGCGAAGCAGGGGATGCCATGGCTTTGAGCAAAGCAAACGTGTGGCCAACCCCTCTGCAGCCGTTTTCGCGGTGCATGCGAGGCCCGTCTGTGGGGTCAGCAACGGTTCCCCGTAGGCGCGATCCTACAGCCGCTTAGCGAAAGCCGTGGCGGCGTAGCAAACCAAGCAGGTACTGGCGATCCATCTGTGCCATGCGCGCCGCCGCCGAAGCGTTGCCGTTGGTTGCCTTTATGAGCTGTGCCAAAAACGTTTGTTCGAACTTGTTGAGCGCTGCCTGCCGCGCGTCTTTGTAACTCACACCTAAATCGCCATCGGCGGTGACCACATGGGCCGTTGTAGGTTCAAGCGACACAGATCCCACGGCCAACGCGCTTTCAACAACGTTGCGCAGCTCTCGGACGTTCCCCGTCCATCGATGCGCGCGCAACGCCGCCAAAGTGGCTTCCGCGAACGGCTGCCCGGGCACGCCGGTGATCTCGGTGGCAAAGTGCTCAACCAACGCGTCGATTTCTTCGGGACGTTCGCGCAGAGGTGGCACAAACAAACGGGCCACGGCAATGCGGAAATAAAGATCCGCGCGGAACGTGCCAGCGTTCGCCTCGGCGCGCAGGTCACGATGTGTGGCGCACACCAACCGCACATCGGTGGCCACGTCTTCTTTGCCACCCAAACGCCTGAACTTGCGACGTTCCAAAACGCCCAACAAGGCGGGTTGCACCGAGGCGGGCAACTCGCCGATCTCATCGAGAAAAACCGTGCCACCGTTGGCCTGCTCGAACGCGCCTTCATAGCGCTTGTCTGCGCCAGTGAAGGCTCCGCGCTCGTGGCCAAACAATTGCGAAGCAATCAAGGTCGGCGCCAACGCGGCAGCGTCGACAACAACAAATGGCCCCTTGCGGCGCGGGCCAAGCTCATGAATGGCACGCGCCAGAACATCCTTGCCCGTGCCTGTTTCGCCCTGGATCAAAACGGACGCGTTCGATTCAGCAAGCACGCGCGCTTTGGTGGCCACATCGCGCATCGCTGGGCTGCCGATGATCACACCCGGTAAGGTTGCCTCCTTCGCTTGGGGAACCACAACCTGCTCGGCGTCCACGGCGCTCAGCACATTGGCTCCAACCCTGATGCGCGTACCGGGGGGCACAATCGCATCCTGAACGCGAATGTCGCCGATGAACGTGCCGTTGCGGCTGCCCAGATCGTGCACACCAATGCCCTGGCTGGCCGTCAATTCCAGGTGATACCGGCTCACGAGGGGATCGGTCAAACGCATTTCGTTGTCAGGAAATGTGCCAATCGCCACCCGTCCACCCACGCCATCCACCGTCAAGCCTTTGTCGGGTCCATCCAGAACCTGCACCGTGATGCGGCGAACCGTCATCGCCGAAAGCGGTTGGCTCTGCGTTTGTTCATGCTTCATGCGTGTGGGTTCAAGGTAGCATTGGTTGGTAGCAAGCGTGAAACAGCGATCCTGCAGCAACGATGTCGTTCGCACACCGCACGCTTAAACGCTGATCAAACTGAGCCGACGACGCGGGGGGGCCCAGGGCGCACAGGCGAACGGCCTTGTCCAAGAACGCTCGTGTGCTCCATGCCGGGTCGCAGGCGCATGCGCCTGCCGTGGAGGATGGTTTCTGGCCGGTCTCGATCGACAAAGCGCGCAGGCAATAGACACGATCCGGTGCCAGGTCAATGATGGTGCCTGACATGGCCTCCGCCATCGCCGCGGGCGACGCCACCGTGGGTGCACCACACCGGCACACGCGCGAAGGCGCACGGCAAAGGCTTTGGTCTGAGAAACAGTCTTGGCAAAACGAGGGCAAAAACGAAGCGACGCTGCCGTCGATTACCTCGTAGGCCTCAATGATGTGAGCATCCATGATCTGCAAGGGCCCGCCCGTGGCTGTGCCTCGGCAGGCCACGCCCGTGGTGCGCACAAGTTCCACCGACGTGATCTGCGTCTTGACGCCATTGTCACAACCAGCGATGGCCGCGACAACACACACAAGAATGGGCCTAAACCGCAGCGTCATGGTTCACACAAACCATGGCTCGCATCTGCGGGGCACTGCACGCGCAAAGTGTAAGGCAAGGCAGAAGGCACAAGCGGGGCAGAGAGCGCACAAACGCTATTGGGGTTTGGCTTTAGCCACTCCGGATCACACTCACACACGCGAGCCGCGGGGGCCGCGGAAACTGAACCGCGCACCAAAGCGCGCACACGCACGCAGTTTTGTGTGTCGCTCGACAAGCTTCCGATCGACTGGCCCTTCAAAGCCATGGCCAAAGCCGTGACGGGCGCCTGTGCCTGCAGCGTGCCACCGCAGTAGCACACGGCCTGCTCCAGAGCGCACGATTTGGGATTGGCAAAACAGTCCGCGCACCCCTGCAGCGTTGTCGATAAACGTTGCCCAGCGAGCGCGCGGTACGACGACACAACATACGTATCGAATTGCGGCACCCCACCGGAAACATCGATACACGCAGGGGTGGCATCGCGAAAAAACTCCAAAGGCGACACTTGCGTGGCCTCGTGACACGCGCCCAGCCATAAACCACAGGCCACAACCTTAGCGAAACACCGCAATGTGTTTGACCTCCTGCGGTTGCGCCGCCCACCACACGAGCCCTCCCACCAGCGCCACACCCACGGCCGAGGAAAGCCAAAACAACGGGTGTTTATAGAACGGTTTTGGCACCACCACACCCTTCCATTCTTCAATCAAAATGTGGCTAAGCGTGCGTGCTGACGCCGGCCCGCTATCAACCACCATTTGTGACCAACGCTTATTCAAGGCACGGTCGTAGAGCACCCCATAAAATCGCCCCTCGTGGTTCCACAACAAGAGGGCCACGCGCACCGACCAGGCCTGCGTGGCAGCTCTCAAAGTGTCGCCTTCATTAGCGAACGCGGCCACGTCACGGGTCTCCCCCAACGCACGCGCCAGTTGTTCCTGCGTGTCCGCGGCGTTGCCTTCGTCGAGCGCCAACGTCACCGTTTGAGGCGCGCCCAAAACAATCGGCAAAGCGCGTTGCCGAAAACCCAGGTGCTTGGCCACCAAAACGTGCTCGCCCGCCAACACGTTCACATCACAAGGCGTGGCCACACACGCGGGGCGCCCGTCCAACTCCACGCGGCTGGTTTCGGGCACCGCCCGCACTTTGATCGTCACGCGCCCCTGCTCTTCCAATTGTTGCCGCGCGCGCTGAACCTCTCGTTGGAACTCAGGTGGCGTGCGCCGCAGCGTTTCGCCGGCGTCCAACTCGAAGGCCAAGAGCTTGCGCGTGATCTGCTGCGCCAAAGGTTTGCTGCCAGCGCCGTGGGCACAAGCCGCGCCCACGATTGCGGCTTGGGTGGCGGCCTGGCGTTGGCCTTCTTCAATCAATCGATCCAAAGACAAATCAGCGTCCTGAATCAAAGCGAGGCAGCGCAAAAAATCAGCCTCCACGTACGCCCCCCAAAGCGCACGCAATTTCGGCTGCACGTCACGCGGCCCTGGTGGCGCGGCCGGCACCAACCGCACCACTTGCCACTGTCCGTCGTCGGTGGCCGCCAGCGCTTCTTGCAACCGCGGCAAATCAACGTCAACGCCCACCACCACGCCGCCCGGTGGCACCGCAAAGACTCTGGGCGCACACATCGCCAGGACCGCGCCACACAAAGCGCCGAACAATCGAGCCATGCGAAACAGGTTAACACCTCACGGGCCCGCCCGAGCGATTCGCGCCACCCGGCCCATTCGAAAACAAGAAGCCGACCTTGCGGCCGGCTTCCGTTATTGACTGACACTATGTTTTGGCGACGACGTCGTCGATGCAGTTGCTGTGGGCCCCTTGATCTCCACCTTCAACAAGCCATCCCAATTCAGGAGCATAGGCGTTTCAAGCTGCATTTGCGCCTGCGTCATGAGGGCAACCATTGAGGCAAAGCGTTTCAAAAGACCGAAAACATCGATTCCGTCACTACGTTCCCCCGGTGAAAAACAAGGATTCTGCGCCTATTCCAGTCCACGGGACAGACGTATCCCTTGGCGATCGCCGGCCCTGGTTCGCCACCATTGCCTCTCCGCCAACACACCCTGCTACCAGTCGGCTGCGTCGCTTGGCGGCGCCCGCGCTGCCGCCACTTTGGGCGCGAAGGAGTTTTCTCCCAAGTGCTCCAGTATCCTCTCCACAGCATTCTGGTTAAACACTGCCGCCAAAACCGTCATGCGTCCGCCGCATCGACCACACGCAAGCACGTCAATCTTGAACACGCGCATCAACAACGCTGCCCAAGGGATTCGCTGACAGCATTTGCCTTTGTGCGGAGCCTGTTTAGGGGTTGCACCGGTGCAGGCTTGCCGTCGTGGCACAATCGCCGAGCGCCAGCCTGAAGCCGGCGCAAGCACACCGTGGTACCGCATCGTATGGCTTCGAGGGCGGGGTATCAGAGGTATCAATTTCTCGATCAACTCCCCCGGCGATAGCAACAAGTGTGTTGTGCCATCCGACCAAGCTCGCTTGAGGCGCAGCGACAGACTTCCGTCTTCGCGCTCTTGCAATCGATCATCGGACAGAGGGGGTCTTGCAATGTACCTGCACAACGCTTCGAGTCCCACACGATCATTGGCTGCCACGCGAACGTTTGTATGAATGTTGAAACCTTCAACCTCTGCGCAGGTTTTTCCCAGAAAACGCGCAACAGGTGTCTGTCCGGATTTTAAGCGCCGAATTGGCAATCCCCGGCGTGATCCTGTGGCCACCATGCGACGTAATGATGCAGCCGCCATGGCCACCATGGCTGGCTCACGCACACCAACCGCATCCAGATCTGTATCGAAAAGCTTGGCCACCCGCCTATACACCCGCATCGCCACCTCACCCACGTCTTCATCGTCAGGTGCTGCCACGGCGTAGAACTGTGGCTTCCCTGCCGCATCCACTGCATAGGCGCCATCAAGCACCAGCGCATGAAAATGTACATTCAACGCCAGCGCCGAATCGAAACGTTGGATTGCAGTTGCCGCTCCCGTTTTCAGCAGCAATCAACGGCAAAAGGCCGATCGCCTTCACTGCCGACCTCGACCAATTCATCGTTGTTGGCCAACCTCACCTGCATCATCTTGTCCGTAAATACGTCGCTACAACAACGCCGAACGTTATGCTCAAAGGCATCGCTGGGATGACTGCAACGCTTACGTGCGGTCACGACGTGCGGGGGAACGCGTGATGCAACTGCTGCAGCGGCTGTACGCGTAGCGCACGAATGCGTGTCCGCGGCTTTCCAGCTCTTTATCCACTTCGTCCAAAAGCACGTTCGCCCTCCTTCAGGGGGGCTCCCCACGACAGCGCCCACGCTGGGCGCACCATGCAAAAACCCCTGCAAGCCATAAGGTCTGCAGGGGTTCTCGACACAAACAGCTACGCGCTATTTGGCAACTTTTTGAAAGTAAGCCTTTGAGCCCTTCGGGTCGGCCTTCATCGTCTCTTGGCCGGGCTTCCAATCCGCGGGGCACACGTCGCCGTGTTCTGCGTTGAAGCGCAAAGCTTGAATCACGCGCAAGGCCTCGTCCACCGAACGGCCCACAGGCAGGTCGTTCATGGTGATGTGGCGCAGCTTGCCTTCGGGATCGATGATGAACAGACCGCGCAATGTCACGCCAGCGTCGCCGCCATCTTCGATCAGAACGTCGTACGCCTTGGCCACTTCACGGGTCACGTCGGCCAACAACGGAATCTTCACGCCCGAGATGCCGCCCTCTTTGCGCGACGTATTCCACCAAGCCAAGTGCGAAAACACGCTGTCGATCGAAGCGCCCACAACTTCAGCGTTGAGCTTTTGAAATTCTTCGGAGCGGTCGGAGAAGGCCAAGATCTCCGTGGGACACACAAACGTGAAATCCAACGGGTAAAAGAATAAGACCAGGTACTTGCCCTTATAGTCTTTCAGCGAAACCGTACGGAATTCGCCGTTGTGCATGGCCTGGGTCGAAAAGTCGGGAGCCGGGTGTTGAACCTTGGCGGTCATGAAGAATCTCCTGTGAAACGATTGTTTGCCTGTTTGGATGCCAACCGTGGTGGGCACGTGACAAAGAGGAGAACCTAGCAGGGGATGGCCCCGCGTCACAGCCCATCAGGCCGGCTTAGGCACAGCCAGGCCGAAGTCGCTTGCACTTTATGTGGTTAGCGCCGATACAATCCGGCCAAACATGGACTTGGCTGTCTCTCGGCGCGCGAGCGCACGCAACTCATTGTTAACTCGACCCGGCGCCTGCTTCACCTGCCACGCGGATGGCTCTTGCTGCACAAGCATCCACCTGCTGGGCCCCGTCACGCGCTCTGAAATGGTGCCCGTCAACCGGCTGCGCAAACACTCGGTGGTTTGGGACAAAGACATTCGCGGCCACGTCTTCGCTTACAAAGAGAACGGCACATGCGTGTTCTTGCGCGACGACAACCTGTGCGGCGTACACGCGAAGATCGGTGTGGATCAAAAACCCGCCACCTGCCGCAAGTTTCCCTACTCTTTGGTTGCCACGCCGGACGGGCGTCGCGTGGTCACAGCGCATCGTTGTTCCTGCCGCACCATGGGCGATCGGGCGCCTCTTGATCCCGTAACGGTGGAAAAAGAAATTCGCATCGAAGGCGAGCCTTTGCGATCGGAGCGCGCCGTCAGCGGCCGCATCCCCGTGGCACCGCGCCAGCACGTGAGCTTTGAAACGTGGAAAGGCATCGAAGCCGGATTGCTCGACCGTCTGGCCAATCTTGAGAACCCGTGGAAGGTGCTCAAAGCCAAGCCCTTCCCAAAGCTCGCCAAACGCCGTCAGTGGGCGGACGTGGCCGAGGATTACCACGATCAATTCGATGACTCCGCCTTCGAGATTGCCAAGGCATGGTTTGGCGACGCCATCTTGTTCGTCACCGAAGGTGAAGCGTTTCCGAAGCGAGAACGACCGTGGGCGCGTTTTTATGACGGCGCCGAAAAACGCGCGAAGCAAAAACGCAAACCCGTTGAGATGCTGAATGACTTCCTGGCGGATGCCATTTGGTCGTTCGACTGGCTGGACTACGGCAGCTTTGCGCGCGGGCGCTATGAGATGGCCACCCGATTGGCGGTGGCCGACGCCATCGGCAAGCACCTGATCAAGCGCGGGATTCGGGCTGACCGTGCTTATGCCGAAGCATTGCTGGTGATCGAGCTTGTGGGCATCACCGAGCATTGGGAGGAAGTTGTTCCTCTGATGCCCAACAAATAAGCCTCGCAGTCGCGCAACGTTGGGCCGAGCGCGCCAACCACGATATGATGGGCGCGTGTACAAAGTCGCCATCTGTTTGTTTTGGACTTTGTTCTTTGCGCCCGCGGTCCAAGCCTTTGCCTACGAAACCTTAGGCACAACCGTCACCACGCGGCCGCGCCCCCTTGGCAAGCCCCCTTTGCGCACCTTCACGGTAAACGGGCGCGTGTGGGACTTTGCCCAAACACGTGACGGTCGCCTATGGTCGGCAGGCAGCCTCGGGTTGAGCGCCTTTGAGGGCAAGGCTTGGAGCGTGATCGAAGGGGACGGAGCGCCCCGTGGCGAGATCCGCGCGCTTGCACTTATGCCCGATGGGTCGCTTTACGCGGGTGGCGCCCAGGGGCTATGGCGGTTGCCAGAGCCGGGTTGGACGTTCACGAAAGTGGGCGGACCTCCCCTGGCCGTGCAGGCGTTGGCTTCGATCGGCAACAAGCTGTGGGTGGGCACGCCCCAAGGCCTTTATGTGCTTGCAGACGATCAAGGGCCCCTGCAAGCGCGTCTCATTGATGACACCGAAGGCAAGAACGTCACGGCACTGGCAGCCACCGGTGACGGCGAGAACGTTTGGGTGGGCACCACGCAAGGCATCGAATTGCTGGCCGGGCAAACCCTCGCAAACGTCTGGCAAGGCAGCGCTGTCCACGCAATCACCGGATCCAAGGGCGGCACCTGGTATGCCGGCAGCGAAGATCACGGATTGCTTGTGCGGCAAGCCGGTGGCGCGTGGACGTCCGGCGTGGGCAAGGATTGGGCGTTTGATCCCACAGTGTTGAGCGTGGCGGTCGACGGCCCCAACGCCTTGTGGGCCGGCATCAGCAGCGGCCTTGTGCAAGGGAAGCAGGGCGTTTTTTCGCGCGTCTTGGAAACCAAAGATCTGCCTGAAGCGCGCGTTCAAGCCTTGTTCGTAGACGAAAGCCACAACTTGTGGATGGGGCTCGACGGCAACTCGGTGGTGCAGTTACGCCAGGACTTGCCCATCGCCGCGTATCCTCACGCCGAAGGTGAATTGCCGTTTGCCCTGACCAGCACCAGCGATGGCTCCGTGTGGATGACGATGGGCCGTGGGTTGCAGCGATGGACCGATAAGCAGTTGAGCCTCATCATGCCGGCCAAACGCCCGTTCTGGAGCCTTCGTTCCATCGCGGCGGCGTCGCCCGCCCGGCTGTGGGCCGCGGACTTCAACCTCGCGGTCCTGCAACTAGACGTCGCTGCGGAGGGCTACGAACTGGCAGCGCTGCCCGGCCGTGGAGGACGGTTGGAAGGCGCCACCACCACATATGCCGCCCCCGACGGTTCGTTGTGGCTTGGCTATGACAACGGTGATGTGGCGCATGTACGCGGTGAACAAGTGGATGCCTACCCTGCGGACGCTTCGGGTTGCAACGGGCGCATCACACGCTTGCTGCAATACACGCCGACCCAGATCCTCGTGTCCACCACCGAAACGGGCGCGTGCCTGCTGCACTTGCCCACCAAGCACTATGAACGCGTTGGTACGCCCGCTGAGCACGCCTATTCGATCACCACGCTTGCGCGTCTATCGAACGGCGAAGTGTGGCTTGGTTCGCTGCAAAACGGCGTGGGCCGCCTGGCCAACAAACACATCACGTGGGTGGGTTATGATCAAGGCTTGCGCACCGAACTGGTGGCCGCGATCCTCGAAGATCGCCGGCACAACATTTGGTTGGCCGCGCGCTCTGGCATCATCCGGATCCCCGCGCACCAGCTTTCAGATACCGCTGACGGCAAACGCACAGGGGTTGAGCCCTTGCCGCTGGCCACGGCCGATGGGTTGATGAGCACCGATTGCTTTTCTGGGTGGGCGGATCCAGCGGTGGTGGACACCCAAGGCAAACTTTGGATCCTTACACTCAAGGGACCGTTGATGATCGACCACCCTGAAGGTTGGCCGGCACCTGTGTGGCATGCCCCTGAGATCGCCTCGCTCTCGATCAATGGCCGTCCGCTTTACGCACGCGGGGGCGAAACCTTGCAAGCGAGCGCCGATCAAGGCAACGTCGAGATCCACTACCGCGCGGTGGCCCTGTCCGAAGGGCGGCGGGTGCAATTCAGGTACAAGCTGGATGGCTTCGACAAACAGTGGGTGGAAGCCAGCGATCGCGCCGAGGCATTCTACACAAACTTGGCGCCCGGCCGATACCAGTTTCGCCTGCAGGCCAGCTTGCGCGGTTTTGGGGCCGTCAAAGACATGCCACCGCTTGTGGTGAAGCTGATCCCACCCTTTCATAAGACCGTTCCGTTTTACATTCTTTGCGCGCTGGGCGCGCTCGCGCTCGTGGCGCTGGTGATGCGCGCAAGGTCGCAGGAGCGACGTCGCCAGCAGACTTTGCTCGCGGCGGAGCGTCGCCGCATCTCACAAGACATACATGATTCGCTCGAACAAACCTTCGTGGCAATGCGGTTTCAAATGGATGCGGCACGTCTTGTGCTGGGCGCCAATGAGCCCGCACAAGGGCCGTTGGAGCGAACCATGTCATTGATGAACCGCGCTATGAAGGAGACCCGGGCGGCCATTTGGGCGTTGCGCGCTGAATTTCCGGGCAAAGCGGATCTGGTTTCACAGATCGCCATCGTGGCCGGTGAAGCGTCGCAAGGCCAAGGTTTGCAGGTGCAGGTCAAAGCCACAGGTGAGCCATTCGCCTTACCTGTGGAGGTGCAACGCCATGCGCTCCAGATCACACGCGAGGCACTGTCAAACGCGATGAAACACGCCAAGGCCGCCAACGTGCTAGTGGAGATTTCGTTCACCGCTGCGTCCGTCATGATAAGAATGACCGACGACGGGCAGGGGTTTTCTTTACAGCCGTCAGTCACGCTTGCAGGACATTATGGGCTTAGCGGTATGAAAGAACGGGCGCAGCAGATTCGTGCACAGCTGGACATACAAAGCACACCGGGGAAAGGCACCACGGTTGCCCTCACCATTCCCCGCCCCCATAAGCCTAAACAAGGACTGTCATGAGCAACGCAATCCGCGTGATGATCGTTGACGATCATGGCATCGTTCGCGAAGGGCTGGCCGCCGTCATAAAGACAGATCCGGAACTGAGCCTCGTGGCGTCCCTGGAGACCGGGCAGGAGGCTTTAGACCAATACGATCAATACGCCCCCGACGTGGTGCTGTTGGATTTACGCATGCCCACCATGGATGGCCTCACAACGTTAGAGCGCCTCAAACGCCGGCACCCGAGCGCGCGCGTGCTGATGCTGTCGAGCCACGCCGGCGACGACGCTATAGCCAAAGCGCTCGCTGGGGGCGCGCTTGGGTACGTGCTCAAGACGATGTCTGTCACAGACATTCTTGCATCCATTCACGCCGCCAAACGCGGACGCGTGGCCCCGCACCCCACCGTGGCGGGGCAGTTGGCGCAGCGGGTGTTTTTCGAGCAGCTCAGTGACCGCGAGGTGGAAGTGTTGCATCGCGTGGCGCAAGGCGAAAGCAACAAAGAGATCGCGCACAACCTCGGCATCAGCGAGAGCACGGTCAAGAATCACATCAACCACATCATGTCGAAGCTCAGCGCTTCGGATCGCACCCAGGCAGTCACGATCGCCGTTCAACGCGGCATCATCGATTTGGGCGGCTAACGCGTCAGGCGTTCCACCACGGTCATTAACTCGTCGATGGACGCGCGCCCGTCGCCGCCTTCTATCGCATGTGCCACGCACCCCTGGGTGTGGTTGCGCAGCAGTTCTATTGACACGGAGCTCAAGGCGGAACGCACGGCCGCAATCTGCGTCAAAATGTCGATGCAGTAGCGATCTTCCTGCACCATGGCGGCCACGCCACGCACTTGCCCTTCGATGCGCGCCAAGCGCTTTTGCAAGGCGGCTTTGTCGGGTTGGTGAACGTGGGCGGCGCTGTGCTTCGCTTTACCCGACATCGTAACCCGCGTCTTCAACGACGGACTTCAGACCGCTGTCATCCGTTTGGCTTTCATCAAACGTCACCTGCGCCTGCCCTGGTTGCAACGTCACCTGTACGTCTTGCACTCCCGGGACCGCCTTGAGGGCACGCGTGACCGCAGACACGCAGCCTCCACACGTCATGCCTTGTATCGCTATCGTTGTTGTTTTCATGATCCTCTCCTTTGCTTAGTGAGCGACGCTGCGAAAGCGGCGCAACAAGAGTGCATTGCTGACCACCGACACCGAGCTGGCCGCCATGGCTGCGCCCGCGATCACGGGGCTCAGCACCCCGAACGCCGCAAGCGGGATGCCAACCACGTTGTAGAAAAACGCGAAGAACAGATTCTGGTGAACCTTTGCCAAGGTTTTGCGCGCCAACGCGAGGGCGTCGATGGCGGCCAAGGGATCTGATCGCATCAAAGTTATATCAGCTGTTTCAATCGCCACATCGGCGCCTGCGCCCATCGCGATACCCACGTCGGCAACCGCCAACGCAGGCGCATCGTTGATGCCATCACCCAACATCGCAACACCGCCTTTGCCTTGGCGCGCCGCCTTGACGGCCGCGGCCTTGTCTTGCGGCAACACCCCTGCCTGCCACGTGGCAATGCCCACTTCGGTGGCCAAGGCACGCGCTGTGGCTTCATTGTCGCCCGTCAGCAGCACCACGTGCAGGCGCGCCGCGTGGGCGTCCTTTACGAAGCGATGGGCTGTGCCGCGCAGTTTGTCCGCAAGTCCCAGATACCCCAGCACCACTTGGCCTTTGGCAACCACAACCACGGTGCGCGCTTGTAGTGCCAGCTTGTTCACAACATGGTTGTCCAAAGCCAAGCCTTCCGTTTGTGCAAACGACACGGAGCCAAGGCTGTGGATGTCACCATCGATCTCCCCGCGCACCCCGTGGCCCGGCAGCGCGACGAAGTTTTGTACGAGCGGCTGCGCCAAGTGGCGTTGTGCCGCGGCGTCCACCACGGCTTTGGCCAACGGATGCTCTGAACCCGCTTCAAGCGCAGCGGCCACGGTGAGCAAACTGGCTTCATCGCCCACCACGGGTATCACGTCGACCACCACGGGACGGCCTTCGGTCAGAGTGCCGGTTTTGTCCACCATTAACGTCGTCACTTTCGCCGCACGCTCCAAAGCATCGGCGCTGCGAATCAACACGCCTAAACTCGCACCACGCCCCATGGCCACTGTGATGGCGGTGGGCGTGGCCAAACCCAAGGCGCACGGACACGCAATCACCAGCACCGCCACTGCGTTCTGCAGCGCTTGGCCGACGTTGCCTTGCCACCACCACAAGCCAAACGTCAGCGCCGCGATGACCAGGACCACAGGCACGAACACCCCCGATACCCGATCGGCCAGCTTTTGGATGGCGGGCTTGGAGCCCTGTGCCTGCGCCACCAACCGGATGATGCCGCCCAAGACGGTGTTGTCGGCCGTGCCGGTCACACGGCAAACCAATCGACCGTTCGCGTTCATCGTGGCCGCGAACACTTTGCTGCCCGGCGTTTTGCCCACCGGGGCGCTTTCTCCCGTGAGCATGGCTTCGTTGACGTTCGACTGCCCTTCCTCCACCACGCCGTCCGCCGCCACAATTTCGCCCGGGCGCACCTCGAACAAGTCACCCACGCGCACGGCCTCGGCGGCCACCATCTGCCACTGCCCTTCGCGCAACACGCGCGCCTGCGGAGGCCGCAATTTCACCAATGCAGCCAGCGCCGCCGATGTGCGGATTTTGGCGCGATCCTCAAGCAGCTTGCCCAACACAACCAAGGTGATGATGCTGGCCGATGACTCGAAGTAAAGGTGCTCGTTCCGCTGCAGCAGCACCACAGCAGCACTTGAGAAGAACGCGGCGCTGGTGCCTAACGCCACCAACACATCCATGTTCGCCGCGCCGCCGCGCAAGGCATGATAGGCGCCTCTATAAAAGCGCGCGCCCACCACGAATTGCACCGGTGTGGCCAGCGCTAATTGCGCCAGCGGCGACAACATCAACGCGTGCAGGTGGAAGAACATGACCCCCATTTGCGCGAGCAAGGGGATCGTGAGCAACACCGACACCACGAGCAACCGCAGCGACCACAAAGACCGTTTCGCACGCTTGGCGTCCTCCTCGGCGGGGGACGTACTTTGGCTCAAGTGCGCGCTGTATCCGGCTTTCGCAACGGACGCGACGAGATCATCGACCGAAGACGTTGCCGGCGAGAACGTCACCTGGGCGCGCTCGGTGGCAAAGTTCACCACAGCTTGCACGCCCGGCCGCCGGTTCAAAACCTTCTCGATGCGCGCCGCGCACGCGGCACACGTCATGCCTTGCAGCGAAAGCTCAACGTGCTGCCGTGAGGGCGCGGTGTCCACTCCCCCCTATATACCCCCCATGGGTATGTGGCGCAAGCCCGGCGCTCAGCGCTTCGATTCGCGTAACCGGCCGCTACTGGCTTTGCATCTGTGCGGGCACCACCTGCGGTCCCATCATGTCGCGGCTCAAGACACCACAGATGTCGCCGCTTTCGTCGATCACGTGCGTCAGCAACTCGTGGATGCCATGACGTAAGCCTGGGCTGCGCCGTTCATCCAACCAACGGTTCAATTGGTCGATCTGCTTGTAGGCCGCAAAGCCCGGGCTGCCTTGTTCCTTCACCGCGCCTGGGAAAAGCTCGGTCACCAAACCGCGCGCCACCTTTGTGCAGTAGCGAATCGATCGCGGGAACGAAGCCTCGAATAACAAGAAGTCAAGCACGCCACTGCGGCTCACTTGCCCGCGGCAGCGGCGCATAAACGCTTCGTAGCCGGAGCATGCGCGCAGCAACGCCAACCACAAATTCAGATCCACAATCTTGTGCGGATTTTCGCCCGACAGGGTGTGGTGGTGCATATCAAGGATGCGCGCCGTTTGCGCCGCACGCTCGAGCATCGTGCCCAGCCACAAGAACGCCAGCGGCGGCTCACGCAACATTGTGCTGCGGGCCAGGCCCAAACACAGCTGCCCCGCGCGGCGCACGCGGCGGTAAAACTCGTCGCGGTTGCGTTCATACTCTGAACGCGCCTCGGGTTGCGACATCCACAAGTAAAGTTCGTTGATCTCTTCCCACACCTCGCCGCTAATCACATCGCGCACTGTGCGCGCCGACTCGCGTGCGGCGCGGATGGTTGACCACAAGCTCACGTGGTTGTCGTGATCCCACGTGGTGTATTCCTGCACCACGCTGGCGTCGCCCGCCTGCTCTGCAGAAAACCGCTTCAAAAAAGCGGGATATTCCCCCGAAACGATCACCACCGGCTGCCAGCACTGCGCCACCGAGATCTCGGCGTCGAACGAAAGGGCACGCGTCACCTGCAACAAGCGCGCGGTGCTCTCCGCGCGTTCCACATAACGGCCAAACCAAAAGCAGTTGTCAGCTACACGGGCGATCATTTGCTTTCCTTTTGCACCCAGGTGTCTTTCGAACCGCCACCTTGGCTTGAATTCACAACATACGAACCTTCACGCAACGCCACCCGCGTTAGCCCGCCCGGCAACACCCACGATTCGAACCCCAGCCCGCCCTGCACCGCACCCGTTAAGATAAACGGCCGCAAATCAACCCGACGCGCGCCCAAGCTGTTTTGCTCGGGATCCCACGTGGGGCACGTGGAAAGTTCGATGCGATGCTGGGCGATGTACTTGCGCGGTTCAGCCAGGATGCGGCGGCGGAATTCCTCGCGCTCGGTGCGCGTGGATTGTGGCCCCATCAACATGCCATAGCCGCCCGCCTCGTCCACCGCCTTGACCACCAAGTCGCCCAGGTGATCGAGCACATAACGCCGATCGTCTTCCAAGATGCACTTATAGGTGTGCACCTGCGCCAACTTTGATTCTTCGCCGAGGTAGAACCTGATCATGTCAGGCACGTAGGGATAAATGGCTTTGTCGTCCGCCACGCCATTGCCCGGCGCGTTCACCAGCGCCACGTTGCCTTTGATGTAAGCCTTCATCAACCCTTTGACGCCCAACATGCTGTCGGGGCGGAAGAACAACGGATCCAAGAAGGCGTCGTCAGTGCGGCGGTAGATCACGTGAATGCGCTGAGGGCCATAGGTGGTTCGCACGTAAACCTTCTCGTTGTCCACGAACAGGTCACTGGCTTCCACCAACTCGACGCCCATCATGCGCGACAAGAACGTGTGTTCGAAGTACGCGGAGTTATAGGGGCCCGGCGTTAACAGCACAGCCGACGGGTCCGTGGCCACGGGCGACACCGAATTAAGCGTGCGGGCGAGCTGCATCGGGTATTCATCGATTTGGCGCACGCCCAAACGTTCAAGCGAATGTTGAAACACACGCTTGGTGACCACGCGGTTCTCAAGCACATACGAAACGCCCGACGGCGTGCGTAGGTTGTCTTCAAGCACGCGAAATGTGCCTTCAGGATCGCGAATCAGATCGACGCCGGCGATGTGGATGCGCACGCCCTTGGGCGGCACCACGCCACACAGCTGTGGCACAAAACTCTTCGCCCCCAACACCATGTCTTTGGGCACCACACCCGCTTTGAGAATGCGCTGTTCGCCGTAGACGTCGGCCAAAAACAGTTCCAGCGCGGCCATGCGCTGCTTCAGCCCTTCCTCAACGCGTTCCCATTCGGTGCCAGAGACAACCCGGGGAACGATGCAGAAAGGAAAGATCTTCTCGGTGCCGCGGTTGTCTGAGTAGACCGAAAACGTTACGCCCTGGTTGATCAGCGACAGCTCCGCGAGATCTTGCCGCTGCCGAAACGCTTCAGGCGTAAGCTCACCAATCAGTTTCACAGCCACATCAGCGTGCGGATGCGGCTGACCATGTAAATCCACCAACTCGTCGTAAGCGTTGGCGAGCGGCTTATAATGCGCCAAGAGAGAGTCGGGTCGCAGGTCCATGGACGCAAGTCTAGGTTTCTCCGCTTTCGAATTCACCAATATAATCGGACATTTACTAACAATAAACGCTTAAGAAACCTGGCGGTTACGTTCGCCCCTTATTCTGGTATGACCTCGGCCCAGGCTTGCAGCCTGTTTTTTGCGAGAGTTGTCCTGCCGTCGCTGCATGACATCAGGATCCCAAGCGACCATGAACAACCAAGCTAACTGCGCCGAATGAGCCAAACTCCCTCCCCTTCCGCCGCTCCCGAACCGGTCCTTGACCGTTACGAGGGCGCGCCCGACGCGTACGACGAACTGCGTACGCGAGACGGGGGCGTCAGGGAAGCTTGGCGCCCCTTGGTGGATCGCATCGAGCAGATGGGCGGCCCGGCGCTCTCCCAACGCTGGAGCCAGGCGCGGCGCATGATCCGCGAAAACGGCATCAGCTTTATCCTTTATGGCGACGAACGCGCCCAAGATCGGCCGTGGAACCTTTCGCCCCTGCCCGCGGTGTTCGGCCCCAAGGACTGGGCGCCCCTGGCCGAAGGGCTGCGCCAACGCGCCACTTTGCTCGAAATGGTGTTGGCCGATCTGCACGGCCCGCAAAACCTTTTGGCTGAAGGCGTGGTGCCCGCCGCTTTGGTGTTTGGCAGCCCGTATTACCTGCGCCCATGTCAAGGATTGGCGCCGCCTCGCGGGCGGTGGTTGCCGTTTTACGCCGCCGACGTGGGCCGCAGCCCCGACGGCGACTTTCAAGTGCTCTCCGACCGCACGCAAACGCCCTCGGGCGCCGGCTACGCGCTTGAGAACCGTATCATCATCAGCCGCGCGTTGCCCGAAGTGTTCCGCGATTGCCGCGTCCAGAGGCTGGCGCAGTTCTTCAACACGTTCCGCGAAACGCTGTTGGCCTTGGCGCCGCGGCCACACGATCAACCGCGCGTCGTTCTGTTGTCGCCCGGCCCTCACGATCCCACGTACTTCGAGCACGCCTATTTGGCGCGCTATCTGGGCTTCACGTTGGTGGAAAGCGGCGATCTCACCGTGCGCGACGCGCGCGTGTTCTTGAAAATGTTGGGCGGTCTTCAGCGCGTCGACGTGATCGTGCGACGCGTGCCTGATTTCATGTGCGATCCGCTTGAGTTGCGTTCGGATTCATCGAACGGCATACCGGGATTGTTGCAAGCGGTGCGCGACGGCAACGTCGCCATTGCCAACCCCTTGGGCTCGGGGCTCATTCACACACCCGCGCTGCTGCCGTTTCTAAACGCCGCTTGTCGCCGCCTGTTGGGCGAAGATCTGCTGCTGCCTTCGGTGCAAACGTATTGGTGTGGCCAAGCAAAATCGCGTGCGTACGTGCTTGAGAACCTCACCACCTTGGTGATCAAGCCTGCGTTTGCGCAGGGGCCATCGGTGCCCACGTTTGGCGCCACGTTGTCACGCGCGCAAGCGGAAGAGTTGGCGGCGCGAATCACGGCGCAACCGCAAAACTACATCGCTCAAGAGCCATTGCTGTTGTCGACCACGCCGGAACTCTTGGCCGATGGACCACAACCACGCCACAGCGTGCTGCGTGCGTTCTTGACGGCGTCGATGGACAAGTTCGATGTGATGCCGGGGGGTTTGACCCGCGTGGGCCCGCGCCCCGACGCGCTCGAAGTCTCCTTGCGGGCCGGCGGTGGCAGCAAAGACACGTGGGTGTTAAGCGAAGGGCCGGTCAAAGGCTTCACGTTGTTGCCGCAGCCGAGTGACAACTCACCGTTGTCTCGGGGTGGCGCCGATCTGCCAAGCCGCGTGGCCGACAATTTGTTTTGGCTCGCGCGCTACGCAGAACGAGCCGAAGGGATTGCACGTTTGTGTCGCGTGATCGCGAGCCGCCGTATGGAGCTCATCAGCGAGGACGTGGACGATGAAGCGCTCACGCGCTTGCTGGGCGTGCTTTCAGAAAGCGTGGGCGTCACTTTTGATAAGGCGCTGACGCTTGATCAAGCCGTGGCGCACTCTGTGTGGTCCACCGAATGGATCGGCTCACTTCGCAACGTGGTTGGCACCACCACGCATTTGGCGCGCATGGTGCGGGATCGTCTTTCCACGGATACGTTCCGCATCTTGTTGGCCCTTGAAGACGAGCTGCAAACGCCCACCGACTTCGAGAAGCCCGATCTGGGCCGCGTTGTGCACGCGATGGATCGAATGGTGCTGATTTTGGCCGCTTTTGCAGGGCTCGCGATGGATGGCATGACACGCGGCCATGCGTGGCGGTTCTTGGATGTGGGCCGGCGCCTTGAGCGCGCCACCACCACAACCACGTTGCTGGCCAAAACCACCACCAAAGCCGCCGAACGCGACGATCGATTGTTAGAGGCCACGCTGGAAGTCGCAGACAGCGGCATCACTTACCGGCGGCGCTATCCGTTGCGCATGGAAGTGGCACCCGCGGTGGATCTGTTGCTCACCGATGAAACCAACCCGCGTTCGGTGGCGTTTCAGTTGCATCACCTCAACGAACAAATGAGCGCGCTGCCGGAACAGACCGAAGGCGCACAGCGTTCGGCGCAACAGAAGTTGGCGTTGGCCAGCCTGACCGCTTTGCGATTGGCGGAAGTGCCCACGTTGTGTTCCACCACCGTGGCTGGTGAACGGCCCGCGCTCAGCTTACTGCTTGAACGCTTGCTGCGCGATCTGCCGGCCCTTTCCGACGCGCTCAGTGGCCAATACCTGAGCCACTCAGCGGTGTCGCGGCAATTGGCCTCGGATCCCAACGCCTTTGATCGTCCTTTGTGAGCCACCGTGAAACTGCGCATCGTCCACCAAACCGAATACCTGTACACGGAGCCCGTGAGCGTTTCGCATCACATGGCTCACCTTGTGCCCAGGAACAGCGGATCACAGACGTGCCTGACCAGGGAATTGACCATATCCCCCGAGCCGGCCATCCGGCGTGAACGAGTGGATTCCTTCGGCAACCGCTGCGTTTACTTTTCGATTCAAGAGCCGCACAGCCGCCTCGTGGTGCTGTCAAAAGCTTTGGTGGATGTCCTCCCCGCGGAGCAAAGCCTGCCGTTCTCGGGTCAAGCGTGGAACGTGGTTCGCCAGCGTTTGGCCACCGAGCACAGGCCCGACATCTTGTCTGCTTATGGCTTCGTGTTCCCGTCGCCTTATGCGGTGCACGCGCCGGGCTTGGCCGAATACGCCCGGCCTTCGTTCGCGGAAGGCCGCCCGTTGCTCGAGACGGTTGCCGATCTCACAAAACGCATCTATCAAGATTTCAAATACGATCCGACGTCCACCACGGTGTCCACGCCCGTGGGCGAAGTGCTGCGTTTACGTCGTGGCGTGTGCCAAGACTTCGCGCACTTACAAATCGCGTGTTTGCGAACGCATGGCTTGGCCGCACGTTACGTGAGCGGGTATCTGTTGACCAAGCCACCACCGGGGCAAGCGCGCCTGGTGGGCGCCGACGCTTCGCACGCATGGCTCTCGGTGTTTGTGCCTGAGTTTGGTTGGGTGGATTTTGATCCCACCAATAACGTTGTGCCCGGAGAAGAGCACGTGCAGGTGGCCGTGGGCCGCGACTTCGGCGATGTGGCGCCCGTGCGCGGCGTGATCTTGGGCGGCGGCCAGCACCGCGTGATCGTGTCGGTCGACGTCGAGCCGCTGACCTGATGGCTCTAGCCGGTGACGATCGGAAGCGGATCGCCCGCCGTTGAACCACGCGAATCTTTCGGCACGTGCGCAGAAAACCAGGTGTCGCTAAACGCATCACCGTAGCCCTTGATTCCCCCGCTTTCGTAGTCGGATGGCGAGAGCCCCATCGACATCAACACATTGGCCAGCCAGCGCCGGTAAGGAAGCCCCAGATATTCGCCAAAACCCGTCTTCGCGGTCGGTATGAGGCAGCGGTAGTCCACAAACTTGCCCGTCTTGAAATATCCGGAGGCACCTCCAAACGTAACCACCGGTAAGCCTTGGGCGTCGTGTGTGCTTGGACCGGATTCTTGCGTCCACTGCACCAAGGTGTTGTCCAACACGCTGACGCCGGGGCTGTCCTCAATGGAATCGAGCTTGGCTGCCAGATCCAGGATCGTGGATTCAAACGTGGCCTGGTGGCTCTTGACGAGCAGCGCCTGTGGGTCCGGCTCCGCCGCACGGTGGGCCACGTCTTGGTGCCAGTTGCCGCCGTAGTCCAATATGAACGTCGAAATGATACACACCGACGCAAGCCGGCTTGTGTCGCAAGCAAACGCCATGGCGATCACGTCGTTCACCAACGAGAAGAATCGCGGATCCGTGCGTCGGTCGTTATCGAATGTGCGAGAGTCCGCCGAGGGGGCTTGCACTGAGCACGAGATCGTCGGTTTCACGGTGAACTTACGTTCAAGCTCGGCCAGGCGCCCGATGTGGTCGTCCAAACGTTGCTTGTCCTCCTTTGACAGTCGCCGGTTCGACTCTCGCAGCGCTTTGTAGTTCAGCAGCACTCGATCGACGATGGGCTTGCGCGCCATCACGGGATCCATGGTGGGCGGCTTGACGTTCATCATAACGCTGTCAAACAAGGCCTTCGAGCTGGTTTCGGTGCGTACCGCTTGAATGGTGCCGCTGCTGGCCGATGGGTTTGAATAGCCAAACGAAATGCCGCGAAAGTTCTGACCCGTGACCATCGAACGCTGTCTGATGCCGGTCACGTCCGGGTAGAATTTTTTCGACCACGCCAGCAGCTGATCAACCGTCTGCATGGGCTTGGCCGTGCTGGCATCCACGCGTGCATTCGTATTGCCCAGGTGGCCACCTTGGTGGTGACCCAGATAGAAATCGTAGTCGAAGCCACGCAAAACATTCATTTTGCTAAGCAAGCGGTCGGTGAGCACTGTGCTCGAAGCCGTGAGCACGGGCGACAAGACGCGTTGGCCGCTGGTGACGGCACCCACGAGATCGCCATAACGGACTTCAAAGCCCGGCAAAATTTCTTGGCGCTGTGGCGCCGCCGTTTGGGGCGGGCAGAAGTTGTTCTGGGCCACAGCGCCGTGCTCTGAAGTGAACGCCACAAAGCGTTTGGGGCCGCTGCTAGCCGCCAAAGCGCGGCTCGGACATAGCGACGGCAACCAGGGAAGCCCTAAAACAAGGCCACCGGCGCCTCGCAAAAACTGACGGCGAACGGTACAACGTGGCTGCATTCCAGACTCCTTGAATCAATCAACTGGAGCCTGAAGCCTATTCGTTAGGCCCCCATATTTTAGGTAAGGTCGGGCCATACTGACGGGGTAAATTGTTACCCCCGCCGCACCGTATGATGGCTCCTCTGGTATGGCGACCAGCTTTTGACGAACATCCCCTACACTCGGGCCACTGCATCAATGACGTCGGCGACTCGGATTGCGAAATGCGTGGCGCGGTTTTGCCAGGCGGCGTTGCTTTGGGCGTTTCTGGGACCCGGTGGTGGGCTCGCACGGGCGGAGCCGCCCATTAAGACCCTTGCCCCGGAATCGATTCGGCTGTTCCCCCTTGCTGAATCCGTTTACGCCATGGCGGCGGACAACCGCGGTTTCATCTACGCGGGAACGTCGCGCGGTCTGTTCCGATTTGACGGCGTTGCCTATCGACGTTTGGGCGAACGGACGCTTACAGATCCCATTACAGCGTTAACCGTCGACACGAACGACGGCTTGTGGGTCGGAACGGATACAGGATCGGTATTTCGTTATGTCGATGGCACCGCGCAGCTGGCCCATCGTGTAACAGGCGCGGTGACAGATTTGGTATTTACGGACCCACGCACCTTGTGGGTTGTGGCGAATGCGCTTCTTTGGCGCAACACCAACGATGGCATGGCGGCCATCGCGGGCGACCTGCAGGGACTGTCGATCCGCTCCATCAACCGCATCGACGACAATCAGTTGTGGGTCGCCACGAACCATGGTCTACGCGTTTGCACCACCTCACCCAAAATGCGGTGTAAGCCAGTGGGCCCCGACATCGACGCTGAGACCACCGTGCCCGCCATGCAAGGACATGTGTTCGTTGATTCCCGCCAAGGCAGTGTGTTGGCCAAAGATGAAACCGCGACGCCCGTCAGCGAAGAAGTCTCTGAGGGCATTTCTCCGCCCGTCAAAGGTGGCGTGCCGTTGGCAAATGGCACTTGGCTTGCTGACGCCGAGGGATTGGCTTTCGCGGACCGTGAGCACGTCCTTCGCTATCGATTGCCGACGATCCCCGTGGGTTCTTCGGCGGCCGCCATGATTCAAACCGCAAACGGCGACGTGTGGATCGCGATAGATGGACAAGGTCTCATAGCCCTGCGTACCGAACCTGAGGTCTTCGTTGTGGGGCTACCCCTAGAGCAACGGCCAATGGCCGCGTTCTCGGTGTTGCTGGATCAAAAAGGTGACCTTTGGCAAAACACTGGGCACTCACTTGCACACTGGAACAACAGCACGTGGGATGTGCACACCCCGTCAACAACGTTGAATGCGTATGGACTGCGCGGGTTGGCGCAGTCGCGCAACGGCGATCTGTGGGTGGCGTCACTGGATGGCGGTGCCCTCGTGTTTCACAACAACACTTTCTCAAGGATCTCATCTGCCCAAGGCCAGCCACTGCCGCCCACAAACGCCGTATTTCGAGACTCAAACGCGAACATTTGGCTCTCCACAGAACGAGGCAGGCTCAAAACGCCCGAACAGCCAAAGGACTTACGGTGGGTAAACGCAACGGCATGCGCGGGTGCTGTCGCTGCGATGGTCGAAATCACGCCCGACGAGTTTTGGATCGCCACCGACCATGGCTTGTGCCACCGACGCGGTGACAGCGAGCGGGCCTTCACCACGGCCCAAGGCCTGCCCAGCGATCGTCTTTTGTCGCTATTGTTGCAAAACAACGGGGATTTGTGGATTGGGACGAAGGATCGTGGGCTTGTTCTGAAACGCCGCGATCGCTTCATAGCCTTCGCGCACGACACAGGACCACCGCTGACAGACATCACGGCAATCGTCGACGACGACCATCAAGGACTGTGGCTCGCGACATCGACCGGACTTGTGAAAGCGAACAAAGCTGACTTGCTCAGCGCCGCAGAAGGCCACCGCGGCAAGATCCGGTTTCTCAAGCTGGGCACGCGGGACGGGATGCGCAGCGAAAATTTCATGGGATGGTTTCCTCCCGCCAGCGCCAAAGCCAAGGACGGGACATTGTACTTCCCGTCGCACGCTGGGGTGGTTGCCGTGCCTTCTCCAGAAAAGGTGCAGAGCCCACCTCTGCCGCAGGTTTATCTGGACGACGTGCTGATCAACGGCAGCCGCCAGCCGATTGCCAACTTGGATCTTCACATTGCGCAAGGAGACACTCTGGAGGTGCGTTATGCGGTTCCCCGGCTGCGACACGCACATCGCGTGCAGCTACAGCATTTTCTTGAGGGCATCGATCGCGAGTGGCAGGAGGATCACAACCCTGAGATCAAATACTTCGGGCTACCAAGTGGACACTTCCTTCTGCGCCTGGCCACCACAACCACCGACCGCGATGAACAAAGCGACCTGCGCCTGCAGATCACTGTGCACCCACCATGGTTTCGCACAACGTGGTTCGTGCTTGCATGCGCCAGCTTTCTTGCGGGCACGGGCGTTTTGCTTTATCGCGTGCGGCTTTGGACCATCCAGCGCCGCTACGAGGCCATTGCCTCTGAACGAACACGCATCGCCCGTGACATGCACGACACGCTCGAGCAAAACCTGGTGGCACTGAAGCTTCGGCTCGAGGCGACGAAAAGGTTCGCCGACGAGAAACCTACGGTGTTGCAGCATGCGGCCGCAGGCTTGGCATTGGTCGATCAAGCGATGCGAGACGCGCGCAGTTCAATCTGGTCTCTGCGAGACGGCATGCGTGAAAATGTGGATCTAAACACGCAGCTTTCCGTGTGTGCGGGCCGCTCGCTCAAAGGCACAGACCTTGCCTTCAATCTCACAAGCGAAGGCGCCCCTTATCGCCTGCGGACCCAGGCCGAGCAACAATTGGTGCGCATCGTGCAGGAAGGCCTCACCAATGTCATAAAACACGCCAGCGCTCGCAGCGTGCACCTGCGGCTCGCGTTTCGACCCGGAGGCCTCCATGTGCACCTGCGCGATGACGGCACCGGTTTACAGGCGGAAACGGCCCCAGGTGCCTCAGAGGGGCATTTCGGGATCCAGGGCATGCGCGAACGTGTGGAACACTTGGGTGGCAGCTTGCAAATCACGGGCAAAACGGGCGAAGGTACCGAGATTTCATTTTTTATTCCCTCGTCTTGGCGTCGGGTGTAGCGCACATGTCCTCTTGCATACGAGTCGTAATCGTTGACGATCATTCAATGCTGCGCGACGGGTTGATTGCGGTCTTGCGAGGCGAACCCGATTTCGAGATCGTGGGATCGTATGCCACGGGCACCGCAGCGATCGCGGCATTGGATGCGGATCGACCTGACGTCGCTTTGGTGGATCTGCGGCTACCAGAGATGGATGGCATGTCGGTGTTGATGGCCATCAAACGCAAATGGCCAACGTGTCGCGTCTTGATGCTTTCCAGCCAGGAAGGCGACGACGCCGTCGCTCGTGCCCTCAAAGCAGGGGCGGCCGGCTACATCCTCAAACGGCAACCAATTGCGGATCTCATATTGGCCATTCGCACCAGCTTGCACGGCAAAGTGCCGTTGGCACCCGAACTGTCAGCGCGTTTGTTTACCCGCCTCGACAGCCAACCGCTCACGTCACGCGAGATCGACATCTTGCGACTGATTGCCAATGGTCTTAGCAACAAACGCATTGGTGATGAATTGGGCATCACCCATAACACCGTGAAGAACCACATCGTAAGTCTCATGGAGAAGTTGGGCGCCGCGGATCGCACGCAGGCCGTGACGATCGCGTTGCAGCGAGGCATGATCGATATCGATCCGTCATGATGAAGGCGTGCACAAAAGTGGCGGCATGGGCGTGGAGCCTCTCGTCCTCGCTCGCATTCGCTGCGCCGACGCAACCGTCCCCCTCGCAAGCGGCGGACGCGATGGTTGCGTTTCCGTCGGGAGCCGTGTTAGTGGCGTTCGATCCCGCGGGCGCCAATCAAGTGTGGATGGCGAGCACGCTGGCGGCACCGACTGATACGTGGGCCAGACGCCTCACTGAGCCCACGCTGTATTCGCAAGCCGTGCCTTCGTTCGAGAAGGCAGACGTGCGTGAGACACGGAGGCGCGGCCTCTTTGTCGATCAGCGGGTCGAGTGGGAATTGGAGATCCCGTTGTGGAATCTTGGCGGCGAATTGTGGATCAAACCGTTCGACAACGCCGTGCAGCTGCGTCTGACACGCGATGCGTTCTCACCCGGCAACTTCTTGTGGCGGTGGGCGGGCACAGAAAAGCAAAGCACACTAACGCTCGAAGGCACCGCGAACGCCCGCGACGCCAATTGGGGTACCCGTCAATTGGCCAAGCGGAATCCCCTCGCCGAAGCGGCGATGACGGTCGCTGCGGCCTATACGATGTTTTCGGGCATGATGGCGTTGGCTGTGCCGGACACAGCCACACGCTGGCCGCAGGCAGCGATGGAGCCTGGGGATAACGTCTCTTATGCCCAGCGCCTTGTGCAAGCCCGTCGCTTGCTCAAAGTACCTGGTCCCTTGGGGATCGTCGTGCGACAACCCAACGGCCGCCTTGACCACGTCGAGATTGCCCTTCCCGCGGGCCGCCCGGCCTCCAGCTTAATCGCTCTGTTGGCCGATCCGCTGCGATGGAGAGCGCTGCCCGGTTGGAAGCGCATCAGCGCCAGCACGCCTGTCGCGGCAAAGGCTCCACAGGCCCGGCCCTACGCGCAACGCTGGATGGTGGATGCCACGTTTCCCTTTTTGGATTTCGACGCGCAATGGGATGTATCGGTGGCACATACTGTGAACGCGGTGGCTGTTGAGGGCGACGCCAAGGGGGCGCTATGGTCTTGGCATGTCATTGCGGCCGATCCTCACAACAGCGTGGCCGTGTTTTCCACCTATCCACGCATCGATCGCCTCGGCTACATGCCGCGCAAGTTCATCGAGAAGGAGCCGCTACTCGAACAGGGCTTGGCGCTTGCCTTGGCATACGTCAACGCGGCCAGCTTGGTGACCGCGATCGGCGCTGGACCTTAGCGCGCTGCCCTCATCTGCTACTCTCGCCGGCTGCGCCATGCCCCCCACCCGACGCCCCCCGAACGACAAAGACAACGGCCTGCCCGAAGTGAAGGTGTGTGGTGTGCATGCCTGCCGTGCTGTGTTTCGTGCGCGTCCCGACGATATTCTACGCGTCTATGTGCGTGACACCAGCGTCACCGCCTTGGGTGATGTGTTGTCGGCCCTCGCAAAACAGCGCCGCCCTTACAAGGTGATACCAAACGACGAGTTGGAGCGGCTGACAGACAGCACGCACCACGAAGGCGTGTGCTTTGTGGTGCGTGCGAAGCCGCCCTTGTCACTTGACGACATTTTGCAAGGCCACGAGCCACAATGCGTGCTCGCGCTGACCGACGTGGCCAACCCGCATAATGTGGGCGCGATCTTGCGAACCGCGGCTCACTTTGGCGCGCAAGCCGCGATTTTGGGCGGGGGAGCGCGCGTGTCTGCAGCCGCGTTAAGAACCGCGCAAGGCGGAGGTGAAGCCGTCAAGGTCGTCAGCACCAACGATTGGGCAGCCGCTTTGGCCAGCTGCCGGGCCGCTGGTTACACGTTGTGCGCCACTTCAAGCCACGCGCGCAACAATGTGTTCGAGACGCGTTTTCCCAAGAAAATTGTGGTCCTGGTGGGCAGCGAAGCGCACGGCCTGCCCGACGAAGTGTCGGCGTTGGCGGACCTGCGCGTGACGGTGCCCGGAACGGGCCAAGTGGAAAGCCTCAACGTCGCGGCGGCCACCGCTGTGGTCTTGGGTGAATGGTGGCGGCAACGGCACCAAAGCGACAAGGCCACTACGGCTGTGAATGCGCCTGCGGCTGGCAAACCCCCACGCGGCCCGCGCCGCTAGTTCGCTTTATAGGGCTGGCCCTGCGGATCCAGCTTCAGCTTGGTCTTCTTCAATTTGCCTCCCAATTCGATCTTGTAGAACGTGGGCTGCTGCGCGGTCTTCATGAACACCGCTTTGCATTTTTTTATCTCAGCCTTTGCGTAGCGTGCGTTAACGGCTTTGCGCACAGCCTCTGGCAATTCAGCTTCCAAAAGTGTGGTCTGCGTGCGCACCACTTCACCATTCTCGGCGATCTGCACGCTGCGCTTGTGGCCTTCGGCCTTGAACTTAGCCGTGTAAAGCACCGCGCCGTCCTTCTTCTCTTTCTCGATGTTCTTGGGCAGCGCTTGCCCCAAAACCTTATTCAACGTGGCCAACACCGGCCCGGGCGCCGAGCGCGCAGCGATGGTTTGGGCCTTCGCGTGCGCAGCGCCAACACTGCCAAGCATGGCCAGAAGCACCACAGCGGCCCCAAGCCCTTGGCGAAACCGCGCCCGCACAAGAAACGCACACGAACGACCAGTGAAAAGTTCCATGTCCACCTTTGCTTTGCCTACGCCTAGCCTACCCTGTGCGGCCCCAAGGACCGTAAAAAAGCGCAAGCCCGTATTGATAAGCTAGGCTGCGCCTGCCGATGTCTTCCGCTGCGAAAGCTCCGTCTCGTTGGGCGATCTTGTTTGCTTTCGCCGCCGTTTATTTTGTGTGGGGTTCAACGTATTTGGCGATGCGGGTGGGCGTTCGCACCATTCCACCGTTCTTGTTGGGTGCGGCGCGCTTCTTTTTGGCGGGTGCGTTGCTGTGGGGCTTCGCCGCGGCCCAAGGCCTCACCCGTCACGCCCAGGGTCACTGGCGACGCAGCGCCATTGCCGGGGCCCTGTTGCTGGTGGGCGGCAACGGCGGCGTGGTGTGGTCGGTGCAATACATTCCCTCGGGGCTTGCTGCATTGGTGGTGGGCGCCGTTCCGTTGTGGATCGTCGCCATTGAATGGGCGCAAGGCGCACGCAAGCCGACGCTGAGGGTGAGCTTAGGCTTGGTGGCAGGTTTGGCCGGCATGGCCGTATTGCTACTGCCTGATGTATTGGCATCGTTGCGCCACCGGGGCGATGAACAGCATCACGCGCTGGGCATCATTGTGGTGCTGCTGGCGTCGCTGTCGTGGTCGTTCGGCTCGCTTTACACGCGCAAGATCCGCATCCCCGAAGCGCCTTCGCTGGCGCCTGCGATGCAAACGCTTGTGGGCGGCTTTTTGCTGTTGGTGCTATCAGCCATCACTGGCGAATGGCACGGGTTTTCATTCGCTCGGGTGGGAACCTCGGGCGCGCTGTCCGTCGCTTATTTGGTGGTGTTCGGATCTCTGCTCGCTTACTCGGCCTACATCTGGTTGCTGCAAGTGGTGGCGCCCGCGCGCGTGTCAACCTATGCGTTTGTGAATCCCGTGGTGGCCGTCCTGCTGGGGTGCTTGATTTTGAACGAGCCGTTAAACCCACGCATGCTTGTTTCCGCCGCCATCGTGATCGCGGGCGTAGCGCTCATAACCATCGCCCCTCGACCCGCCCAAGCCTAACGTTGTGCCGAGGCGCAACATCGGCAAATTTGACCCAGGGCCTGGTCGGGCCAAACATGGACCAAAGCCCATGGAAGCATTGTCATCACGTCGTCCGCCTGTGGCTCACGCAGGCGTGGCTGCCGCAACGCAAGCCCACGCCGCGTTCGATCTCAAAGGGATCATGAGTTCGACCACCGTCATGCGGCTGCGGTCGCGCGACCTAGGACTCATCGAACGTCAGCTGCGCAACCGCGTAACGCAGTTTCCGCAATTCTTTGAAAACGCACCGATGGTGCTGGATTTTGCAGGTTTACAGGGCAAATCCGATGGCATCGCCTTGGCCGCTTTGGCGCGCATGCTGCGTGCGCGTGGCGTGGTGCCCGTGGGCGTCACCAACTTGGGCGAAGGTTTTCACGAAGAAGCCATCGCCGCGGGGTTAGGCATCATCAAGCCCGCGGGTCCAGCGGCGCTGCGGCTTGAGCAAGAAGAAGAGGCCGCACGTAAAGTGGGCCCCACACCTGCGGCCCCCGTGAACGATGGCCCCACAATTCCGAACGCGGCCATGGTGGCGCCCGAACCCGTGCGCCCGATTTTCGCTCATCGTCCACCGATGGTGGTGCGGCAGCCCGTGCGCAGCGGCCAAGAGGTTTACGCGCGCGGCACCGATCTGATCGTGCTTGCCGCTGTGAATCCCGGAGCGCAGGTCATCGCTGATGGGCACGTGCACGTGTATGCGCCGTTGCGCGGCCGCGCGATCGCGGGCGCGGCCGGCTTTCCCGAGGCACGTATTTTTTGCCAGAAGCTGGAAGCAGAACTCATCTGCATCGCAGGCGCCTATATGTTGGCTGACGATTTGCCCGCCGATCGCTTGGGCCGCGCCGTGCAAGTGTTCATCGAACACGGCGAGTGCCACATCGTGCCGCTTTAACGCCATTTCGACCGCGCCTTGTTTCGCGGTTCACACGCCCTTGATGTAGGCAAAGCTCCCACGCGATCGCCCGGTTTCTGCAAAAATTTTGCAGACTTCCGTAGATCGATTCTTATGTGAACACGAGTTCGCGAAAAGCATTAGGGAGGCCAAAAATCGTGTCCAAAGTCATTGTCGTCACCTCGGGTAAAGGTGGAGTCGGAAAAACCACCACAAGCGCCAATCTTGCAACAGGGCTTGCCATGCGAGGCCACAAGACAGTGGCCATCGATTTCGACGTGGGCTTGCGAAACCTGGACCTCGTCCTGGGTTGCGAACGCCGCGTGGTTTACGACTTCGTCAACGTCATCAAAGGCGAAGCGAAGCTGCAGCAAGCGCTCATTAAAGATAAGCGCATTGATAATCTTTACGTCCTCGCCGCTTCGCAGACGCGCGACAAAGACGCGCTTGAAGAAGAAGGCGTAGGCCGCGTGCTCAACGAGCTCAAAGAAATGGGCTTTGAGTACATCATCTGCGATTCGCCTGCCGGCATCGAAAAGGGCGCGCAAATGGCGATGTTCTTCGCAGATGAAGCCATCGTTGTGGCCAACCCGGAAGTGTCATCGGTGCGCGATTCCGATCGCGTGTTGGGCCTGCTCGCCGCAAAAACGGTGCGCGCGGCCAGCGGTGGGGCTCCGATCAAGAGCCACTTGCTGTTGACCCGCTACAACCCCTTGCGGGTGAAAAAGGGCGAAATGCTCAGCGTGGAAGACATCCTTGAGCTTTTGGGCATCCCGCTTTTGGGCGTGATTCCAGAATCCAAGATTGTGCTTTTATCCTCGAACAAAGGCACGCCAGCCATCCTCGACGAGGAATCGGACGTGGCGCAGGCCTATTTGGATGTTGTGTATCGCTTCTTGGGCGAAGAGCGCGAACAGCGTTTCATTCACGAAGAAAAGCGCGGCATCTTGGCCCGGTTGTTCGGCTAAACGCCGGTGGGGGAAGTGGCATGTCATTAATCGATCTGTTTCGGCGTGGACGACCTCGGCCAGCAAGTCTGGCCAAAGAACGCCTCTCGATCATCGTGGCGCGCGAACGTGCGGCCACGCGAGGAGGAGGCCTCGACTACTTGCCGCAGCTTCAACAGGAATTGTTGGCGGTGCTGGCAAAGTACGAAGTGATTGACCTGCAAAACGTTTCAGTGAACCTGGATCGGCGCGACGATTGCGAGGTCCTTGAACTGAACATCGTGCTTCCGGAAGTTCCGGAGCAACCCGTGGCGCGCAAACGCGCCGCCTTTTAAACCAACGCATCAGCGCCCGCGAGGGCGCTACATGCACGCTTGCTGTGCTGCCGAACAAGGCGCCGCCGCGGCAACCCAGCCGGCGGGCAGGCAGGTGCTTGGGAACAAATGGCAAGCGCCGGCGGGACTCGTGGCCCACGTCAGCGAACCGTCGCAACCAACACCTGCGGCTTGGCACCCCACCACAGCCGGGGCTTGCAAGCACTGCAACGTGGGCTCCACGGGCGAAGCGGTGATTGATTGGCAAAACGCATCCGCTTTGCAGGCGGACGCAGCAATCGCCGCACACGACGCACAAGCCCCCGCGCCATTGCAGTTGGCCGTGAAGTCGCGGACCACCGTGAACTCTAGGGCCGGTGCCACACGCCGGAACGTGGTGGTGGCGAAAACGGCCGTGTTGTCGGGTGCCACCGTGACCCCGGCGATGCCCCTTTGGCCCATGAACTCAGCCACACAACTGGCCCGGTGCTTGAGCGCGCTGGCCGACACCGGCTTGCCCGCCGCATCTGTGGTGGCCAGCGCCACCGCAAACCCGACCGTGCGATCGGCCTGCGTTTGCAACTGAGCGCACCGCGCGGGCGTGTCGGCGCACACAAGGCCGCGTTTAAAGTCGGGCTCCCATGCGTCGTCACACGGATCGCCGAGACAACCACTGCACAGCGCTGTCATGAACAGTGTTGCAAGCATTCGTTTCATCGCGCTGCCCCACCTTCTTTCAAGAGTTTTGCCGTGCGGAACGCCATTTCCAGCGCCTGCCTGTAATTGAGCCGCGGGTCGCAGGCGCTTGCATAGTTGCGATCCAGATCGGCCTCACTCAGGCCGCCACCAATGCATTCGGTCACGTCGTCGCCGGTCAGTTCAAAATGAACACCACCTAGCACCGAGCCCGCGGCTTTGTGCACAGCAAAGGTTTGTTCCACTTCGCTCAGGATGTCGTCGAAGCTGCGCGTCTTGATGCCGCTGCCCAAAACCTGCCCGTTGCCGTGCATCGGATCACTCACCCACAGAACGTGCGCGCCCACTTTTTGAACGGCGTCCACCACGTTGGGCAGCGCGCGCGTCACGTTGGCGGCGCCCATGCGCGTGATCAACATGAGTTTGCCGGCTTCGTTCGCAGGATTTAACGCGCGCACCAGGCCCAGCACCTCTTCAGGCGTGGCCTTGGGCCCCACTTTGACACCCACCGGATTGCGAATGCCGCGGAAAAAATCTATGTGCGCGCCGCCGAGATCACGGGTGCGCTCACCAATCCACGGCAGGTGCGTGGTGAGATCATAGTAACCCGTGCGTCGTGGCACCTTACGCGTTTGCGCTGATTCGTAGTGCAGTGAGAGGCCTTCGTGGCTCGCAAAGAATTCGACGCGCGTCAGATCGTCAACAGGAGCCTCACCCAGCGCTTCCATGAAACGAATCGCTTCGCCAATCTCACGCGTCATGTGCGTGTATTCGTGCCGCAACTCTTCCGGCAGCTCTGCGCGCGACAGGTTGCTGAGATCCCAAAATTCGGGATGGTGAAGATCCGCAAAACCACCCATCGTGAGCGATCGCACGAAATTGATCGTGGCCGCCGAATGCAAATAGGCCTGCAACAACAATTCAGGATCAGGCGTGCGGGCTTGCACGGTGAAATCCTGGCGGTTCACCAGATCACCGAAGTAGCTCGGCAGTTCCACACCGTCGCGGCTCTCGGTGGGCTTTGAGCGCGGCTTTGCGTACTGCCCCGCAAAACGCCCCACGCGCACCACCGGCCGTTTGGCGCCGTGGATCAGCACCACCGACATCTGCAGCAAGATCTTCAGCTTGTTGGCGATCACGTCCGGGCGGCAATCCGCCAACGTCTCCGCGCAATCACCCCCTTGCAACAAGAAGCGCTTGCCCGTTTCTGCATCAGCCATCAATGCGCGCAGGCGCTCAATCTCCCACGACGTCACCAAAGGCGGCAACGATCGCAACTTGTTTGTCACCGCCAAAAGCTTCTCAGCGTCGGGGTATCCTATTTCCTGCGCGGCCGGCTTGGCCTTCCACGATTCCGGCGACCACGCGCTGCCAATGGCAGAGTTGGCAGAGGCCACGGGGATGGAAGCAGAGGCGGGATCAACGGGTGAGGTCATAGCCTGCAAAATCTAGCAGGCCTTGTGCGCTATAGGCCGCCGCCTT
Organism: Deltaproteobacteria bacterium; assembly: GCA_033763315.1. GTDB lineage: Bacteria > Myxococcota_A > Polyangia > Fen-1088 > Fen-1088 > JAGTJU01. Next base: position 124,413 of record JANRKS010000026.1, read on the forward strand.
CGAGCGATGGCAATTCGATCAACGGGATCTCGCTGCGTTTGCGCGGCACAATCGCCAACGGCGCCAAAGGCCCGAAAATTGGCGCATCAACCGGGATGAACGCGGGCGGCGTGGTCCACACCGACAACGCCTCCGCGCTGCGGGGCGCGGGCGGCACATCCCGGTCCGCGATGTCAGCCGAGGGCCACCGCAGCCGCGTGTTGGCTTGCTGGGCCGCCAGCAGCGCTAAAAACGTGATGGGGTTATACGAGTAGATCACTTGATCAAGCGGCAACCCAGCGTGCTCGGAAAGCGCGTCGTTCCAAAAGATGTAAGGTTTAATGGCTTCGTCATAAACGCGCCGCTTGGCTTCGTCACTGATGCCTTGCAGCTCCGGTGAATTCACGAACTCCGTCGGTGTTTGTTTGTCACCCCATTCGTGCGCGTGGCGGATCACAAAACGCCGCAACGCCTGCCGTGCGTCCAGATTTTCACTGCGGAAGAACTGCGACAATTCCGTTTGGCTCAAGGCTCCGTCGCTGGCACGGTTCACGAGATCCAGCACCATACCCCGGCGCATCCAGGGCCCATCGGATACGCCCGTGGCGTGTTTGAAAAACCGTCCGGCGTCGATGGGCAAACGATCGGCGCTGAAGATCTCAAACCGTGTCTCAGGCCCCACCTCAGCCCCGCGCTTTACAAACCCAACACGTCCGATGATTTCGCCCGACTCCACGCTGGCGTTCAGCAAAGTGACGCCACCAAACTTCAACGAGGCCAACGCGCGCCGATCGCGTTCCCGCACCAGGGTTTCAAGCCAAGGCACCCCTGATGATTCGGGCGCCTCTTGCAGCAGCAGGTGCGACAACAACGAGAAGAAGGTGATCGGCCCACCGGGCGTCTGCAGCTCATGTTTTATCAGCGCGAACGAGGTGGATGAAAGGCCATGTTTGCCAAACCGCGCCGCCACAATCGTGCCTCGCAATGGCGCGCGCACGGGGGCCCCCGGTGCGCCCCGAAAGTTCATACCCGAGTGCTGCAAGCCCGCGGGGCTCACAGGGTAAAACCCGGTGCTGCGCTCTTCCGCGCTTTCAAATGCCACGCGCGCGGTGCGGTTGATGGCGAGCTCATCGTCAAAAGGAAACCGCGTGTAGCCACCCACCTGCAACGGCAAGTAATAACCATTGAGGGCAGACATCAACTTCTTCCAGTCGAACGCGCCCGGATCCCACTTCTGTCGCCCCTCATCCACGTGTAAATGCCCCACGATGCCCTCAAACTGGCTTGGCTTTTCCAACGTATCCAATGACGGCTCGCCATTGGGTCCCATTGGGATCACGGGGCCTATCTTGGGAAACACACGAATGATCGCGCGCGACAAGGCAATGATGGATCGATACTGCTCGGGCCGGTAATCAAAGGCTTTGTGTATGTGACCATTGATCAGCACGTCGCGCACGGGGCGCGTGCGATAGTCCGGCGGCAAACGCGAAAGCTCATTGCGGCTGGCGTCGGCGCGGTTGCAGATCTCCACGCCCACCGAGATCGTGTTGGCTTGTTCGGCGTGATAAGCACGCTCCACCAAATCCAGCGTTTGGTAAATCGTGCCGTCGGCATCCACCATGAAATGTGCGGACAAGCCACATCCACCGTCGGGGCGCGGCATGTCGTGCATGCTGTAAAAGCACGAGCGCGAATTCACGCAGCCGTCGTGGTGCAACACGAACTGCTTCACGATGCCTTGCAGCTCTTCGAGCGACCGGCCCTTCATGCCCGAACGTTTTCCAAAGCGCTTAAATTGACGCTGGCAGCAGGGGCTTTTGGCCTTCGCGCTCTCTTCGAGGCACAGCTCGGCATAACCGTCGAAGCCGCGCTCGGGATCGTCCCACAGCACCACGGGCCGCCCCACGTCGAATTTCTGACCACCCACGACGATTTGCGTGTTGGTGGCGGCAAGCGTGGTTAAAGCGAGTAGCGCAAGCGATCCCATGGCCAAGGCGCTGGCAGGTTGCCGCACGCGGGGGCGCTGGGCAACGTCCAATGCCACGTCCGCCGGTGGTTTTGTCCGCGCTCGCTGGCCTCGGCATAGGGTTGTGCATGACAAGCGCGTCCGCCTCGTTTCCCATGCTGGCCTTGGGCTGGCTGCTCACCGGCTGCACTTCGCCTCCCGTTGAAACACACGAAGTAAATGCCAATGCCACGACGTTGCCGCCCACGCCGCAGCCCAGCGCCGGGCCTCCGGCCGCCGCCAAACCCGAAACGCTGCCACCCGACGCCAAAGCAACGCCCGCGAAGGCGCATGCGTACGACGGCCAAAACTTCATTGTTCACGAGTGGGGCACCCTGACCAGCGTGGTCAGCAGCGATGGCCGTCTGCTTGCCGGCCTGCACCATGAAGACGAGGATCTGCCCGGCTTCGTGGCAGACCGCATGGCCCAGGCCCAGGTGACGCCCGCCATCGTTCTTCAGAAGATGGAAACGCCGGTCACCTACTTCTATTCGCCCACGCCGCGTTCCGTGCAGGTGAAGGTGGAGTTTCCTCACGGCCTGTTCACGCAGTGGTTTCCGTACGTGGAAGACACGGGGCCACCCCTTTACCTTGAGCGCCCGGAGGACAAAACGTCGGTGGTGGATCCCTGGATTTCCAGCGCGTCGGCACTGCCGCCCGCGTGCGAGGAACGTACGACGGCCGCCACCACGCGCGCCTTTTTGAACTGGGGGCAAGTCGATGTGCTGGCGCCCGGCAGCGTCAGCAACTTGCCCGGGCCCTTGGGGGACACCACGTGGGGTTTCGCCCGACAAACCCAAGCCAATCCCGTGCAAGTGCAGGTGGCCGGAAAAACATACGCGGAGAAGTTTTTGTTTTACCGCGGCACAGGAACGTTCGTTCTGCCCGTGCAGGTCGCTGTGAAGCAAGACGGCGTCGTCGCCACGAACACCGATGTCAGCGCGGCCATGCGCAGCGCGTTTTTGTTGAACGTGACGCCCACCGGGGCGGGCTTTGTGGCGTTGGGTGACATCAAAGCCGCCGGCTCGCTGACAGCGCCCCTGCCCGCGGCCTCGCTGCCCCATCAAGATTTCGCAGATCAATTGGGCCAAGCGTTGGCCGCGGCGCTGGTGGCCGACGGACTTTATGCGGACGAAGCGCAGGCCATGGTGGCCACCTGGCGCCGTTCGTACTTCTTCACGCCAGGCCCTCGCCTGCTCTACTTGCTGCCGGCCTCGCATACGGACGCCGTCATTCCGCTGCACATCGTGCCCAGGCCTGACCAGCTTCACCGCACGATGGTCATCCGCGTAGAACTTGTGTCTCCAGCGCTTGAACAGAGGCTCGACGCGGCCTTGCGCCGTTTGGCCGATCCCGCCTCGCACGGAGCGGCCCAATCCGAGCTTTTGGCTTACGGCCGCTTCACGCAGCCCTACCTCACGGACGCCGTTGCCCGTGCCACAGAGCCCAAAGTCAGAGCCGCCGGCCTGGCGCTGCTCGAGGCCGTCCGCGCGCAGCGGCGCTGGCGCCCCATAGCCCTCGAATGACGGGTGCGCGCCCCGACAGCGGCGGACCTTCGGCAAGGCGATCGCCCCTTCACCCCCGCACTTCCTTGCACAACGCCGCCGTCCGCGCTCGATCCTGGGCCCGGCCGGTGTATTGTTGTGGCCATATGCGTGCACTTAAGTTTATGGCCCTGGGCCGCCTGGCTTGTCAGCTCTATGGCTCCCTCTGACGGCATCGCCCACCTGGTCGAAGAGGGCATCATTGATGCCGTTCACGCGCGCCTGATGAGCGGCAAAGAGGCCACCGTCTACGTGGTCGAGCGCCGCGGCATCTATATGGCCGCCAAAGTTTACCGCGCCCGCAACGATCGAACGTTCAAGAAGACCGAAAGCTATACGGAGGGGCGCAACCAAACCCGCAACTCGCGTGATAGGCGCGCGATGGGCAAGCGATCCTCTTACGGCCGCGAGCTCTTAGAAGAAGGCTGGCAGGACATGGAGTACCGGGCGTTGCGCGCGGCTTTTAATGCAGGCGTGCGCGTGCCTGAGCCGTTCGCGGTTTACGAAAACGTCCTTTTCATGGACTTGGTGCTGGATGATCAAGGCGCGCCCGCGCCTCGCTTGGCCGATCTAACCTACACCGCGGAGCAAGCGGCGCACGTGCACTGGGATGTTTTCATGCAGGTCAAGCGCCTGCTTGAAACGGGGCAAATTCACGGCGATTTATCTGCCTATAACGTGCTTATGTCGGCGCACGGGCCAACGATCATCGACCTGCCTCAAGTTGTGGATGTGGTTCGCAACAACAATGCGCGCGACATTCTTCGGCGCGACCTGCGGAACGTCACAGAACACTTGGCCCGCTACGACGCGCGTCTGTTGCGTTTTGCCGATTGTGGCCAGGCGTTGTACGAGCACCTGCAATACGGCACCTTGGACATGGTCACAGCGCCCGAGGAGGGAGCCCAACGTATGCGCGGCGGACGCCGGGGCCGAGACGCCGAACGTGGCCGCGCCGGGCGGGATAAGACGGCCCGCACCGAAGGCCCACGCGTGGATGCCCCGCCGCGCCGCCAAGCCCCCGCGCGGGGCGTGCAAATTCGCGCGCAACCCTCGACAAGCCGCCAGCGACAAGACCAGGGCGTGCCCACCGGCCGCGCGCCTCGCCACCGCCGGGGTCCAGGCTAGACGGCCGCTGCGTTAAGGTGCGGTGGCAACAAGCCGAGGTTAACTATCCCATGCGTCCTTGGCATTTCGTCTTTTTGCTCACGGCTTGCGAGGTGGCCAACCCCGCCTACGACGTGACCGCCCGGCGCAACGCCGATGCCGACGGAAAGTCCGACGCCACGCCTGCCCCAGACGACGCGGACGCAGCGCCAGGCGGCGCGGGTGCTGCGCCAGGTGGCGCGGGCGGCGGCACAGGCGGAGGAGGCGCACCCGTTGGCGGCAGTGACGCCGGCGGCAGAGGCGGCGATCCAACGCTTCGACCCGACGCCGCCATCGACGCCGGTATTTTGGCCACGCCCGATGCCGCCGTCGACGCGCCCCGGCCCACAACAGGACCGATCTTGGAGTTTCGGTTCAACGAAGGCAGCGGCACCAAAGTGGGCGACACAAGCGGGTTTGGCAACCACGGGCTAGCCAAGTGCGTCTTCGGCTGCTCCAACGGTCTGCCCAACTGGATTGGCTACGACAGCATCTTTGGAATGGAACTGGCCTATTTCCAGCTGATCCAAGTGGAATCTTCACCCTCGCTGTCCGCCGCAACCGGTGATTTTTCGCTGTTCGTGCACGCCCGGCGCCTGGATCATGCAGGCATGCGACCGCTGGCATCCAGCCTCACGAACGACAAGACGAGCACCTTATTCTTGTTCTCCTTTGACGATGGTCATCTCAGCGCCCGCGTTGCAAACGTGCGCGTTTCGGACCCACAAACAGCGCCCGGCAATACCTGGATGCACCTCGGCGTCCGTCGCCAGGGGGGCACACTCGCTATCTTCCGAGACGGGCAAATGGTGGCGTCCGCCGGGCCATCCACGCAAGCCCCCCTCGGCACGCAGCCCCTCCTCATCGGAGCGGCATTCCTAAACCAGGCGTCCACGAACCACACATACGCCGACGCCGTGGTGGATGACCTCGTGTTCTACAACCGCGCGCTCACGAACAGCGAAGTGGACAAGCTGCGCCAAGGCATCATCCCGCGTTGACGAGCCCTGCGATTGGTGAGAGTGTGGGACATTTGACCATTACGAAGGTCCCACCTAACATCTGACCCACCTACAGCGCCCGGCGCTTTTTTGCACACCCCGCAAAGCCCATGTTCGACCGTATCAAAGGCCTCCTCGGAGGATCCCAACCCCCGTCTACGGCCGGAGCTCGTCACCTAGGTCGCGTCGCGGGCGAAGAGGGCCGCCAAGCGTGGCAAGAGCGCAAGGGTGGCCGCGCCGATAAGTGGAAAGCCAACCGCCGCGCACGCCCCTCCGCCGCCACCGCGAGCCAAGAGCCGGTTGAGGAATCGTGCCAAACGTGTGGCGCTCCGCTGCTGCTTGAGTGGGGCGGCGTGTGCCCCAATTGCAAGCCCAAGATCGCCAGCCCTAAAACGTTGTTCGCTTCGCGCTCCGATTTGTTCGGCGCCACCAGCCTTTCGCTGGGTTGGCTTATCGTGCTGCGCTCGCCTGATCAGGCTCAGCAGGCCACCTTGCTCGATCTCGATCAATCGCAGAACATCATCACACGTGTGGGGGCACCGGCCGTACCGGGCGCGCGTCTTTATCCCTTTAACGATGAGTTTATGTCGGTCGCCAACGCCACCATTCGGCGTCCCTTTGGCGGTGACAAGAACGCCGCTTTCACACTCGAAGATCGCCGCACGCCAGGCCCCTCTGCCAATGGCACCTGGGTGAACTCGCGACGTTTGGGGCCACAGGAGGTCGTGCAGTTGGGAGATGGCGATGTGGTGCGTGTGGGAACCACCGAGTTTCTGTTTAAGTCGCTGTGGCTGCCTCCGGGAGCGGCCTCGTGAAACACGGACTGTTTGCCTTTGTCGCGTGGTCCCTTCTGTCGATCGCCCGCGTTCAGGCGGCTGAAGTGTCGCTGTTCTCGGATCCGCCGCGTCTAAGCGAAGACGGCAAAACGGTTGAACTGGTGGTGGGCGCACGCCTGCCGGGCATCGAACGGGCCAAGCTTGAAGACCTCTCCGTGTTCTTTGGCAAAAAGCCGGGGCGCGTGGTTTCAAGCCAACCCTACTTAGATTTTGCCGCCGACAAATCCAAGGGCGCCGAATCGTGGCGGCCACCCGTCTCGGTGGGTCTGGTGTACTTATGGACCGAGGGCACACCACCCGAGATGCTTGACGGCGTTCACCGGCTGTTCAAGCGTTTGCCCCCGCAAACAGTGGTGCTGCCCACGCCGTTTGGGCAAAGCTATTTTCCCGTCGTCAACCCCGTGTCAGCCGCGCGCGTGGCGGGCGGGGGGCTCGACGATCAGCCGTTCATCGAAGGCGACGCCATCACCTTCTTGGCGGCCGCCCGCGCCAACGTGGCGGAGGTGGCCAAGGACGACGCCCCCGTCAAGGCGCTTGTCATCGTGGCCGATGGCCGCGACTACACGGCCAGTGCGGATCCAGGGCCATTTGCCGCTTTCGGCAAGACGTTGCGGGAAGCCAACTACGTCACGCAGGTGATCGGCCTTCCCAGCGACGACGAGAGCGCACGGGCCAACATCAAAGCGTTGGCAAACGCGGCCGGCGCTCGGCTTCTGCCTGCGCGACAAGCCTCTGAACTTCCGGCCCTCACCGAAGCGGCGGGCACTTTGTTCTTCGACATGCGCGTCCTCAAGGTGGCTGTGCCCTTCTCCACCGGTCTTTGGGGCGGCGACGTTGAGGTCACTTTGCAAGCCAAGGCCGATGGCAAGCTGGTTTCATCGAGCGCAGGCATGGTCACCGTGCCTGCGTCCGGCGGCATGTTGGTGCTGCTCGTGGGCCTGGCCTTGATCGTGGCGGGTGGCATCGGCGCCTTCTTCATGTTGGGCAGCAAGCGCCGCGGATCCACGGCGGGTGCTGGCAACGATGCCGATGACGACGTCGAAGGCTTTCTTGAAGCTGTGCAAGAACTTGTGCGTCGCCGCGTGGATCCCAACCGCGCCGCGGTTGAACTGTCCCGCTGGTATCCCAACCTCGTGGGAGAGCTTGACAACATCGACGTGGCTTCGCTCGATGGCGAACAGTACCGCCTGCTCAAGAGCCGCGCCGGACAAGCGCGCATCAAAGAGTTCGCAAAGGCCCTGGGCAACGCCGACGATGAAGATCAGGCCCCGTCAGGCGACTTGGTGGGCATTCTGGCAGGTGCGTTTTCACAAAGCCTCGCGCCGGCCGATGCGGCACGCCAGATCCGCGCTCGCCTGCCTGACAAGCAATGGGCCTCCTTTGCGCGCAGCCGGTTTGACGAAGTGACAAGCATGCTGCGAACGGCTGCGTCGGCGCATCCTGATCTAGCAAGCCCCAAGGCACGCGGCTTTGTTTTGGCGGTGCAGGATGCGCTTCGCGATCGCGACGGTGCCGAAGTTGTTGTGGCCTGGCTGGTACGCGCGGCGGGGCCCGGCAAGCGTGGTGAAACGTTGCGGTTGGCGCGACCGCGCACTGTGGTGGGCGCGGGCCCAAGTTGCCAGTTGCGGATTGATGACAAGTATCTAGGCGCCGAACATCTGGCGATCACAGAAAGCGGTGGCGCGTTCAGCGTCGCGCCTTTGCAAGGCCAACTCAAAGTCGAGGGCAAGCCCGTCGCGGCGGAACGCCCTTTGGTTGATGGCGAAACGCTTGAGTTCGGACAGGGTCAGTTTGTGTTCAAAGCCATCATTGACGGCTAATCAACCGCGCAGCCACACTCAGCGCCGTCGCTTGCCACCCTGGCTGCCGTAGATCACTTCGGCATAGCCCTCAGCGAATTCGGCCCCGAACACGAGCGCGTTTAGTTCGTGATCGCTTTCCAGCAGCGCGCCGAACCGCTCCGTGTATTGGCGCCAGCGTTCCTTGTCCAAGATCGGCATGAAACGCGGCCCTTTTTCTATGCCATAGCCTTGCGGATCCAAGGATGCCAGCACGGCGCGGACGCCGCGGTTCACGCCCTCCATCATGGCCACTTGATGGGATGCAAAATCGCCGATGAACGATCGCAGCTCCTGGGCGCGCGCCACCGGGTCGGCGCTTGGCTCTGTCATGTACTTCATCAGGTCAGCGCCATCGCGTGCGGTGTGAAGCGGCGTTGAGCCCGTCACAGTGCGAACGCCCAATTCCGATCCCGCCTCTTCGAACCCGCGGCGCAGATCCACGAACGCATCACAAAACGCGCGCAAAATGGCGTGCGTTTTAAGTTCCGAACGGTCGCCGGCACCCATCGCACGGGTCATCCCCACGGCCGAGTCCATTAAGTTGCCGGCAGCCGGCGGCGCGGCAGGGGCCGCTGGCACGGGCGCCGCCCAGGCTTGCGCAGGTGGTGGCGCGGCGGGGGGAGATGGCGGCCACGAGGGCTGGCCGGCCGGTTCGGGGGCAGGCGCCCCCCATGCGCCCCCGGCGCGAGGCGGGTTCACGGGCGCTGCTTCCGGCGCGGGCGCACTCCACGCGCCGCCCGAGCGTGACGAAGGCGGGGGCAGCGGCTCCGGCGGTGGCGCCCAAGCGGCCGCCGGCGGTGAAGAAGGAACGGCGCCCCAAGCCCCTCCAGGTGGACTGGCCGCGGGCATGCCGGGCAAGCCCCCCCCAGCCGGCGGCGGCGAAACGGAGCGAGGCTGCGCCATGCCCGGCAGTGGTTTCGCGATGGCTCCCGAAGCCACGCCGAACAACGTGGGAGGCGACGCCGCCTTGGATGCCCCCAGCGCGCCCGTGGCCGCAGGTGCAGGGGGAGATGCTGCCGGCGCAGGCGGCGCCAAAGCCGCCGCGCGATCGCCAAACAAAGTCGGCGGGTTGAAGCTTGGAAACCCACCCTCGGAAGGCGCGGGGGCCACGGCAGGTGCGACCGGCGCCGCTGAAGCGGCCGCTGACAACCCGGCCGCCATAATGTCTTGGGGCGAAAATCCGAACAACGACGGTGGGTTGATGATTTTGTTGGCGCCAAGCTCGGGCTCGGGGGCCGGCGGCGGCGGTGCAACGGGCACCGGCGCGGCCGCCGGCGAGGGCGGCCGCAAGATGCCCGCCGACACTCCGAACAGCGTGGGCGGACTGAACGCTGGAGCGGCGGGCTCGGTCGACACGCGCGGCCGCGGCGCCTCGTTACGGTTTTCGGGGGCAGGCTGCGAGAATCGCTCAGCCGCCGGCGCGTTGGTCGGCGGGGCCATGCCGCTGGCCTCAGCCCCCCATGCCCCGCCGGTCGCCGGTTGTGGCGCCGGCGGCACCAACGGCAGGCCTCCAAATAAGGTCGGTGGGTTCACCCCCGGTGGCGTCGCGGCGGCAGAGGCAGCGCCAAGCTCGCCAGCGCGCGCGGGCAAACCTGAAACGGCCGGCTGCGCAGGCATAATCGTGTTTGCGACGCCCGCTTCGTCCTCAGCATCGAAGGCAGGCTCCACAACCATCGTGAGCGGCCCAATCTGAAACAAAGTGGATCCTGCCACGGGCGCTGGCGTGCCCGGCGTCAGCTTCTGCCCATCCAACATGGTTCCGTTGGTTGAACCGAGATCCGTAAACTCGATTGATTCGCCCTCAAAGCGGATGGCGCCGTGCCACTCGGACACGTACGTCTCAAGCAGCGGCAAGTCGTTCATCGGATTTCGGCCGAGGCGCACCGGGGAGGTGGAGAACTCCTTGCGTACCTCCGGCTGCCCCGGCCGCTGGACGATCACTCTCACACGCATGATTTCGGACTCCCAGATTCCGCCACAGTTGCGCCACCACGATACGCCAAAACGTTGCTCCGTCCACCGAAGGCCCACCACAGGCCTGTGAATCGCCTCGCCCACGAGCGCCGCCACCGCCCTTGACCCGCCATTTACAACACCCTAACGCGCCCGTTTTGCACCGGTCTAGTTTGACATTGCGCGGCTCTTCCAGGCTCTGGCAAACTCCCCCCGCCAATGCACGGGATTAGTTTTGGGATCGTCGGTTGCTTAATAACGCTCGCCGCGGGTTGCGCCCACGCGCCCCCGCCTCCGCCGTGCGATCAGCCTGAACCCATCACGGTGGTGCTCAAGGCGGGCGAGCCGCTGAACCCTGACGACAGCGGCCAATCCTTTCCCACCATCGTGCGCGTCTATATGCTCAAGAGCGCCAACCTGCTTGAGACCACCACGGCGGATGAAGTGGTTCGCCACGACAAGGAAGTCTTGGGCGGGGATCTCGTGGAGGTGCAGGAAATCACCGTAAAGCCGCGCGGTTCTGAAACCCTCACCTTCAAACGCCAAGACGAGGCCAAGCAATTGGCCGTGGTTGGCCTATTCCGCGCGCCCACCGGGAACACCTGGCGTGCCATCGAAACCTTGCCGGCCGCCGACAAAGACTTTTGCCACCGCACCAACGGCGGCCCACGCATCTATTTGACCCTGGATGGCAACCGCGTTGTCGTCACGCCACCGGCCCGTGCCACCACGGGAGGTGCAAAATGAAGGACGAAGTTCGGCGCGTGGCCTGGACCGAGGGGATGCTGATGTGTCCCCAGCATTTGCAACAACAAGATCTTTACCACCAACGCACGCTCGCCACGTGGGTCGGTGCTCTGTCGCCCTACAACTGGGGCGCCGTCAGCGCGCGCGTCGATCAAGGCGCGCTTGGGTCCGGCGAATTGCGCGTCACCGCCTTTACAGGTGTGTTGCCCGACGGCACGCCGCTTTCATTCAAACAAGGTGACCGCGAAGCGCCCGCAGCGCGCCCGATCGAGGGCCACTTTCCCGCGGGCCAGCAAGCGCCGCTTGAAGTTTTCTTAGGCTTACCTGTGGAACGTGAAGGCGTGCCCAGCTTTGAAGAAGCCGCAGACTCACGCGCTCAGTTTCCGCCGCGCACCCGCTATGCGATCGAGCCACGCATGGTCAAAGACTTGGCCTCTGCGGGACGCCCTGTTGAGATCTCGTTCGGCACGCCCAACGTGGTGGTCTTGTTCGGCAACGAACCACGCGAAGACTTCAGCACCATCAAGATCGCCGAAGTGATTCGCGATTCACAAGGCGCGCTCGTGCTGCTCGATACGTATATCCCGCCTTCATTGCGCATCGACGCCGCGCCCTTCATCACCAACAACCTCAGCCAGGTGCTGGGCGTGCTTTCGGGCAAACAAAAGGCGCTGTCATCACAACGCCGCGAGCGCGACAACTCAAGCGTCGAATTCTCGGGATCGGATGTCACACGCTATTTGCAGCTCAACGCGGTCAACGGGTTGATTCCGTTGTTCGTGCACATGGGACGCAGCCCCGATCTGCACCCGCACCAGCTCTATTTGCTGTTGATTCAGGTGGCAGGGCAACTCACCACGTTCTCGGCAGGCACGGATCCCGCGCAGCTGCCGGCGTTTAACTTTACCGACCTGCGCAGCACGTACGAAGAGCTTTTCGCCGTCATCAAATCAATGCTGCAATCCACGGTGCGCGAGGCCCACGTGCCGATTCCGCTGCAAATCAAGCACGGCGTGCACTTTGGCCGCTTCGACACCGATGCCGCGGCCAAATGCCGTTCTTTCGTGGTGGCCGTCAAGGCCGAAGGCGTGCCCGAGGATCAGGTCGCCGAACGTCTGGCCGGCCTGTCCAAGATCGCTTCATGGAATCAGATCCAATCGGTCGTGCGCGCCGCCACGCCGGGCGTGCCGCTGAAACTTACACACCGCCCGCCGCCGGAGGTGCCAATCAAGTCCGGCGTCGTTTACTTCAACGTCGACATCGACAGCAGCCACTGGAAACACGTGATGGAAGAAAAAGCCATCGCGATCTACCTGCCCCCACCGTTTGACGCCACGAAGGTCAAGGTGGAACTGATGGGCATCCCCGCACGCAAAGAATGATCGCCTTGCAGAAACATCGTCATGGATAGGCTTAACGAAATCACCAAGGATTCTTTCGCAGCGATCGAACAGCTGCGCGGGATCACAGGCGCCGTCGCCCCGGATGCGCTGCAACGAAAAATCATCGGCTACATCGAAAAGCTGCGGACCGACGCCCGTGAGGCTGGCCTCACCGAGCGCGACGCCAACGACATCGGTTATGCGCTTGTGGCGCTCATTGATGAAGTGGCCCTCTCGAAGCCAGATCCGCTGCGCGGCTTTTGGCTGTCGCGCTCGTTGCAGATGCATTTTTTCGGGGAGAACGTGGCGGGCGAAGGCTTCTTCAAACGCCTCGAAACCTTGCGCGGCCAACCCCAGCGCAAAGATGCCTTGCGCGCTTATTACCTGTGCTTGGTGTTGGGCTTTCAAGGCCAATACGCCATGCGCGGTGGCGACATGGAGCTGATGCGGCTCATCGATTCGGTGCGCGACGAACTGGAACGGGTCTATGAATTTCCTGAAACGCTTTCGCCCGACGCCATCGTGGAAGGTGAATCGTCAAGTAAGCGTGGCGACAAGCGCCTCATCCTGTGGGTCGCGATGGGAGCTCTGTTGGTATCTATGAGTGTTTATATTGGCTTGCGCGTGCTCCTGAGTGGTCAGGTCAAAAGCGCCATCACTGAGGTTGAGAAGCTGCGCTAGGGCGCCGCTTCTTGGAAGGAATCGATGCTCAAGTACATCTTTGGCATCCTGTTCATCGCGCTGTCCTGGGCCGCGGTGCTTGTATTTGACGAGTTGCCCCTGTGGCCAGCGATCGCGGTCACCGCCACCGTGGTGCTGGTGTTGACCTTGATCGTCCTCATCCGCGCGCTCAAAGACAAGAAGTCGGCGAATCAAATCGAAGCCGCGCTCGCCGATGGAGCCAACAAGCATGGCTCCTCCATGCGCCCCGAGATGCAAGCACAGATCGAGGCCATGAAGCTCGAGTTCGACAAGGCCGTTCGAACGCTCAAGTCGTCGCGCACCGGCAAAAGCGGTAAGAACGCCTTGGGCGTGCTGCCTTGGTACGTGATCATCGGCCCACCCGGCAGCGGCAAGAGCACCGTGCTTCGCAACTCGGGCCTGCGCTTTCCGCATCTCTCTTCTAAGAAGGGCGCCGTGCGCGGCGTGGGCGGCACCCGCAACTGCGACTGGTGGCTTTCGAACGACGCGATCTTGCTCGACACCGCGGGCCGCTGGTCCACCGACGACGAAGACACCGACGAGTGGCTTGCGTTCCTCGACATGCTCAAGCGCACGCGCAAGCGTCGCGCGATCAACGGCTTGATCGTGGCCGTGAGCGCCGCCGATTTGCTCACGGGCGACGAAGACACGATCGCGGATCTCGCCTCACGCCTGCGAGAACGCTGCGACGAAGTGATGGGCCGCCTTGAAGTGGCCGTGCCCGTATACCTCATGGTCACAAAGTGTGACTTGGTGGCAGGCTTCACCGATACGTTCGCCAGCTTAAGCGAAAAGGAACGCGGACAAATTTGGGGCTTCACCTTACCGATCGAGATGAACCCTGAAGAACGTTCAGATCTGTTCATCGACAAGCTGGATCAACTTCTTGATGTGCTTGAGTGGCACTCGCTGCAGCGGCTGGGCCAAGAGCGCCGGCTTGAAACGCGCGAACAAGTTCACCACTTTCCGTTTGAATTTGAAGAGCTGTGCCCGAACTTGGTGGCACTCGTCAAAGAGCTTTTCGCTGCCAACGTTTATCAAGAAACCCCAATCCTGCGCGGGCTCTATTTCACAAGCGGCACACAAGAGGGCCGCCCCGTCGATCGCATCATGAAGCGCATGGCCGATGCGTTCGGCATCGCCCCGCGCGTGAACATTGAGCCCCCCGTCAAAGCCAAAGCTTACTTCCTGACGGATGTGTTCCGTCGGGTCATGTTCCCCGATCAATCCCTCGCGGGGCTGTCGGCCAAAGCCGTCAAACAACGTCGGTTGGCCACCCTCGGCATTTCGGCGGCGTGTCTGCTCGTGGCCGCTGGTCTGGCGATGACACCGATTTCCGCTTACAGCCGCAACATCGGCGTCGCGCACACCGCGCAGGATTTGGCCACCGGCCTGCACGCCGCACGCGGCCCTGACGGGGACGTCGATCCGCGCAAACTCGAAGCCATCGCCGACGAGGCCGATAAATTGTGGCAGCTCGAAACCGATGGCCCACCCACCAGCATGCGCTTTGGGTTCTATAGCGGAGGCGAGCTGCGTAAGCCGCTTGCGCGCGCGGCCCGGGATCTGACCCTGCTGCCGTTGTTGAACAAAGATCTAGCGCGTCTGAAAACCTTTGCCGCCACCCGCAAAGGCGGCGTGGATGACGCGCGTGAGCGCCTCACGCGGTACCTCATCCTTACCTCACCCAAAGCGCCCGAAGAACCACTGACCGACAACGACGAGTGGATCGAAAAGCAACTCAAGCACGCGCGCGAGAGCCTGGTCGAGGATTGGAAGCAGCGCTGGGCCACAGGGGGCATCGCCGTCTCAGACCGGGCCGCCAAAACGATGTCCGAAGTCATCGACCTTTACGGCCGCGTGGCGCAAGATCTCTCCGCAAGCGACGCCAAGGATCTATGGATCGAGCGCGACGTGGAAACCGTTGAACGCGCGCGCGCCACGCTGCGCGCGCTCGCCGAACAAGATCCCCTGGCGCTCGTGCTGGCGGATCCCGCCCTCGATGGCACCGACATTTCCTTGGGCCGCATTTTGGGCGGCGCCATCATGTTGTTCCGTGAAGACGCCAAACAATCAGGTGCGTTTACCAAAGCTGGGTACGACGTTGTTCGCGCCCGCATCAGCGCGCTCGAAAAGGGCGAGCCCACAGTGGGTGGCAGCGAAGACGTGTGGGTGATGGGCCCGCGCAAAACCCTCACACCCGAAGAAGTTGATTCGCTCAAGGGGCGCTACTTCGCTGAATACGAGAAAGCGTGGCGCGGTCTGTTGGCGCAAGTCTACCCACGCAGCCCTACGGATCTCGCAGACGCGCAGGCCCTTTTGCGCCGCCACCAAGATGAACGCCCTCTCGACACGATTTGGAAAAGCTTGGCGGCCAACCTGGAACTCAAATCGAAAGCCGACGCGCTTGTGGAAAAGGCCGCCGGTGGCCTGGGCGACAAGATCCTCAGCAAGCTTGGCTCAAAAAAAGACGCCGCCAAAGCGGCTTTGGCACAGCCCAAAACAATCAGCGGCCCCGAGGCGCTCAAGGCCCGTTTTGATTCACTTTTGCCGTTCGGCGTGTCGCAACAAGAAGGCGCCGAAACGCCGCTGTCTGGGTACTACAAGAGCATCGGCATCTTGTTTCAATCGCTCACGGCTTATTCAGAGACGCAAGACATGGGCGCGCTCCGCAAGGACGTGGTGCAGGTAAAGAAGGACACCAACGAACTCATCATGCGTTTTGGCCGCGGTGGCTGGGAGCCCGTGTTGAGCAAAATGTTGATGCCGCTTATCAGCGGCGTTGAAGAGCTTGTCACAGGTGCCGGTGCGGAAGCCGCAAACCGATCGTGGTGTGACGCCGTCGTCACGCCCTTCAAAGAGTTGATCGCTGACCGCTATCCTTTCCGGCTCGACGGCATGGACGCGTCGCTATCGGAGGTGGAGAACTTCTTCAAGCCTAAAGCCGGTACGTTGTGGGTCTATTACGAAGAAAACCTGAAAAACGACATTGAGATGGTGGGCAAACGCTACCGCCTCAAATCCAAGCCCGCGATCAACTACCGCAGTGAACTTGTTGGCTTTCTGGCCAAGGCTTCTCACTTGTCCGAACTTCTGTTCCCCAACGGCTCAGACAAAATCGCGCCGTCGTTGCAGGTGCGCTTGCAATCGGCCAGCGGCGAAGCCGGCACGTCGTCACGCGTGACGCTCAAGGTGGGCACCGGCAAACCGCTCGACTATGGCAACTGGCAACCCGCTTGGGAACCACTGGCTTGGCCGGGCCGCGATGCCAAGATCGGCGTCTTTGGAGAAGTGAAAGGTTTGCCCAAAGACATCTCCGAGCAGGGCGACTGGGCACTGTTCCGCCTCCTGGATCGAGCGCTGCGTTCACTCGGCCGGGATCAAGACGAGTTCATGCGCGCGCAATGGGCGCTGGGCACACCAAAGCTGACCGCAAAGATCGATCTGAAGCCGTCGGACTTGCTCGACGCCCTTCACAACTTCGAGGTCCCCCGCGCCATCGCCCCTGGCGGGAGCCCGTGCGCCCGATGAGCCTGCGCAGCTTGCTGGGCCTCGGCAATAAGGTCCCCAGCCCCACACCAACCGCGCCCATGCCGCGTCTGGCACCGCCCTCCACGGGAGTGGGCCTCTACGGCAAGTTGCCCGTCCAGGCGGATTTTGTTCGCCTCAACGCCGGCGGATTTGCGGCAGGCGCGTTCGACCAGTGGCTCGAAGATGGCGTGGGCGCCGTGGCGGCCGCGCGGGGCACACCCAACAAAAACCTCATCACATTCTTCGTGCACGCCCCCATGCTGCCCAACGCCTGCGTGGGCATCATTGGCCCCAGCCAAGATAAGGTTGGGCGCACCTTCCCCGCCGCCTTGTTCGCTTACGTGGACGCCGGCATGGCCGGGGCCGCAGCGTTTGCTGCCGACGCCTTCGGCGCCTTCCTGTTCGAGGCTCAAGCCCACGTGGCAGGCCTTCCCACGGCCACCGCCACTCCTGACATCACTGCGTTCAGCGTGCCCCCGCCCGCGGCGCAAATGCAATCAGCCGAAGACGCAGCTCGCAGCCTGGCCGACTCTAATTTGCGCGAAGCCCTCACGGTTGTGTTCGGCAACGCTGAGCCCGAAGGCATCGAACATGCCCTGGCCACCTGCCTCAGCGCCTGCGCCTCCGCCAAGGGCCGCTATCCGGATAAGGCGCTCGTCACCATGGATCTGCCGGCGGACGACGACCGCGCCCGCGACTTCTGGTTGGCGTTGGTCAACACGGCGTTAGCCTGGCCTACGGGCGCACCATCGTGGCTGTGGGATTCCGAGGGTGATCGTTTGATCGTTGGGCTTGGCCCGCCCACCCCTGCGCTGTTCGTCGCATTGTCGCTTCCGCAATGGGGCAGTGGTCGCCATTGGCGTGTCCAGGCCCAGCGGCCAGACGAAGCCCAGCCTCGTATGAACCTTCCCGAGGCCGCCCGGAGTTGCTTGACCGATCCAGCCGCGACGGTGGGGGCGTTCCTCGACGCCTTATCCGCCTAAGCGTCTGCTGGCGCACCGCGCTTTCCTGCCGCCTTGACAGGCTTGTCACAATGCGGCCTAATTCGCCAGCCCCAGGTTCGCAGACCACTCGGCAGAAAAACCGAGCGCCGTTCGCGAGATTTTCACTTGCGGCACGACATTTAACTTTCGCGCGCCCGAATCCGGGTGTCTGATACGCCACGAGTTACCCCACTGTGCCAACGATCGACGTAGAAGCTCTACTTTCCGAGATTTCCCCAGGGGATCCCTGCGGCCCCGATTTGGAATATGACGCGGAAATGCGCGAGCTGGAACAGGCCTCGCAGGGCAAACCCGAGCAGCAAATTGGGGAAACCATCGTTGCCGCGCAGGAGCCCGATTGGCGCGACGTTCGCCGCCGCGCGATCGCCCTGTTCGCCCGCAGCAAAGACTTACGCATCGCCAACACGCTCGCGCGCGCGTTGCTGCACACGGATGGCTTCGTAGGCCTTGCCGATGGCCTCGGTGTCATGCGCGGCCTCATCGAACGTTATTGGGAAACGCTGCACCCGCGGCTCGATCCCGACGACAACAACGACCCCACGATGCGCATCAACATCGTGATGGGTCTATGCGATCAAAGCGCCACGCTGGTTTACGTGCGCAACACCCCCTTCGTGAGCGCAGCCAACCTCGGCCGATTTAGCCTTCGAGAACTTGCCTTTGCCGCCGGCGAATCCACGCCCCCCGAAGGTGAAACTGCGCCCAGCTTGGCAACCATTGAGGGCGCGTTCTTAGAAGCGCCACTCGAATCAATCACCGCCACCGCGACGGCACTCGACGAAGGTCTCGCGCATTTGCGCGAGCTCGAATCAAAGCTCACCGACTATGTCGGCTCAGCCAACGCCCCGAACCTAGATCCCCTGCGGCGCCTTGTTTATCAAGCCGCCAAGTTTGTTAAAGAAAAGCTTGGGGCGCGCACGGCCGCTGCCGAAAGCGAAGCGCCCGTCGACTCGAATAACGACGGCGCCGCCGCTGGCGCCTCGGCCGGTGCCACCACGACGTCAGGCCGAACACTGTCTGGCGACATTCGTTCGCGCGAAGATGTCGTTCGCGCGCTCGACAAGATCATTGAATACTACGGCCGCTTTGAACCTTCGAGCCCGGTGCCCATCCTCGTCAAACGTTGCAAGCGTTTGGTCACCGCCAGCTTCGAAGACATCGTCCGTAATTTGATTCCCGACGCCGTCAACCAACTTGAAGTGTTCAAGGGTCCGGCAGACGAAACAGGGTCTTAAGATTCTCGGAACATCACCCGGAACAAAGTCGGTGGGTGCAACGAGCCGAGTGAGGTTTGAGTGAACAGGAGGTCGAAATGAGCAGCCAAAAATTCATCGCCCGTAACCGGGCCCCCCGCGTGCAGATTGAATACGATGTCGAGCTTTACGGCGCCCAAAAGAAGGTGCAGTTGCCCTTCGTCATGGGCGTTATGGCCGACCTTTCCGGCAAGCCCGCCGAACCCTTGGCGCCTGTCGCCGATCGCAAGTTCTTGGAGATCTCGTCTGACAACTTTGACGATCGTCTCAAAGCGATGAAGCCGCGGGTGGCGTTCCAGGTGCCCAACACCTTGACCGGCGAAGGCAACCTCAGCGTCGACATCACCTTCGAAAGCCTCGAAGACTTCAGCCCCGCCGCCGTGGCGAGCAAAGTCGATGCGCTCAACAAGCTGCTGCAAGCACGCAGCCAGCTCAAAAACCTCATCACATATATGGATGGCAAAACAGGGGCCGAAGAGCTCATGTCAAAGGTCCTTTCGGATCCAGCCCTCCTGCAGTCACTCGCTTCTGCACCGAAGCCCACCGAATAACGGAGAACTCGCCATGGCTGAAGCACAAGAACAAGGTCAGGCCGCCGCCGGCGCCACACTTGAAACCAGTGATTTTTCGTCGCTCTTAAGCAAAGAGTTCCGGCCTAAATCAGATCGCGCCAAAGAAGAAGTTGAGAACGCCGTGCGCACCTTGGCTGAACAAGCCTTGGCCAGCACCCAGCTGATCTCAAGCGACGTTGTGGCCAGCATTCAGGCGATGATCGCGGCCATTGATCGCAAGCTCACCGAGCAGGTGAACTTGATCATGCACAGCGAAGATTTCCAAAAATTGGAAAGCGCTTGGCGCGGCCTGCACCACCTCGTCAGCAACACCGAGACGGACGAGACGCTCAAGATTCGCGTGATGAACATCTCGAAGAACGAGCTCGGCAAGACGCTGAAGAAGTTCAAGGGTTCAAGCTGGGATCAAAGCCCCATCTTCAAGAAGGTTTACGAAGAAGAGTACGGCCAATTCGGTGGCCAGCCCTTCGGCTGCTTGGTGGGCGATTACTACTTTGACCACAGCCCACCCGACGTGGAATTGCTGGGCGAAATGGCCAAGATCTCGGCCGCCACGCACGCGCCATTTCTGTCAGCCACGGATCCCCGCGTGCTGCAAATGGACAGCTGGTCCGAGCTTGCCAACCCACGTGATCTCACGAAGATCTTTGATGTGCCCGAGTACGCCGCTTGGCGCTCACTTCGTGAATCAGAAGACAGCAAGTACATCGGCCTGTGCATGCCACGCTTCTTGGGCCGCCAGCCGTACGGCGCCCGCTCCGCGCCCGTGGAAGCCTTCGACTTCGAAGAAGACACGTCGGGCGCAGACACCAAGAAATACTGCTGGGTCAACGCGGCCTACGCCATGGCCACCAACATCAACCGCTCGTTCAAGATGTACGGCTGGTGCTCGCGCATCCGCGGCATCGAGTCAGGCGGCGCGGTGGAAAACCTGCCAACGCACACCTTCCCCACGGACGACGGTGGCCAGGACATGAAATGTCCCACGGAGATCGCCATCAGCGATCGCCGCGAAGCGGAATTGGCGAAGAACGGCTTCATGCCGCTCATCCACAAGAAGAACTCCGACTTTGCCGCCTTCATCGGCGCCCAGTCGTTGCACAAGCCCGCTGTCTATGACGATCCCGACGCCACGTCGAACGCCAACTTGGCCGCTCGCCTGCCGTACCTGTTCGCCACCTGCCGCTTCGCCCACTACTTGAAGTGCATCGCCCGTGACAAGGTGGGTTCGTTCAAGGAGAAGGACGAAATGGGCCGCTGGTTGCAGAACTGGGTCATGCAGTATGTGGACGGCGATCCCGCCCACTCCAGCGAAACAACCAAGGCCATGAAGCCTCTCGCCGCCGCCGAAGTGGTGGTGGAAGAAGTCGAAGGTAACCCTGGCTACTACACCTCGAAGTTCTTCCTGCGGCCGCACTACCAGCTTGAGGGCCTCACGGTGTCCTTGCGCTTGGTCTCAAAGCTGCCGTCTGCCAAGGGCGGCTGAGCCGAAAGACCGTCAGCGGGCGCCGCAACCCCAGCAGCGGCGCCCCTTTTTCATCTTTTGAACTTTTTTTAGCAACTTCGTCAGTGCCTGGTCCGATAACCAGAATCGACAACTCACTGACCCCACGCGAACAAGGAGAAGCACCATGGCCGTCGATATGTTTATTAAAATTGGCGATATTAAAGGCGAGTCACACGATAAGGGTCACAAAGACTCCATCGATATCCTGGCCTGGAGCTGGGGCATGTCCCAATCGGGCAGCACCCACGTCGGCGGCGGCGGTGGCTCGGGCAAAGTGAATGTCCAGGACATTTCCTTCACCAAGTATGTCGATTCTGCATCGCCGAACCTGATTCGCGCTTGCTGCAAGGGCACGCACATTCCAAAGGCCTTGCTCACGGTTCGCAAAGCCGGCGGCACGCAGCTCGAGTACATCAAGATTTCGTTGACGGATCTCATCGTCACGTCCGTCTCCACGGGCGGCAGCGGCGGCGAAGATCGCTTGACGGAGAACGTCACGCTGAACTTCGCGCAGTTCAAGTTCGAGTACACCCCACAAAACGAGAAGGGTGCCGGCGCTGGCGCCATTCCCGTGGGCTACGACATCGCAAAGAACTGCGAAGTATAGTCAGCGGCCCTCTGCGAAGGGGGAGAGCACCGCCGTCGCTTGGTGTTTCGCGGCGGCGTCAGAGAAGACCGAAGGCGGCACGATCCGGCTTCGGTCTTCATACGTTTATTCACAAAGGTTTTTTCATGCTTGCAGCCGCTTTGACACTTCGTTCTGGCAACCCCGAAGAGGCGCTCGCGCAGCTTCAAGAGCAGGTCCGCAAGAACCCCGCGAACAGCCAATATCGAACGTTTTTGTTTCAGCTGCTCGCCGTTTTGGGGCAATGGGAACGCGCGCTCAACCAACTCAAAGTGGTGGGCGACATGGATGCTTCCACCTTGGCGATGGTCGCCACCTACCGCGACGCGCTTCATTGTGAGGCCTATCGCGGTGAAGTTTTGGCAGGCCGGCGCACGCCGCTCGTGCTGGGTGAGCCTGAGCCGTGGATGGCCCTGGCGTTTGAGGCGCTCCGCTTGGGCGGTGAAGGCCAATGGGAGCAAGCCGAAGCCGTGCGCAACAAAGCCCTCGATGGCGCACCCACAACGTCCGGCAAGATCAACGGCGAAGCGTTCGACTGGATCGCCGACGCCGACACGCGCATCGGCCCCATGCTTGAAGCAGTGGTCTCAGGCAAATACTATTGGATTCCGTTTAGCCGCATCCGCTCGCTCAAGGTGGAACAACCCACGGATCTGCGCGACCTCGTGTGGACGGCCGCCGAAGTAACGTTCGCCAACGAAGGGCAAACCATCGCCCTCATTCCCACACGCTACGCCGGCTCCGAGCTTTCCACGGAAAGCCGCGTGAAAATGGCCCGCGTCACGGAATGGGAAGAAAAGCCAGGAGGGGCATTCCTGGGCCGCGGCCAACGCTTGTTTGCCACCAACGCTGGCGAATATCCCATTCTCGACACCCGCACGATCGAGCTCAACACGTAAGGCAAAGGTGGCGGAGCTTACCCCCAAGGAACGGCTGCAGCCCTCGCTGCTCGATAGGCTCACAGACGACGAGCCCGAGCGCGGTATGGAATCGCGCGAACGCCGCGTGCTCAGCCCCAGCCAGTTGCGCGATTGTGTCCGTCGAGATCTTGCCTGGCTGCTCAACACCACCAACCTCGAAAGCACGTTGCCTCTTCATGAGGTGCCCGAGGTTGCCAAGTCTGTGCTCAACTACGGGGTCATTGACCTCGCGGGCAAACCGATTTCAAGCATCAATGCCGGCCAGCTTGAAAAGCTGATTCGCGAAGCCATCTGGACGTTCGAGCCACGCCTCATCAAGGACTCGGTGGTGGTGAAGATAGATGAGCGCAAAAACGGCCACAATGAGTTGTCGTTCGTGATCGAGGCCCAGTTGTGGGCCCAACCATTGCCACTTCAATTGTTCTTGCGCACTGAGATCGACCTTGAAAGCGGCGAAGTGAAGGTCGGCGACAAAGACGGTATGGACTAGCCATGGATCCGCGCCTGCTTCGTCAATACAACCGCGAGTTGCAGCACGTTCGCGAAATGGGCGGCGAGTTTGCGCAGGCATTTCCCAAGATCGCCGGCCGCCTCGGTCTCGATACCTTCGAATGCTCGGATCCCTACGTTGAACGGTTGCTTGAGGCGTTCGCGTTTTTAACCGCCCGCGTGCAACTGCGACTTGATTCGGAGTTCCCGCGCTTCACCCAGCACCTGCTGGAAATGGTTTACCCGCACTACCTCGCGCCCACTCCTTCGATGCTGGTGGCCGAATTCGCGCCCAACCACGGCGAAGGCGCGCTGGTCGAAGGGTTCCGCGTCGCCAAAGGCACAAGCTTTCGCAGCCGCGCCACACGCGACGAGCCCACGCCCTGCCGCTACGTCACCGGCCAAGACGTCACGTTGTGGCCCATCGTGCTTGAAGAAGCGGAATACAGCGGTTTTCTGGGCGGCCTTTCAGGCCTATCACCCAGCTTGATCGGCAAGGCAAAGTCGATTCTGCGCTTGCGCCTCAAGGCCACGGGCAACGCACGATTCAAAGATCTGAAGCTCGATCAGCTGCCCCTTTTCATCAAAGGCGGCGGTGAAATGGGCATGCGGATCTACGAGCAGGTGATGGCCAACGCCACGGCGGTGATTGTCTCCCCACCGGGGCGCCAAGCGGCGTGGCGCGAAGTCATCACGGATCAGCCCATCTCTCCGGTTGGTTTTACCGATGACGAAGCGCTGCTCCCATATGGCAATCGCTCGTTTCAGGGCTACCGCCTCTTACAGGAATACTTCGCCTTTCCTTCACGGTTTTTGTTCTTCGCGCTCAACAACCTGCGCCCGGCCTTGCGACGCGCAGACACGCAGGAGCTTGAAATTCAGATCGTGCTCGATCGTCGCGAGGATTCCTTGGAAGGCGTCGTCGATAAATCACGCCTGGCCTTGTTCTGTGCGCCGGCTGTAAATCTGTTCCCGCTCAAAACGGATCGCATTCACCTCAATGAACGCGACACCGACTATCACATCGTTCCCGATCGCACACGCCCGTACGACTTCGAGGTCCACGGCGTCACCGACGTCGTCGGGTTCGGCGCCAGCGTCACCGAGAAACGACGCTTTTTACCCCTGTACGCGCCGCTTGAAGGACGAGAGGTGAGCAGCGACCCCGCGTATTACACCGTGCTGCGCGAGCCTCGCCTGCTTTCCGAAAAGCAGCGTGCGCAAGGCCCCCGATCAAAATACGTCGGCAGCGAAGTGTTCTTGGCTTTGGTCGATGGTCAAGAGGGGCCTTACAAATCTGACCTCAAGCAACTTTCAGTCGATGTTTTGTGCAGCAACCGCGATCTGCCGCTGCACATGCCGTTGGGCGTAGGCGATTCGGATTTCATACTTGAGGCCGGCGCGCCTACAACAGGCGTCAAATGCGTCGCAGGTCCCACGCCGCCCCGCGAATCGCACGCGCACGGCGATACCGCCTGGCGTCTCATCAGCCAGTTGTCGTTCAATTACCTCTCGCTTGCGAACACCGATGCAACGCAAGGCGCGTCCGTGATGCGCGAGTTGCTTCGGCTCTACGGTGATTTCGCCGACAATAGCGTGCGCAAACAGATCGAGGGCGTACGCGGACTCACCGCCACCGGTATCACAAGACGTTTGCCGATCTCAGGTCCCACTGTGTTTGGCCGCGGCGTCGAGATGCAACTCATCCTCGACGAAGCCGCATTCGAAGGTTCAGGCGTGTATCTGCTGGGCCAAGTGTTGGCGCGCTTTTTCGCGCGGTTTGTCTCGATCAACTCGTTCACTGAAACGGTGCTCTTCACACCTCAACGGGGGGAGGTGGCGCGATGGCCGGTCACGCTGGGACTTCGACCGATTCTGTAGATCCCCTCCTCGCGCTCGCCCAGCGCCCCGAGGAGTTCAGCTTCTTTGAGGCCCTGCGCCGGCTCGAGTGCGCCGCACGCGACAAGCCTCGCCTCGGTACGGCGGCGCGGCCAAGTGAAGAGCCCGTCCGCATCGGCCAAGAGCCAAGCCTCGGCTTCGCCCCATCCTCCCTATCTAAGTTTGTCCCAGCCAAAGATGGCAAACCAGCGCAGCTATCTGTCTTGTTTCAGGGCTTTTTCGGCCCCAACGGCCCGCTGCCGATCCACTTCACCGAGTACGCGCGCGACCGCCTGCGTAACTCCGCCGATCCCACATTCGCGCGCTTCGCAGACATCTTTCACCACCGCCTCCTCAGCTTGTTTTACCGCGCGTGGGCGCAGGCTCAGCCCGTGGTCAGCTTCGACCGCCCCGAAACCGATCGCTTTGCCACGTACAGCGGGGCTTTGTTCGGCGGCGTGCCGGTCAACGTTCAGCAACACAGCGGCCTGGATTTCACGAGTCGCCTGTTCTTCGCGGGCCACCTCAGTGCTCAGACCAAGAACCCTGGCAGCCTGGCAGCGTTGCTCACGGCTGCCCTCGGTGTCCAAGCGGAAATTCATGAGTTCGTCGGCGAATGGGTGTCCTTACCCGCCGAAGCACGCTGGAAACTTGGCCATTCATCGCAGCCCGGGATGCTCGGCGTGAGCGCCACACTTGGCGCCCGCGCCTGGATGGTGCAGCACAAGTTCCGCGTGGTGCTGGGCCCCCTGCCCCCCGGCGGACAGCGCGAATACTTGCCCGGCAGCGAACGGCTATCCCGAGTCGCGCAGTTGGTGGCCAGCTACGTGGGCGACGAGCTCCGCTGGGACCTCAAATTGAAGCTTCGAAACCCCGAAGCCACGCGACTAGGCATCTCTGGGAATCTGGGCTGGACTGCTTTCCTCACGCAGCAGTCCGGCCGTGAAGACAATTCTTTGATCCTTGAACCGCAACGTCCGGTTTCGCCTGGCGCCCAGATGGGCGTATAAAAGCGGCACCTGCGTTAAACAAACCAACGGGAGAGAGCGATGTCTGAGATTAGCCGGGTTTCCCTATTCGGGAAGCTCAATGCCTTAGGATACCGGGCGATCGAAAGCGCAACGGTGTTTTGCAAGATGCGTGGCAACCCTTACGTGGAACTGGTTCATTGGTTCCACCAAGTGCTGCAGCTAACGGATTCAGATCTGCACAAGATCATCCGTGCTTTCAATCTCAACCCCTCGCGCGTGGCCGCCGACTTTACCGAAGCGCTCGACAAGCTTCCTCGCGGCGCTTCGTCAATCACTGACCTGTCGTCACACCTCGAAGACGCCGTTGAGCGAGCATGGGTGTACGGCAGCCTGATGTTCAAGGAATCGCAAGTGCGCACCGGCCACTTGGTGGTGGGCATTTTGAAGACGCCGTCGCTGCGCAACGCCTTGCTTGGCATCTCGAAGGAATTCGAGAAGATCAAGATCGAGCAGCTCACCGATAAGTTCGACGAGATTGTGGCCGGCTCGCCTGAAAACGCCATGAGCGCGCAAGACGGCTCGCAAATGGGGGGCGGCGCCGTTCCCGGTGAGGCCAGCGGTGCCATGGCGCCCGCACAAATGGGCAAACAAGAAGCGCTGAAAAAGTTCGCCGTCAACCTCACAGAGCGCGCCGAAAAGGGTGAACTCGATCCGGTCCTCGGCCGTGACGAAGAAATTCGTCAAATCGTCGACATCCTCATGCGGCGCCGCCAGAACAACCCCATCCTTACCGGCGAAGCGGGCGTTGGCAAAACGGCGGTCGTTGAAGGCTTCGCGCTCCGCATTGCCCGCGGCGACGTGCCGCCTCAACTCAAAGATGTTTCGATCTACTCGCTCGACATTGGCCTACTGCAGGCCGGCGCCAGCATGAAGGGCGAGTTCGAGAACCGCCTGCGCCAAGTGATCGACGAAGTGCAATCGTCACCAAAGCCGATCATCATGTTCATCGACGAAGCGCACACGCTCATCGGAGCGGGCGGCGCCGCCGGCACAGGCGATGCTGCAAATCTACTCAAGCCCGCGCTCGCGCGTGGCAAGCTGCGCACCATCGCGGCGACGACGTGGGCTGAATACAAGAAGCACATCGAGAAAGATCCTGCATTGACCCGCCGCTTTCAGGTGGTGCAGGTGCACGAGCCCTCGGAAGAGAAGGCCCTGCTGATGATGCGCGGTGTGGCCTCAACTCTGGAGAAGCACCACAAGGTGCAGATCCTCGACGAAGCGCTCGAAGCCTCCGTCAAGCTTTCCCACCGTTATATCCCCGCACGCCAGTTGCCCGACAAGTCAGTCAGCCTGCTTGATACAGCCTGTGCACGCGTTGCCGTCAGCCAACACGCGGTGCCCGCCGAGGTCGAGGATTCTCGCCGTCGCATCGAAGCCCTCACCACCGAGATGCAGATCATCGGACGCGAAAAGGCAATCGGAGTCGAGGTCGCAAAACGCGAAGCCACCTCCAGCGAAGCGCTTGCCTCCGAGCAGAAGCGTTTGGTCGACCTTGAGGCACGCTGGAAGTCCGAGAAGGAACTGGTGGACCAGGTATTGGCTATCCGCCAGACGCTACGCGGGGATAAGGGCAAGGTCGAAGGCACAGCCAGCGCGCTCGAGGCCAAAGCCGATGCGAAGACGCCAGCCGTCGACGCAGGTCCTGACGGCGCCGAACGCGCAGCGCTACTGTCGAAACTCTCGGGCCTGCTTGTCGAGTTAGGCAAGTTGCAGGGGGATGCGCCGCTGATTTTGCCAACGGTGGATGCGCAAGCTGTGGCATCGGTTGTCGCGGATTGGACCGGCATTCCCGTCGGCCGCATGGTGAAGAACGAAGTCGAAGCCGTTCTCAAACTTGCAGATACTCTCAACCAACGAGTGATCGGCCAACGCCACGGCCTGGAAATGATCGCTCGCCGCGTACAAACCGCGCGCGCCGGTCTCGAGAACCCGAACAAGCCCATCGGTGTGTTCATGCTCGTCGGCCCCTCGGGCGTTGGCAAAACCGAAACGGCTCTTGCACTTGCAGAGTCGCTCTATGGTGGCGAACAGAACGTCATCACCATCAACATGAGCGAGTACCAAGAAGCTCACACCGTCTCCACCCTCAAAGGCGCCCCTCCCGGCTACGTGGGATACGGCGAAGGCGGCGTCCTCACCGAAGCCGTCCGTCGTCGCCCCTACAGCGTCGTGTTGCTCGATGAAGTTGAGAAAGCGCACCCCGACGTCCACGAGATCTTTTTTCAGGTCTTCGACAAAGGTTGGATGGAAGACGGCGAAGGCCGCATCATCGACTTCAAGAACACGCTGATCCTGCTGACGTCAAACGCCGGCAGCGATCTCATCATGAACCTCTGCAAAGATCCCGAGCTCATGCCCGATCCCGAAGGCATCGCTTCCGCGCTTCGCGAGCCGCTGCTCAAGGTCTTCCCCGCGGCGCTCCTCGGCCGCATCGTGGTGATCCCCTACTACCCGCTCAGCGACGAGATGATGGGCAGCATCATCCGCCTGCAACTGAGCCGCATCCAAAAGCGCGTCGCCGCCAACCACGGCGTTCCGTTTACCTTCGACGACGAAGTCATCAAACTTATCCGCAGCCGCTGCACCGAACTCGAAAGCGGCGGCCGCATGATCGACGCCATCGTCACGAACACGATGCTCCCCCGCATCAGCCAAGAGATCTTGGGCCGCATGATGGAAGGCCGCCAAGTCAACCGCATCGCCATCAGCGTCGCCAACAGCGACTTCGACTACTCCTTCGACTAACCGCTCCCCCTCCCAACACCACACAAGCGCCGCTGCCTCTCCCGAGTCGGCGGCGTTTTCCTATTGGCCGTTCTCCACGGGTGCTCCAAATCGAATTGCCTCGCCACTTGGGCATGCTGCGCCCTACCCTCGTCACTTCGGGTGCAGCGCCTCCGCGCCGTGAAGCGCCCTACGCTCGTCACTTCGGGTGCAGCGCGATGGCGGGAGGGCATTGCCTCCGTGCTCAAACAGTCCTCGGGTCCCCCCAGCGTCTCAATCCTTGAGCGAACGCATTTGCGGGGGGACCACTGCGGAACTGCGCGCGGAGGCAACGCCACCCACCACCGCACCTAAACCCGCCGCTCCTCACTTCGGGTGTGGAGGACGGCGCCCTCAGTCCGTGTGGCGATCCGGAGTGATGTGCTTCAGGAAGTACGAGCACCGCTCAAACGAATCCGACCTGTGCCGTGAGACATCCCCCAGTGCCCAAGCCTAAAGCGCCAGCGACCCCTCTCAGAAGTGCGGCTCGTTAAGACAACTCCCATATAGCCGCAGCACCATAGTGCCGCGCCAAAGCGTTCGAGGTGGTGCGGCCGTGGGGGGCGACCCAACGACGCCTACCCGAAGCGACGAGCGACGGGTTCAAGTGCCGTGGGGTGGGGGCATCGGCTCCGCGCGCAGTTCCGCAGTGGTCCCCCCGCAATGCGAGGCATCGTCCGACGGCGGTGCTGGGGGGACCCGAGGACTGTCTGAGCACGGAGTCGAGTGCCCCCACCCCGCGGCTGCGCACCCAAAGAGAGGAGCCCCTAATGCGAGCCAAAGGCGAGCGAACACTTCCCCCGCAGACGCTCGCGGAGATTGTGGGCGTCCCTTTCCTCCGCGCCGCAGGCGCGGGGGAGAGGGCCCGGGTGAGGGGGAAGCTCACTGCCACCACGCGCTCGCGCAGGCGTTCGAAAAGCGAATAGCCCTACACAAACGTGTAGGGCTATTCAACAACGAAATAGCTCTGGCGGCGACTTACTCTCCCACAGAGTGTCCCCTGCAGTACCATCAGCCCAGGAGGCCTTAACTTCCGAGTTCGGGATGGGATCGGGTGTAACCCCTCCGGTATGACCGCCAGAAAATTTTATGTGACTCGACAAGCTGAGCGTTCAAAGGGACCACCGTCATCCGACGTTGGTCTTCACGAGCCAGCTCTCATTCACAGAGCTTCGGCCTCGACTCTCGTTTTGTAGATAGCAGTTGTCGCTTATCCGTCGTCCTCTTCTGACGCTGAAGCCTGTTTGCACAGGCCTCAGACCATGTCTCCAAGGAAAAAAAATAAGGCGGTCAAGCCTCACGACCAATTAGTACCGGTCAGCTCCACACCTTGCGGTGTTTCCACACCCGGCCTATCAACCTCGTCGTCTACAAGGGGTCTTTAGGGACTTGCGTCCGGGATTTCTAATCTTGAGGTCGGCTTCCCACTTAGATGCGTTCAGCGGTTATCCGTTCCAAACATAGCTACCCGGCGATGCTCCTGGCGGAACAACCGGATCACCAGCGGTCTGTCCACCCGGGTCCTCTCGTACTACGGGCAGGGCCTCTCAAAAATCCTGCGCCCACGGCAGATAGGGACCAAACTGTCTCACGACGTTTTGAACCCAGCTCGCGTACCGCTTTAATTGGCGAACAGCCAAACCCTTGGGACCTACTTCAGCCCCAGGATGCGATGAGCCGACATCGAGGTGCC